>JAYKJL010000227.1:0-66648 GCA_035285725.1 Nostocales cyanobacterium 94392 | reverse complement strand
CTACTCCTTTTAAAAATTCACTCATTGTCACTCCTAAAGCTCCTGTAATATGGCTAAGAACTCGTATCGAAGGACTTTTTAAACCGCGCTCAAGCTGGCTAATATAAGTTCTATGCAAACCTGTATTGTGACCAACCTTTTTCTGAACGACGACGCTGTATTTTTCGCCCTAAATAGCGATCTAATTTTCCAGATTGCATAAGTCATAAATTAACGTGAATTCAATGACTAGCATAGAAGTCGGGTTTTTATAATTATTGTCTGTTAGTACGGACACTTATCCTAAAAAACCGACTTCTAACCCCACTAAAAATCTTCAAGCCGCAATCGAAGGAATCAACATCGAACTCACGTTATATTAAATCTTTGAAGACAATAGTTATAAGGTATCTCTCTCCCCCTACTAGGACAACTAACTCTTTCCACATCCCCCACCACCAACGATACAATCACAATGGTGTTATCTGACTTCCCCCAACTTATGACAACCGACTCCTTACAAATACCCGAACTTCTCGCTCCTGCCGGTAACTGGGAGTGTGCTAAAGCTGCTGTCGAAAATGGTGCGGATGCGATTTATTTTGGTCTGGATAAATTCAACGCTCGAATGCGAGCGGAAAATTTCACCGAGGCAGATTTACCGGAATTAATCAAGTTTCTGCATCTCCGAGGAGTGAAGGGTTATGTGACTTTGAATACGCTGGTTTTCCCCCAAGAACTCAAGCAAGCACAGCGTTATATCAAGTCAATTATTGCCGCTGGAGTTGATGCGGTTATCGTTCAAGATGCCGGGATTTGTTGTCTGATTCGCCACATTTCACCAGACTTTCCTATCCATGCTTCTACGCAGATGACGGTAACTAGTGCTGTTGGGGTGGAGTTTGCCAAACAACTTGGTTGTAATTTGGTGGTGTTAGCAAGGGAATGTTCGATTAAAGAAATTAATCAGATACAGCAGCAGACAAATGAAACTTCCTTACCCTTGGAAATATTTGTTCATGGTGCTTTATGCGTTGCTTATTCCGGACAATGCTTGACTAGTGAGGCTTTAGGAGGACGTTCGGCTAATCGTGGTGAATGCGCTCAAGCTTGTCGGATGACCTATGAGTTAATCGCAGATGGGGAAACTGTAAATTTAGGCGATCGCCAATATCTGCTCAGTCCTCAAGATTTGTCTGGATTGGAAGTTTTGCCGGATTTGGTTAAGTCTGGGGTGAGTTGTTTGAAAATTGAAGGACGATTAAAATCACCGGAGTATGTGGCAAATGTGACCAAGGTTTATCGGGAAGCACTCGATAGAGAGACAAGGAGACAAGGAGACAAGGAGACGAGGCAAAAGGAAAAATATAATTTGGAAATGGCTTTTTCACGGGGAATTTATACGGGATGGTTCGAGGGAATTAACAATCAAAAATTGGTTCACGCTCGGTTTGGTAAGAAGCGTGGCGTTTATTTGGGAAAAGTCAAAAGTATTAATAAAGAAAAAGTAACCATATGTAGAGACGTTATACATAACGTCTCCCCCCATCCGGTTTCCCCACCCAACGTCTGCCCACATCCTGTTTCCGTCCCGATAAAACCCGGTGATGGTGTGGTGTTTGATTGCGGACACCCGGAAGCGAAGGAGGAAGGAGGTCGAATTTATACGGTAGAAAATCGGGGTCAGGATATTGTACTTACTTTTGGTAAGGGTAATGTAAATTGGCAACGAATTCATGTTGGTGATCAGTTGTGGAAAACTTCCGATCCGGAACTTGATAAGCAGTTACGACAAAGCTTTGCGGGAGATAACCCCAAGTTTGTGCGTCCAATGTCTGTAGAAGTGTATGGAGAATTAGGAGAAAACTTAATCGCTGTTGCTCGTGATCAAATTGGTCATGTGGTGCAGGTTGAATCTGAAATTGCACTGGTACAAGCTCATAACAAACCTTTGATTACAGAACGTTTACAAGAGCAATTCGGACGTTTGGGGAATACTCCTTTTTATTTAGAGGACTTGACAAATTGCATCAAAGGTGAATTGATGTTGCCGGTAAGCGAATTAAATAAAATGCGTCGAGAAATCGTAGCAAAGTTAGAAGAATTACGAAGTCAACCCAAACGGTGGATAATTAATGAAAACGCTTCTCTAAAAAACTTACTTCCCACTTTTAATTCCTCTACTATTAATAATTCTCCAAATTTAATAGTTTTAGTTAGAAACCTCAAGCAATTAGAAGCAGTATTAAAAACCGGAATAAAAACTATATACTGCGAATTTGAAGACCCCAGAAAATATCGCGAAGCTGTAGAACAGGTCAAAGGTCAAAGGTCAAAGGTTAAAGATGATTTTTCCCATCCTCAAATTTGGGTAGCTCCTCCGAGAATTACAAAGCCTTCGGAAAATTGGATTTTACAACAAGTAATTAATTCTCATGCTGATGGTTATTTGATTCGGAATTACGATCATTTAAAATTCTTTGCTGATGAAAGATGTATCGGGGATTTTTCGTTAAATGTAGCTAATCCGTTAACAGCAAATTACTTGAAAAATCGTTTTAATTTGCAGCGTCTAACCGCTTCTTATGACTTAAATATTCATCAACTCCAAGATTTATTAAAAACTTCGCCTCCCGATTGGTATGAAGTGACAATACATCAACATATGCCGATGTTTCACATGGAACATTGCGTTTTTTGTGCTTTTCTTTCCGATGGAACCGACTTCCGCAATTGTGGAAGACCTTGTGAACAATATGAGGTAAAAATTAAAGATAGAGTCGGAACCGAACACGTTTTACAAGCTGATGCTGGTTGTCGAAATACAGTATTTAACGGTACCGCTCAAACTGGTGCAGAGTACGTACACAAACTTTTGGAATTGGGTTTACAAAATTTTCGCATTGAATTTGTTAAGGAAAGTCCCGAACAAGTTGAGCAAACTATATATAAATATCAACAATTACTTAATGGTGAAATTAAAGGTTCACAATTATGGCGAGAATTGAATTTACAAAGTCAATTGGGTGTGACTCGTGGAACTGTTGGAAGTTGATTTATTAATATGTAAAAAAGCGGTATTTTGAAAATGAAACCACTAACTAGAATTACCTTTAATCCAGAAATTATGGGAGGTAAACCTTGTATTCGAGGTATGCGTGTTACTGTAGGTACAATTGTCGGCTTGATGGCTTGTGGACATACTCCAGAAGATATTCTTAAAGCTTATCCCTACTTGGAATCTGAGGATATCTACCAAGCTCTTGCTTATGCTGCATGGCGTACAGAAGAAGTAGAAGTACCTCTGATTATGTCATGAACATTTTAATAGACATGAATCTTACACCCGATTGGGTAGAGATTTTTGAATCTTTTGGTTTTGAAGCTGTACATTGGTCATCTGTAGGCGACCCTGCTGCAAAAGACAGTACAATCATGAAATGGGCTATTCATCATGGCTATATAGTTTTTACAAATGACTTAGATTTCGGTACTTTACTTGCTCTAAACGAAGCTGATGCACCTAGTGTTATTCAGATTAGAACGCAAGATGTATTACCATTTAGGATCACAAATTTAGTAATAAATTCCTTGCATCAATTCCAAACAGAATTAGAAGAAGGTGCCTTAATAACAATAGACGAAGCACGTTCAAAAGCAAGAGTTTTACCAATTAAAAGAAATTGAGATTAGTCGCATAGTTTATTTTAATTTTAACGTGAGTTTAACGACAATCATACAAGTCAGGTTTTTAGGATAAATATCCCTAACAACAGAAAACAGTCATAAAAACCCGACTTCTTACGTCACAAGATTGTTAGTTTTTTGTTAATATAATCTCCAAAAATTTTCCCAAAATCGGCGATAAATCATTTTTTCTCCAAATCATTGCAATACTAACTTGTGGTGTTTCTTCCACAAAAGATTTATAAACGACACCCGTGCGTTGTAAATTTTGTAATGATTCAGGAACGATCGCAACACCGATATGGGCAGCAACTAAACTAACTATAGTCTGCATTTGAATTGCTTCTTGAGTAACCCTAGGGCTAAAACCGACTTGCTGACAAAAGCTGATAATTAAATCGTAAAGTCCAGGTGCTAAGAAACGAGGAAATAAGATAAAGGATTCCTTCGCGAAAGATTGCAAACTAACTCGATCAAAACTTGCACAAGGATGGTTTTCAGGTAGTGCGATCGCCAATGATTCTTGAAAAACTATCTTTGAAGAATAAGTATTTGTATCTACAGGTGGACGTACAAAAGCAACATCAATTCTACCCGATTGCAGCCAACTTAATTGTTCATTTGTAGTCAATTCATGTAATTCCAAATTTATATTACTCACATGATTGCGAAAATTACGTAAGATATCGGGAAAAATATTATACGCCGCAGAACTGACAAAGCCGACAACCAACTGTCCGATTTCTCCCCGACTAGTTTGTCTTCCTAAAAGGATTGCTTGTTCGAGTTGTCGGAAAATTTGTTGTACGTGAATCAGAAAAACCTCTCCTGCTTCACTTAACTCCACCTTGCGTTTAGTACGGTGAAACAAGTCAAAACCTAACTCTGTTTCCAATTGACGGATTTGTTGACTCAGGGGAGGTTGAGCAATATGTAATCTTTCTGCTGCTCTTCCAAAGTGTAATTCCTCCGCTAAAGTCACAAAATAACGTAGGTGTCGTAGTTCCATAATTTTAAGGTCAAAGGTCAAAAGTTAGAGGTTAAAGGTTGATTATTAATAGCTAATTTATTGTCTAAAATCGCTATATATATTTTTTATATATTAATTATGCATCAAATATATATTGGACATAATTAAAAACTTTTTTTATGCTGTTGAATATCGAGACGGGGTATTTTGCAACGTTTGAATAGCAAAGTCTTTTATAAAAAAATAATTCAAAGCAAATGAATAAAACATTAGTATCCAATAATAATTGGAATAGTACGCTGTACCAAGATAAACACGCTTTTGTATGGCTCTACGGCGAAAACTTATTACAATTACTCAACCCCCAATTAAAAGAGAAAATTTTAGATTTAGGATGCGGTACAGGACAATGATAATTGATGATGTAGAAAAACAATTAAAACCAAAACTTTATCAAGAAGGAAATTGGTTTGCAGACTATCGACGTATTCAGTTCAAAGCAATAAAAAAGTAGGTTAAAGGTCAAAGTTCAAAGGTTCAAGGTAACAGATTAACTATCAATTATCAAATATCAAATATCAAGATTTTTCTCATGGAATCAATAATATTCTTATTCACCGCATCATTGCTTGCAGGAATCTTTAATGGTGTGGCTGGTGGTGGTGGTTTGATTGCTTTTCCTGCACTTTTAATAACAGGAGTTCCAGCAATTAATGCTAATGCTACTAATGCAGCAGCACTATGGTTTGGTACAGTTGCAAGTACCATCGCTTATCGTCGCGAATTTTCAACGCCACGGAAATCATTACTATTACTAAGTTGTGTTAGTTTTCTAGGAGGAATTATCGGTTCTTATTTACTTTTACACACATCTCAAGCTAGGTTTTCTGGTTTAATTCCATACTTGATGTTAATAGCAACGCTATTATTTATTGTCAGTCCAGCATTAATAAAATGGTTAAATAAACGCAGTCTAAATTCATCGAATTTTCGTTTACCATTAGTTATCATTTTGCCTTTACAGCTAGTTATTGCAATTTATGGAGGTTACTTTGGTGGTGGTAGCGGAATTTTGATGTTAGCTGCATTAAATCTTATGGGTATGCAAAATATTCATAGTTTGAATGCTTATAAAAGTTGGTTAGCAACTTGTATTAATGCAGCGGCTATTATCCATTTTACTTTTGCAAATAAAATTGTTTGGCTTCAAGTAATTGTCATGGCTTCAGGTGCAGTTATTGGTGCTTACAGTAGCATTTATCTAGCACGTAAACTACATCCATTTTGGATACGCAGTTTTATTATCGGTGTTGGTTTAAGTATGACTTGCTACTTTTTTATTAAGCAAGCAAATCCAATTTAGAAGTTCATTAATATACTCGTAAAAATAATATTTGAAGATTATAATGACAAGGGAACATTCCTATATCAAAGATGAGTCGATTTGTTTTAAATTATTTGTCACCAATTAATTATGCGTCAAATTTCATTGCTTTTGAGTATCGTTATTAGTACATTTTGTCTATTACCCCCTGAATTTGTTCAAGCACGAGATTCTCGAATTCCTGCACCTTCTCAAGCACCGTTGGAATTAGATTTATTAAATAATCCTACAGATAATATAATTACAGCAAATACTATTTATCAACAACAATTAACAGTTCCTAGTTTATGGTGGGCTCAGGAACAATCGGAAAATAAACTTTTAGATAACTGGATAGCATACCCCGCTAGCAACTCTCAACCGGGAAGAGTCGATTTAATTGTTAACGAAGAAGTTTGGAATATTCTAGATTATTTAGAACGTTATAATTTTGTGAACCATTTAGGTAGTGTAGCCAGAGGTTACGGTTACAATATTCGCGTTTTCAATTACGAAAAAGAACCTTTAGCAACTTATACCTGTAACTTAAATATAAGTAAACCTTTGTGTAAAATTGATATGAATGCCGCAGGTTTACTCATGAATCCTTCTATTTCACAATATTAATTATTTGACCACAGATTATACAGATTTCACAAATTTCACGGATTTAATTACGAATTACAAATTACGAATTACCTAACTAATTCTCATTTTATTAAATAACGAATCATACTGCTCACTAATTGATTTTGATAAAGGAAGTAAAAATTCACTTTTATCAAAAACTTGAGGATTAGTTAGTAAAATATTTCGTAATGGTTGGGGAATATCCGATGCTGCAATATCTGTAGAAATTGGAGAATTCCCTTTTGTAAGTAACGCGATTTGTTTTGCTATCTCTGGTTTCCAGCAAAAATCAATCCATTTGTTTGATAAATCTTGTTCAATTTTACCTGTTGGTTGTACCCATAAATCCGCCCAAATTGCAGTTCCAGAATTGGGAATAATTACGCCAAGTTGAGGATAACGAGAAAGTATAGAAATCACATCATTTGACCAACCTAATGCTACCCAGGTATGTCCAATAATTAACGGTTCCAGATAATTAATTGAATCATAAAATTTCACCTGTTTATTTAACATTTGTAGTTCCTCTTCTAAAGATGGAACTTCCTGTAAATTTTCGGTATTATAAGATTTACCTAATTTTTTTAAGGTCAAACCAACTACTTCTCGTGGTTGATTGAGTAGAGAAATTCGTCCTTTTAATTCTTCTCTCCATAAATCACCCCAATCTTGTAATTCCCAATCAAATTTTTCTAATCGATCGCGACGATAAACAATTACAGTATTACCCCAACGGTAAGGTGCAGCCCAGATTTGCCCTTTTTGATCTACAAAACCTTGATTGTTACGTTTTACCAATTCTTGCCATTTTGAGGGTAAATTAGCCCAATTTTTGAGTTGTTCGCGAGATAATGGTTGAATCAGCTTTTGATCGATTGCATCTTTTAACCAAAAATCTCCCAATGTGACTAAATGAGTCTTGCTTGATTGAGATTCGGTAAAGGGTAGGGAGAATTTGAACCCTTGAGACTTTCCTGCTACTGTGTTGTTTTTTTGTTTATCTTTTTGGAGCTTTTCCAATCGCTTGAACAACTCCTGCAACTGTACCACGGGGGAGAATTTTAACTGAGTTTTCGATGATAAACTTTCCTGAAATTGTTTGAGTATCCTTGCCGGAATAGAACCTTTGAGTACCTGTATTCTTAATTGGGGCTGTTGGGAAGCATCACATCCTACAAGCAACTGTGACATTAAGACTGTGGATATACTTAACAAAAATGAGCGTCTACGCATTTATTTTTTTGTAAAATTGGAAATGTAGCAATAATATATATTCTAATAATCGCCTTAAATATTGTAACTAATAGATTCGCGAACATCTCTATTTTCTCTAAAGTTACATATTATGCTCGAGAAGTCGGGTTTCTTAAACAAACCCGACTTCTCTGTCGGTAATAATTAATTTTGTATACAACATAATATTTAACAAAAATGCATTTACTCACTCATTTTTATTCATAAATTAACGTGAATCCGATAGCGAATCCTTGATTAATGTAGAGTAAGAAGTGGTTTTTTGACGATAAATATGGCTAACGGGCTTATCAAACCAAGAAAAACCCGAATTGTGTGATTATCGCCGAATTTACGTTAAATTATACAGATAAAATCATGATTCCCAGTTAATCAAAGCTATATCTTTAGTTAGAAGTTAAAATTAACTCAGTTGTGTTATTCAAATGAAGACAGTACACTTAACTGTTAAAAGTTCTCTAACCCCTAAAACGTATTTAAAAATCAAACCAGATTCCTATATTTTGGTTGTTTAGCAAATTGTAAATAATTAATTAAGTTTTTCATAGTTTAAGATTTAGCAGCTACCTCAATAATTCTGTAGAATTGTTACTGCTTAATTTATGGAATACTGAATTGAGCATCCACTGGAAAATTAAAACTTATAAAAACTTAAAAGTTAAATAAATCATAAATATAGCTAACTTCAACAGCAGAAATAATAAGATAGGTAAACATATTGAACTAGGGTATGAAATGGAGCAAATCACAAATCAGGTCTTGAATTTGAGTCATAAAGTTGATGCGCTTTATCAAGTAATTGAGCAACTAGATCGTAAACTTACCCAAGCTTTAGCCGAATCTAATTTAGCAAAAGCCTGTCAGGGTGTAGACCCTGAACAAAAAGCTACCGATTTAGGAAAATATCAATTAAAAAATTTGATTGGTTTTAATTCCGAGTTAGAACACAAAGATGTATTAGTAGACGACGTTTATCTAGACGGAAATTTTGAAACAGGAGATAAACAATTAACTCCAGATATTCAAATTCAACGGCTTACAGCCCAACTAACAGCAGCATACAATCGTATCGCCGCTTTAGAAGAGCAATTATTACTCAAAAGAATCAAATAGAAGATTTTATACAAAAAATCAACTGCGTTCGCCCTATTCGGGCGCGTGGTGTTCGCGACTGCGAACGTGGGATAAATTCCTCGGTTTGCTAGTAACGTTCTAATTGGGCTTCAATTGCTTCGATAAATTGTTGTTGCTGCCAGTTTCCGATCAAATAGGCAGCAATACAAACACCTCCAGCACCCATACCCTCCTTAACAAAACCTTGTTCGTAAGCTTGTAATTGAGCATAACGAGAATCATCAAAACATAGTCCAGTAGCAAGTAGAGATGGTGTTATGATACTTTTTTTACCTATGTGCTGGGCTAATTCTGTTGTTTTACAACTAGAGTCGGACGCAACCCAACGAGTAGTACCGATAACGACTTCTTCAGGTTGCCAAGACAAATTATAAAATTGCGCGATCGCACTTGCTAAAGCAAACACAGCCAGCATTTGCGTACCACCAGCCAACAAAACACCACCATAACGACTTGCAGCGATCGCCATTCCAGCCACAGCAACCTGCATCGGATCTCCCACCCCAGCAACTAGCCGCAGGGGATCTAAAGAATTTTGGATTTTAGATTTTGGATTTTGGATTTCACCTTGTCTCCCCATCCCCTTGTCTCCCCATCCCCTTGTCTCCCCATCCCCTTGTCTCCCCATCTCTTTCAAACCTGCTTGGACAATTTCCCATTTTTGAGCGTGATTGCAAACGGGATGAGAGCTATTAACCATTCCTTGGGCTGTAATACCCAAACCAGTTAAAATTGCTAAAGCAGTAGTAGTTCCACCAACAACACATTCACCTATAACTAAATATTTATTTTCCTTGTTCCGAGAAAGTTTTTCACCCCAAATGATTCCTTGGTTTAACAAATGTTGTACCCTTGCAAAATCCATTGCTGCACCTTGGCTCAAGCATTTAGCCGCTACACCTCCCAAATCAATAGTTGGTACAGTTGGAGGTTCAAGTAAACCCGCATTAAATAAATAAACTGGAATACCCAACGTCTCTACAACAGCACGAGTAATAAACACCGGAGACGCACCCGCAATCAGTGGAGGTAAGGGATATCGCCCTTTTTTACTAGTTCCATAGTATAAAAATTCAGCATCTGCCAAAGCCGTATATTTTCGGTCTTCAGGAGTGCTACCCGCAGCCGAAATCCCCGGAATCAACGCAGTTTCAGTAAAACCTAACACACAGGCAAATGCAGCTTTTTTGTTTTTATACTTAGCAACCCAAGCTTCACCTTGAGTAACATTTGTGTATATACGAAGCATGGAATTTTGCATTAAAAGAGTTAGGAGTTAGTGGATGGTTGATGGTTGATGGTTGATGGTTGATGGTTGATGGTTGATAGTGGATGGTTGATAGTGGATGGTTGATAGTGGTTAGTTGATGATGGATGGTTGTTGGTTGATGGTTGATGGTTGATAGTGGATGGTTGATAGTGGTTAGTTGATGATGGATGGTTGATAGTGGATGGTTGATAGTGGTTAGTTGATGATGGATGGTTGTTGGTTAATAACTGTTAACTGATAACTGATAACTGATAACTGATAACTGATAACTGATAACTGTCAACTCACTCATAATCCATCAAAACCTGTACCCATTGCGGTGGTCGGGGTATGGGATTGTCTAATCGATCTAATAATAACCATGCTGCTATGTGTACTACGAATAAATATATAAAGTTATTAAGTAATATTAAGCAAATCGCACCGATTTGAATTAGGAAGGGGCTGGGTGTTGTGAGGATTCCTAAGTTAACGAATAACCATTCTAAAATGTTGGTTACTTGATTGATCAAGTAAATCCAGAGGTCTTCACCTGAGAGTAATGATAGTAACCACAAGCGAAAAAAGACACCTATTGTACCAAGAAGAGTAGCCAAGCTGATGGAAACAATCCAAGGAACACGGCGGTGCCATGCTGAACCTAGAAGTACTCCCATGAAAGCATAGGGGATAACAAATAGAATACTCCTGGTTGGTCCCATTAATACTAGTAACAGCAAACCAGAGGTTAAAGCCGACATCCATGCGGCTCTACTATTCCAGCGTAGATAAACTAAGGCGATGGGGATGGGAAAGAATACCTTTAGAAGACCCAAAGGAAAATAAAAATTAATAAACCAAATCAAACTTCCGGTACTTGCCAAAAATGCCGTTTCCACCATTTGCAATGGTGCATCGACTTGAAGCTCCGGAGTAGCCAAATCTTGATTGTTTGAATGGTTGGATGGGTTTTGATTAAAGGAATTGTTTCCTCTTTTATCATCGGCAGAAGAATTAAGAATATCCATGTGAAAGACGCTTCTCGCGATCGGTTAAATTATCATCTGTTCTAACGCTGATACATTGGGAATACAAATAATATCCCCACTACGTTGAATCAATTTTTTCTTTTCTAACTTAGTTAGTACCCTAGTTACAGTTTCTCGTGCCAATCCGCTCAAACTACTCAACTCCCGATGTGGTAAATTGGGAATTTCCACACCTGTGGAATTTTTTATCCCTTGTCCTTCTGCCAAAAATAACAAAGTATCTGCTACACGAGAAGCTGAATCCGATTCCCGTAACCGCAAGCGTCGGTTAACTTGTCGTAATCGACGAGCCATTAACTGTGCTAATCTTACTCCGGCTAAAGGTTCGGTGTTGAGTAATTTAATAAAATCCTGGGATGGTAAACTAGCGATTTGAGTAGAAGTGAGAGTGATCACATCGGTGGAGCGAGGCACTTCATCTAATGCAGCCATTTCACCAAATAATTCTCCTCTACCAAGAATATTTAGTGTTAATTCTTTGCCTTCTATGTTGTAAGTGCGAATTTTGACCCAGCCTTCCACAATAAAATAAACAGAACCACCCCAGTCATTTTCGAGTAAAATTACCTGATTCGCTGGGTGAGATCGACTAACAAGATTGCTTAAAGCTAATTCAATGGCGGTTTTTGGTAGTCCTTCAAAAAAAGGAGTTGAGAGAGTTATTTCTTTAGCAAGAGGTTGCAAGCTATACCTATCTTCCATTGGGACATTTTGATTTTAGCTGTAATACAAATTACTTTTCAAATTACCAGCTTGTGGCTCAACCGATGAAAGCACAGCCCCAGGCAAAACAAAACTAAACTATCGTACACAACCGTGAACGGTGATTTTTCGGCAAAGCTCGCTCTTCATCAGGAATAGCCGCAATTGTCACAAAACCCTGGTTGGTGCGTGACACTACAACCTCATTATTGCGTTAATAATCAAGCTAAGTGTCACAGCACCCTACAAGAAAAATGTGCCGGTTGCGTAAGTCCTATTCATTTATGAACTTACTTAAAATTGGGTTTAAACTAAGTACAACTTTTATCCGAACTTACGAAAACCCAGCAGTGCCAAGATAATTACTCGTTATATTTACTCTTGATGGGATTTTCACCAAATCCAAGACTAAAAGATACAATTTATAATTTAAATCCAAATTCAAGTTTAAATTCAAGTTTAAATCTCAAACTACTTAGTCACAATTATGTCAACAGCTTACGACTGCTCAAAACTCGATCAATTTCCTTGTTTATATTGTTCATATTGTACTCTTGACATAACCTAATAACTACCTGATAGATAATATTGTTTTTAGTAATTCTAAACTGATTACGTTCACTGCTGGCGATCGCCATTACATCCGTAAAGCTCACAATAAGGAAAATCAACGTGACTTCCCGCGCCAACCAAATCCAAAGCATGATTGCAGACATTGATCAATTACTCGCTCACAAAGGAAAGCGTTTGTGGGGGGTTGTTTCTTCTCAGGAAGAACCACGTCAGGTTTTACAGCGTATTCGGGATTTCCTCGTCAAAGAAGCAGAAGAAAAAGAGTCTTCGACGTTTCCAGCACAATTACCTGCTCTGGTGGCAAAATTTGTGGGAGAAACAAACCAAGATTTTGTTGAGCCACAAAAACCACAATCTTCTGATCATAATCTTTCTGAGTTAATACAGCCACTCAAAGCAGAATTAACAATGCTGTTGGAAGAAAGAGCCAATTTGGTGAGTGAAATCCGCGATTTGGAGAAAAAACGACTGCACGATTATTCTTTAGCACAACAGTTAGCAGTGCAAGAGAAAATCATTTCCGAATTTATGCAAGTGTTAAGAAGCCGCTTATCAGATGAAAATGTGGTCAGAGCTTCTGGGAATATTACGGCTCAGAAAGCTCTGGGCGCTTCTGGTAATCAAGTAGATTCAGCACGTGTAGAAAATTTAACTCAGCTGACAAATGATTTAGACCAGCGTTTAGTCGCTTTAGATGGTACCGTTAATGTTGTTTTTGAAGGATTACAGCGCAACATTCACGCTTATCACGATTCCTTGTCCCAAGCATTAGCAAGAATGCATTATAAGGGAGTACAAGGAGAACAATTACTCGAAGGCTTTATTAAAAATTTCGCAAATCTTCCACCTGCTCAATATAAAGAATCATTACAACAAACGATTGATTATTCCAGCACTCAAGCAGTTGAAGCATCCGATCGCAATCCAAACAATTTTGAAAATGTCGATGTCGATTCCGCAGAAGTTTACAGCCAGGAGAATCAGGAAAGATTAGCAGTGACTCCTGACGAAACCATTGATAATATTGAATTTTCTCAAGCTCAACAAGATGCAGATGATACTTCCATGACATCCGATTTGGAAGCAGTGATTTTTCAACTCGAAGAAGAGTCTGTAAGTGAAGAGTTAAATGAAGAATTAGAAGAGAATGATTATTTAGAAATAGAGTGGACAGAAGAGGAAGAAGAAATAGTTGAAGAGAAAATAATTGAACAAGAAATAGTTGTTGATTCCGAAGCTTTTGATTCTCCGGAAAAAATGCAAGCAGTATTAAATGAATTAAAAAAACAACCAAGTATTACAGAAGAATTACTAGTAGATACGAATTCACAAAGCGCCAACGAAGACGAAGTTGATGAACTTTACGCCAGTTTATTTGACAGCGATAATTTAACTATTTCAAATGCTCAAACTTCCGTACAGCAAACTTTACAGCCGAGGATAGACTTAGGGAAATCTCAAAGTTCCGACCTCGATTCACAATTGCCACAAACGCAAATAGAGAAAGAAGTTGTTTCCGAAGAAGTCGTTTTTGAATATACACCCCCACCAGCAACCGTTGAAACCCCGGATAATTCTGATGATGAGGATTCTCTAGATTCTAGTGATCAATTACCAATAGCTAGGAATGAATCTCCAGAAAATAGATTAGAGCCAAATCAAAACACTGCTTATAGTTATAAACGTAAAACACAAGCTGCAAGTGAAGATACAATAACCAAACTCACAGAACTGTTATTTGAAGAAACACCCTCATTGGTTACACCAATACCTGATAATTCGCAATCAACCAAAAAACCAACCATTAAATCAATTCAACAGCAAGAATCGGGTACTTCAAAGAAAACTGA
Source organism: Nostocales cyanobacterium 94392 (assembly GCA_035285725.1). Lineage (GTDB taxonomy): Bacteria > Cyanobacteriota > Cyanobacteriia > Cyanobacteriales > Nostocaceae > Rivularia. The sequence goes on along the minus strand of JAYKJL010000227.1, from coordinate 52,208 downwards.
AACCCCAACACCAGAAAACATCCAGCCAAACCATTCAGAACCAGTTATTCCGGCTGAAAAACCCCAATTAAAAGAAATTACCCTTCCGATTACTTCTCAACCTCCAACAAATCTTCGTCAACCAGATAGAAATATAGAAGCAAATACCGATTTAAATCCACTTCCCCAAACAGAAAAAACTACTGGTACTCCAGATCAACAAAGCTCCCAAGAAAATAGTCCTAATCCTCCAGTAATTAGTAGTACTGAAATCCCTTCCATAAACCCTAGCGAAACAGTTTGGTATTTAGGAATCGATTTAGGAACCACCGGAATTTCTGCTGCATTGTTAAATCGTTCCACCCAACTAATACATCCAATTTACTGGGATTCGGAGCAGCAGCAGCCTCAAGCAACTTCTCAAACCCGAAATTTTCGTTTACCAGCAGAAGTTTATCTTCCCAAAAGCGCCGCTAACAAAGACTCCGTTGAAAACCCAGCCGAGCAAAATATCTATTCAGCATACTTAAAACCCTATTTACAAATTTCCCTTCCTTACAAAAATCTTTCCGAAACAGTTTCCACAGAAATGCGTCAGAAATGGGAACCAATCCTGCAACTTAACGAATTTTCCACAGTTCCCTTGGTATGGATTGTCCGTTCCCTTTCAAAGCTGCTCTTAACCTTAAAATCCGACTCCAACAGCACCACTTTAGGATTAACTGCTACTGCAATCGGCATCGAAAAACCAGAATTTGACAGTATTATTGATAACATTGCCGGTGTAATTTGCACTTGTCCTTCCAACTGGTCAGAACAATATCGCTTTAACGTCCGCGAATCCTTATTAATTAGCAAACTAGTCAAACATCCCCAACAAGTATTTTTTGTCGAAGAAGCGATCGCCAATTTAATCGGAAAACTTGAAGGTGCTAACGGTGAAATAGTCAAGTTAATCAACAGCGAAAACTCCCCTGCTGTTGTTACCAGCGATAGTCAACTTATCGGTAACACCTTAGTTATTAATATCGGAGCCAACGCTACCGAAATGGCATTAGTAGATTTACCAGAAAATCTGCAAGATTTGACACACAACGAATTTATGCTCCACGGCTTTACCTGCGGTGGAAAAGCAATGGAACAAGATATTATCACTCAGCTATTGCTACCAGGAAAATGGCGAAAATCCCGCAACTCCCAATCACCAGATAACGCTAACGACAACAACCCCCTACATTGGAAGCCAAATATTCCCGGCTTAGATCAAGTACGTTTTTCCAGCTTAGGTTTAGATAACTTAGAATTACCTCGTGCTGGAGAACCCGACATCAGTCAACGGATTCGCTTACAGCAAAGACTCGAAAGCTCCCCCTTGGGTAAAGCACTATTAGATGCCGCGATCGCGCTGAAGTTAATTTTGCAGCACCAAGAATCCTTTACCATTGAACTCGCAGATCAAAGATGGGAATTACAGCGACGAGACTTAGAAAGTCAAGTATTCGTTCCGTTCGTCCGTCGGATCAACCGCGAACTGAATAAACTATTAGTAGCACGTGGTATCCCTACAGAAGCCATCAATCAAATTATTCTCGACGGTGGTGTTTCATCCATAACTGCGATTAATCGTTGGTTGCGCCAAAAACTTCCCAGTGCCAAAATTATTCAAGAAAAATATCTCGGTGAAAACGGTACTCCCGCTTGTTCTTCCGTCGCCATCGGATTGTGCGTGTTGCCGTTGCATCCTTTAGTATTAGAAATACCCAGACAGCAATACACCGATTACTTCTTGTTTACCGAATTAATACGATTAGTACCAGAAAAAGCATTATCCTTCGGTGAAGTCATCCAACTATTTGAAGCAGGTGGAATCAATACCCGCACTTGTCAGCAACGCTTACTAGCTTTTCTAGAAGGAGAAATACCACCAGGTTTAGTACCCAACAGCCAAGATATGCAATGGCTCAGCCAAACTTCCGTACAAAACTCCAACTACAAAGCGATTGCTGCATCACCATTATTTGACAAACAAGGAAGTCTTTCCTACCGTCCCAACCTACGACAATTGCAGCATTTACGCAATTACCTTGACACAATCAAAGCCAGCGCTCATCAGTCTTTAGAAGAGCCTTATATTGTCAATTTTGCAGTAGGAGTCTCTGACAGTTGACAGTTGACAGTTATCAGTTATCAAGCATCCACTAACCACCAACCACCATCAACTATCCACCAACTAACTCCTCTCTGCATCAACTGTTACAAAATTTATAAATAAAATATAAATTTCAAAAAATCAGAGTTTTATTCAAAGATTTGGTGAATTTTTAATATTTAGCCACACTTAGGCTTTGGAGTTATCTATATTGGCACTGAGAAGTTTCTTGGCTATGTAATAGTACTTATTTTTATGGTTATAAATATCACTCCCGCGTTGAAGCGTAGTGCAAAACAAGACTTAGTATTAGTGAGTCCACCTGACTCCTGGAATTTAAGTTATCAGTCTGCTCATCCTTCGCAAATCAGTATTGCTAAAAGATTGATTGACATAGTAGGAGCAATTATTGGATTAATCATAACTGCCGCGATCGCGATTCCGGTGGCAATGGTAACTTTACTAGATAATCCTGGTCCGATTTTTTACAGTCAAATTCGCTGCGGAATCAATGGACAAAACTTCCGTATCTGGAAATTTCGCTCGATGGTTGTCGGAGCTGATCAGCTCAAGCATTTAGTTAAAAACGAAGCCAGTGGTCATATATTTAAATGTACCGAAGACCCCCGCATTACCCGTGTAGGTAAATTTTTACGTCGTACAAGTTTGGATGAACTACCGCAATTTTGGAACGTACTCAAAGGAGAAATGAGTTTAGTTGGAACTCGTCCACCCACTCCTGATGAAGTAATCAAATACCAAGCGCACCATTGGGAAAGGCTTCGAGTCAAACCTGGAATTACTGGAGAATGGCAAGCGAACGGTCGTTCTAGTATTAAGGATTTTGAACAGATAGTCCAAATGGATTTAGATTACCAGCGTAAGTGGTCTGTATCCTACGATTTATTTCTAATATTTAAAACCATTTGGGTAGTACTTAATAAAAGCGGTGCTTGTTAGGGTAATTATCAATCAATAATTGCCTTTTATTTTGTATTTAAAAATCATAATAATTGCAGTAAGTTTAAAGTTAATCGAAATTGGCAACCTGTAACTTTAAAATCAAAAATAGTCTGGGTTTTACCAATTTTCCATGAAATTTTTTCTGAAATGCAACCCCCAGTCTCCTTATTTACCAGGAAGACTAGGGGCTTTGATTGTTTAAAAAATGTAGTTTAGCTGTAGGGTGCGGCTGATCTCTCTTTAATCTCTTCCCTCTGTGTTCGTAAACAGAGTCGTTTCCGTGCAAATATTATTTAAACTTTTATCCCAATTTTCTACAGGAATTTCAGATAAATAAGCAAAATCAAAAACAATACCTATTGTTGAGATTAATTCCCAACCAGGAGAAGTTAATAAACGGTCATAATATCCACCACCATAACCCAAACGATAACCTTGATAGTCGCAAGCAACACAAGGAACTAGAATTAAATCAACTTGATCAGGATTAATTATTGCTGCATCGGGATACGGTTCGCGAATTCCGTATTTACCAATGATTAATTTATCTTGAGGTTTCCAAATATGCCAACTTAGGGATTTTTCCATACAGCGAGGAAATCCCCATGTTTTTGTTTTGTTTGACGTACTATCTGAAAATAAATAACTTAAATCAGGTTCTTGTCGAAAACTAAAATAAGCAAGTACTGTTTTAGCTTGTTGAAATAGCTGTGAATTTAAAAGATTTGTACAAATAGTTTGACTTTTTTGCCGCCATTCTTTTTCTGAAAGAGATTGACGTTGTTTGATAATATTACGACGTAATTCTACTTTTTCCATAGGACTTACGTAACTGGTAAATTTTTTTGCAACGGGTGTGTAGTTTAGAGTGATTTTGAACGAAACAATTAAGTTTGTAGTGTCACGCACCAACTGGGTATTGTGACAATAATGACGCTACTGCGTCACGCGGAGCGTTCAGCTTGCTGACTCGTTAGAGTAACGTAAGTCCTGTTCCAATTGATGCTTTGCCCGACTCACAAATTGGTTCACAAGTTAATTTATCGGAATCAATTATAAATATTAATGGTAATACAAATAAATTATGTAGAAACGTTGCATTGCAACGTCTCTTTATATTGTGGAAAAAATTTCTAATTATGAATATATCTAAAATAAATTCAATAAATCAAAACACAGTGAGACGTAGCATGGCTACGTCTCTACATGAATACATAAATACCGTAAAATCTACGCTACAGGTTGAGCGGCATTTTCGCGCCACCATTCAATAGTATTTTTCAAACCTTCTTTAAAGTCTACTTGAGCGGTAAACCCAAAAGCTTGCTTTGCTCTTTCCGTATCCAAACAGCGACGGGGTTGTCCGTTTGGTTTGTCGGTTTGCCAAACTATTTCACCGTCAAATCCCATTAATTCGCAAATGGTAGTAATCAAATCGCGGATAGAGATTTCATAACCAGTTCCCAAGTTTACGGGTTCGGGCTCATTGTATGATTGAGTACCCATGACAATACCCCGTGCAGCATCTTCAGAATAAAGAAACTCGCGGGTAGGACTGCCATCACCCCAAACAGGAATCTCTTTATCTCCTCTATCTTGGGCTTCTTGAACTTTACGAATTAATGCCGGGATAACGTGAGAACTTCTAGGGTCAAAGTTATCTTCCGGACCATATAAATTTACTGGTAACAAATAAATACCATTGAATCCGTACTGTTGACGATAAGCTTGTAACTGTACTAACAAAGCTTTTTTGGCAATACCGTAAGGAGCATTGGTTTCTTCTGGGTAGCCATCCCAGATATCATCTTCCTTAAATGGTACGGGAGTAAATTTAGGATAAGCGCAGATGGTACCCACACAAGTAAATTTCTCCACCCCAGCTTCATAAGCAGCGTGAATCAATTGGGTTCCCATCATCAAGTTGTCGTAGAACAACTCCGCTGGTTTTTCTCGGTTCAAACCGATACCACCAACGTGAGCCGCTAAGTGAATTACAATATCTTGTTGATCAACCGCACGCTTGCAGTTTTCCATCACACACAAATCGTAATCTCGCGATCGCGGTATGGTAATTTTATCGCTGTCTGCCCCTGCTTTAATTAGTTGGTCAACTACTTGACGACCTAAAAAACCAGCACCACCAGTAACTAAAATTCTTTTATTCTTTAACTCTAAGGGATTCATATTTTTTCGTCCTTATTGGTGTTAAAACCATCTGTACCGTCAAATTAATTTTAGATTTTAGATTTTGGATTTTGGATTGAAAATTCTAATATTTGAAAAGGTCTCAATAATCGAGCATTGACTCTCTAATTTTTAGCCTAGAAAAGTTGATGTGTCAGGTACTTTCACACTAGGGTAAATATTGAAAAACAGCCAAACTCAACACCAATCTAAAATCTAAAATCTAAAATCCCCAATTCTACATATGTAGTGCGCCCAATTCTTGACGAATCATCGCATTATCTTTAATCGCGTCGCCTATTTTATCACCAGGAGAAGTTAAACCCAAAGCTTGTAAATCTGCTTCCACCATCAAAGCTACAAGTTGTTCAAAGGTTACTGATGGAGTCCAACCCAACTTTGTTCTAGCTTTAGAAGCATCTCCAATCAACAAATCTACTTCCGCAGGACGTAAATAACGTTCATCAAACTCTACGTATTCTTGCCAGTCAAGATTTACATAACTAAATGCTAATTCTAGAAACTCCCGTACAGAATGAGTTTCGTTTGTCGCAATTACATAATCATCGGGGTGCTCTTGCTGTAACATCAGCCACATTGCCCGCACGTAATCTTTTGCATAACCCCAATCTCTCTTGGAGTCTAGATTACCCATGTAAATTTTCTTTTGTTTACCACCAACAATCCGAGCAACTGCTCTAGTAATTTTACGGGTTACAAAGGTTTCTCCACGACGGGGCGATTCGTGGTTAAATAAAATACCGTTACACGCGAACATATTATAAGATTCGCGGTAATTAACAGTTTGCCAGTGGCTGTAAACCTTAGCACAAGCATAAGGGCTACGTGGGTAAAATGGGGTTGTTTCTGTTTGCGGTACTGCTTGTACTAAACCGAACATCTCTGAAGAACCAGCTTGGTAAAAGCGTACTTCGATACCAGTACGATGCTGATAATCGCGGATTGCTTCTAATAACCGTAGAGTTCCCATTCCTACAGCATCCACTGTATATTCAGGGGAATCAAAGCTTACCCGTACATGGGATTGAGCGCCCAAGTTGTAGATTTCTACAGGTTGGACTTCTTCGAGAATGCGGCGTAGCGTGGTACCGTCAGTTAAATCACCGTAATGAAGAAATAACCGCACTCCTTCTTTATGAGGATCTTCATAAATATGGTCGATACGATCTGTGTTAAAGGTAGAAGTACGGCGAATAATACCGTGTACTTCATAACCTTTCTCTAATAAATACTCACTTAGATAAGAACCATCTTGTCCGGTAATACCAGTAATCAACGCTCGCTTTTGTCGGGTCATTCTCGTTTGTTCCTTTGTTGCTTATATATTGTAATCAATTTAATACAGGTAGCCTGGTATAAGTTAACAGGAATACACTTACTTGCCCTCCGGGGAAACCTGCGATTCTTATTTAAGTAATATCCCGGTTTTTTAAGTAAATATACTGCCTAGTGTGTTTTGAAAGTAAACCTTTCAAAGGCTAGCGAGAGATTAATTATCTATCCAGTATATTTTTTTAATCTTCATGAATACTTTATCTTTTCGCTCACTGTATAAAGATAGTATTAATTTTTTAAAAATATTCTCAACTAAAATCGTGACCAAAATTACATGATCACATTAATCTTTGTTGTTTCAAATACAATTAAATAAAATATCGAAAAGCGTTTTGTTAATCAAGAGAATCTAAAATTTATTAATTAAAACCAAACCTAAAAGTAATACATAGTATAGTGTTTTTTGAATAAAGGGTAGCCTTTAAAACAGTCCATCTGACTTTTTTGAGTTAATATAACAACAGTTAAACCGACGCAAATCGTTTGTTGAAAAAATAAACTTGAAGATAAATTATTGTTAACTATAGGAAAAAATGGCACATAGATTTAACGGGGCAACTTTGCTGCCCCTAAAATAAAAATCAAGCCTTTTTTAATAAGCTCCGTTATCTTTGGGTATAACCACAACAGCAACCGTTTTGAGAATAATCCATAAATCTAGCCAAAAACTTTTAAATTTGACATAGTACAAATCTATTTGAACTCTTCTAGGATAAGGAATGTCATTGCGTCCAGAGACTTGCCATAAACCAGTAATTCCCGGTCTGATAGTCAAAACTTGATTAATATGACATCCGTATTTTGGTAATTCTTCTGCTACTAAAGGTCGAGGTCCGACAACACTCATATCCCCTTTTAAAACATTCCAAAACTGAGGAAATTCATCTAAACTGGTAATTCGCAAAAACTTACCGATTGTCGTAATTCTAGGGTCTTGTTTGAGTTTAAAACTGTTTTGAAATTCCTGCTTGAATTGAGGCGATGTTTCCATCATTTGTATCAAAATTTCATCGGCGTTACTCACCATTGTGCGAAATTTAATACACTTAAACCGCTGATAATTTTTCCCGACTCTTTCCTGAATATAAAAAATTGGGCCATGGGAGCTTAAAGCAATCAGCAAAGCCAGAATTAAGTAAACAGGAGAAAACACAATGAGTACTAACAGGGAAAATATTATATCGAACAGTCGCTTAGCTTTCTCTCCGTTTAAAGCTTCAAAAGAAAAACCTAGGGGCTTAAATTTTGGTTTACTTTTCTGGTGACCGCGTTTAAAGAAAGTCCGCGTAATCTTACCGGAGAGAAGTGAGGTCTGTGCCGTCATCATACTCCTTACAATCCACACCACACATAGTCCCAATCTTAAAGCTTATGGAGCTTTTAAAAGTGCTGGGGAAGCAAATTTACGTTGTCCTGTTCCCTTTTATTGCTTTTTTGCTCACAGGTATGTACAAAGTCGAGATAACGAGAAGCAAACATTTGCTTGGAGAATTGAGCAGCGTGCTTTTTAGCATATTCAGGATTAAATTTTTCTCTGTTAGCTTCAAAAGTTTCTACTGCTTCGATTAAAGATGCTTCTGTTTGCATATTAAAAAATGTACCCGTTCCTGTATCCCCATAAGAACGAATATCTCGCACCGTTTCCAAAGCACCACCAGCACCATAAGCAATTACTGGGGTACCGCAAGCTTGTGCTTCAACTAAGGCAATACCAAAGTCTTCACAAGCAGCATAGACAAAACCTCGGGCTTTAGCCATATAGTTTTTTACCACATCATCGGGCTGCCATCCTAGTATTTGGATATTCGATTTGGCTATCTTCGAGATTTTATCCATATCATTTCCAGTGCCAATTACTACCAAAGGTTTTTTTAATTTATTAAAAGCTTTGACAATTAAAGTTACTTGTTTATAACTTACTAACCGGGAAACGATCAGGTAAAAATCTTCTTTTTCAGATAAAAAAGGAAAATCTTCGGTATTTACGGGTGGATATATCACTGTAGCGTCTCTTCTATAACACCTCCAAATCCTACGTGCTGTATGCTCGCTATTAGCAATAAAGTAATCGACACGATTAGCACTCAATACATCCCACTGTCTGAGACGATGCAGTATATAGCGCGTTAACCATCCAGCCATTCCTCTTCCCAGTTTGCTCGCTCGCAAATAATCAAAAGTCAAATCCCAAGCGTAGCGCATGGGACTGTGACAGTAACAAATATGGATTTGGTCTGGAGTCGTCAAAACCCCTTTGGCAACGGCATGAGATGAAGAAAGAATTACGTCATATTCACGTAAATCCAGTTGCTCAATCGCCAATGGCAGAAAGGGCAAGTACTTTTGGACACCCTGTCTTCCTGCGGGAAAATGCTGTAAGAATGTTGTGCCAATTTGACGTTTATATAAATAACTTTCCGGATTACTAGATTCAAAATCAATCAGAGCATACAAGTCAGCATCAATATGATTCAAAATTTCCCGTACTACGAGTTCCGAACCACCCGTTGCCAATGGTGTAAGCCACTCATGCACCAAAGCATACTTTAAAGGCACAGTTAGCATTTATAGATTGTGATCAGCAGTTATGGATTTACTCTTCAAAGACATCTGTCCTCTCTTAAAGCAGCTGAGTTTTAACTATCAAAGCATATGTATATATACTTGTATGTAATCAAGATAGCTTAAACTTATATTTCTCAATATTTTCACATATTTTGCTCCTCAACGTTTTCTCAATAGTCCAAACTTTGATTCCTTTAGTATGTCAGCGAAGTTTTGCTTTTTAAAAAGACTTCGTACTCTTGTTGTTGAAAGCACTAATTCTATTTGCAGTGCGGTCAGGTTAGATAACTTTCAACTGTTATAATATAAAGCCTTCTCCTCGTTTTTGACGAAAAGAAAAGTTAATAACCATTTTGCTGACGTATTTTCCCCAATATAAGTTCCTGCGAACATACCGCAACCTGATAATCTCAAAAAGGATGAAGTTTTTGCGTCTATGACGTTACTAAAGAATTAAGTTTAAACAAGATGTAAAATTTTTTACTTGAATTCTGAATGCTTCATTCTAAGTTTTGTTTTTGCCAATTAAGTAATTTATATAGCAGGGATTCAATGCGAATTTTAATCATGGGAGGCACTCGGTTTATCGGTGTCTATCTAACTCAAATATTAGTAGAACAAGGACATTCTGTAGTACTTTTCAATCGCGGTAATCGTCCGTTACCTGTGGAGAAGGTAACGTTAATCAAGGGCGATCGCACTGACCCAAATCAACTAAAAGAAAAGTTAGCAAAGGAAGATTTTGATGTTATTTTTGACAACAATGGTAGGGAAATTACTGATACTCAACCATTAGCAGAAATTTTTCAAAACCGTTTGCAGCACTTTATTTATATGAGTTCTGCTGGGGTATATCTCAAATCTGATATTCTACCTCATGTAGAAGGAGATGCAGTAGACCCTAAAAGTCGTCATAAGGGTAAACATCACACAGAAAGTTATCTCGCAGAAAATGGCTTTCCTTTTACGTCAATTCGTCCCACCTATATTTACGGACCCCAAAATTACAACGATTTAGAAGCTTGGTTTTTTGATAGAATTACTCGTAACCGTCCGCTTCCCATTCCCGGTAATGGATTGCATATTACTCAATTGGGTCATGTTAAAGACTTAGCTTCAGCAATGGCTCAAGTTATAGGCAATTCTACGGCAATACAACAAATTTACAACATTTCGGGAAATCGTTACGTTACCTTTGACGGTTTAGCTCGTGCTTGTGCTGTCGCTGCGGGTAAATCACCAGATGATATTCAAATAGTACATTACGACCCGAAAAAGTTTGATTTTGGCAAACGTAAAGCTTTTCCCATGAGAATGCAGCACTTTTTCGCTTCGGTTAACAAAGCCATCATACAATTAGATTGGCATCCCGATTACGATTTAGTTTCTGGATTGAAAGACTCTTTTCAAAACGATTATTTAGTATCTGAGCGAGATAAAACAGAAATAGATTTTTCAGTTGATGAGGAGATTTTAAAAGCAGTAATTTAGATAGTTAATTAGTAGCTTGTAGGTTGGGTTAGACACGAAAATTAATTGAATTTCTAGCAAAAATTTATATTAATCGCGTCGTAACCCAGCCAGAGCGATTGTGGATAAATCAATAGAACTTATTCTCAATTGAAAACATCAGCTTAAAACCCAATTACCAATTACCAATTATCAATTATCAATTACTATCTTCTACTGTCTTTTGCGCTAAAAGATAAATTGCTCCACTAATCAAAGTTAAAGCTACAGATACCCAAAAAGCAATTAAAGAAGGTAATTCCCATTCTGGAGACAAAGGAGCAATCAAAAGCGCGATCGCAATTATTTGAGTTACGGTTTTGAGTTTTCCCCAAATATTCGCACCGCTAATCTTCGGTTGACTAACTCTCCAGCCTGCAATTGCTAATTCCCGTCCTAATATTAAAAATACTCCCCACGCTGGAATTTGTCCTAGTTCAATTAAAGAAAGCATTGGAGCAAGTACCAGCAATTTATCTACTAATGGATCGAGAAATTTACCTAAATCGCTTACTTGGTTCAGCTTCCTAGCTAAATATCCATCTAACCAGTCTGTAGCGGCAGCAATAATAAAAATTGTTAAACATACCCATCTTGCTTGGGGTGTCGGGTTATGCAAACCATAAAGAATAAATGGTATACCTAGCAAGCGAGAGAAAGTAATCCAGTTGGGAAGAGTCATTATTCAGGTTAAAGGTTATAGGTTAAAGGTTATAGGTTATGGGGTTTACAGGTAATAATATCTAAACTGATTAAGAATTAATAATAAAAAATGTCTCTAATCGCCGCTAACTGATAACTGTTAACTGATAACTGTTAACTGAACACCATGACTAATTCACAATTTCGTATCGAAAGCGATTCCATGGGCGATCGCCAAATTCATAGTAGTGCTTATTACGGGATTCAAACTCTACGGGCTACGGAAAACTTCGCTATTAGCGGCATTAAACCTTTACCTACTTACGTAGATGCCTGTGTCATCATCAAAAAAGCTACAGCAACCGTGAATGGTGAATTAGGTTGTATACCCCAAGATGTTGCTCAAGCTATTATACAAGCTGCTGATGAAATACTCGCGGGTCAGTTTCGTGACCAGTTTGTAGTCGATGTTTATCAAGCAGGTGCCGGGACTTCCCACCATATGAATGTAAATGAAGTGCTAGCAAATCGCGCTTTGGAAATTTTAGGAGACGAAAAAGGTAATTATAAGCGTGTGAGTCCTAACGACCACGTTAACTACGGACAGTCTACAAACGATGTGATTCCTACGGCAATCAGAATCGGTGGACTTTTAGCTCTTTCTAGAACATTGTATCCCGCTTTAGATCATGCCATTAGTACTTTGTCAGAAAAAGCTAGAGAATTTAAAGATATTGTAAAGTCCGGTCGAACTCATCTACAAGATGCCGTACCAGTACGTTTGGGAGATACTTTTGCCGCTTGGGCTGAAATTCTCAGAGAACATCAAAATCGAATTAATACCGCTGCCAAGGATTTAATGGTACTCGGTTTAGGGGGAAGTGCAGCGGGTACGGGGTTAAACACCCATCCCCAATATCGTGTAGGTGCGGTTAGAATTCTTTCAACACTAATTAATTCTCCTTTAAAAGAAGCTACTCATCTCATGGCTGCAATGCAAAGTATGGCACCCTTCGTCAACGTATCCGGTGCTTTACGCAATCTGGCTCAAGATTTAATTAAAATATCTCACGACTTACGCCTGATGGATTCAGGACCAAAAACTGGTTTCAAAGAAATTCAATTACCACCAGTGCAGCCAGGCTCCTCGATTATGCCTGGAAAATATAATCCTGTGATGGCTGAGATGACATCAATGGTATGTTTTCAGGTAATCGGTTACGACACTGCGATTAACTACGCTGCACAAGCAGGACAATTAGAATTGAACGTAATGATGCCATTGATTGCTTACGATTTGATTCACAGTATTGAAATACTTGGACAAACCATTAAAGCACTTACTTCTCGTTGTATCCAAGGAATTACTGCTTTATCAGAACGTTGTTTAGCCTACGCTGAAGGAAGTTTGGCGTTAGTAACGGCATTAAATCCACATATCGGCTACCTCAATGCAGCAGCCATCGCCAAAGAATCCATGGAGACCGGAAAACCCCTAAGACAAATTGTAATCGAAAAAGGGTTAATGAGTGAAGAAGAATTAGCCGGAGTTTTGAATCTCCAACAAATGAGTCAGATTCTCAAGGAATAGGGATGGTGGTTAGTGGTTAGTGGATGGTAGATAGTGGTTAGTGGATAGTGGATGGTGGATGGTGGATGGTGGATGGTGGATGGTGGATAGTGGTTATTAGAAAAATCAACAACCAACAACCAACAACCATCAACTAACAACCATCAACCAACAACTAATTTCAGTCCACATCAAAAAGTGTCCCTAGTTTTTACTGATTCCTGAAGGTCAAAATACGATTAAGTTAAGCTGTGACAAAACCACAGAATGAAAAAACTACATCAATGCAGACTCAAAAACCATCTGTCAGTTTAATTAGGGCTACTTCTTATGAAGTGGAACGATTAAGGGAATCTTTAAAAACTCTGTTAGAACCATTGGGTGGAATCGCAGCATTTGTGAAAAATGGCGATCGCGTTTTACTCAAACCGAATTTACTTACAGGTTCGCGTCCTACTTCTGAGTGTACCACACGTCCGGAAATGGTTTACGCGGTGGCAAGTATGGTAATTGATGCTGGTGGAAAGCCGTTTTTGGGAGATAGCCCCGCATTCGGTAGCGCGAAAGGAGTTGCGTTAGCGAATGGATATGAATGGGTTTTAAAACAACTGAATCTTCCCATCATTGACTTTCACTCTCAGCGTTACGAAATCGTCAACGATAATTTCAACCATCTATTGTTGTCGAAAGAGACAATGGAAGCCGATATAGTGATCAACTTACCCAAAGTCAAATCTCATTCCCAATTGGTATTGACTTTGGGAGTGAAAAATTTGTTTGGTTGTGTACCCGGTAAAATGAAAGCTTGGTGGCACATGGAAGCAGGGAAAGATACCAACCGTTTTGGAGAAATGTTGGTAGAGACTGCCAAAGCCATTAACCCCAATTTAACAATTATAGACGGAATTATCGGTCATGAAGGCAACGGTCCGAGCGGTGGTGAACCCCGTGCTTTAGGAATTTTAGGTGCGTCAAAAGACGTATTTGCTTTGGATAGAGCCATAGTCGAAATACTCAAAGTTGCTCCCCAACAAATACCTACTGTTGCAGCATCAATTCGATTGGGAATTTGTCCGCAATTAGATGCGATCAATTTTGTTCAATTGTATCCTGAATCATTACAAATAGATGATTGGCAATTGCCATCCAAATTGATGCCAATTGATTTTGGAATGCCCCGCATAATTAAATCTACTTTTAGGCATCTTTACATCAGATATATCAAAGAAAAAATTAGCGCTTATAGCATCCGTTAAATTAATTGTTTCAAGCTGCAAATTTTGTATTACAAGTGCAAACTTGGCTACAGCAATTTTATGTACTAGCAGAGTAAGCTGTAAATACCCTCCGATTGCTTAACCAAACCGCCCTATTTATTTTAGTGGCGGTTTTTTTAGCCCGGATTATTGTTATAAATTTTGATATTTTGTTATTTTTTATAGTTTGAATTGATCTGAGTCGATAGCTTCAGTTTAACCTGGATTAAAACAAGACTTAATCAGATATAACCATTTGATAATTTTTGCAAAATCATCCGGATATGATTATTTTATTACTTGGTGTACCAGTATCGTAGCATCAACTTGATTCTTAATTATTTTTACGGAATTATACGTGAAGATTATTAGCAAATAATCGTCACTTACTGTTACTTAAAATTCATTTAATTATCCTGTAATTCTGCGGTATAGAATTAGTAACGACCTATTTGATTAAAGCATATTATCCATAAAAATATTTGAGTGTAATTACTGATGATGATGAAAAAAAACTGAAGTATACTCAAATACTTTTCAACATGAAACACTAAAAATATTTCTGAGAATAAAGCGAAAAAGCCCTACTGGGAAAGACTTTATCATCCGAAAGAAAGATGATATTGACCCAAGAATCATTTAAAGTTAATATTAGGAAATAAACGATATGTATTTTTTTTTGCATAATATTTAATCAATGTAAGCTGTAATAATATCAGCAATACGCAAGTAAAAAACGAGATAAGTTACAAGTATTTTCAAAAGATATTTATGTATTACTTGGTATCAAGAGTTTCAAGTATAAATAAATATATAAAATGAGTCGGAAAACTGATTTAAATTCTTGAATAATAGGTAGTTTACAGTCCGAAAAAAAGCTAAAATAATAACAACTCTCTAATTAGAGAGCCGTAGCAACTAGTGATGTAAAGAGCTAAATAATTTATATGAATTCAAACAGTCAGTCTGCCAATACAGAGGAATTACCTTCCCAACGTTTGGCAGACTTTGTAGGAACAGCGATTGCTGTGTTAACTTTGACGTTACCGATGTTTGTAATTGGTCATTACTCTTCAAGCAGCGTTCTGGATAACCGGCAACCATCAACCTATAGCTTACAAACAACTGACAATGATACAAAACTAATAAAAAGTGAAATTTCATCCATTTATAAAATGAATAAGCACGCTTCGGGCTTCTCGAAAAAAAAGTAACTTCTAGCGATTAGTAGAAGCAATTTACATGAAAACGATTTTGTATTTCTACTCATAATTAAACCTTGTAGAGACGTAAGATTTTGCGTCTCTACACTTTTTCATACTCCTATTGGACATCGCTCTATACTTGATTTTTCGTGGGGGTGAGAAGTCGGGTTTTTAGGACAATTATCTTTTTTTTCGAGATAGTTAACTGAAAAACCCGACTTCTAAGTCTCGTAAATAGTACACTGAAACTATTGACATATAAACTAACTTATTGAAATGAATCTAAGACCGCTGTTAAATTCGGATTTTTTTATTTATTAAGAATAAACTACTTTATCGTAACGTCCATATTGCCCTAAAATTCTACACGGGGAGCCTGCAAACTCTCACCGAGAATTAATCAAAGCTTTAGGAGTAAATCTGTGGACTTATCTCGTATCCCATCTCAACCAAAACCCGGTTTAATCAATGTTTTAATTGAAATTGTCGGTGGAAGTAAAAATAAATATGAATATGATAAAGATTTACAAGCATTTGCTTTAGATCGGGTACTTTATTCATCAGTCCAATATCCCTATGACTATGGTTTCGTACCAAATACTTTGGCTGATGATGGCGATCCCCTCGATGGTATGGTAATAATGGATGAGCCAACCTTCCCCGGTTGCGTAATTGCAGCACGACCGATCGGAATGTTAGAAATGATTGACGGTGGCGATCGCGATGAAAAAATTCTTTGTGTACCAGACAAAGATCCACGTTATGTTAACGTCAAATCTTTAAAAGACTTACCTCAGCATAGACTTGACGAAATCGCAGAATTTTTCCGCAGTTACAAAAATTTAGAGAAAAAAGTCACCGAAATACTTGGTTGGCAAGATGTTGATAAAGTAGCACCTTTAGTTGAAAAATGCATCAAAGCAGGTAGCGAAAAAGGTCGAGATAGTGAGTCGGAAACTAAGTAAAATTAAATCAGATATTTCCATCAAGTTTAATTTTTCATTAATCAACCCTTTCCCTTAAAAGCTAATTAACCAATGCAGCGCACGCTTCTCCTAGCCAAAATTCACAACTGTACTCTCACCGAAGCTAATCTCAACTATATTGGCAGTATCAGCATAGACCAAATACTTTTGGATCAAGCTGGTATTTTACCTTACGAGCAGGTGCAGGTAGTGAATATAACTAACGGCGAGCGTTTTGTGACTTATGCAATACCGGCTATAGCCGATTCCGGAGCAATTGAGCTAAATGGGGCTGCGGCACGTCTAGCCATAAAAGGCGATCGCCTGATTATAATGTCTTACGGGCAGTTAACTCCGGAAGAAATCAAAAGTTTCTCCCCTACAGTTGTCATCGTAGACGACAAAAACAAATTGTTAGAAGTCAGACACTACGATGATCTGCTCGGTAAGACAATTCTCTAAAAAAAATGCCAAATATACAATTATCGCAGCACAATCAGGATGGTAGCGAATCCCCAGAAAATTCTTCTTCTGAGCAAACCGATCACTTTTTAGTCAAATTTTGGGGAGTACGAGGTTTAATTCCCACTCCAAGTCAAGAAACTAATGTTTATGGAGGTAATACTGCTTGTGTAGAAATGCAAGTCGGACGAAATAATTTGATTTTTGATGGTGGTACTGGTTTGCGAATGTTAGGAAAAAACTGGTTACAAAAACAGCAAGAAATAGTAGTCCATTTATTTTTTACTAACGCTCAAACAAACCGCATTCAGGGCTTTCCTTTTTTTGCCCCCGCATTTGCACCCCAAAACTACTTACACATTTACGGTACCGCTGCTTCAAATGGAGCATCAATTAAGCAATCACTTTGCGATCAGATGTTATTGCCCCATTTTCCTTACCCTTTACAAGTTATGCAGTCACAACTGCAATTTTATAATTTGACTCCAAATCAAGTGGTGGCTATTGATGATGTCACAGTAGAAATGGGATTGATTAATAATATTCAAAAGTCCATTGGTTATAAAATTACATGGTCTGAATACAGCGTTGCTTACATCACTGATTTACAATCTAAAATAGATGATTTAGATGTTGAAGGTGTAATTAGATTAACTCAAGGAGTAGACTTATTAATTGTAAATCCTAACTACATTTCCTCTGATTTTGGCGGCTCGCAAACACCAATTGATTCCTATTGGAAAAATGCTATAGATTTAGCTCGTACAACAGGTGTTAAACAACTTGTATTTTCTAATCATCATCCAAATCATAACGATGATTTTTTAGATCGAGTTCAAGCTACACTTAAATCTGACCTAGAACAAGCATTTGTAGCTTGTGAAGGTATGGTTATATCTATTAATTAAAAATCCATCCAGTTCATGATTAATTTTGATTGATTTTGATTGATTTTGATTGATTTTTATTGGCTTTTATGGTGTCTGCTGCGGATAATCCAATAACTGATTGATAAAGCAAGAACCGCCACTCCCAAACCAACTACTTGTATCCCGTCTGTTTTATCTAAGTCTAAAATAATAATCTTTCTCGCTACAGCGATTAAGGAAGTAGCAATTACTAATTCAACATGAATAACATTTTTTCTTAGATAAGCAGTAATATTTTCTAAAATTTCTAAAGCAATTAAAACATTTAAAAATAATCCAAAAGTTGTAAATAAATTTTCATTAAAACTAGCATTGTTCATATCCCAAATTAATATTTTGTTTATGACATAAATTGCTAAATCTATAATTGCAAAGAATATGACCACCACCATAGTAATCGATAGCACCTTGGCAATGATTTCTTCAACCTTTTCAATCAGATACAAGCAATTCTCATTTTTACTGTATTTACGAATTTGTCTCAATAGATTTCTCATGTTCCATGCCTTGTAATAAAAAAATTACATAAATGAATGTGATTTGTTATGTGTAGGACTTACGCAACTGGCACAATTTTCTTGTAGGGTGTGTAGTTTAGAATAAATTTGAACGTAGCGATAAGACTTGTAGCGTCACGCACCAACCACCGATTGTGACGCTTGCGGCTATTCCTGATGTGAAAACAAATACAATCAAGTCAGAATAAAGTACATAAATGAAAATCTTACATTTATAACTATAAACAATCATTGACACATTAATTAAACAAGTTAAAAAAACCCTGACCTCAAACTATGAGAAAATATCAAGCATGAACCGTCCTAACTTCTTAAATTGAGTTGGTGTTGGCACACTAATAAATTGCCTACCAGTCGCTATTGCAGCTTGTACCTCAAAAGAAACAGGGAGTAGGGAGCAGGGATTAGGCATTAGGAAGAAGTTTTTCGGGGTATTTACGTTTTGTTAGATAGGAATGTTTAAATGTTTATTTGTACCCACCTACTTCAAATTAAAATTAAAATACCGCTTTTTTCCTATTATTGAGAATGGTGCCAAATATGAGATAAACCAATTTGAATTATCTATACTTTTATTCGTAATATTTATTGAGACTATTTCAATTATTGACTTAGATAGTCTGCAATACTGATATTTAGGTAGAATTACCAACTATATAAGCTCAATTGAAAATTCTCAAATATATGTAGCAAAATTTACTAAAAATTATATAAGAATACGTTAAGTTAAGTTTGCCGTAAATGTAACTACAGCTACTAAAAAATGCGGCTAGAACAATTGCAAGCCTTCTTAGCGATCGCCGATAGTGGCAGCTTTCAGAAAGCAGCGCACCAATGTAATGTTACCCAATCTACAATCAGCCGTCAAATTCAGTCACTGGAAGCAGATTTGGGATTTGAATTGTTTCACAGAACTAGTCAGTCAAAATTGACCTTAGCGGGTGAAGTTTTATTACCTCGCGCCCGTAAAATTTGTTTAGAGTGGCAAACTGCTAAGCAAGAAATAACCGATTTGATATCAGGGAAACAGCCAGAACTTTGTATTGCCTGTATTCCTTCAGTATGTGCTTATTATTTTCCACCTTTATTGCAATTATTTTGCAAGCAATACCCTGATGTGCAATTACGGGTAACATCATTAGGTAGCGATCGCGCATTGAAAGTTCTCAAAGATGGACTTGTGGATTTAGCAATTGTCATGAACAATCGTTTTCTTACCATGAGTAAAGAAATGGTTGTCCAAAGTCTTTATGAAGAACCCATAGAAGTTTTAGTATCAGCCAATCATCCACTAGCGGAATATGAATTCATTCCTTGGACAGAGTTAATCCGCTATCCCCAAGTAATTTTTAAAGAAGGTTACGGAATGCAGCGGTTAGTACAAAATCAATTTGACCAAAATGAAGCATTACTCAAAGCAGCCTTAGAAGTTAATACCTTAGATGCTTTCCGGGGAATAGTACGTCAAGGAGAATTAATCGCTTTATTACCAAGTTCAGCATTAATTGAAGCTCGTTTTGACCCCAGCCTTGCAGTTCGTCCTTTTCATTTTAATAACAATGGTTCTTCCGTCAACCGTACATCTTTAATCCGTGAAGTAGTAATGGTAACAACTCAAGACCGTTTACAAATCCCTCCCATCCAGTACTTTTGGAATCTAGTTTGCGAACACATACCACAACAGGTAATTGGTAATTGTTAGTTGTTGGTGGTTAGTTGTTGGTTGATGGTTGGTGGTTGTTGGTGGTTAGTTGTTGGTTTTTCTAATATCCACTATCAACTATCCACTATCCACTATCCACTATCAACTATCCACTATTCACTATCAAAATTATGAGCAATTCATTTAGAGATTTACTTAAAAAAATAGGTAGTGGGGAACATACAAAAGAAGATTTAACTCGTGCTGAAGCAAAATTAGCAACCAGAATGATGCTTTTGGGTGAAGCAACACCAGCACAAATTGGCGCTTTTTTGATTGCACACCGCATCAAACGACCTACTAGTCAAGAGTTAGCCGGAATGTTGGATGCTTACAACGAACTCGGGCCAAGATTACCAGCAATTAACCATGACCGACCAGCTATGGTTTTTGGTATACCTTATGATGGTAGAACCCGCACTGCACCAATTAGCCCGATCACAGCTTTATTGTTAGCTTGTTCTGGACAAAATGTGATCATGCACGGTGGCGATCGCCTTCCGACAAAATACGGAGTTTCTTTGGTCGAAATTTGGCAAGGTTTGGGTGTTGATTGGAGAAAGTTAGAATTACCCAAAACCCACCAGGTCATGGACAAAACCGGAATCGCTTTTGTTTATACACCACTGCATTTTCCCTTAACAGCAAGTATTTGGAAATACCGTGACCAAATTGGTAAGCGTCCGCCTTTTGCCACAATGGAATTAATTTGGTGTCCTTATGCTGGTGATGCTCACATCGTTACCGGGTTTGTTCATCCACCGACAGAAGAAAGGTTTAAGGCAACTTTATGTGAAATCGGAATTACTAAGTTTACAACGGTAAAGGGGTTAGAAGGCAGTTGTGATTTACCACGCGATCGCACCGCGATTATCGGTTTGGGAAATGGGACAAATCCCATAGAAAGATTACTTTTAGTTCCTAGGGAATACGGGTTTACGACTCAAAATGTACCTCTAAATAGTACAGAAGAATTATTATCAGAAATGAAATTAGTCTTGGAAGGTAAACCATCAGAATTGATGCAAACAGCACTATGGAATGGCGGGTTTTATTTATGGCTTTGCGGAATTTGTAATGATATGTCCTCCGGTTTAGCAACAGCCAAAGAATTATTTGATTCTGGTGCCGTGTTGAAAAAACTTCGAGAATTGCAGCAAGCGATTAAATAAATAAATTGGGTAATTGGTAATTGGTAATTGGTAATTGGGAATAGCCCTATTCCCCGTTCAAATACAAAATTACCCTTTAAGTCAAGACTCTAAATATACAATCAAATCAAACTACATCATAAAGACTTTTTCGAGAACCTTTTCAATGCATAAATTTTACAATTCAATAAAGCCAAAACAGTCCTCGTTAGCGTAGACTAAGGATTAAGATAATAGTGCTTTGGCATATTTTCGGCGTTAACCAGGAATTTTTATGATAAATTTTCACGAATGAGCAAAGCGTGAACTATAGTGTATTAAACGGCATGGAAAGTTAAAAATACAATTGTGTGGTTAAGTCTTACTGCCTACAAAGACCCATTTATTATAGTAGAGAAATAATACTGACTCGATGACAGGCAAAAACGCAAGACAGAATGCATTTCTGCGGCTAGTGTCTGGTAAGGAATTAGAAACAGTTCATCAACGCTACTCGCTAATTCCAACTTCAGAGGCAGTAATTGGACGCGATCCTCACTGTCAAGTTGTATTAGATGCATTACAGTATCGCATGGTATCTCGCCGTCATGCGGTGATTCGTCCTCTAAGTTTATCCCCCGATGGTGAAATCAGTTGGATACTCTGCGACTTAAATAGTGCTAACGGTACTTATCTAAATGGGAAACGCTTGCAGGAATGCCAGCAAATTTTTCCTGGCGATCGCATTACTTTGGGGTACGATGGACCTGACTTGGTTTTTGGTAACGAAATAATTGAACGAAAAACAACTATTTCTGCTTGCTCAAACTATTCCAAACCAGATTCAGTTAGCTTCACTCAATTATTTCCCATTATCTCTACAGGTAAAGATTTAACTCGCAAAGCTTACCTCATACCTGGAATTTTAACGGTCATATTTGTAGTACTAATGTTTGCCACGGTAGGAAAACCGGAAGCAAACCAAATTATAGTTGCTGTTTATATTGCCTTTGCCGCTTACTATTTTATTTATCAGTTATGTGGCAAGCATAAACCTTGGTGGGTTCTATTAGGGGTAGCTTTATCCACAACTTTAATTTTACTTAGTCCCCTATTAGATTTATTTATTTTTATATTTCGCGAAATTTTACCCGGTAGTCTACCTTCTGAACAAGAATCAATTACCTTTACAGAATGGTTGGTGCGGATGTTTTTCGGTGCTGGTTTGATGGAAGAACTACTTAAAGCATTGCCAGTCGCTGGTATATATTTTATCGGTTTAGGATTGTCTTCCCCTTGGCGGGAACGTATTGGTCTTTGGGAACCATTGGACGGAATATTGCTTGGCGCAGCTTCCGCTGTAGGTTTTACCCTGTTGGAAACACTAGGTCAGTATGTGCCGCAAGTTACTCAAAACGCAGCGATTCAATCAGGAGTTGAAACAGGTCAATTAGTCGGTTTACAACTGTTGATTCCGCGAATTCTCGGCTCTGTTGCCGGACATATGGCTTACAGCGGATATCTAGGGTATTTCATCGGTTTAGCCGTGCTTAAACCAAAATTAGCAGGACAAATTTTATTGGTTGGCTATCTTAGTGCTTCAGCCCTTCACGCTTTGTGGAATGCAACTGGAGCTATTAGTGGTTTGTTTTTAGTTGTCGTAGGTGTGTTATCTTACGCTTTTTTAATGGCTGCAATTCTTAAAGCAAGAGCGCTTTCACCCAATCGCGAACACAATTTCGCTACCCGCTTTTTCGGAAAATAAATAATTGGTAATTGGTAATTGGTAATTTTACTGTTCCCTACTCCCTACTCCCTATTTACTAATATATGTCTTTTGATAGATGAGGCTGGAGGATAAACTATTTTATCTTTGAAATTATCATGGATAAATCTACCCGAAAAAAAGAAAAATTATATAAAATAGCACCGCCCCAGCCATCGCGAAAGTAAGTTGATTGCATTGGCTTTGCAACTAAAGTAAAAAATGCCGAGAAAAGTTTTAATCTTCTGTCTCAAAGGTATTTAACTGCTTTAATGCATGATAAGCAATAGCTAAACCAACTTTTGCTTGTTCAATTTCTGATAAAGTTGCCCATTCACGATTATCCTCTTGATTGTAATTCGTTAAAGTTGATTCGACTTTAGTCGGAGAGTTACTTCTGGTTGCATAAGCTAATGGACGCGCTAAAACCATGATGTCATCAACTTCTAGACTGGGTAATACAGCTTGTACGCATTCAATCAATTGTTCTGTGATTGACTGTTTTGCATTAAAAATTTCTGCTGCTTTCTGAGCAATCAAGTTTATCCAATCTTTAGGCATACGATTACAAAATTCTTTTTGTAAATTATTTTGCAACTTCACCGCTACTGATTGATTCGTATTACAATTGTAGTGTGCTGATGTTTCGACCTTAGACCAAAGCGCATCTAATTGGTTATGGAAATTTGTACAGCGTGTATTTAGTTCCTCGTCTAGCAACCCTTGCATCGGGAATTGCTCTTCAATTTGATTAAAATAAGCTTGGGTATTATCTTCGTAAGGATTCCAAGGATAAGTATTATCTTCTGGTTCGAGTAGACTTGCGAGTAAATCCAACTCGATTTGAGAAAGTGAGTTGTGAGAATTTGTTGAACCTTGCATTTTGTCAGCCATGTGTTGTCTCCCGGTGAATGAATTAGCGGTATTGACAGCTACAGCACCCAATATCTGGTTTCCGCAAACTGAAATTTTCTTTTATCTACTGTTTTAACTTTTTGGTTTGATGTAGCAACGTAGAGTCTATGTTAATAGTTGAAAGAAGAATAGTACCAATTTGAGAAATATCTAATTTTCAATCCGAAATTCCCAAGTTTGACTTTTAGTGCTACCAAACTTTAAATGCATTCCCGATTCTAATGGTACTTCGCCTCTGTAGATTTGTTCCCAGCCACCGGAGCGTAAAATCCAAGTAGTACCGTAGGTGGATAAATCTTGTAAATAGTAAGTTTGCACTTGAGTGTTTCCGACTAAGCTATTACGACATAAAATTTCAGCATGACGCTTTGAAACTGAAGGTTCTCGGATGACAATATCATTTTCTCTGGTGCGACCGATACGGGTAACTCCAGGTTTCAATAACCAAATTTTACCTCCTGGTTGTAAAGAACGTAAGGAAACATTTGCACTACCAGGAATAAAAGTTGTGGGTATTTCTGTAGCACCTTCTTCAAAACTTTTGAGCAATTCACCGTCGAAGTGGGGGTGTAAGTAAAGAACTGGTAAAGTCCAAGCGGGCTGATTGAAATGATAAATTGTTAGTAATCTTTTTCTACCTTCGGCAACAGCTTCGTCAATGGGTTTGCGATTACGTAAAGCTAAAGCAAAGGTTTGAATAAAACTGTGACTTTCCTCATCAGTAATTTTATCACGCATTCCCAGTACCGCAGGTACACCTTGACGTATGAGTACTTCTGCTAAACTGCTGTGAGCAATAGCCCGGTTTTGATTAGAGAAAGGTTGGGCTCCCCAACAAGCATTGAAAACTGCCAGCTTTACCTCACTGCGGGTTAAAGCTTGTGCCAATTCCATTCCGTTAAGGGTCATCTCATTTTGTAAAAATAGAAACCCTCCATCGGGTCCTGGCAAGCCATGACCAGCGTAAAAAAAGACATTATAAGCTTTGGTATCTAATTCCGAAATTAGCTGTTGTGGAGTTGGTTTTACCAGGGTATTTACCATGCAAGGCGCGTATCCCGTAGAGTGACTACCTAGCTGATGACCTCCAGAAAGAGTTTGCTCTAAAATACTTGCTTCTTTTTCGAGTTGTAGGTTTTCATCTTCTCCTAAAACTAACAAAATATTTAAAGCGTGATCAGTTCCTGAACAAGACAGCGGTTCAACTTGAGAGGTAGTACGACTAAATAACAAATGTTGCGACAGCGACATTGCTGGTTGTCCCGGTTCGCGCTGCATAATTTCCCAAGGAAGAGCAATTAAATCTGGATCACGGATTTCCAAGCGAAAGCGCAAACGTGTATGCTGACCCATGGCAATACCGCGACTACGTTCCAAGCTACCAAGAATTTCTCCCTCGAATGTCCAACGCCATAAACTAACTCCCATATATTGCATCAAACGGCTGCTATAGCTGGTTTTTTGACCAGAAGCGGATGGTAGGGAATTTAAGGGAAGTGGATTTATTGTTTCTGATTTATTTTTTGGCGATATATCCAAGCGAGAATGTCCGGCAAACATTTGTTGCCATTCCAGCCAAGCTTGATTGAGCTCTTGCGACCATACACAATCATGTAAAACATAACCACTCGGATAGGGAGCATTCACCACCCAAATTGCAAAATTGTCGGTGCCTGTATGAACGAGACGGGCGATCGCCAGGTTAAGGGATGGCATGGATTCTTTAAACTTGCTAATTTTTTTTCAAGCAAAATGTTTGCCTAAAAATTACCTTTTCAGGCTATTACCTGTATGATTTGAGTTTCTTATAGTTTATCGAGTTTTTCAATCAGTGCTGTTACCCGTTGGGGGTAATGTTTTTTTATCTGTGATACTACCAGGACTGCTGGGGTTTTGCGAGTCCTCAACAGGCGATACAGTCGAAGCATCTTCAATGTTTGGAGCCAAACTATCTGTTGTAGAACACTGCTGGGGTGCAGTCGTTGGTCTGGAAATTGAGACATTTGAGGGTGTCAGTTGTGAACGTTTAAGCCATAATTGTTCGCCCGGTTTAGGTAAGGTGATGTTGGCGGTAGGGGTTACTGTTGGAGTCGCCAAATCTTTTACCGGCGTTGCATCTCCAACTGAGCATACCTTAATCTGTAACCAATAATCTTGTGATGAAGGAATCTGCTCTTTTTGTACTACCTGTAATAAACTCGGTTGTGGTGCAGAAATTGTTCCTGGCTGTTGGGGACCAATACTCGTATCACCAGGCGGTATTTTACTTCTAGTTCTAGTAAGATTAATTTCTGTTTTAGTATTAATTAACCAACCTTTGTCTATTTCGGCGAGCCTTTGAGAATTATCTTCAATTGAAGTTGGGGTACTGTTGGGGGTTTTTGTATTTGTTGATGCTAGTGGTGTTGAGTCAACATTATTTGTGCTTTGCCTCCAGAAGTATCCTAATGCACCACCCAGAATCGTTAGTAAAGCAATTATTCCTAATATTAAAGGTACATTAGAAACTTTCGGAGCAACTTTTTTGGTAATTACTTGGGTTTTCTGATTGGGAAAATTTTCTGTTGCTGGAGCTAAACGAGAAGAATCAACTGCCGAAATTAAGGCAACATCTGCCAGACTAGCTTCTAATGGTGATTTTGGCTCGGAATATTTAGTTTGGCAATGCATCAAGCCAATAGTCACATTATCGTGACCATTTTGATTGTTAGCAATCTCTAACATTCGCTTTGTAACACTAGCTACATCACCATTATTGTTGAGTAATGGCAAAATTTCCGTTTCCCAGTATTGTTCAATACGGTCAAAATCACTTAAGCCGTCGGAACACAGTAAAAACACGCAATCTTCATCGAGGATAAATCGCTGTGCTGTAGGATGTAAAGCACTACTTGCATTCATTCCCAATGCTTGTACTAATGAACCAGAAGCAGCTTGCTGTACAGCATCGCGATAAACCGCATAACCCAATCGGACTTCCCGCGAAGCCACATCATCGTCAAGAGTTATCTGATGGCAGTTATTCCGGGTAATTAAGTAAGCCCGACTGTCTCCCACATGAGTAATATACATGGAATGGGCAACTGGTAATGCTATGACTACAGTGGTTCCCATCCGTTGTCGTCCTTGACGATTTTCGCTGTCGTTACGCTGGCTAATTTTATCGTTAGCAGCAGCAGTAGCCCTTTCTAAGTCGGTAAGTAGGGCGGCGGAATTAATATGATCTCCTGGTAAACTTTCTAATTGCCCTACCTGCTGTTGAATCGTCTCAATCGCCAAATTAGAAGCTACATTACCTCCTTCATGTCCACCGATACCATCACAAACAATAGTTAAAGCCGACTTTGATGGTGGTTTGGAGATAGTAATACCGCTTTGGGGGTAACAAGCATCTTCATTGCGTTGGCGGCTAGATCCTTTATCAGTCACCGTAAACACTTTGATGGTAGAGTTATGGGATTGGCTTAATGATGTTAACCCCCGATCTAAAACACCAACTAACTGTTCACTCGAATGTATTTTCCCTTCAATCAACAAACCACAAACTTCACCCAGAAAATTGCCAATCCCAGGTTGTGCTTGTGCAAGTAACTGTTGTTGCCAAAACTCTCCTAAAGCTGACAAGGCTGGTGTACTTTCCCCATCAGAATTTAATTCTAATAAGCGGACTATCGAAGCTTCTGTCCTAATCAAATTTTTTGCTAGCAAGCTCGAACCAACACCAAAACTTACTAAAGGTTGCCATAATTGGGCTATTTGCCAGAGCCAATTAAGTTGCCGTAGGGAGGTTGCATTTTTCCAAGCATCTGTGAATTTGTCACACAATTTTACTTTGATCGGCGATTCACTCAGAATAATCGGAGGTTTCTCTAAAAGTAATATTTCTGTAGAGGTGTTACCGACATTTAAAGTGAACAGTCCGTAAACTTGAGGAACGTGTAAGCGATAGGGAATTAATCTCAGATAAGATTTGATCTCATCTAACTTTTGTTGTTCTGGTATTTCTGGCAGAATACCTGGTTTGGTATCTAATAAAACATGATCTTCAATAATTAAATAACGCTCTTGTAACAATTCCCCAGAATTACCCAAAATCGAATTATCCGCCACAGCCCAAAGATAACGTTTGGGCAGAGGTGTGGAGCATTGCTGGCAAAACTTGTGGGTAAGGGGGTTAGCAGCTTGACAAAGTTCATTTGGACAGTAGAGCGTTGCCGCGTCATTTTCCATAGTTTCCCACCGAGAAGGCGATTGGCAAGTTATTGTTTATTCATACATAATGGCTATATGACCATTCGCGTTTATATAAAACGATATATTACATTTTGACTCGGAACTTAGAACAGACACGAGAGTAAATAGTGTAGTATAGCAATTTATAAATTTCGCCCTTGTAATTAGCCATCATAAACCTTTTAAAGAAAGTATATAAAAAATTACCAACTCTCGCATGATGCTCATAATATTTTGTAGCCAAACATTCTCTCAGAAAGAATCTTGCCATACAATTTATTGAATATTATTTCTTAATTATTTATTTCTTTTCTACATATATTTCTACTTTACAAATCATTAGGCGTTAAAAAAATAAATATTTATATTTTTTTAGCTATCTAAATATATCCTCCTAACAAGCAATTCCTTTCTCATTCCTACCTTAGAGGCTTTGCTCCCCCAAAGTGAGGTTTTGTTTAAATATATTAGGAATATTAGGAATTAGCAAAAAGGCATATTTCTCTCCTAGGGGAGGCAATAAAAGGGGGATATTATCTACACCCCTTTTTGCCTCCCCTACAATAAAAATGTGCCAGTTGCGGCTATTCCTAATAACAAAGTATTCGGTAGAAAGGATGATCAACTATACAAAAATTATCTGCAAGCAATCCTTAGATTTTAAGGACTTAAGCATTAATTAAAATTTGTGTACAGTCTCAATAAACAAGCAATTCTAATTACTTTCATCTGCTGCTAGTCGGGGAAGTCCCATACTGTAATTGCTGACTCTTCCAGATATGTTGTAGCTAATTGAGCCTTGTTGGAGAAGCGAACGCACAAGATGCTCTAAATCCGAGCCAATACGACGTAAATTGTAATCAGTTAAGTCCGCACCGCTATTAGCTTCGACTAATTCATCAAATTTACGATATACAACCTGTAAACTGTCCTCACTCCAGGTGAATTCATTATCTGGATCAATATCTAAAGTTAACACTTGATTGCTAGGAATCAATTCACCATCTTCAACTTCTGCCGCAAAAATACGGATATGACGAGTTGTTGATTTGAGCAGCATCTGATTATCCATAGGAGCTTTCTTTAATAACGGTTAAGTAACACTGCAATTATTGTAAACTCTAAATTCTTGCTTGAAACCTAACCGTGCGATCGCAGACTGTTGAGTCAATAAACCTGCCACCATCATACACTTGAGTTCAAATAGCAAATCAACGCCGATCATTGCTTTAATTTGATTGGTTTTCCGAGTATAGTGTTTTGATAAATTGGGGAACCAGGAATTTAACATAAAAGTCAGTCTGGTAAGCTTAAATCGCCGGTTGTTGTAAAGGGATTACAATTTAACCTTCTTATTCATCAAAAATAATTGAGGAGTGGTGTTAATTGATGCTCCTTCACTAAATTTACCCTCAAAATTTTTGGTCTTAATGGTCAATTGTATTTTTTTGATGAATAAAACCTATATATAGTAGTTTCACGGAATTGCTAAACAACAACATTAGGCTATAGTCGAATAAAATGATTTCAGCGTTTTTACTTACGTAGTATTACTCTTGTTTTAGTTAAAAGTAAAACTGTTGTTGACGTGGAGATAAGTTTGATGTAAAAACCTTTAAAAAGCTCTAGCAAGTTCTTACAGAAACTTCATTGTATCGAAGTTTAAAAACTGAATAATAGTTTATGGTTTGCTAGAACTGTAAGGAGCGCATGAACATCAAAATTACAGACAATCAAAGTCTACTTAAAAACCACCAACCGGAGAGTGAAATGCAATACAAATAAAAATGGATGATTTTTCTTCTTGCTTCCGTCAAACACTACTTTCGATTTCAAACAAAATATAAAACACTTTTGCTTGAGATAAAACTCCTCACCCCTATGACCACCGAGTAAAGGAATCGTAACAATTATGAACTCGAAAGCATTACCACGCCAAATAAACAACGTCGAAGTAGGTGTTTATGAGTGCGAAATCAATCTCAAATTTAGGTTGATTGAGGAAAAGAGTTTACTACGCGATCGCGAACAACTGTTGCAAGTGCTGTTAGAAGCACTAACCGAAGGTTCCGACGACTTTCTAGAGATATTGCAGCAGGCTGTTAAACTTCATGAGACAACAGAGTTGAAAGCTTCACCGCAAATGCGACGACAGTTGATGCGGTTGCGTAATTCCAACGAAATGAATCAGTAGCTAACATTGCTGTACAAAGTAGCGGTAAATTGTATAGCCAACAAACACAGAAGTTCTGGTAAATGTTTAAGTTTAAATTCCCAACTTAATTTTTTCCCACAACAAGTCAACTGGTATTACTCAAGGCTACTTTTATTCTTAAGATGGGTTTTGCTGAATCATTTTTGAAAGCGTCTACCCGACTTGATCTACTTTGTTTGTTATGGGGTTGCGTCTACAAGTAACCTCAGTGTTGATGAAACTAATGTATGGAAGTAATGGGTGCCTACTAATCAGCATTCTGATCTTGCTTCAAGGCAGGGTTACAATCTACGAAGAATATTGACATCCCAGGGAAGAAGATATTGGCTCGGCATTGCACGACAAAGTATAGCATTCGTACCCTCCTTTAAGAAGGAATCAAATCAGATAGGCAATTCCAGCATCGGTTACCTCAACGCCGCATTTCGTTATTTTTGCTATTTTCTTCATCGCGTCAGATGGGTGCTTGCCATTGCTCACAGTTCCCCAATTAAATGTACCTAGAGTTTAAATATAAGTACTGTATGGGATGAGTCAGGAAGAGTAAGCCTTCCTCCCATGCATACTTTAAATTTTTAACAAGATGACTTTGTTTTATTTAAGTCAAATGAATAATAAGTATTTGAAGCTACACCTAAGCAAGATTTTCTCTATTAAATACATTTGATTTATACGTGAGGTTTGATTAGCTGCAAATTTCGGTATAAATCATCTTTCTGTCTAGTTTCAGATACTTTTTATTCCAGTTGACTACCTAATGATTACCTATCTTTTCATACCTGTAAATACGGTGAATTACTTAAATATAATTTAGATGATAAAATTAAATACAGGGATTTAAGTTCAATAATAAGTACTCGCGCAAAATAAATTAGACATTTTGTTTGGGGAGGGAATAGGGTTGGGGGCTTGGGGGGAAGGGTTATATAACTCACGAGTAATTATATAAATAATTTTGCGTAAGTACTTATAAAGGTGAAAATTTGATCTGTTGATATAGGGAAAAAAAAGAAATTTATTACTTGATTGAGTACTCAAAGTCCAAATTGGTTTGATCAATTAGCTAAACCATGTTCTAAAGCAAACCGAACTAATTCAGTACGGCTATTAGTCCCGGTTTTACTAAACAAACGGCTAACATATTTTTCTACATTACGAACGCTTGTTTCTAAGCGTCTGGCAATTTCTTTGTTCATTAATCCTTCAGCAACCAGATTTAAAACACTTTGTTCTCTGGGAGTCAAGTCAATATTGAAAGGTGGGCTTGATTGAGTAATACCAGTTTTTTGAGTCAGCAATGCCTTGATTTGGGCTATCTGAGAGGCTAATTCGGCTAAGTCTGGGGTTTCTCCTTCCTGTATACTTCCGGTTGTTTTGGCAAGATGACGGGCAAGCAAATTTTCCACGATCGCAACCAATTCATCTGGATCGAAAGGTTTGGGTAAATAAGCATCAACACCAGCTTGATAACCTTGAATGCGATCGCCAGTCATACCTTTTGCAGTTAAAAATATTACTGGTAATGTTTTAAACCGAGTATCATCTCGGAGTTGCTTGAGAAATTGATAACCATCCACTTGAGGCATCATAATATCGGAGATTACCAAGTCTGGTGTATTTTGTTGCATCCACTCCCAAGCATCACGAGCGTTACTAGCAACCTGAACTTTGAAATTACTCGCTTCTAAGTAATCTTTCACAGCTTCGCGCAATCCGGGTTCATCATCTACCAGTAACAGTTGTGCTGTCATCTTGATTGTCCTATACTTTACCTTTCCCAATTTAGCGAAATTTGTTGATGATTGATAGTTGTTGGTTGATGGTTGATAGTTGATGGTTGTTGGTTGATAGTTGATGGTTGTTGGTTGATAGTTGATGGTTGATGGTTGTTGGTTGATGGTTGTTGGTTGATAGTTGATGGTTGTTGGTTGATAGTTGATGGTTGATGGTTGATAGTTGATGGTTGTTGGTTGATAACTGTTTACTGATAACTGTTTACTGATAACTATTCACAACCATTCTATTTTCTCGGCTTGAGGAGGTAACTGTGCTTGCTGCTGCCCTAAGTAACGCGCTCTGGCGGTGAATAAACCAATTGGTGTGTTTACTAAGTCTACAAGGCTAGCTTTACCAAATAATGCTTTTAAACTGTTTTTGGGTACTTCTTTAAGCAACCAACGCCCTAAGCGATAGTAACATTCATTCAGTGTGATCTCTCGCATCAATTCGACACCGTGTAGCTCGTGAAGATAGCTGTTTGAACGCCCATAACGTCGCCATTGACTTTTCAGCTCTTTTAATGTGGTTCGATGACGGTGTTGGACAATCGCTGAGGGCGCAAATTCTAAACTTCCCATCTCAAGCTGCAAAATTCGCCAACATATATCAGCATCGCCTCCAGTTGTTAAATAAGGACGGAATAACCCTGCTTTTTCTAATGCAAGCCGACGAATGGCTAAATTTGCTGTTTGTCCGTAAGCACAAAACTTATTTGCTAATGTATGTTTTTGCGATAAAGTTTCTTGTCGGTCTGCGTATTTCTCTAGTAAGCTATCACCAGGTAAGGCTGTAATTTCACCGGCGACAATTACCACATTTTGATTGACAAAAGGCTGAATTAATGCATCTAACCACTGTGGTTGAGGACGGCAATCAGCATCGGTAAAGGCGATAATTTCTCCTACAGCTTCACGAATACCTGTGTTGCGTGCAGCGTAAGAACTTTGAATTTTATTTTCGCTCAAAACGCGAATTTTAATTGGGCAATTTTCTAACTGGGATTTTAATAATTCAAATGTACCATCATTGCTGTTATTGTCTACCAATAAATACTCTACCCGTTGTTTTGGATAAGTTTGAGCTAATAGACAATTAATTAATTCTGGTATATCTGCTGTACCGTTATAAATAGGAACCACTACCGATACCTGCGGTTTAAAACTATTGGTAGCGTTTGTCTTTAATGATTCGTTGTTCATAAATTGGAGATTTTTAAATAAGAATTATTACTTAGGGAGCAAATAGTTACTAGCTCTCTAGTTTTAATTATTCCCAATTCAAAAACCATTATCTATTAATTTCAATAAATTAGTATGTGGAAACTATACCTGGTAAATAACCGGATGATTTGTGTGGCGGCTTTACCAATACTGTTTTTGGGATCAAATATGGAAGTTTCAGGCGCTTATGCGTCTTAGAACAAAAACAAATAAAATTGGTTTTTAGATGAATAGCCGTCTTGAATATGGCACCAGAAAGCTACCCAAAAAGTCTAACAATGGGTAGCTCTGAGCAGAAATTAAATTACAGTTAAATAACCGATAGCTAATAAATTATTTAAGGCTTGGGTAACACCACGGATTTGCGAGAAAGTTGATTTTGCTCTCCAGTTGCAAAGTAGTTGTTTGATAAAATCGAGAGCGCACGCGCATAATGAGGATCTTGATTTGTCCCCAGCAATTTTGGATCGGAAGCAAGCTGACGTTCCTGGGATGCTGTTAAATCGATTTCTATATCGGGCGTAATTCCCTTTTTATTGATATCGGTTCCTTTAGGAGTATAATAATGAGCGATGGTAATTGCCACCCCAGAACCATCTGCTAGTTGGTGGACTGATTGTACTAATGCTTTGCCAAAAGTTTTAGAACCAATTACGGTTGCTCTGTTATTATCTTTTAATGCGCCTGTAAGAATTTCACTAGCACTAGCAGAATTACCATCTACTAAGACCACTAAGGGAAGATTTGTCAAGGCTGTACTGTTGGCTTTGGTTATTTCACTTCCACCTTTACGGTCTTCAGTACGGACAATAGCACCTGTATCAATCCACATCCGGGCAATTTCAATGCTTGCGTTTAACAAGCCACCAGGGTTTCCTCGCAAGTCTAATACGAAGCCATCAACATTACTGGCGTTTAATTTACGAATAGCACGCTGCATTTGCTCTGCTGCATGAGCGCTAAATTCCCGCAAACGAATATAACCAACCTGCCGATTACCTTCTTTTCTAAGGGTATAAATCACAGTTGGCACTTCAATCGTTGATCGCGTCAACTTGATATCAAATGGTTTTTGAGTAGGTCTTCCTAAGCGTAAATTGATGGATGTACCCACCTTACCTCGAATTAATTCCGAGGCATCCTCTATTTTCATGTTTTTGGTGGTTTTTCCGTCAATAGCTAAAATCACATCACCTGCTTTGATACCCGCTTTTAATGCTGGGGAGTTTTCTAAAGCCTCTACAACTGTTAAAAGCTGGGTTTGTTGATTGATCTCCATACGAATACCAATCCCGGAAACTTCCCCTGAAGTCTGAGAAGTCAGAGTCTCGTAATCTTGGGGATCCATAAAACGAGTATATGGATCGTTCAATTTTTTCAAAGTTTGGCGAATTGCACTGTAAGCTTGCTCGCGAGTAGTATAATTATTTTTTAACAAAGTTTTTCTGGCAGCTATCCAGTCTTGGTTGTTAAATGACCCATCTACATATTCACGATTCACTAATTGCCATACTTGGTCAACAATGGCTTTCGGACTATCCTGTAGAGCAGCATGAACTGAACGAGACCAAACTGGACTAAATACAGACACTGCTGCTGTGGTGGCTATTGCTCCACTAATAAAAGCCGATTGCAGCGGTGAGTTACGCTTCGCTGATTGTTTCATTTATGTTTGCACGAATGATTGTTTTTTTTGACAGTTTAGCAATCAGATAATCCTGAAACTGATAAGTTTTGCGATTGTAAATCTGACTTTTTGAGGCTTATTCTTCAAGTTTTTTTCAAAACACGCTTATCAAGTTTCAATCAAGTTTCTTAACTTAGTTAATTTCCTCCGCGAGCTTAATTCATTATTGTGCCACTTTTTTTTCTATCATACGAGTAGCTAATTTTACCTTACCTAGTAGAGACTATCACTTAGCTATATTAGTTACATAAACTATGCTAATTATGCAATTTACCAAAACTACAATAAACTATCTTATTCGGGTTTACCATGAATCGTAAAGTCAAAAATCACCAATTTTCTCAAGATAAAAGTCAAAATAAAAAATGGTACCGTTTTTTACAAAGATTTACGATTGGTGTTAGCCTGCTGGTTGCTATTTGGTTATTTTTTACTACTATAACTGTACTTTTAGCATCTTCCAAGCCTATAGATGTCTTTTTCGTTTTGGGTGGTAGTATCAAACGAGAGATATATGTTGCCGAGTTAGGGCAAAAGTACCCACAAATCCCAATTTT
Organism: Nostocales cyanobacterium 94392; assembly: GCA_035285725.1. GTDB lineage: Bacteria > Cyanobacteriota > Cyanobacteriia > Cyanobacteriales > Nostocaceae > Rivularia. The sequence goes on along the minus strand of JAYKJL010000227.1, from coordinate 16,750 downwards.
GATTTCTAGCGGCTCTCAAGACCCTTGTATTTGGCTGATCTTTCAACAGCAAGCTGTACCTATGCAGAATGTTTGGTTAGAAAAATGTGCTGACTCCACTTTTGATAACTTTTACTATAGTATTCCAATTTTGCAAAATTGGGGCGTGCGTAAGGTGAAACTAATTACTTCTACGACACATTTACCGCGAGCTCAATGGATGGCAAAAATACTTTTAGGCGCTCACGGAATGTGGGTAGAACCTGACATAATTGTTGAAGAAGGCATTCCAGGAAATCGCGAACATTGGTTTAAAACTGGTTTAGATGTTAGTCGTAGCTTAATTTGGGCGGGATTAAGTCAAGTTATTAAACCAAAATGTTCTCACGTTATACAGTTAAGTAAAGTTAATTTACAAGAATGGCAAAATCGTGGTTTTAAATGCGAACGTCAAGGAAATTTGAAAGTTAAGAGTTAGTTATTTAAGTAGGTCACCACGGAAAATTATCATTGAGACAAGGCAAAAGGCAAGAGGCTGTCTTGGTTTAATATTGATTTATATTTCTTTATATAGCGTTATTTTTTTTGTGCCAGCTTACTTATCAGTTAATTAAGTGATTGGTAATGCTCGCGTTCCCTTTGACCTTTAACCTCTAACCTTTAACCTACTCCCTACTCCCCATCAATTGATAATTAATCATCGATAGAGGTACTTGATCAAAATATTTTTTTTGAAATTCTTCTTCACGTATTGCTGCAATAAAATTTTCAATAGCAAGTACTGTTTTTTGGGTAGAATTTGTATTAGGTGTATGACTAAATATCAAGTAATTATCTTCCAATTTGATTGTATAACCTAAACTCTTTAAAGCTTGAAAACCTAAATGTAAACTTTGGTTACTTATTGATAGTTTTTCTAATATTTGTATACGGGTCGCGGCTTGATTGGTGCGGCACAAATATTTAGCTATTCCTACAAGTTTAAACCAGATTTCTTCTGGTGGTTGGGGATTATTTGTTGACCATGCTAATGCTAAGGGTTGTTGTTTGTGAAAGGAACGTCTTAACCATACCCGTAAATCATCCCAACGAGTTGGACATTCTTTAACCATAAAGGGAGAATCGGATAATGATGGATAGTTATTTGGGGGCATATTGCGCCAATCTAAAATAAATGACAAACTATTATCAACTGGATTAATTGCCTTTTTGGCAGGACGTACTGCTATCAATCGAATTTCATAACGTTTTTTAAAAGTGTTATAGTCTAGCTCAACTATACAATCACATTTCTGCGGTGGTAATTCATCTTTATAATGTCCCCACCAAATGCCGGGAAAAGGATTTTTGGTGGAGTCGTCTCGGATATGAAATTCTGTTTTGATATACTGAATTTTTTCACCCCGGAAATCTTGTTGATTGCGATGCCCAGTATTTTCAAACCAGCAGTTTTCAATCAAAAGTTTTGGTACTGGATTACCCATTCCACAGGGTTCGAGTAGCTTTAATTCTAAAAATAATTCCTTACCTAAGTCTGCAACAGTTACAATTAAGTCTGCTTCTACTGTTGGTTTTGGTGTTGTACCTCCGGTTATTTGTCGCAACCGTTGGTTAATAGCTTCTGTGAATAAAGGAATATTTTCTACTGCAATACTCAAACCTGCTGCAAAGGGATGTCCTCCGAAGCGATGCAGTAAATGTGCTTGGTCTTTTACTAATTGATATAAGTCAACTGAGTTAACTGAACGTGCTGAACCTCTTGCAAGGAGAAGGGATGGGGGGATAGGGGGATGGGGGGATGGGGAGAGAGGGAGAGGGGGGGATGGGGTGAAATTAATATTCTCTTTGTCGTCTTCTATTATTACTTCTGTACTTAATAAAATTGTCGGTCTTCCTGTATCTTGTGCTACTTGTCCTGCAACTAATCCTAAAACACCCACAGCCCATTGAGGGTCTGCAAGGACTATAACACTGGTGGTTGATAAGTCTATTTGAGAAAGCTTTTGAGCTACTTGAGTGCCTACGTCTTTTTGTAAAGATTTCCTACGAGTGTTTGCGAGTTCGGTAATTTCTGCTAGTTCACAAACGCGCTGATGGTCCGTACTAGTTAGTAATTCTACGCAAAAGCTTGCGTCTCCTTGAATACGACTGACAGCATTGATTCGCGGTCCCAAACCAAAAGAAATATCTGTAGGGCGATCGCCATTTTTCTGACACAATTCTAGCAGTCTTCCGACTCCGGGTCTTCTTCTTGCAGCTGGTGGTTTTTTAAAGTCTTGTTGCAGTTGTTGAATTCCTTGTTGTGCTAAGTAACGACAATCTCCGCTCAATTGTACTAAATCGGCGATTAATCCGACTGCGACTAAATCTAATAAATCGGATAATGGTTGTTGGGCTGTTTGTGGCAAACTACTGTAAAGGGCTTCTACTAGTTTGTAAGCTACCGCTACTCCGGAAAGATGAAATAGTTGATGAGATTTGGGTAAATTGCGGGGATTAATAATTGCGGTTACGGGTGGACGTTCTGGTAGTAAGGTGTGATGGTCTGTAACAATAATATCTATCCCTAAGTTCTTTGCATAGATAATTTCATCAATATTTGTACTGCCAGTATCGCAAGTAACTATTAGCTGACATCCTTGCTTTTTAAGCTTTTCGATTCCTGAAATATTCAGCCCGTGAGATTCTGTTAAACGATTGGGTATGTAATAACTTAACTGCGTGTGTTTGGCAAAAAACTGCCCCAAACCATCCCACAGTACCGCTGTAGAAGTAATACCATCAGCGTCAAAATCTCCCCAAATTGCCACTTTTTGATGATTATTTCGCGCTTGTTGCAATCTTTCTACGGCTAAGTGCATTTCTTGTCCAAATTCAAAGGGACTTGCACTTTGATAAGTTTGAGGATTAATATGATTTTCTAACTGAATTTGATCTCTAATTCCTCGTTGCCATAATAATTGTGCGGCAAAATTTCCTTTTGACGTAGATATATATGTTTTAACTAATTTTAAAAACCATTCGGGTGGTTGTTCTGTTGATTTAAGAATCCATTGTTGTTCGCACATCATCGAATTTTGACCACTGATTGAAAGGGATTTCACTGATTACACGGATTTAATTATCTATTACCAATTACCCATTACCCATTACCAATTACCCATTCCCTATCTAAAATCCCAAATTGTCTCAGCTTAATTGATTTTCTTCATCAAATTCTTTCTCTATAGGTTTAATAATCGTTTCACCACCAATTAGCTCTTGTTTGCGTGCGCGGATAGAATTAGAACGTCTGTAACCAGCCCTTTCTGCTTTTTGATGTTCGTATTCTATTAATCTGCCATATTGTTCGTGTTTGCTTAAATTCATCGACAAAAAAATATGTTGGCGTGTATTGCCAAAACCTTTACGATGAAAGAACTTAACTGCTGGAATATTCGCTGGATCTGTATCTGCAAGCATAAATCTTGCACCGTCTTCAATCATACGAGCAATCAGGTTATCAACTAGCTTATCCGCTACCCGACGACGTTGAAATTTCGGATTTACTCCCAACCACAAAATATAACCATAAGTCCAAGATGCTTTACTAATAATTGTTCCTAAGATAAATCCTGCTAATTCTTGCTCAACTTCAGCAACTAAACAATATTCTGCATCTGTATTGTAAAGCCCAATTACCTCCCACTCATCCCAAGTTCTATATAAATAAGGATACAAATCACTCGTAAATAATTGTTCACCTAAATGAAAAACTGGCGCAATGTCATCAATTTTCAATTCACGCACGTAAACTACATTGTTATTTTCTGACTGCATAAAATAATTAAGAAGTTATCAACTTTTTATAGATACTTCTTGAATGTTAGCTAAGTTAACTAAGGTGACATCGACTCTAGATGAATTTTGAGCCGATGATTTTGTATCAGAACCAACATACTGTCTTTGACAACGAGAAGCATACTGACAATGATTACACGTTTTGTTATCTTCGGATAGCTGAGGAAATTGTTCTCCTTGTTGGTAAGCTTCCAGCCATTGAGTTAACCGATTTAAATGTTGGTTGAGTTTCTTTTTGGTTTGCTGATGCTGGGAAGAATTATAACTAAATTTAATGCTGTGTGGTTTACTTTGAGACTGCACAAACCAATAAGTCATAGAAATATTTTCTGGTGAATAATCGCTGGTTTCTGCTAATACGTATAAATAAAGACGTGTTTGCCAATTGTATTGTAGTTTACGTTTATTTTCTGGCTTTGGATAAGTTTTCCAATCAAAAATCTCTGCTTTTTCTTGATTTGCAATCACTAAATCGTAAATCACTGTGAGCAGATAATTTTCTACTTGTAATGTACGGTAATGTTCACTTTCGCGAAATATTTCGCTATTTGCAGTAATAGTTAAAATTTCTGGTGCTGCGATCGCAAAACCTTTGATCCAATTTTGCAGTTGCAAAATATCATGATTATTTTTCTGATTATCATCATCTATTTCCAAAAATTTACCAATTTCTAAACCCATTTCTTGCTGTTGCATCAGTAAGTGAAAGCGGCTCCCCTGTAACTGTTTTTCTTGATTTTCTGGGTTTGTTGGGGGACGAAGTTGTTCTAAATAAGTATGTTGAAATTCACGGGGACAACGTTCTAATAAGTTAAGTTGTCCTTGAGAAAGTCGCAGTAATTGATTTTGTGGCGAATTCGTTATGGACATTTGTGGATGATCAATGATTCGGGTTTTGTACTAATAATGCTTTTAATTTTCAATGAAAGATAGTTTATGACGATATTTCTGCTATTGTCATCGAATTTGAGCCAGATGAATCATCATTCCTGTGTTAACATAAAATAGCTTGTTTTTCATCAGAAATTCATACATTTAATTCTTACTTGACATAAAAATAATTCAATTTGTTCAAGATAATTATAAAGCTTATTAATCATTATAACTTTTCAAGTACTTCGTGTTATAAATACGTGGTACTGTTATCTTGACCTCATGAAAATTTTAGTTAGCAGTCTTTGTTTGATTTTTGTTGTATTGCTTGGAATTGAGTCTTCAAAAGCAAATACTCTTCGACATGATTTTGAAGAAACTAAATTTCAGAAGGGAAATATTTGGAATGCCTTAGAAGCTTGCTGCGAACATTCTTATAAATATTCGACTACTACGTCTTACCAAGGAAAACAATCGGCTAAATTTGAATTGCGAAGGGATGACAAGGAGATTCATGATAGCAAGCGTTCCGAACTTGCTACAAAATTAGAAGAACCTGGAGGTGATAATTGGTATCGTTTGAGAATGTTTATTCCAAATGATTGGGAAACTGATTCTGATTCATTTGAAATTATTACTCAGTGGCACAGTTATCCTGATTTTGACAAAGGTGAAAATTGGCGAAGTCCACCTGTATCAATGGGTATTAAGGGCAATAAAATTAGTATACAAAAACAATGGGATTCTAAGGAAGTAACTGAAAACAACACTCCGGAAGGTAAGTCGGTTTTATGGGAAGGAAACTTAGATGATTTGAAAGGGAGATGGGTTGAATGGACTTTTCACATGAAATGGTCTTATTTACAGGATGGAATCGTAGAAGTTTGGCAAGATAAACAAAAAATTATTAACAGTAAAGGTGCCAATTCTTATAATGATGAAAGAGGTGTTTATTTGAAAATTGGTTTATATAAACCAGATTGGAAATACAATCCCCAAAAATCCGTTGTCAATTCTCGTATAATTTATTTTGATCATGTAGAAATTAGTTACGGCGAGAAAATTTCTAGATTTTAATCAAACTTAATAATGACTACTTTCAACCTCTAACCTTTAACCTTTAACCTCTAACCTATTCCCTGTTTCCATAAAAATAAAAAGGTAAAAGGTAAAAGAACTAAGTTTAGCTGTGTTCCTTTTCCTTTTTCCTTTATTCGTACCTGATGCTTATTTCATATTAGCTCGCGCATCTCGTACTGCGGCAAAGAAAAACAAAATTGTCAGCGGAATGCTAATTCCCAAAATAATCGCGGTATTTTGCATTCCTAAATCTGGTTGTCCCGAAGTCAGTTCAAAAATTGAACCCACTGCCGCGATCGCAGCAATGCAAGAACCAAGTAAAAACAAACCGGCAATTGGAGTGATTGTGTTCATGAATTTTCCCCCTATGCTATTGATTTTACAGCTTGATGGGAAAAACCATACTTGGATAGCTCTTGTGTCAAAGCTAAACTGTTTTCTACCCGGTCTACAAATACTACACCATTAAGATGATCCATCTCATGTTGAATACAGCGTCCAAGCAAATCCCCAGCTTTCAAAGTTTGGGGACGACCATTTTCATCTTTATAACTAATTTCTACCATTTCCGGACGTTTGACATCCAGATAAACACCCGGAATACTTAAACATCCTTCTTGCTCTACGCAGATGTTACCGTAGGTTTTTTTGATCGCCGGGTTAATCAAAATTAATGGCTGATTAGCTGCATTATCTGGTTCAATATCTATAACGATAAGTTGTTTATGAATTCCGACTTGAGGTGCGGCTAAACCAATACCGTCATTACTGTACATCGTTTGCAGCATTTCCCGTATCAATTGACGAATTTCGTCATCCACCCTTGATATGCGCTTTGCAGGTTGTCTTAAAACCTTATCCCCCAAGTAATGCAGTTCCAAGGGTGGATTTTTTAACTTTTTTTTCTCAACAGCGATCGCAGAGGACATAATTTTCTAACTCACAAGTATCAACGTGAAATGATTCCGCTTTACTTTATATTAGCAACCAGGTGCATCGGCAGCAGGGGGTGGATTAACAAACTCCGGTTAACCAATCATTTTAGAAGATTTTTTGAGCATCTTAAATATTTTATTCGATAATCAGCAAATTAGAGATAAATTACTTATTCAGTATAATTTAAAAACAGATAAATATCTGACATTAAGGCTTAGTTATGACATCTATATTTTGAGAATAATTAAAGTACAATAATTTAGATTTGATTTAAATTTGAGAGATTATTGAATTTTACAAGGCGGAATGTTTATTAATGGATTTAGCTCGTGTTTCTACCGGAATAGTCGGCTTTGATGAAATTCTTCACGGGGGTTTAATCCCAAAGCGAGCTTATTTAGCAAGGGGTGGTCCAGGTTGCGGTAAAACTATTTTAGGATTGCACTTTTTAGCTGCTGGTATCGCAAAAGACGAGCCAAGTCTTTATATTACTTTAGGAGAACCAGCGGCACAAATTAAAACTAATGGTGCAATTCTTGGCTTGGATACTCAAGCGATAAATTTTCTCGATTTAAGTCCCGGTGCAGATTTTTTTACGCAAGTCCAAACTTATGATATTTTTTCGGCTGCGGAAGTTGAGCGGGAACCTACGACTCAAAGAATTATTGAGACAGTAGAATCACTCAAGCCAGTAAGAGTTTTGATTGATTCGATGACACACTTTCGCTATTTGTGTACTGATGATTTTCAGTTTCGTAAACAAGTATTATCGTTTGTACAATTTTTATTGCAAGCTGGCGCAACGGTATTATTTACTTCTGAGAGTAGTCCAGAAGCTCCTGATCATGATTTACAGTTTATTAGTGATGGAGTAATTGACCTCTATAATTCCCTAGAAGGAAGAAATATTAGCGTTACTAAGTTTCGTGGTTCTGATTTTCTTGCTGGTTTACATTCCCTACGTTTAACTTCTCAAGGAATGCAAGTTGCTCCCAGATTACAACCACAAATTTTTAAACGAGAATTCAATCTTGAAATAATTTCCTCTGGTGTACCAGAATTAGATGAATTGCTTCATGGTGGTATCGAACGAGGAACTGTGACAATTGTAACAGGTCCGACGGGTGTGGGTAAAACTACTTTAGGACTCCAGTTTATGAAAGAAGCAGCAGGAAGAGGGGAGCGTTCTGTAATTTATAATTTTGAGGAAAATGAAGAAACTTTATTAGCTCGTTCTCAAAAGGTAAATATTCCGGTTCATGCAATGATTGCAACTGGTAATTTGTCCATTGTCAGAGTTGAACCTCTACACTTCACTCCTGACGAATTTGCCAATCTAGTACGTTACGAAGTAGAACAAAATAAAGCTCGTATTGTGATGATTGACAGCATAGCAGGTTACAGGCTTGCGATGCGTCGTCGTGAAGATTTGGTGACTCATTTGCACGCTTTATGTAAATATTTACAAAATATGGGCATTACGTTAATTTTAGTTAATGAAACAGATAATATCACAGGTGACTTCCGTGTTATTGAATTAGGTATTAGTTATATTGCAGATAATATTATATTCTTACGTTATTTAGAAATTGATGGTCAAATTCAAAAAGCTATTGGTGTATTGAAAAAAAGGTTATCTGATTTTGAAAAAAGTTTGCGAGAAATAGAAATTACTCGTTATGGGATTAAAATCGGTAATCCATTAGTTAATCTGCGAAAAATTCTTAGTGGTACCCCAGAATGGGTAGATAAAAATGAGAGCAAAAAATGAATTTCAAGGCTTTTTTTTGATCAGAAGCAGCAATATTTGGAATTCGGAATTTAGAATTACTTAATCAATTTTTGAGCAGAGGGATTAGGGATGAAGAAGATTTTAGTACTCCTCGAACACAAGCAAAATAGATGTTTGCTATCACGTTCTTTACAAGAAGCAGGTTATGAAATTTTTTGTCCATCTGCTAATGATGATTTATTGAAATTAGATAATTATTTACACTTAGACAATTCTTTTGATTTATGTATTCTTGGTCCTAGAGCTTTGGATAAATTCAGCGATTGGGTAGAAGCAACCAAAAAAGCTGAAGAACCTGTTTTTCTACCATTTCTTTTAATGACATCCCGCACCGATGTGAAAATGGTAACGCGACATCTATGGAAAATTATTGATGAATTGATTACTAACCCGATAGAAAAAGTAGAATTACAGGTGCGTATAGAAGCTTTATTACAAAGACGACAGTTATCTTTAAAATTAAAAGCTGCTAACGATAATTTACAAAATCTCAACGAATTGAAAAGCCGTTTTATTTCAGTTGCATCCCACGAGTTTCGCAATCCGTTGCATATTATTTTAGCTTACGCGCAAATGCTTTATCGTGGAAGTGAAAAGTTAAGTCCAGAAAAGAAACAAGAATTATTTGGGCGCATCAAAGCATCTTCGAGTAAAATGACTAATACTTTAGATGATGTTTTAACATTAACTAAAGGAGAGTTGGCAGAGCAAAAATGCAATTTACAACTGTTAGATTTACCAGGATTTTGCCGTCAGCTTATCGTAGAAATACAAGTAGGTGCTGTTACTAATCATCAGATTAATTTCACAATTCAAGGTGAATATAAAAAAGCTTATTTGGATGAAAATTTATTACGTCAGATTCTGACAAATTTACTGACTAATGCAATCAAATATTCACCATTAAATAGTAAAATAGATTTTGATTTGATTTTTCAAAATACAGAGATTATATTTAAAATTAAAGATAACGGCATTGGCATTCCTTTAAAAGACCAACCTTATTTATTCGAGTCATTTCGTCGTGCTTCTAATGTTGGTAAAATTGCCGGTACTGGTTTGGGTTTGGCAATTGTCAAACAATCTGTTGATTTACACGGTGGTAAAATTGCCGTTGATACTGAAGTTGAAATCGGTACCACTTTTACCGTTACTTTACCTTTAATCGACGCAATTGATGGGTAAGAGTTTAAATGATTATGATACTGTAAAACCTCGATTATTCGTGGGCTTAGAAGTCGAGTTTTTAAGATAAATCTAGGTTGTAACAGACAATGTTTATAAAAACCCGACTTCTTCGCTATTCGTTGAATTCATGTTAAATCTAAAATTGTCAGAGCTAGAAGGTTGACTTTCTGGTTTTATCTCTTTATTTGTGGGTAAAACACCTGCTGCGTTCATAATCATAATTATTGATAAACAAGTTAGTAAACAAAATAAAATTAGATTTATTTGATTGTCTCTTAATTCTGTCTGAGGTGGTTTGAAATTATTTGGGAAGTTAACTATTTTTGTGGGAAAATTAGATTTAAGTTCAGATAATTCTTCCAATACTCTATCTACACAACTATATCTACTTTTGTAGTCATAACGTATCATCTTATCGAGAATATTTCTTAGCCAATCGCTCACTGTTACTTGATGATACCAAAGAATTTCTCCGTTGATATCTGTTTGAAAATCTTGCGGTTCGATACCTGTTAACATTTGAATTGCAGTTATTCCTAATGCGTAAATATCGCTGTTGTATTGGGGATTCCCTTGAGTTTGTTCTATGGGAGCATATCCCAAAGTATAAATTCTCGTCGGTGAAGTTTGTATTTGAGTAGATATTGTAGTTTTTAAAACTTGTTTAATTCCTCCTGCTCCAAAATCAATTAACACTAATTTATTATCCGAATTACGCCTGATAATATTATTAGGATTAATATCGCGGTGAATGATTTGCTTACTATGTATAAACCGCAAAATTGTTAAAACTTCTGTTAATAATTCAATGATATATTCTTCTGATTTTTTACCTTGTTCCAATTCTTCTCGAACAAGTTCACCCGGAATAAACTCCTCTACCAAGAAATGTTCTTGATTCTCTTCCCAGTAATCAATAAATTGGGGAATTTGCGAATGTCCATTTAAAGTTTTGAGAATATCAACTTCTCGAAGGAACAATCTCCGAGCTATAGTATAGTTATTTGGGTCATTATTAGGAAAAGTAAAATGCTTGAGAGCATAGCGATTTTGATTATCTACTGACTTTACCAAGTAAGTAGTCCCAAATCCTCCTTCCCCCAACTTTTTAATCATTACATAACCTCTGTGGGTTATATGTGATAATCTCGTCATCTTCACATTACCAACTTTGCGATCGCAATATTCATCTAAAGTTTTTAATTTCACTTTATAGAATAAATAAATTACCAAATTTTGACTATTATACTAGTATAATTACTGCTACAGTGAATATTTTCACATTAAATGTATTACTTCATTAATCTTAACTATTTTCCGAAACAACTATGTTGCAGATGAATAAAAATTTATTGTTTTATTTAATTATCTCTATCTGTTCGTTTTTATTAGTTTTATCTATATTTTTTCCGAATATTCTTTCTTGGTTAGTAGTGATAATTTTTATCGGTTTGATATCTAAATTATGCTTTGACGGCATACAAATGAGACGAGATATGCTTGACAATCAAAAATTAGCTCGAATTATCAAAACTCTGAATTCAGATTTAGATATTGTTTTGAACAAATTTGCCCCAAATCAACTAGATAAAATTAATAAAGTATCTTTACTAGATAAAATTTTTCGCGAAAATCAAGAATTACAAATTTGGGAAAAAAACCAACGCTACTATCAGAATTTACCCAATTTATTATTAGCATTTGGCTTATTAGGTACTTTTGTTGGTATCACAATTAATTTATTTCTTTTAAGTCGTAATACAGGTGGAGAAATACCTTTAGATGAAACTTTAGAAGATATTATTGGTTCAATGGCAATTGCCTTTATTAGTAGTTTAGCAGCATTAGTTAGTAGTGTAATTATTGCAAAATTTCATCCTACATACGATTTAGAATTATGCAAAAATAATTTATTTAATCAATTAGAATACTATATAGAAAATGAATGCCAAATTTTACTAAATTTACCGAGTATTCAACAAAAAATTGATGAGTTAATTCAAAGTTTATTAAATTTACCCCAAAGTATCAAACAATTAGAAAAATCCGTATCGCTCTCTACTCAAAATCTGTTAACAAGTTCTAAGAGTTTTCAATCAAAAACTGAAGATGCTGGGAATATTATCAAAAAAAGTTCTCATACATTGAATGATGCAACTAATAATTTAGCAACAATAACCCAAGATTTTTCAAATTTTATTTCTACTTTAAAGATATCAACATTATCCTTAGAAGGAACTAGTACAGCACTAGCAACTTATACCGAGAATTTACAAACACTTATTCACGATTTAAATAATAGTTCGTCAAAAATACAAAATTTGATTAAAAGCAATCAGAATGAACTATCTAATGTATCTTTACGATTAGAAGAAAATGGCAATTCTCTTTCATCTTCAACTCAAACTTTTAATATCAACGCTTCTCAAGTTAAAGAAGCTTTGAATAATCATACAGGACAAGTTAGTATACACAATTCTAATTTACAACAATTATCCATTCAGATTAGCAATAATAGTCAGATATTAGAGCATATTCAGCAGGATTTGCAAAATATAGTTAATGCTTTTAAAGCTCAGGATTAATATGTATTTAAGAGTAAAAACCGCAGAGAACACAGAGTACGCAGAGTTAAGATATAAAAGAGAATAAGAGACATATTTCGGATTACTATAGCAGTAGTCGTTGATATACAACAATTTTTCTATTCCTTTTTACAAGATTTTATATGTCTAGAAGATTTAGAAATAGTCTACCTCAAGATACATTTAATATTTGGACTTCCTTTACAGATTTAATGTCTAATGCTTTTATGGTGCTGACTTTACTACTGTTATTAAGTATGTCTAAAATTCCTAGTTTAAATCGTCAGCAACGTTTACAGCAGCCAGATAATAGCAAACAAAAAATTATTGTTCTCCCCTCAGAAGAATACAAATTTGCATCCGGTAGTGCTGAATTACCCAATAATCTCAGCAAAGATATTCAAAATAATCTGAAAGATGGTAAAATTTTACAAGCAATCAAACAGCAACTTGATAATGCTCAAAATATAATAGACATTATCGAAGTTATTGGTCATACTGATGGACAAGAAGTTGGTTCTCTTAATTGTCATCAAAAATTCGGAAAACGTGGTAACTTAGATAAAGAATTAGAAGCAGTCGCTACTCAAGCCAAAAACGTTTCTATTTTATGTCCTGGTTCTAATACCGATTTAGGATTAATGAGAGCTTTAGCGGTAATTAAAGAGCTACAAAAAGCCCAAAATCAAGAAAAACAAGGACGATTTAAACAAGTTTCATTTCGAGCATATTCATCAGGGCAATTACTATTATCTCAAAATCGTGGCTTTGCTAAACCACAAAGAAAAGAAGATAAACAAAGACGAAGAATTGAAATTAGATTTACTCAGTTAGCTCAGGAAACTACTCCAGAATAATTTATTAAAAAATCGGATTTTTATCGGAAATATTTGCCATATCAGACAATAATCCTAAAAATCCGACTTATGATTATGATATTTAATACCCATCAAAATCAACACTCAATTCCCGAACACGGATTTAAACAGATTTCAAGGATTTCACGGATTTAATTACCCATTACCCATCACCCATTACCCATTACCTCTTAACCATAATTTGAAACTTTCAATAGAGGATTCATTAACTGATTGAATTCACCGTCTTTAAAACTTGCTTCCCAATTAGCAGGTAAACGTTGGGGATTTGGATCTTCTGGTGTCGGTACCCGTAAAAATATATAATCGCAATTGATCGGATATAACAAAGTTTGCATACTTATACTCCAATCTTCTACATATGCTCCTGTTAAATTCGCATTTCTTAAATCCGCTTTGTCTAATTGCGATCGCACTAGTTTCACTCTAGACATATCCGCATTTCGTAAGTTAGTTTCGCTCAGATTGGCTTCGATAAAACTTGCATCTTTCAGATTTGCTCCTTGTAAATTTATTCCTCGCAAGTTCCAACCGTCAAATATTTTGTTTTGTAAATTCTTCTTCACAACTAGCTCCCGCATCTGGATATTTTCTAAATAAGTCGTATTTACTTCTGCTAAATGTACTTTTTTGATTTCAAACCAATTGGTGCGTTTAACTTTGGCTTTGGTAAAATTAGCGCTTTTGAGTTTGGCTTGAGTAAAATCAGCATCTGTTAAATCGGCATTATGAAAACTAGTTCCGTACCTTGTAATCAGGGAAATGGCAATTTTACGGACAAAATTCTGCTTTTTATCTTCAAAAATAGCGCCACAACCGATATAAGCAGACAGAATTACCAAGATTAAGGATATGGTACCGGCTGCGATTCCCGCAACCGGGTTTACCATCATCGCATATAACGATACCGCGCCAGCGAATAATCCTGAGAAGATTACAGTGATAATAACCGCGAAAATTCCAGCGATCGCTCCCGTAATTGCTGCTGTAATTGTAACAAATACCGAACCTACCGCAATGACAATGACGGCTACCGTTCCCGTTGCTAATACCGCGACGATTGGGGCAATTTCTATTGCTTCACTTGTCCTTGCTAATCCGCTCCAGACAACAGCTACAAAACCAGCCCAAGCAACAGCACTCACCACTGCTAAAGCAATCGCTACCGTTAAAAAACCGCAAGCTGTCAATAGTCCCTGACGGATGCTTAAGAGAAAAAATACTGATAAGATGATTAAACTTGCTACACCTACGTAAAGATTTTCGCGAGCGCTATCAATTAAAATAAATCCCACTAAAGAACCACCAACAGCCGACATTAATCCACTCAGCGCCGATAGCAGTAAGGAAAATAAAATTATCATAATCGCCCAACGACGTTGCAAACCTGCTGTTGTATTACTAAAATTTGCATCTTTGAGAATAGCATTAGTAAAGTCGGCACCGCGAATGTCGGAATAGGAGAAGTCTACACCCGTTAAATCTTGTCCTTTAAAGGATTTTCCTCGAAGTTTTGTGCGGCGGTATTCTTGAGCCATTTTTTATCAATTACACGTCAAGATGGGACTTGTGTTTTTACTTTTTTCGCTAAATTATATCCGAGATACGCTTATCTAACAGTCAGTCGCTTAGAATCCTATCACAGTTCTCAGTTACCAGTTATCAGTTATCAGTTATCAGTTATCAGTTGCCAGTTACTCGATAAACCAGCAGTATTGCGTAGAGACTTTATACTTACGAGTATTTACAATAAATTATTCAAATTTTTACATTCTTCAAACGTGTTGAAATTCCTGACTAAGTTAGATTACCTACTCAAAGAAACTTTTTTAGGTTTGCATCGGGGTGGGTGGATGAATTGGGCGGCTGTAAGTACTGTCGCCGTACTACTATTTCTATTCGGTATTAGTTTACAAACTTCTTGGCAAGTTGAAAAATTGCTTAATCAATTTGGTTCTCAGCTAGAAGTATCTGTATATCTCGAACCTACAGCAACTGCAAAAAATCTTGAGATTGCGATCGCTAATATCCCATCCGTCGCTACCACCAAAACTATCACCAAAGAACAAGCTTGGACGCAATTAGTCCAAGAAATGGGAATATCCGATATTGAAGGTGCTACTCAACAGTTAGATGGCAATCCTTTAGTCGATGAAATTAAGGTAAAAGCAATAAATTCTCAAGTAGTACCAGATTTAGCCACTCAATTAGCAAAACTACCTGCCGTCGATACGGTACAGTATGTCGATGAAGCTGTCAGACGCATTGCTCAATTACATCGAGGTTTAAATTGGGTAACGCTGAGTATTACTATCATTTTGACATTAACAGCCGTTGCCGTCACCAGTATTACGATTCGTCTTGTATTAATGGCTCGAACACAAGAAATCGAAATTATGCAGTTAGTCGGTGCAACTTTTACTTGGATTTATCTACCGTTTATTTTACAAGGAATCACCTTTGGTATCGCTGGTGGTGCGGTTGCTTGGAGTTTTATCAGTCTTATTCAACAGTTTCTCAACCGACTGCTAATCAATCAACCCGAATTTATTCAATTTCTTTCCAACGGTTTACAACTTACATCTTTACAAATCTTATTGTTGCCAGTCATTCTCTTAAGTTTCGGTGCAACGATAGGATTAATAGGGAGTTTATTTGCACTGCGACGAGTAAAAAAAAAAGTTAGTTGATAGTTGATAACTGATAACTGACAACTGACAACTGATAACTGATAACTGATAACTGATAACTGATAACTGATAACTGATATGATTTCACAATGGAATGCTTTGTTAAAAAATCTTGGTGAATGGCAAGGTTCTTTTACTCGTTTATCTTCTCAAGGTGAATTATTAGAAGATATTCCCAGCGTTGTTACTTTGGAAGGTTTGAACAATAATCAAACTATTCGTCAAGTTGTCCGTGTTGGAGAAGATGAAAAGGTTTTGGAATATAGTTCCCTGGGAAAGGGAATCATGTTTTTTCAAAATGGTGCTTTTTCCAATGGTTCGATTCAGCTAGCACCCTTTTCTGTCTTTGGTGCTGAGTTCGGTTTTATTCACGAAAATCATCGTTTACGTTTGGTACAACTGTTTGATCAAAATCTCAAGTTAGATAAGTTTACTTTAATTCGAGAACATCTTCCTCAAACTCCACCTTTACACAATCCCATTTTAACTGTCGATGCTTTGTTGGGAAAATGGATTGGTGAAGCCGTAACTATCTATCCCGATTTACAAAAGCCTGATACTTATTCCACTCAGATGCTTTTACAACTCGATCAAACCGGAAATTTAACTCAAACTTTAAATTTTGGCGATCGCACTATTACTTCTACTGCTACTGTCAAAGATTCTATTCTCTTTTTCCCCAAAACTCAGCTACAAGTATTACTCCTTCCCAATGGTGCTTCCGTTACTTCTCCACTTCAAGCCCGATTAAGTCAACCTTTATTTTTAGAAGTCGGTTGGTTAATTAACCCTAATCTCCGACAGCGAATGATTCGTAACTATAATCATAACGGTGAATGGCTTAGCTTGACTTTAATCAGGGAAACCAAAATTTGAAAATCAAGGTTTTTTCGTGTTCAAAAGAATTTT
>JAYKJL010000226.1:0-4963 GCA_035285725.1 Nostocales cyanobacterium 94392 | reverse complement strand
TTTATCTTGATTGGATTCTCCCCACCAAAATTCGGCGATCGCCAATGGTTGTAAATTATTCGTTGCAGCATAATGAAGTAATTTCACAGCACAACAATCACCTGTACCAGTTGGTAAGCCTTGGGGCATCAATTGCTGTAAAGTTGAGGAATTACCGAAGAAGTTCAT
This sequence comes from Nostocales cyanobacterium 94392, assembly GCA_035285725.1. Lineage (GTDB taxonomy): Bacteria > Cyanobacteriota > Cyanobacteriia > Cyanobacteriales > Nostocaceae > Rivularia. The sequence continues at coordinate 4,795 of JAYKJL010000226.1, read as the reverse complement.
TAGCGAGTAAGCTGCGTGCATTTGTGCTTGCAGTTTGCGGGATATTTGTTTACGTTGCTGTTTCAATTCCCGAATCTGTATATCTGCACGATTAATTACCATGTACAGCGGTTGTAAAACTTGCTCCCGCTGTTGTTTGAGTAATTTTCGCTCGATTCCATCCTGACGACTTGATTGGTTAAGTTTTTCTAATTCTATATTTAATTGATTTAATTTATTTGATTCTTTTTCTGTCAGGGTTTTGTAGAGTAACTGACGTTTTTCCTGACGTTGTAGTTTACTAATTTGATGACGTTGACTCATTTCTTGTAAACGTTGCTCAAACTGTAGCGCTATAGTTTCATATTCTTTTCTTTGAGTTAGTTGTTTAAGTTGAATAATTTCTTGTTTAATTTCTTCCAATTCTACTAAGGTGCGAGTTTCTTCTAACCTTACTTGTTCTCTACCGGGAATTGGGGGTACCCAACCTTCAACTACACTACAACCATTCAACAATCCAGAAAAAGCTTTGAGTATCCGTTTTTCGCCGTTTGGTAATTTTACTAGTAATATCCCGTACATTTTACCTTCATGGGAATATATTGGATTAATTGCAAGTTGGTGCATTAAACTAATGGCGATCGCTTCTGCTTCTAATGTGCGGGGAAGTTGTATTAATTCGCCGTTAGAGTATCCTTGATAGTAATAAGTGGGAAGTGAGTTATTGATTTGATCATCACTTTCGATGAAATCTGAAAGCGGGTGCAGAAGTGACATTTTTATATTTTATATTTATCGGTTCCGGTAGAAGATTATTGATTAAAATAACCGCAGAGGCACAGAGAACGCTGAGAAAAGAAAGAAGAACAAAGAACAGAGAACCCTATTATTTGTTCCCTGTTCCCTTTTTTTATTTACCAACGCTGAAAATCCGATAGTACAACCAGGTACTCAATTCTTTAATTGGGAAAAATATGTAAGTCAAAGGATTAACGGTAACGATAATATTGCGAAAATCCCGACGAGCCAAAAATACAATCGCAGCAGCAACTTGTTTTGCTGACATTACCCCATAAGGATTCAATTGACTTTTGAATGGTCCCAATATCAATTTACGAATTGTACAAGGAGAATTCAACCGTTTTAAAGTAATGATATTCCCCAAGGTTCGTTTACTTAATTCATACAACGGACTTAAAGCCGGAGATACTTCTGCTTCCGATGTATTAATCCAAATTTCCTTAGTCGCTTTATCATTCGCACCTGTAACGGTGGAAAAAAATACATCCATTAATCTCACTGCTGAAAATGTATTTACTTCAAAAGATTTATCAATATCTTCTGGAGTGCGACTACCGTAGACATTTATTCCGTGGTTAATGATTAAAATATCTACTTTCTGCAAGCGCGATCGCAATTCTTCTTCTTTTCCCGATTCCCAAGGTATGACTGTAAATTTGGGTTGTTCGACAAATTTTTCAGGATGAGTTGTCAATGCAACAACTTTAGCATTGTTTTTTAGTAGTTCGGCTGTCATTGCTTCTCCTAAACTACCACTAGCTCCCGTTATGGCTATGGTTTTACCTTTAAAAGAAAGTGCGGTTCCCAAAACTTTATCTACTATTGGAAATACACCACTATAATAAGCATTTACATCATCAAAATGGTGTCGCCAGTGGTAAGTACGATTTACCCACCACACGGAAGGAATCATTTCTAATGCTCCCGGTTTATGGGTATAGTCCGTTTCAACTTTACCCAAAAAATACCTCAACGACGCTCCATAAAGAAAAGTCGCAGCGTAAAGCACCCCCAACCATAAACCTAAAGGACGAAAAATAATCGCGATCGCGCTAATTATCACTAAAAGCAAAATAGATTCAACAATATCATGATAAAGCTGAGAATCTTTATAAGCCTCTAGAGAAATTATCGATAAATCCCGTCTGTATACCATATGATGCTTATTGTGCCATTTGCCAAGCCATTTCACATGATGACAAGCAGCGTGATAGCTATCTCTAACCACCTCCGCAATCAAAATTGAGAGAAACCCCCAAGCGACAAATTGCAACCAAGCATAAGTCACCACAACCCAATTAATCTGTAATCCTGCTCCCATCACGGTTTTTTAATCTCGGCTAATGTTTGTATTCTGTATTTGCCTAAAATACACCATACAGTTTGTTTATCACTTCCGAGCCACCAAAATTAAGGAGTGTTCGCAACAGTTGATTAATTAAGAAAACCCAAAATCGTATTCACCTCCCCGCTCAATCGCACGTTTGTAAGCAGATCGTTCGTGAATGCGAGCTAAAAATTGTTTAATATGAGGTCGGTTTTCAACCTGTTGCGGAACATTTGCGAGCAATTCTAAAGGAAAGCTCATTTGAATATCGGCAGGGGTGAATTCATCTCCCACAAACCAGTTACTTTTACCAAGTTCCTCTTCTATATAGTCAAAATGCAGCTTAATCTGAGGTGCGATGAATCCATCCATGGCGCTGCTGTCTTTGATTGCAAACAGGTTAAAAATCAAGTTAAAAAGTAACGGTGGCATTGCAGAGCCTTCAGCATAGTGCAGCCAATAAGTGTAGCGCAACCGTTCTGGTGTATCGACTGCTGGGATTAACTTACCGTTACCATAACGACTCACTAAGTATTCAACGATGGCACCTGATTCGGCAATTGTCAGGTGTGCATCCGTAATTACTGGTGATTTCCCCAACGGATGAACTTCCTTTAGCGATGCTGGTGCCAGCATTGTTTCTGAGTCGCGTTGGTAATACTTGATTTCGTATTCTATACCCAATTCTTCCAGCAGCCATAATACACGTTGCGATCGCGAATTATTCAGATGATGAACAATAATCATAATTTCATTGCTTCTCCAAGTGTTTATCTATTCCTCCTATCAAGGAAAGCATAAATAGTATCGATAACGCATCCTGCTATCTAGCAATTGTTTTTTTGTGCAGCAATAGATATAGGAACACAACCGGCATATTTTCGTAGGGTGTGTATAATTTTTTAGTCCTATTCATAGGACTTGTGCTATGAGAGCGGGAATTACATTCCCGGTTGGGTTTGCGAGAAAACCCCTCATCATTAAGGTGGTGGAGTATTGAGTTTGAATAACAAAAATATAATCAAATTTAGTGATTTGGCAGGCATCTATAATCTGATATTACTTAGATATTAAAATTAATAAAGATAACTAATGTGATAGACCACTAATAGACTCTCACACCAACTTTGATGGGTGGGTATTCAATCCGCCAGGGAATGAAATTCCCTGTCTAATAGCAAAAGTCCTATAAATAGGACTGAATTATGATGATTCCTAACCCGTGCAGACGGGTGCCGGTTTGTGTAGTAGAGCCAGTGCGTTAGTCTCGGCTCTCTCCGTTGTAGCAACTGGCGTGCGGTTTTAACCGTCGGTTCTTACAAAATATCCTTTTAGCTCGATGGAGGCAAATTATTTGGATCGATACCTTGAGCTTCCAAATAAGCCATTAATCGTTCCTTTTCCTGACGCTCCTGTTCGGCTCGTTGATGCTCCTGTTCGGCTCGTTGATGCTCCTGCTCAGCTCGTTGACGTTCCAAATCAACTAATTCAACAGCCCAAGGCAATAAATTACCATTCACATCCCACCAACGCAACCAGTAACCAGTTCGAGCTTCTTTTGTTCCTTGCCAAGTTCCTAAAAATAAACCCATGGAATCAATCCAATGACGACCATTTTCATCAGGTAATTCTAGCTTATAGCCTTGATTCTCTAATTTATAAAATTCTAGCAAACCGCCGTCTGGGTCAAAAATTACATAAATAGGAACCTGTAATATTTGTTCGTAAAAAAACCATTTTCCTGGTGGGTAAGTTTGTTTTGACGAATATTCTTCACCTTGGACATATCCTTCACCTTTAGTGTCGGACAAAAATTCCATTACCACCCCAGGGATTTCCCCTTCTAAATTCGGTGTATAGCTTTTGCGGTTGCTGACAATTTCCTTGGTTGCGCTCACATAAACCCAGTCTGGTGCTTTTGCTGTAAATCGTCCATCTAACGTTGCACAAAGCCCAAAATTTGAAGCGATTAACATCTGGGGTTGAATATATCCAATTATTTCCAAGCTTTCACGCAAAGCACCAGCCAGCAACGGCTGACTTGTATTCTCCACTGGGTCATCCTCTAAAATAAAATCATCGGGTAGCGCTTCCCAAGATATTACCATGCCAGCTTTGGATTTGGATTCGCTCAGTTGGGTTGCCATTTTTCACCCCATGTTTTGTTAATTTATTTCTATTTTATCTATACACAAATGGGACGTTGCTAATTTGATGTATGAAAATTATTTTGCGTTATTTTGAAAATTCTTGGGAGACGTGATATATCACGTCTCTACATTTTTAATTCATACGAAGAGCCCTCGGCACAACACCGCACACCACCCGAAAACCGTTGTTGTTGTTCTACGAACCACCGCGCAGCACTCGGAGTTGCTTGTCCTGAATCATTCGTGAGAAAACACGTAAATAGAATCGACCGTTGTAGGAACTGCCGTGGTTTCCTCCATCAGCAAATGGCGTGCGGTAATAAAGCGCCAGATTATCTGATAATGCACGACTTTTGCTTACAAATATAGCTGCCTCTAGTTTATATTAAAGGTAGAGCCATTAATTATGGGTTATTTCAAAATTGATATGACACAGGTATCGCAAAATCGCCGCACCCGCATAACATCGCTTTCTGGGAAAGTAAGGACTGATAGCGGTAGCAATGAGCAGCGTGAAGCTCTTGGTATGCGCTGTCGT
>JAYKJL010000225.1:0-4378 GCA_035285725.1 Nostocales cyanobacterium 94392 | reverse complement strand
TTGGGTGCTGCTCCTGAACAATTACCACAAGGTACTGCTATTTTCCTCAATAATAATGAACTTGTGGGTGTTGTCGCTGGAGTTTCTGATTTAGCTTTGGATGCTGATTATTTCAGTTTTGTGTAATTGAGTAATGTGGGTTAGATAGTATACTTTGACCAATATTTATCAACTAGATTAAAAAGGTAAGGTGGGCAATGCTCGCCTTACTTTTTTTATTATCGGTAGTCTGTCACAGGAACTTTGATGGCTTTGTATCGCAAGCCCGCTCGGGGTTGCAAACCCCGAGCTAACAGTACAAAGTCCTATAAATAGGACTCTAATGATAACCCTCAAAGATATAGATATTTCATAGAATAGGAGATTTTAAAAATAGTTAAATCCATGATTTTTATAGTTATTATTTTCACTTTATTAAAAGAAATAAATGATTATAAATAGTTTAAAAAAAAGCTATCAGTTGTTTTTTGTATAAAATCCACGTTTTTTAGGTCAATGTAATCTGTATTATTAACAGCGAGTAAGCATTTGATTGCATAATTTTACCTGAATTGTTTAAAGACGATTCGGGAAGTTTTCTATGAGGTTATTGCTTCATAAAATAAGTACAAAAGCAATCGAAATTATAAGTTTAGTGATAGTTAATAAACTTATCAAAAGGAGTTTCTCTAATGTCAACTACTATATGGCAAGAAAGTTTTGAGACAGATGGACAAGGTACTAGATATACAGCATCTAATACTTTCAATGATGGTTCAAATGACCATTTTCAAAGAACTGATGGCTCTAATATATCCAATATTTCAAATCCCTACAGCAATTATAATGGTACATTTTTTTGGGCGGGAGAAGACCTTGATGATAATGGAGGTGATGGATTAGCAAATAAAACTATTACGTTTCAAGCTGTAAATACCAGTAGTTTTTCAAATTTAGAATTCAAAGGTTTGTTTGGCGTAGGTAATGAAAAAGGTGCAGGATCAAGTGCTTACGATGCAACTGACTTTGCAAAAGTTTTTTATAGTATTGATGGCGGTACCAACTTTACAGAAGCATTAAGATTCAGCTATGTAAATAGTGGAGATGCTTTTAACGAACCCTTAGCTCAAGATACCAATTTTGATGGTAATGGCGACGGTACAGTATTAACTACTGCGATGCAAGAGTTTAGCTTCAATATTCCGAATGCTTCCAATGTTACCATCAAAATAGAGGCCAGGTTTGATGCTGGAGATGAGGAGTTTGGATTTGATAATTTTCAGTTGGCTGGTGATGCTATTACCACTACTCCCATAGTTAGTATTACCGCAAGCGATGCGAATGCGGCAGAAGCTGGTACTGATACTGGTACCTTTACTATCAGTCGCACTGGGGATACCGATTCAGCCCTGAATGTTAGCTACAATATTGCTGGAACTGCGACTAATGGCACAGATTATACGTCTTTAACAAGTCCTGTGACAATCCCAGCAGGTGAATCTTCTGTAGACATTACTATCACACCTGTTGTTGACAGCGATGTAGAAGGGAATGAGACGGTAACACTTACTCTAAGCGATACTGCTGATTATGACTTGGGTGCGAACACCAGTGCGACTGTGACTATTGCTGATGATGATATCGTACCAAGTACAGCAGAAAAGCTACTATTAACGGAAATTGTAGTTACTCCTACTGGTGGTGAATTTATTGAAATTTACAACCCTGGTTCAACAACAGTAGATTTAAGCGACTATTACCTTACCGATGCCACATTTGCGGGTGGTAATCAGTATTATTACAATATAGTTACAGGTTCTGGTGCTGGTGGCGGTGGTTTCACTGACTTTCATGCTCGCTTCCCAGATGCTGCAACGATTGGGGCTGGAGAATACCAAACTATTGCGTTAAATGGTTCTAATAATTTCTTTAGCGAATATGGAGTTAACCCCACCTACGAATTATATGAAGATGCTGCTTCGGCAGATGCGATCGCCGATATGCGGGAGGCTACGGCGGGTTCTATCAATAACCAAGGTGGCTTAACTAATGATGGTGAATTTACTGTCCTCTACCATTGGGATGGAAGTTCTGACCTTGTAACTGATGTAGATTATGTTGTTTGGGGTGACAAAGCTGAAGCTGTAGATAAGTCGGGAGTGAGCATTGATGGACCCGATGGGGATACAACTAATAGCACTTACCAAAATGATACTGCAATTACTTCTCAAGCAGTTATAAATATAGGCGCTCATGGTAGCGGTGAATCTTTCCAACGGTCAGATTTGAATGAAGGAACTCAAACTACCACTGGTGGTAATGGTGTTGACGGACGGGATGAAACTTCAGAGAATTTATCTAACACATGGGCAACAAGTACCACTACGCCTAATGCAGCTTATAATCCTGTTCCGAACGCTGGAAACAAAGCTATTTACGAAATCCAAGGAAGCGGAACTGCTAGCACTTTCGATGGTCAAGTAGTAACAACTACAGGTATCGTCGTTGGTGATTTCCAGGAAAGTGATGAATTGCGCGGTTTCTTTATCCAAGACCAAAACGGTGATAGTGATACTTTAACTTCTGATGGTATTTTTGTTTACGACCCAGGAAAAACACTAGAAGTTCAAGAAGGCGACTTGGTTGAGGTGACTGGTGAGGTAGACGAGTTTAATACCTTTACTGAAATTAAAAATGTTACCAATATTAGTGTCATTAGTTCCGAAAACGCATTACCAACAGCAGGTCAAGTTACTTTACCAGAAACAACCAATAATGATTTAGAGCGTTATGAAGGGATGTTGGTTGAAATTACCAACCCCATGACTGTTAGCCAGAATTTCTTCTTGGGACGCTACGGTCAAATGACTCTCTCCTCTCCAGATGATAATAGTAATGCAGGACGGTTATATAACCCTACAAATCTTTTCCGTCCCGGTACCATTGAAGCTATTGACCTTGCCAATGAAAATGCTCGTCGGATATTAATTCTCGATGATGGTCAAGATATAAATAGTTTGGGAGATAACCCCAGCCCCGTTCCTTATCTGGGTTCTCCTCCTCCTAATGTAATTCGGGCTGGCGATACAGTTACCAATCTCAAGGGTGTTCTTGATTACGGTCGCATCAACTCCAGTTCCAATCCCAACCGCGACTATCGTTTACATCCTACTGAAGCTCCTACTTTTACTGAAGGTAATCCTCGCCCCGTTACACCAGAGGATGTGGGAGGTACCCTCAAAGTAGCTAGTTTTAACGTTCTTAATTATTTCACAACCCTTAATCAAGGGTCGAACACAACTGGTCCGAACAACAATCTAGACCCCCGTGGGGCAGATAGTGCTAGTGAATTTACTCGTCAAGAAGATAAAATTGTTGAAGCTTTACAAATTCTTGATGCGGATATCTTTGGTTTGGTAGAACTGGAAAACAATCAAACTCAAAGCCTGCAAAGCTTGGTTGATGCTCTCAATAGTGAAATTCAAACCGATACGGGAACAGCAGGAACCTATGATTTTGTAAATACAGGTTTCATCGGCACTGATGCAATTAAGGTTGGATTTATTTACGATACTTCAACCGTTGATTTGGTTGGAAACCATGAAATTTTGGATGACACAGATAATCCTAACTTTAGCGATAACTTTAATCGTCCCGCATTAGCTCAAACTTTCCAGGAAAAAGCTTCTGGCGAAAAATTTACTGCTGTAGTCAATCACTTCAAGTCAAAGGGTTCCTTAACAGGTATTCCAGCTGACCAAGACCAAGGGGATGGACAAGGTAACAACAACTTTACCCGTAGCCAAGCAGCAGAAGTATTGGTAGATTGGCTAGCAACAGATCCAACTACCAGCGGTGATGATGACTTCTTAATTTTGGGTGACTTAAATGCTTATGCTGAAGAAGACCCAATTATAGCTATTGAGGAAGGTGCTGACGATACTTTAGGAACAGCGGATGATTTCACCAACTTGATTGAACAGTTCAAGGGAACTGACGCTTACTCTTATATATTTGATGGTGAAGCTGGCTACCTAGACCACGCTTTAGCGAACGCTAGTTTAACATCCCAGGTCACAGGGATAACAGAATGGCATATTAATACGGATGAGCCACAGGTCATTGATTACGATGAAAATTTCAATCCCCCCGGTTACTACAGTGCAAATCAATATCGCTCTTCTGACCACGACCCCGTACTTATTGGTTTAAATCTTGGTGCAGTTAATAACACCATCGGCGAAACCGGAACCATCAGTAATCTCACTCATGCCGCCAGAACCATCAACCTTTCTCGTAACTACCAAAACCCCGTAATCTTCGCTCAACCCCTATCCTTCAACGGTACCGCTCCCGCAACAGTCCGCTTAGACGACATCACCAGCAACAGCTTCACTGT
>JAYKJL010000224.1:0-38130 GCA_035285725.1 Nostocales cyanobacterium 94392 | reverse complement strand
TTAATTCCAGCATAGATGAATGATAGAGGCTTCACTTTGTCAACATTACAATACAAATATACTATACATGAAAAATGGTCTAGCTCTGATAAGCTTGAATCGTTACAAGCTGCATATGAGAGAGTATATTGATAATGTTGCAAGATTTGGCTGGTTGCTAGATCCACAACCGCGACGTGTAGAAATTTATCGACCGGGTTATGCTGTGGAAGTATTAGAAAATCCCGATTCGTTATCTGGTGATAAAGTATTACTAGGTTTCGTCTTTAATTTACGTCGGGTATGGGGTTGAGATGAGCTAAGAATTTTGTCAGATATTGCTGTATGGTTGAAGAGGAAAAAGCAATTATTGTTAAACTAACTTCGACAGGAATGGCACAAACCATTATCGAGATCGGTTGCGATCGCAAGGCAACAATAACAAAGATTGAGGTAATCTGTGTGACCATCTAGAATTTCTCCAGAGTTGCAATCATAAATTCTAGATGCAATATCGACGATTAGAGTAATCACTTGCTGAGATTTTTGCAGTCCGATAGTATTTAACACTTCTTCATCATTCAAGAGTTGAATAATATCGTTGAGCATACGACTTCCACTATGATTGGACATAAAATCTCCTCCAGTTTCAATGCTTGGCACAAAAATTGAATACATTGACTGAATAATAGCATAAAATAGTACAAAAAAACTATTTTAACTATGATGCTCATGGGATCAACTGCACGACTGCGCCGAACTCTTTCACCGTAAGGTGTTCTCGATGGGTAGAGCATTCCGTTTGCGTTCCTGGGCCGTGTGGCTCAGCGCCTCGAAGAGAAGGCTTATAGCCTACGACGGATGCAACCCATGATTGCATCAAATCTATAACACCAGTAGATATCTGTGCATAGTGCTTGCTGCTAAAATTTTACCGTTTCCGAAGCGCCCTAACTTGCTCTTAGTTTTATTGTTCTAGCAAAAGTTAATCTAGATTCTCAAACAGTGAAGAAAAATTTTATATCGCTATTTGGTGTTCGGTTAAGCTAAAGAGTTGTATCAAAAGTAATCGGAATCTATTTTTTCTGCCAGAATTAATATCAGTACCATTTTAAATTTCAAATGACTGATAGTTATTCGCTGAAATTTGAAGATTCACAAGCTGCCTATGCTCTTAAAAACCGCCAATTTAGCTCATATGAAAGCTATGAAGCCAGACTATCCCTGTTCAATTTATCCATATTGGCTGACTACGACCAATTAGTATGTCTGCCGGAACTTTACAATATTGACAAACACTGGTACCAAATTGAAACTGCTAAGAAAGTCATCAAACAATTTGGTGGTAGAGCGATGTTGTCCGATGAAGTTGGATTGGGAAAAACCATTGAAGCTGGAATGATTTGTAAAGAGTACCTTTGTAGAAATCAAATCAAATCCCTTCTAATTCTGACTCCTGCTACTCTCGTATCTCAATGGCAACAAGAACTGCAAGAAAAGTTTAACATTACTACAGTTACTACTGATTCAAGGCAACTGCCACCATCTGAGTTTTGGACAAGTAACAATCATATTGTCGCTTCGATCAATACTGCTAAACACTCGACTCACTTTGATTATGTCACTTCTCGTTCTTGGGATATGGTAGTAGTGGACGAAGCCCACCATTTAAAAAATCGCCGTACTCTTAATTGGAAGCTTGTTGATGCAATCAAAAAACGATTTATTTTGATGCTGACAGCGACTCCCGTGCAAAATCATTTGGTGGAACTATTTAATCTTCTGACTCTACTCAAACCAGGATTGTTAAAAACAGAAGTTCAGTTTAAAAAGGAATATGTCGGATCAAAAGATGGTAGAACTCCCAAAAATTCCGAAAAATTAAGGAATTTAATGCGGGAAGTAATGATTAGAAATACCCGTTCGGTTGTAGATGTAAAATTACCTAAACGCTTCGCTTCGACGATTACGGTGCAGCCAACAGATGAGGAAAAGGAATTATATCAAGCTATCAACGAATACTTGCGTTCGTCACAAGAAGAAAAAACAATTGATAAATTAACCAGAAACAACCTACTGATGCGTGCTGGTTCCAGCCCAGCTGCTTTGCTTAGTTCTTTGGAAGGATTGCAGTCTCGTTTTAATAATTCTCAAATCTTGTTTCTCAAAAAGCGTGCTAGTAATATCAAACAGTTTGAAAAAACTCGGATGTTAGTAGACTTGCTGAAGAAATCTAATCAAAAAACTTTAGTATTTGTCAATAATCTTGCTACCCAAACTTATTTATCCGAAAGTTTAACAACTGCTGGCATAAAACACAGCCAGTTTCGCGGGGATATGTCTTTGAAAACCAAAGATAGCGCCATTGAAGACTTCCGAGAAAAAGTACCAGTTATGATAGCAACAGAAACAGGAGGAGAAGGACGCAACTTACAATTTGCTAATGCAATTGTTAATTATGATTTACCTTGGAATCCGATGAAAATTGAACAACGTATTGGTCGTCTCCATCGTATAGGTCAAACTCAAGATGTTTTTATTTTTAATTTTTGCATAGCTAATAGTATTGAAGAATATATTCTCAAAGTTCTTCACGACAAAATCAATATGTTTGAATTGGTGGTAGGAGAAATCGAAACCATATTGGGGAATATGGGGGATGAATTTGATTTTGAAGACATGGTAATTGACCTGTGGTTGGCGAATTCCCACAAAGATGAATTAGATAATGCTTTTGATTCTTTTGGAGGACAGTTATTAGATGCCAAGCATAGTTATCAAAAAGTACAAGAATTTGATGAACACTTATTTGGAGATGATTTAGAGGCATGAAAAATCAACTTCTTGATGCTATCAACCAAGTAATTAGTTTAAACTCTGGAGTTGCAGAATATACGAATGATGATACTTTAGAAGCATTGCTGCCAGTAGATATTGCTTGCTCTTTAAATGTATCTGATTCTATTAGTTTTAGCACCAGAGCAGATGTAAACGATAGCTATTTTGTTACCTATAATTCAGAAATATTTGATAAGTTTTCTGGGTTACTTGATGTTCAAGGTTATGCATCCGCATTAGGTATTAAATATGATGGTTATCTGAAAACTACAGGCTTTGAGAAAAAAATAGGTGATACTTTATGTCCGCAAAATGGTTTAATTCGCGTTGGTAAATCCTTTGAAGCGCTAACTCCCTACATATTATTTAATATGTCCTATACCGCGAGCGCAGACGAAAAGCGGTTGGGAATGGTATCGTTTTTTATTAATGGTCTTACGGGTATTCCTGGTGTAGAAATTGGTGATGCATTGTCATGGAAATCCGACCAAATATATTTGAAAGATGCATCAAATCTGGCACATATCAACTTTGAACCATTGTTAAATACTGCTAATTCTTATGCATCGAAATTAATTGACACAGAAATAACACCTTGGCGTAAAAGCTTATCGCGTAAATTAGGTAGGGATGAAGAAAGAATTAAAAACTATTACAACACAATTGTTTCTGAGATTAAAGCCAAAATTAAGAAAAAGAATTTGGAAGCAGAAGCAAAAGATAAAGAATTAGCTCGGATTCAAGCAACTCAAATGGAATTGAAGCGAAAATTAACCGATTTGCAAGAACGATATTCGTTGAGCGTCACAGCGCAATTACATAGTACTTTAGTGATTTTATTGCAAACAGTTCATATCGAATGTGAACTGATTAGAAAAAAGGCAAAACGGGGAGTAATTGCCGTTTGGAATCCTTATTTGAAAATTATTGAACCGTTGCGATGTGAAGAGTCAGGGGTGCCAGTGACAACATTTTATCTGAGCGATAAGGAAGCTAAAATTATTGCTCCGGAGGTTTATAGTAAGTAAACTGTGTAATAAATAAGGGATGTAGTTGTGGATAGTTTATTAGTTCTCTACAGCACACACATAACGGTTCATATCATAAGCAATAGTCTTGATTCGATGAAAGTAAAAGAGCAATATTCTCACTTGCTGTTATATTAATATTATTAGATTGCTCCGGAGATATTATTCTGGTTAATTCCTTATCTAGACGGTTTATGTCTCCTAAGTAATCGCATAGTTTTTCTTTTAGGGGTTTAACAATCCGTCTAAGTTGCTCTTCTTGTAGTTGCTCATCTCCAGTATCTTTTGTAATAAAGCTATGGCTGATAAAAAGCTCAGAACCTTGAATAAATTGATTTTGAATTATTTGAATTATTTGATTGTAATTATCTTCTACAAATCTATTAGTAACAAATTTTAAAGTTACTTGGTCTAATGTATAGAGTATAGGATATTCTTCTAAGTTTTTCTCTATTAATGAATATCCATCTATTAGATTATTTATAGTATAAAATAACTGATTATAAGATAAAAAGTTCTTGCTATCTTGTACTATTTGCTCCCATAAACCTGAATTACGTCTAATAGCAATCCAGTAAATAAGGTTTTTTTCTGCTTGCGAAAGTCTTTGAAATTGATTATCTAAAAAATCGTTAATGTCATCGTCAACATATATGGATATAGCTTCTATAAAACCAGATACTTCACCCTCAAATACTGTATTAACTTGTTTTGCAATTTTTTTGAGTATCCACGGGTTACTATAACGTCTACTAAAATCTTCAAGTTCATCTTCTGTGCCAGAAAGACCTTCCGCTCTTAAAAGTTCTTTCGCATCCTCATAACTTAATACTCCTAGTCTCTTAATACGAACTTTTGTATCTTTAATCCTACCAATACTTTTAGGTTTTTCTCTACTTAGTACTAGTACGCTACTTTTGTGTGTTTCTTCAGCAACTCTTTTCAAAAAGTCATCGTATTTTTTAAAATTATCGCGATCGCTATTTATAATCTCTTCCCAATTTTCTAATATCAGCAGACATTTAGACTGACACAATAACTTTATCAGTATTGAAATATCGCATTCATTCTCCTGATTATTTGAGATAAATTGTACTATTTTCGTTAGCAAATCTTTAAAAGGAGGTGTGGAATTGAGAGAACACCAGATAATATAATCATATTTGTTCGCAACATTTTCTACTAATTGGCGAGCCAATGCAGCTTTTCCGATTCCTCCTACTCCATGAATAACAGCCAATTGACAAGCTTCTTCGAGCAACCATCGCTGTAGTTCATCTAACTCCTGAATTCGACCGTAAAAATTACCAAGTTTGGGAGCATCTTCTAAATTAATATTACTATTAATTAAATTTTCTTCGACTACATCTTCCCAATTTAAATCTAATACCTTACAGAAAGCTTTAAAAGCATTCGCATTAATACGTACTTTTCCCTGTAGAAACCGTTTCCAACTAGCTAGAGAAATATTGTCTGCGTAAGTCCTGATACCATTAAGTTGAGTATTCCACATAGCATCCCAACCCCTTTCTGGCTCTATCTTCTTACTTGCTTCTTCGAGCCATCTTTCATCATCTATGATCCAACCTTTCTTAGTTCGAGCTTGTTGAATTAACATTTTTCCCCGTTCAGAAGCTTTTAAAGTTGCACGCTGTCTCATATACGTAAATTAGAAAAATCGCAAAATGTTTGCTGTTTTTAAGTCAAAAAAGGTTTAGATTCACATTAATACTAGCTTTCACAGCCGTTCTCTCGTTCTGGCTTCTTTAAAAGAGAAAAATCACTCTTTTGTTGTTGTCGCGGAGCATCAAATTCTTGAACAACCTCAACTAAAACTCCGATACCTGTTTCAAGTTTGCGATCGCCATTGGAGCAAAATCTTATTGATGTACCCGCAGCACCAGTTGTGAGATAACCTTCTCGCAAAGATTTCGCTAATTTTTTGCTAGTAACATCTGAATCATTATTTTTTCTTAAATTTTCTAATACGTTAGTAATGACTTGGGTTGCGTCATATGCCATTGCTGTACGCCAATTTATTTGACTTTTCCAAAGCTCTTCAGCTTTTGTTTCAAACTCAGACCTATTTTCACTTTCTTTGCTTCTATGCCAAGGAACTGCAATTATCATTTGTTCTTTTCGGAGGTTAATTTTTGTTTTTTTTAAAGCATTGATTAATGCCAAATTATATACGCCATCACTCCCCAAAAATTTCATTTTAGAACTCTTTAGAGAGTTTACAAAATCTCCTGCTGCTATTTTTGATGTCTCAAAATCAAGAGCTAACAATATTACATCTGTTTTGTTATCTTCTTCGGTTTTGATAAAATCGCTGATATCTTGATTATTAGAATCAGAACATATTCGAGAATTAGATGAAACTTGACATACGTTAACTTTTTCTCTCGTATTATTTTGATTTTCAAGAACGTTTTTAAATACGTCTCGAAAAGATTTACTATAAGGCGTTTCATCGCCAATCATAGCTATTTTTAAATCTTTTCTTACACCATTATCAGAAATATAGTTTATTAAATCACTTGCAGCAGTATAGTCAGTAGAAGATGTGCGGAAAAGATAATCATAATTTAAGTTAATATAATTGTTTTTTCTTACAACCGTACTATCGGGAGAAATCAAAACGAGTTCGTCTTTATAAATTTGAGCGGCAGCAGCAGCGTGTTCACTAGAAGGATGACCAATAACCCCTATAATAGATTTATTTTTGACAAACTCATTAGCTATCTCTTCTACTCTTTTAACATTCTCTGAGCTATTACTGGCATTGACTTTGTGTCTTTCGTTGGCTATTTGAACTTGTAATAATCGTTTCTTCTTGCAATCTAGAGTCTTTTCTTTGATTTTATCTACTATGTAATCAATACCACAATTATATTCGCTTTGAGCCTGAGCAATACCGCGTAATGTTTCCTGACTAAGAATAGTCTCATTATTTAAATCAATAGGAATGCTAGCAGCAATTTTGATGGGATTATTAGTTAAGGCTGCAATGGCGTTATTTAGGTAAATAAGAGCTTCTGGGTCATTAGGATTATTCGCAAGATGTGTCTTAAAATTTTCGATTGCTAATTCATACTTACCACCTATGAATGCTTTTGTTCCATCTTCTTTAAATGTGTTATTTTGGGTTTCAATTAGAATTTCTTCTCCCCAACTAAAACCATCTCCAATATCACAGCTATATTTTAAACAAGTTGCAGGAGGTTGAGGTACGACGCAATTGTGAATTGCAATTGCTATAATTGCTACCAAAGGAGCTAAAACAGCAAATAATTTCCAACGCTTACTTTTTAGGAGTTTTGATATTTTTCTTTGTAAATATTTTAAAAGATTTCGTTTTTGTTTATTATCTAGAACATCAAGAACCTCTTGAGCCGATTGATACCGTTCTCGTGTATCGTGCGACAACATCTTGTCTAATATAATTGCAAAATCTTCACTTACATTCGGTGCATATTTTTTCCATGTTTCTCTCAGTTGTGGCGAGCGAGAAATTTTAAGAATTTCTGTCGGAATTTTAGCTGTGAGTAAATGAACGCAGGTGGCAGCGATAGCGTATAAATCTGTTGAAGCGTCTATTTCTCTTCCACACAATTGTTCGGGTGGTGCGTATCCCGGTGTTCCCATTACAAGTGACTGAGCTACAGGAACACCGGGTTCTAATTCCCGTTTTATAGCTGTATCAAAATCAATCAGGTACAGTTTTCTATTCTGCTCGTGACGAATTATATTAGAAGGTTTGATATCCCTGTGAAAAACATTTTCTTTATGAGTGTAAGAAATTATTTCTAAAAGTGATTTAAAAATATCACGAACTTCATTTTCCGGATATTCTCCTCGGTTATTTAATTCCTCGGCTAATGTTTGACCTGGAATATATTCTTGTACTAAATAAAATAATGTTTTTTGTTTGTCTGGTGTTGGCAAATTGAAATAACTGTATATATTTGGTATCTGTGGATGATCCAAATCATTTAAAGTATCAGATCCTTTTTTAAATTTGTTTATTACACTTTGAAGTTGCGATGATTGTAATCGTTGCTGAGGATGTAATAGCTTTACTGCACGATAACCGTTTGAAAAATGTAAATCACGGGCATAAAATACTTTACCAAACCCTCCTCCGCCTATTTTTCTTAAAGGCAGATAGCGCATCTCTAAAATAAGAGGCATTCCGCAACATTCACAAAAACGTTGTTTTCGGCTATTGTCATCAAGAAATGTCTGTTTGAATTCTGTTTCATTAAATTCCCTTTCGGGATTCTCACATTGTGGATTAGTACAATAAATTCTCACTAGATTAACCTTAGCTTTAGTTTTTTATACATTGAATTAAAAATAATTGGAATTAGATTAGGAGAATTTTCAGAATTAAAATCTCTTAAGTTTGGTAAAATTCTCTACTTTATTTTTACTTATTCATGTGACTTTTTTATTTTGTGACTCAGCTTATTTTCGATAATCAATTTAATCAGGCTATAACAGTCAAATCGTTTTCCCACTAATCACAAACGTTAAGAACAATCAACGAAGTTGACCTTAAAGCTTTTTAGCCTGTTTGGCACCGTATCTTGCTTATTAGTTTGCTAATAGTTCTATTTTCTTATAATTGCACCAAAATTATCCGCATTAATACTTAAGAAGATACATCTTAACTAAAATTAGCTTTTTTACATAAAATGTAATAATAAAGCTAAAGGCAGTTTTAATACTTGGTTGTAAAGTATCAAAAGTAATATTCACTTTGTGTAATAAATTTCATTCATATATTCAGCAATTTAGTTCATAATCTTCAACATCTTCATCTGCTTGCAGTAATTTAGTTGAAGTTTAAAATTATTTCATCGATTTGAGTTAAGCTCACTACAAGGATTCATTCCCACTCTTATTATGCGGAGCATTGTAAAAACGTCGGAACTCATAAAAACAGCGGACGCTTTGGTTCTCGCCAAAACAGGAAATTCCTTGAAAGACGTTCAAAAAATTATCCTAGAGCAAGTTTTAGAAGGGAAGAAGCTGAAAAATATTCGGGTTACTGGCTATTCTGATAACACCGTGCAGCGAGTCTTTTGTCCAAGGCTTTGGGAATTATTATCAGATGCAACAGAACAAAAAATACGTATTAATACTGTTAGACTTACGCTTGAAAATATACATAAAAAGTCTAAATATATTTCTGAAGGCGAAATAAGCGAAATTACTGTCTCAACCGAACAGCCTTCAATCACTCCATCCGTAACATCAAAAAAAATACTCCACAATCTACCTGCTCCCAGTTGCACTTCTTTTATTGGTAGGGAAGAGGAGATTACTCGATTGTTGGAGTTGCTTTCACCCAGACATACTGCTCATTTAATTAGCGTCGATGGTATCGGTGGTGTAGGGAAAACAACTCTTGTAGTAGAAGCAGCCTATCGTTGTTTGGGCGCTAGCAATAATGAAGCTTTCATGGGCGTACCTACATTTGATGCCATTATTTTTATTTCCGCTAAACAATATTACCTTACGCCTTTTGGTTTGTTACCTTCTTTGGCTCCGCGACGAACTTTGGATGATATTTTTCGCCAAATTTCGCGTATTTTTGATGAATTGGACATTACTGGCATAAGTTTTGAGGAGCAATTAGATTTAATCAAAGATGCTCTTTCTCGCCAACGTACATTATTAATAGTGGATAATTTGGAAACTGTTGAAAACCAACAAGATGTTCTGGCATTTCTGTATGAATTACCACCAACCGTTAAAGCAGTGATTACGACTCGCGAACAAATTGTTTTTGTTCCAGTAAGATTAACCTCTATGCCGGAAGCAGATGGTCTTTGCTTGATTAAACACGAAGCTCAAGAAAAGGGAGTATCTTTGAGCGAAGCAGATCAAAAAACACTTTATCACATTACGGGGGGTGTTCCAGTTGCTATCAGTTATGCCGTTGGGCAATTAGCAAACGGCTATTCAATCAAAGAAGTCTTAGAAGGGGTATCTCAGGCTACAGAAGATGTCGCTCGTTTTTGCTTCGATAATTCGGTAAAGCCGCTAAAAGGGCAATCGGCACATAAATTATTAATGGCACTTGCTTTATTCCCAATGCCTGCTTTTCAAGATGCCCTCGTGCAAGTTGCAGTTCCAGAAGCTAATTCCAACACAATCAAAAATGATTTGGCTCGGTTGCGAGGACTTTCTTTAGTCAGACAAGACAATTATCGCTACAGTATGCTACCACTGACTCGCGAGTATGCTCTTGCCGAACTGAATAATCATAACGATTTTGAACAGAAAGCACGGGAGAGATGGATTAGTTGGTATTTGAATTTTTCTCAGAGATACGCACAACAAGATGCCAAAGAATGGCAGCAGTTTGATGGTTTGGAGTCAGAATGGCAAAATTTACAAGCTGCTATCGAATGGTGTATGGCTGAGGGACGGTATGGCGAAATGCTCGATTTCTGGCAAAATATCGAGGCATACACCCATATTATGGGTAGGCGAGAAAGCCGCTTGCAGTATTGGGATGACCGTTTGACCTGGACTGCATGGCTAATTCAAGCAGCAGAGCAACGCGGGGATTGGTCGGTTGCAGCACAAGTCATGGTTGATCGTGCTTGGACTCTCACTTCAATGGGAAGACACAAACAGTTACAAGAAGCAGAGGAACTATTTGCGCGGGCTTGGTCGTTTCGTCATCATCAAAAACCTTTATTTATATTAACTTTAGCCAAAAATATTGCTGTTTTATGCATACAGCAGTATAAATTTGATGAAGCGCAGACATGGCTGAATCAAACAATAGAACTACTAACACAGACACAGTTAGACGAACAACAGCGAGTAAAACAGTTGGTTCAAATTAATTATTATCAAGGTGAAATTTGTTTTAAAAATCAAGAACACGAGCAAGCAAAAACTTTTTTTGAAAAGGCGTTGAAATATGCTCAAGAGATACATTGGCTACGTGCTATCTTCTGTACGCAAAATTGGCTGGCTGAGATTGCCATTGTCAAAGGACAATTGGATAAAGCAGAGCAGCTGCTTACAGAAGGATTACGTGTAGCTGAAGCAAACGTTGATAAATGTCGGATTGCTTTTTGTAAACGTTCATTGTCTAATTTAGCGAAAGCCCAAGGGAATTTAGTTGAAGCTCGTGATTATGCGATCGCTGCATTGGGAAATTTTGAGAAACTGGGAATGCTGTTAGAAGTAGAAGAGACGCAAGCTCTACTCCAGTTATTAGATACAGTAGATTGAGTCTACTAATTTTGAGTTTTTGACTATGTTGGATTAAACTAAAAAGCCCTATATGTCCCGTTAACTAAAGTGATAGCGGGACAATTCTGCTTCAAAATCTTACATCAAGTTAACTGAACTTTTTATTGAGCTTTAAATGAGCTTTTCAGTTATTTAAGTGATTCTTGTCAACCTTTAAAACGTGAGGGATATTAGTATTACCGAAGGAAACAGGTATTCAGACCCCATTTAGCTTAGTTACTTGATTCAATTACTTGTTGCTAATCTAGAATACACAGTTATTTACCTATCATCAGGATTAAATTTTAATTTATCTAATCATTCAATCATGAAAAAGCTAGAGGATAGAAAATACAAGGCAGAAAGAATGCAACATACTAAGGGCTATGATTTAGACTTACCAAAATGCTTGAAGAGCGAATATTTTGTTAGAGAAATTAAACGAAGTCAGAAGGAATCTAGTTTATATTTTGATTCTGGTGTTTTTCCGTTGATGTTAGATTACTGGCAAGCTGTAATAGACGTTAATTTTTTGAATCGGCTTAAAACTATTAATTGGCAAGCAATATTTCAGAAATTGATAAATTCTGATGAAAGCCAGCAATTGAGTGTGTTACAAAACATAGTTGCTATTGCTAGGTATGGATTGTTTTTATCTCTGCGACAAAAGTATCCATATATAAAGATGATTCCCAATCAAGAAATTGATCTGGTTTTACACGCTCATATTGCTGATACTTATCAGTTTAGACTCGATTCCCAAAACCTATTCGGTACTGACCTTAACCATATGACAGAAGTAGGAAAGGGAGGAGAAGTAGAGCGACAAAAATGGCTACAAAATTTCTCTTATACTCACAAAATATTCGAGCAAAATTTTGGAAGTGGTGCGATGGGTAGTGATGTTGCTGCTTGCTGTGAAATACTTCTAGACTTCGCTTAACCTCTGGAGTTTAGACTAAAGCACGCGATCACGGTGTCTGATTCAGCAAGCCCTAATTAGAGTCTGAAAAACCAAAACATTGGAGTAAATAGAATCGATATGTTTTTTAAATTTACAGCAGCATTGGTTTTTGGAATAATTGCAAGTACCTCTATAGGTGCTTCCGCTACAGAAGCAAAAGTTGAAAATTATGATCGAGTAAGCACCTCTGCTGCCGATTTGGGTGGAACAATCAAACTTGATTGTAATATACGCATTCGTTTCATACAGTCTGAAGATTGTCCTACTGGTGGGGAGAATTTTCAACTCGATATTCCACAAAAAACATACACCTTAGAACAGGAGCGTGACAAACAAGATCCAAATCGGTACTTGATACTGTATGAAATTAAATTCTAAATCAACTTAAGTTCAGAAGATTGTTTGTTTTTCTTACGTTTACCTTCAATACCTCAACATCATTCATAGGAGATACATAGTCATGAAAGCATGGAATTTGACATTTACAACCTTAGTATTAGTAACTTCATTGTGCATTCCCAAAGCACAAGCTAAAAATGTACTCGAAATCGAAACAAATCAAGCTAAATCAACATTTTTAGTATCAGCAGACAGCCAGCTAACAACAAAACAACCTACCTTAACTGCACTTAATGACACCTTCTGGGGACCTAATGAAGATTTTACAATTCAGATGCCAGGTTCTATACAAGAGAATGGACTAAGGGAATTAATGTCATGGAGTGACATAACTCAAACTGCATACCTGATTGCCCATACAGATTTGCCAGTCGAGGTACCTTATTTATCTGCTGCACAAATTAACGAAATATTGCAGACTTCAATGCGAGGACAGATAAGCAGTACGGGTAAAATTGTCAGAAGTACTAATTTGGAAATTGGAGGATATCCAGGGTTAGAGCTACTTGTACAACATTCAGACGGAAAAAAAGGGCAATATCAAGGATTTATAGTCAAGGGAAGAATGTATGTTCTCGGAGCTGTGACACAAGAAGAATTAACCACAGAAGCAGTCAATTTCTTTGATTCTTTCTCAGTTAATCCAGAACTTGTGCGCTGAAAGTCCTACCGTTTCTAGCAAGTTTGTTTTTCAATGTATTCAAAATTTGCTAGAAGCGAAAGCAATTATTTGTACAATCTTTTTTATTTAACTTTGCAATGCGGGCATCTTGCCCGTATTTTTTGACATACAAGCATATTTCCTCAAGGAAAGTGGATACTCGCGCATTTCTTGAGCTATCGCAATTGAAGTAGA
Source organism: Nostocales cyanobacterium 94392 (assembly GCA_035285725.1). Lineage (GTDB taxonomy): Bacteria > Cyanobacteriota > Cyanobacteriia > Cyanobacteriales > Nostocaceae > Rivularia. Next base: position 24,803 of record JAYKJL010000224.1, on the reverse strand, counting down.
AAATTTGGCGAGAAAATCTCCTCCTCCCCTTGTCCTCTGTTGCTGCTAACCTCGCCATTTCGGTTCTGTAACTTATCCTCAATCGGACTGGCAATGCTGATTAATACATTAAATAAGTAGTAAATCTATATTGTTTGGCATCATAAAGGTAAATCTTTTTGGTTCTTCAGGACTTGTTATGCCAAACTAATAAATAAAATGCCAATTCAATAAGCATCTTACTCTAAAATTTTCAAAGTTTCTAAACCCATATCCAGAACGTTTAATTAGTTTGAGCTTATTATTGATACCCTCTACAACACCGCTAGTTGTCCTGTTATCAAAGTAACCAATTATTTCGTCAAGCCAACGGATAATAGTGTTGTTGCTTTTGGGAAAATATTTTTTAGCAATTGATAGCCACATACCTATCTTAAATACTGCTGTATACCAATCATTAGTACGATTAAAAATTTTGATAATTTTTTCTTTTAATTCATGCATTTCTTTGATGACAGGAGATACACTTTTGACTTCAATAAGTTTCAGAGCTTGTTCTTCATTTAAACTATCTTCGTTCTTAAGTAAAGGATACTTACTATTTTTCAATCCAGATAATATCTTCTCGTAGTTAGCTTTTTCTGATGGTAATTTAGTTTTATTAATTAACTCCTCTATTTTTCGTTTTTCTTTCTTCCTTGCTATATCCAACTCTTTATTTATTTGTGTCATAACATGGAATCTATCTGCAACCACTTGAGCATTTGGCATTAATTCTGTAACTAAATTTTTGTATCCTTGCCACAAATCTATGCTCACTTCTTCAATTTGCGCTAGAACATCTAAACCCGATTCCATAAAGGTTTCTCGTAAAATTTCTTGTGTTCGACCACTCAAAATCGTAATTAGTTTAGACGTATCTAAATCTATTAATACGGCACAGTAATTTCCCTTTCCTTTCACTAAAGCTATTTCATCAATCCCAAGTCTTTTTAATTCTGAAGGTTTTGAATTCAAATTCTCTTCAGATGCATCTTTTAACATTCTTTTTATTTCATCAGTTGTTACGATACCTTTTGATGCCACACTATGTATATCCGAATCCAATACTTCTTGTATGATTTTATGTGCTAGTCTATTTGTATAAGTTCTTTTTTTCTTAACAAAATCTAAGTCTTCACTAAATGGTTTTCTACACTTAGAACATTTGAATTGTCGTCTATTAATTTCTAAAAAAATTGGTTTATCCCCGAAAGGTAAATCTTTAACAATATGCCGGTGATTTTGATGCAATTTATGACTTTTGTTACCGCAATTAGGACAAATGCTATGCATTCTTTTTGATTCAGTTTGTAAAATCATTCCAAGTCCGCTATGAAGACGATGCGATACGACTGTTACACCCTCTAAATCTAATAGTTCTGTTAGAATTTTAATATTCTTTTTGTTAGCCACGACTGTAAATGCACCAAAATTGTTATTTTTCTATTTACAGCAAATAATATAAATGCTTCAAATGTCAATATAATCAAGCTTTTCATTCATCATTTGATTTCTTTTAAAATCAAAAATATGCTTTATTCGTAATATTTTTGCATAACAAGTCCTGAAGAACCATCTTTTTTATGTAGATTACAACAGTAAATAGAAATTTATAGGTAATTTTGCAAATATAAATGATTAAGCTATTACATATTCCGAGTTTTTTAGTAGGAATGCGGTTTGCGATCGCTCCTTTACTGGTTTTCGATGCTTTAGACCATAAAACCAGTTATTGGTTCATTATTGGTTACATTATTGCCGTACTTTCAGATATTTTTGATGGTATCATTGCCCGTCGCTTAAAGGTTAGTACTGCCCAACTTCGTCAAGCAGATAGCTGGGCTGATATTTGTTTATATTTGGGTGTGGCTATTAGCACTTGGTTAGTATATCCCCAAGTAATCATCGATTTTCAATTACCTTTACTATCTGCGATCACGATTCAATTAATATTGTTCGCTATAAGTTTAATCAAATTCCGCAAATTCCCCAGTTTCCATACCTACACCGCTAAAGCCTGGGGATTAGCTCTACTTGCAGCGACTATAGGGCTATTTGGTTTTGGTTACGCGAATACCCTTTGGCTGGCGATTATACTTTGTTGGCTTAATAGTTTAGAAGAAATTATCATGACGCTATTATTACCAACTTGGCAATGTGATATTTTGAGTATCTTTCATGCATTAGAGTTACGTAAAACATTGATTCACTTGCCAACCACTCAAGACGGAGTGTAAGTCAGTGAAATTAAAAAAGAACTTACGCAAAAACTTGCAGATTTTACTACTGCTGGGTATAATAATTCTCTTTTTTACAACTCCCTTACGGAATTTACTCAATCAAGAAATTCTCTCGTTATGGTTGCAAAAATTAGGTATTTGGGCTATCCCCTTATTTGTTTTTACTTACGTATTGGTTACAGTTTTAGGTTTACCGATAACAATTCATACATTAACTGGAGGTGTAGTTTTTGGTTTGGGATGGGGAACTGTTTGGTCTACATTAGCCGCAACATTAGGAGCAGTAGGAGCCTTCTGTTTGACTCGGTATCTATTTCTAGATTGGGCTATGGCAAAATTTGGTCAACATAAACTGTTGAGAAAATGGCATCAAGCACTTGATCGCAATCCCTTTTCCTTAGTTCTATCTCTACGCTTTGCCCCGATCGCTCCATTTAATATTATCAACTTTTTATTGGCACTAACATCAATAAACCTGAAAATTTATACCCTTGCAACCTTAATTGGAGTAATTCCAGGGACAATTGCTTATACCTGGTTGGGTACTTCTGGAAAAACTGCTTTACAAGGAAGTGATGCATCCTCATTTATACTCGCTTCAGTTTTTTTAGTGTTGTTATCGGTATCACCGTTGTTATTTAAGCGTTTGTGGAAGTAGTGCCGGGAATTCTATTTATTTTTGGAGTAACCGATCGGTCGATGTTTGAATATTTGTAAGCTTTTGATCGCAACGCTTTTGAATTGTAGCGTTGCACAAAATGGTTTAGTAAAATAAATAAATTATTTTTTCTTATTTCTATTTTTTCGACGAGATTCTTTCTGCATTTTTTTCTTTTTTTTCGCTTTACTTTTGGCTTTTTTCGATGAGGTATAAAATTCTTCTGGCTCCATGAAAATACTTGGCTTATTTATCTCAAAACAAGCCCAAGATTTCATTTCAGATATAGTATCTTCAATCAAAGAATAATGCGGATTATCGCGAAGTTCATTCAAATTTGCTTCTGAACCATTTTCAAGATAATCATCGAAATCATCCCGTGCAAAAAAGAACGGCTCGATTAAATCTTCATCAAAAGTTCGCTCAATGTATTCCTGAAGTTCTTTAGGAGCAAGGATAGAGCCGTTAATCGCTAATTCAGTCCAAATATAATCTTCTTCTTCTGCTGCTGCATTCATAGAGGATTTATTCGCAAACAGAAGTGAAAAAAGTTCTTTAAAATATTGAACGATTTGCTCCCTAGAAACAATTCCTTGAACTACTAAAATAATTAAAGATCGGAGAGCAGCGCCTTTGACATATTCATTAACTTCTTGATTTTCTATCAGTGGTTTGATGGGGTCAATATTTCCATGACTTACAGAAGCAAGTATTCTACTTAAATCCTCAGTTACTACATCTCCTGTTACATTTAACGACATATCCCCAGGAACTGAGAAAAATTCGATGATCAGAGGGTAAGCTAATGGTTCCTTAAATTGTGCTAGTAAAAATAAAGCATAAAGATGTAAAAGAGAATCAGGTTTATTAAATAAATCCTCCAGATTATCTTTAGATTCCGATAAACTAGTTAGTAAAAAAGGAGTAATTGCTTCTTTTTCTTCAATAGCTCTTTCTAAAGCTTGATGAGGAAATTTCCCGGTATTGTTTTCTAATTCTGATAAAATCTCTTCCAATTGCATACTCAAAAATTTTTTTTGATAAAAAATAAAAATACTAAACAAATTTTAAGCATAGATTTGATTTCATTTATGCTAAGTTTCATTAATTTTAGGACTATGATATCTGTCGTGGAAAATCGCGATCGGTACTAATAGGGCTTTTGTACTTAATCTAAGGAGTCAACGATAGCTAATGTTTGTATTAACCGTTTAGATTCCTGGAATATTTGACCATTGGATAAAAGTTGATACCATTGACGTAATTGTTGCCGAACCACAGCGCAGTGTGGATGATTGGCATCTAAGGTAAGGAGTTCCATAATCGCTGTTCGTTGAGTAATTCCACGTCCCAGAAGTCTGAGCCAAAGGGTTGAAATATTCTGAGGGAGTTCGTTAATAACAACAATAGTGGTACAGAAAACTGGTGCTAGCTCGTAAATACCTGCAATATTCATGGATGGACAAGCCGCAAATCCTTGGAGGTGTTGGGAGGCAATTGAAGGCACAATGATAAGGAGAGTTTTATCAACATCTTCGGGGCGATCGCTCTCTAGTTCCGAAGTACCGACGGTTGTTTCATTTACAGGAATGACGCTGCTACTGGCTTCTGCTTTCCAAGTTAACCAATGGCGTAAACAGTCTTGTAGCTCCCATACATTTGGTGCCCAGCGTAGAGTTTCAATAATACATTTAACTGACACGAGTTTTCCTAACAACCCTAAAGATGTCCGATTTTCCGTGCTGGGTTCAAATAGAACATCAACCAGTTCCGCTTCTCCAATCACTTCTGGACTAATCATTATCTGATTGTTACCGTGAGTAATTTCCTTCAAATACTCAGTTCCCCAGTTGAATCGAGATGGATGCTTAAAAATTCTCAGCTTTGCATTTCTGGGAATGGGTTCGTTGAGATAAACAGTTCCAAAATTATTGAGTAGAACCGATAGGTACTGTTGAGCAAAAATCGAAAAAGCTGGACGAGACATACTGGCAGTTTTAGGACTACCTATATAATTATTGATTGATTGGGTGAATAAATCAATATTTGAGTTTTTGGTGAAGGAACTGTATCTTTAGCCGCGATTAATTCGTGACTTCTTTTGTGCAGATGGCAGAGAAGATAAATAGTTTTCTATTGCTCTTATATGTGCTTGAGGATTGCTATCTTTATTTTGCATCCAATCAAGTATGAGAGAAATGTTATATCGAATCACTCTTGAATTAATCACAACCCAATAGACATCTTTTTCAAGTATTCCTTCAAGTCTATATTTTTTCAAAGTTTCAGGAGACAAGCCAGTCATTTCTGCTGCAACTTGTTTATTAACTAGTTGATAATGTTGCAATATGATTTTCTGGGGATTATTTTTCACGCCGATAATCTCCTAAAGAGCCGAGTTTTATTGACAATAATTAAGTTAAGACAAAGTTTTCCTCAAAATTTTGGAGAGGGAATTAATAGTCATTCTGAAGCTTGCCACCAAACTTAAGAATTGTTGGCTTACCCTGGGTAAGGTATGAGTCAAAAAAGATTTAAGAAGACGAAAAGTAGTGAGTCTTTTACAACCGAAAAACATTTCTCACTCACAAGCTAATTCAAAATCATATTTGGCGCAATTGACTTTGAACATATTTGGGGATTTTGCACTTAAGACAGCTAAGCCTGGAGATCAACCTTGCACTTTGGATCATTAATACACATTTGTCGATGTTTTGACAATTTTTTATCCTAGAAAGAATTAATAGCTAATATCAAGCTGTATAAATAACAGTGATTACAAATCAGTTGAATACGTATGCAATATCTCAACGATATAGCTGAAAAGCTCTTAAGGTATAAGATACACAGAAATATAAGTAGAATCTAATTAGTGTATAAACGTATTGTTGATACCAGAATACTGAATTTTGATCGACTAAATATGGATGGGGAAAAATGAGAATGTTGTTTTTTAGATAATTTTCGTTTAATTTAAGAGAGTATTAGGATACTCGAAGACGATTAACTGCGCGTTCTCTCTTGTTTTTAGAGTCATCTGTATATAAGCATGAATGATAGTAGAATCATTGGTTTTATTGTGGTTCATATCTTTATAAACCCAAACAATTGACCTATAAAATGCATTTATAATTCTTAAAAATAAGCACTTTATAATTGGCATAAGCATTCATTTTTCGGTTGATCTACCGATTTTGCATACCCACCTAAACCATACCCGGCATTGTTGGGTATTCTGAACTAGCAAAATTTTCATTTCAAATCAATAAATTGCATCTTTCTTGTTCAAATGACGGAGAAAGTAGAGTCATGATACCCAAACCCATAAGAGACAAGCAAGGTAAAGTGATGGGAGAGTTTTATCCTTTACAAAAAAATGAATTGATTGCTCTGCGTAAAGCTAAGTTAATCAACAATACAGCCTTCGTTCATTTAGCGCTTAGATATGAAAATCCATTTTGCGATCGCACAATTACAATTATCCCCAAACAGTTCGCAAAACGGTGGTTTCTTCCAGAAAGTAGTGTCTATGAAGCAATTGGAAAACTTAAAGCGAATAATACAATCAATATAAATTCAGGAAAATTTACCATTGAATGGGTTGATTCTCAACAAGAACAAGATTCTGAGAATTCAGAAAAATTCTGGGAACCCAGAAAAAACTCTGAGAATTCAGAAAAAATTCTGGAATCTCAGAAAAAATTACGGAATCCCAGAAAAAATTCTGGAATCCCAGAAAATAGTCCTCCGAAATCCTCTCCAGATAAAGATTACAGCACCTCTCAAACTATTCAGACTTATTCAAACTTTATTCAAACTCTCTCAGAAAAGGAGCGAGCGAGTTTTTTAGAATTTTGTCGAGAGAAAACAAAGAATCTTAGCCAAGAAGTAAATGACTTAGAAGCATGGTTAGCACATACAAATAAAGCCGGACAAAATAGATGGGAAGTGTATTATCAAAATTTTCTCGATAGTACAGTCGAACAGTCCATTAAAAGTCAATATCACAAAGCTATTGAAGAATGGCAAGAAGAACTACGAGCAAAAGAGAAACTGAACGAAGATTTGATTGAGCAACAATCGTAGGAGCAATTATGATAGATAAATTACCTCCAGCAAATATTGAAGCAGAGGAAGCTATACTCGGAGGGATTCTACTTGACCCTTCAGCTATAAGTCGGATATGTGAATATCTTGTACCTGATGCATTTTATATTTCATCACATACTGAAATTTATCAGGCTTTACTGCGACTGCACCATCATGGAAAACCTACCGATTTACTTACAGTCATAGATTGGCTTTACGATCATGACTTACTTATGAGAATTGGTGGTAGAAATAAACTGGTATCGCTGCTCGAACGCACGGTATCTGCGGTAAATATAGATGTACTAGCTTCCCTGGTGATGCAAAAATACATTCGACGCAGGTTAATTAGCGTAAGTCATCAAATAAATGAATTGGCTTATCAAACACAAACAGATTTATCTACAATCATTGAAACTTCACAACAAAAGTTATACCAAGTATCAAACGAGCAATTTCGGACTAATACGGAACATAATAGTGCGATCGCCCACTGTGCATACACAGACTTAGAATCAAATAAACCGATTTACCCAACAGGATTCAAAGAGTTTGATAAATTAATCATCGGATTTGAACCTGGTACATTTACTATCGTTGCAGGTCGTCCCTCAATGGGAAAGTCAATGATTGCGATGAATCTGGCATTGGCAACAATACAGAATCATAACTTGCCAGTAATTATTTTCTCTCTAGAAATGTCGAAAATGCAGCTTGAATATCGACTGTGGAGTACGATTAGCGTCAACAAACAATATGAATCGCTGTTAATCAAACCACTCAAAAGTGATAGAATCCGTCGCCACCGTTCTGGGTTTAATCCGCTATCTGATACAGAATTTACGAGCATTGCTAAAATTGCGGATATTTCAGGTGAACTACCACTTTACATTAATGACAGTCGAGGCATAACAGTAGCAGGAATTATTTCAGAGTGCCGTCAAATTCAGGCAAGAGAAGGAGTCTTGGGATTAGTAATAGTCGATTATTTGCAAATGATGGCTCCCGATACCCAAGGAAATCGCAGCTACGAACTTGGTGATGTCGCACGAGGATTATACAAAATGGCGAGTGAATTGGATGTCCCTGTTTTAGCACTGTCACAGATAAATAGAGCAGTGGAAGGAAGAAATAATAAACGTCCAATGATGAGTGACTTAAGCCAGTCGGGAGTTTTGGAAATGGTCGCGGACAATATTATCCTTCTTTACCGCGATGAATATTATCACCCTACAACAGTTGATAAGGGGATTTTAGAATTAATTGTTGCTAAAGCACGACATGGTGAAACGGGAACCGCAGTCCTTTTAGTGGATACAGCTTATTCTATTATCAGAAATACCCAAAACGAACTAAAACGTGCAGGTTAATTAGATATGGTGCTAGGGGAAATTTATTACCACATACTCCCCTAGCACCCAAAATAAAGGAATGAATTAAAGTAACTGTAATCAAAACTGCTAATGCATAAAATATCATTGTTTTTTCTGTGTACTACAGAAGTCAACTTGTAACTTATAATCTCTAATTTAGACAAAAATACGTTAAAAAATGAAACAAAATATACATTTAATTCAATTTTTAGTCATCTATACATAGAATGAGAGTCATTTATTTAACTAAAAATCAAATTATTTAATTAGAGAAAAAAATAAGTTGAATATCTGACAATTGGATGATGTAAATACAATTAAGTAAGAGTTATCAAGTAAATAGAAAACTTTGTAATTCCATGAATTTATGCTTTTTAAAGCGTCTAAATTTTCTGAGTTGCGCCAAGGAAACTATTGCATAAAATATTTGATTAGTATGCTCTTTGGATACGCTAGGCGAACGCCATTTGTAATACGAACTGGTTTGTTTGTTGTATTGCTAAATTCAATTATCAGTCCGAGTTTGATTAGTTTTACCACGGCAGTATTTTTAATATCTGGAGCAGCCGCAATTACTTGGCGACAGCAATTAGAAGCGTTATTTAAAGGCATTACAAAGTTTTCTTACCGATATAAGATAACTTCGTCTGTACTAACAGTTTTAGGAACATTCTTACTGTTAGATGCTTTCTCAACTCCGGTACAAGCGCAATTTTTTCAAAACGCAGAAACTTGGATGAGTGGGCAGTTTGCAGGTGCAGATGAAGCTATTGTTTTATCATTTAACGTACTGCGAGGATTGTTCATACTTTACTTAGGAATCTCTCTGGTAAAGGTGATTCAAGCTGCCCGCAACGATGAAGATTGGCAAAATTTAGCCAGAACACCAATGATTATTTTGATTGCAGTAACGGTTGGAGATATTCTAACCAACCTAATTATTGGAGGAGGAGGAGGGGGATAATTCGTAATTCGTAATTAAGTTTAATACAATACCTAGTAAAACAGGTGAATAATGGAGGGTAAGAAATATCGTAAAGTAAACGTTACTCTAGGTAAACAACCATCAATCGGACCTTTTCCCGCAGACCAATTAATTCCTTGGACAATCATTAGCGCTATTTCCTATTACCTTGCTCATGGTTTATTAAGACTAAATTGGGTTTGGACTTGTTCTATAGCAGCTTGGGGAATAGCAACATGGTGGATACTAACAGCCAATGGCGCTTGGCGAATTTTATCTAAATTTGTTGCAACTCCCAACTGGATACGAGTTCGTTGTTTGTACAAACCAGTAATGAACTCAAAACAAGTAAAAAAATCAAAAAATAGTAAGTTCCACAGGTGAATTCTAAATCAAAAATTGGTAAAAGAATTGTTGAGAATGGAGAACAAAAAGTTCGATTAACACCTCTTGAAGATGCTTTTGCGCTAGTCACCATGTTGCAAATAAATCTACAGGGAAGGTCAGCAGGAGCTTATCTTCTACGCAAAGGAGTTGACAACTATTTAATTCAATTTGGATTTGAATGTACGGGTATTCATTCCACTTTAAGGACAGAACAAATTGAACCAATTTTTAATTCAATTGAATCGGGATTGAAAGATTTACCATCTGGGGAACGGTTAACTATCCGTCTGAGTTCTTTTACTGACGACACCACCAGACAGCAGCAACTAAAAAATTTAAGCGATACCGCACCAAACAAAGAATTGCAATTCCTCTTAATGGGAGAGCGATTACGAACGCAACAACTAACGGAAAAAGGAGTTCGCAAACCAAAAAAACTACGTCTTTATTGCACCTACACAATCGAAACGAACAGCACGGGTACAACTGATGCGATTGAAAAAATTCTCTCAAAAGTGGAGCGTTCTTGGAAATCGTTTACAGGAGAAATCAACGAACTTCAATTTATCGCCATCGAACGACTAATACACACATCATTCACCGACGGATTTCAACTATGGGAACAATTAATATCAAACAAAATGGGGCTAGATATCCGCCCCTTGGATGCCGAGCAACTTTGGTCAGAACTTTGGCAGCGATTTAACCACACACCACACCGTCCAATTCCGCAACTTTTAATTCTCGACGAAAATGGACTTCGTGAAGAAATTTATTCGGATATAGCCCCTACATCTTTTCTCATCGAGTCTTCTGATTCAATTCCCATCGCAGATAGACGTTGGGTGCATCTCAAAGATAAGTATATTGCAGCTCTTACCTTCCTGGATAAACCCGGTGGTTGGGTTGATAAACAACGACAACTTCGTTATTTATGGGAGGTTTTATCTAGAGAGCGAGTTTATGACACTGAAATTTATTGTCAACTGATGCGAGCGAATGAAACGCTAGTTAAAACTTCGATGCAGCGTTTAACCAAACAATCAAATACATCCGCTGTATTAGCTCAAGATAAAAATTCGGTAGACGTAAAATCTCTGCTCAACATCAAAAAGTCCATTGCAGCCCAGGAAGAACTTTATGAAGGTTCCGTTCCCATCCACGTCGCAACGGTATTTTTGGTATATCGCAAAACTCGCGAACAATTAGACGAAGCTTGTCGTTATCTGCAATCATGCTTTTTACGTCCAGCTTGGATTGTTAGAGAAACTGAGTATCCCTGGCGAATTTGGCTACAAACTTTACCCATTGTTTGGGAACGCTTGATGACCGCACCTTTCAATAGAAGGTTAGTTTATTTGAGTGGTGAAGTACCTGGATTAATGCCAATCGTGCGAACCAAAGCTGGAGATGATAACGGTTTCGAGTTAATAGCAGAAGAAGGAGGAACGCCTGTTGAACTAGATTTGTACAATCAACATAAGAACTTGGGGCTATTTGCTACAACTCGTGCGGGTAAAAGTGTTTTAGCTTCTGGAATCCTCACTCAAGCATTGGCATATGGAATGCCAGTGGTAGCAATGGATTATCCAAAACCAGATGGAACCAGCACCTTTACAGATTACACCCAGTTTATGGAGAAGGATGGAGCGTATTTTGATATTGGTAAAGAATCAAGCAATTTGTTTGAGTTACCCAATTTGCGTTGCCTTCCTGCAAAATTGCAGCAAGAACGGTTTGAGGACTACAAAGATTTCCTCGCTACAGCAATCATGGCAATGATTATAGGTGGTAGAGGTAAAAATACGCAATCTCAAAATATTAGTGATGCGGTGCGTTCAATTATTGCTCTGGCTTTAAAGGCATTTTTTTCAGATGATTTAATTCGCGATCGCTATGCGGCAGCCTATACGAATGGCTTTGGTTCGGATGAATGGTTTGCAATACCTACATTGCACGACTTTTTAGGTTTTTGCTCTCACGAACGTTTACAGCTATCTGATAATACTGGGGACAGTAAAGCAGCTTTGGAAACAATAAAGCTACGTCTAAGATTCTGGCTTTCATCGCGAGTTGGACAAGCTTTAGCAAAGCCCTCAACCTTCCGTAGCGATGCACGTTTACTTATCTTTGCTCTGCGTAATTTATCCAATGATGAAGATGCGGCTGTTCTAAGTTTGAGTGCTTATAGTGCAGCATTGCGTAGAGCCTTAGCTGCACCAGCGAGTATCTTTTTCATTGACGAAAGCCCGATTTTATTTGAATATGACTCAATTGCAGCTTTGGTAGGTAGGTTATGTGCAAATGGTGCTAAAGCAGGTATTAGAGTAATCTTATCCGCTCAAGACCCAGATACGATTGCAAAATCTCCGTCTGGGTCAAAGATATTTCAAAATTTAACAACTCGGTTAATTGGGCGCATTCAACCCACTGCCGTTGATAGTTTTACAACGATTTTGAAATATCCTCAAGAAATTATTGCTCGTAATGCAACTGAAAGCTTTTTTCCTAAAAAAGAATATTTGTACTCGCAATGGTTGCTCGATGATAACGGGATATTTACTTTTTGTCGTTATTATCCGTCACCTATTTTATTAGCAGTAGTCGCAAATAATCCCCAAGAGCAAGAACAAAGAACGCTTTACCTATCGAAGTATTCCTCGAAGTTTGTTGCGCTAAGTGAGCTTTCTAAACAATTAGTTGAAAACAAATAAATAGAGTGAATTTTATGAAATTCAAAAGGAGAATAGTAATGTTTGTCGGAGCTTTTACAATTGCAACAATTGGCATTAGCAGTAGTGCTTATGCTTTAGAAATAAGTAAGCCCTTAGTCGCATTAGTTGAGCAATGGCAAGAGCAAAGCCGCTTTTTAAACAAGTATATTTCCTCAACTATCTCTCGGAAATTAGATAATTTAGGAGAATCTTTGCAAGGTGATTTGCAAGCAGTAGTCGAAGAAGCTACTGGTATATTGGGTTTGCCGGATACGACAAAAGTTAGAAATGAGATTGAAGAAATAGCTGCCTCGGATGATAGTGCAGTGAATGGTGTTGATAAAGCAACCAATGAAGTAGACCGACAAATAACCCGTGCTAATTCCGATACTAGCTTGAGTAAAGACGGTCAAGAAAATATGAAAGCACAAGTAGAAAAAACTCAAACGTCAATTGAGACAGTCTCCGTATTTTCTGATGCTGCTCAGAATGATGTTGTCACTCAAAATGTGATGAAACGTATTGCCCAGCAAAATACTCAAATTACAGGTATTTTGGGAGCAATGCGAACCGATGGGTTGAAATCTAAACAGTCACAAGACTTGGCTAATCTTAATTTGACTAATATATCTCGTTCTTTAGATGGTCAAAATCAGTCACGTCAAAAAGAAGTTATTGGTCAAGGTTTTAATAATTTACGTACAGCATCACAAGCAAGATTGTTTTAGAATATTGCTTCTTTATGTCATTCCTACTATTATCTTGGGGACTAATTCTTGCTCAAGTTGATAATCCAGAACCCGGCCAAGCAGCTTCCACAATTACGGAAGATGGAGTTGCTGCTAGCGAAGCTGTTGCACAATCAATCGATCAGCTTTGGGATGATGTTTTAGGTGGGGGATTGTATAGTGCGATCGCCAACTTGGGAATATTCTTCGCTGTTGGAACATTATTGATTTTCATAGTCCAATGGACGAAGGAAATGATTGACGGTGATAGTTCCAAGGGATTTACCGAACTAATCTGGACAATCGTTGTCATAGTTCTACTTGCGAACAACGGTCAACAATTAATCGCTGTGACTAAAGGTTTACGAGGAATCATCAATCAAACCAACCAAACTCTCTTGGTTTCCACGTCTGCTTCTATCCAATTGCAAGAAGCTTATCAACTCTTAATGCTCAAAACGGGTAAAACAGACGCAATTGAATCGTTGATTAATCAATGTAATACCATTGCTGACCCAACGCAACAGACTGAGTGTTTGCAAAATGCAGCCCGACAAGCAAAGCAAATTGAAGCAGAAGCTGAAGCTAATAACCGCCCATCTTGGCTATCAAATGCCAGCGATTTTTTCAACACCAATATTTTTCAGTTAGCAGTACGTGGTTGGCTACTTGCACTTGCAGCAGCTTTTCAATGGATAATCGAAATTTGTATGTTATTGACTGCATTACTTGGACCTTTAGCTGTTGGAGGTTCCTTACTTCCCGTCGGTCAGAAAGCTATTTTTGTATGGTTAACAGGTTTCTTCTCGGTAGGAATGATAAAGCTTTGCTTCAATATTATTTCCGGTTTAGTTGCCACTATGGTCTTGAATGCTGACAATAACGACCCAATGATTTTTGCATTTGCAATTGGTCTTCTTGCACCAATTTTATCTGTAGTTTTAGCAGCAGGTGGTGGGTTAGCGGTTTTTAGAAGTTTTTCAAGTATTGCGAGTTTTGGTCTTTCTACTTTCGTAACAAGAATTGTTAGTAAATAGAAAAATATGACGAATCTAGATAATAATTTGAATTCAGATACTCCAAAAATAAAAAGATTACGGTTTTTAAATCGTGCTTCAAAAAACTTATCAACTGGCGATACTTTAGCATTATTCGCAATTGGAACTTTTGGATTACATCTGATTACATTTTTTATGCTTATATTACTTTACGGTTCCTATTCGCAATTAAATAAAAAACCACCTCCTTCTTTAGTGCAATTAGAGACAGGAGACGCAATAAAAGTTGCAGCGTTAGGAAATAGCGATCGCACTCCCCAAGTGGTATCTCGTTTTGTTTCCGACACTATGACTTTGATGATGAATTGGTCAGGAACATTACCACCAGACACCGTTGAAGAGAACGCTAAACCATTACAAGATAAGGGTGTGGATATTGGACAGCATGAATCAAGGGGAAGTAAAGTACCATTAGGAGCGTGGCAAGCATCCTATGCATTATCATCAGACTTCCGTAAAGAATTTCTACAAAAAATTGCTTCAATGATACCACAGGGAGTTTTTAAAGGTACAACCCAAGTCGTTTTAATTCCGTTATCTATTCAATCACCGACCAAAATTGAAGAAGGAAAATGGAAAGTCAAAATGATTGCTAATTTGAATGTATTTGACCAAACTAATAATTTAGGAGAGGTAATTCCGTTTAATAAAGAAATATTTGTTCGAGCAGTAGTTGCTCCCTCTTCACCTGTTAATACAAGTAATTTAGCTGAAGTAATTTATCAAGTACGCGCTAGTGGATTAGAAATTTATGCGATTCGAGATTTACAAGCGGAGAATTTATAATGAGTGAGCATTCAGTTGAGAATGACTTAAAAAAATCAGATGAATCCGAAAGTGATTGGAATGAAGCAAGCTTTGCTAAACTACTTGGTTTTCATGATGGAAATCAAACACAAAATCAACCTGAATTCAGTGAAGAGGAGGAGATTAAACCAGAAGAAATACAGAATCAAACCGATGCTCCAAATCCAATTGCAACTCAAGAATTATTTGATGACCCTCAAGTAGGAAAAACTCAACAAAATTTTTACAGCAACCCTTTTGCTAAGTTTGGCGCTGTCGGTTTGGTAATGCTGGTTGTATTCGGTTCTGCTGCGACAGTTTTAAACAGCATTATGTCGGGTAGTCTTAAAACTGCACCAACAGCACAATACTCGAAACAATCCAAACCCAAAGTAGAAATTGCTGATAATCAAGAGGAAAATGAAACCGGAAAGTTAAAAGCAGAATTGGCACTATCAACTCAAGCAGAAAAAATCAAATCTGTAGAGCGTGCTAAAAGTCCTAAAACTACTGTCAGCAAACCCAAAGTTAAACCTAATAAGGAGCCGAATTTACCACCCGTAACTCGAACAACTCCAACAAGAGAACCGAACTTACCTGTTCGGACTCAAATAGTTTCAAGACAATTGCCTTTATCTCAAGTTCCTTATATACCCCGTCTTCAACCTCAAACTGTAAGATATAATTCTCCTCCAAGCACTCCAGCAGTAAGGCAATTCCAGCCAGTTGCAAACAAAGTAAGCAAACCAATTAGTACCCCTACCGAAGAAAAGGCTGACCCGATGGAAGAATGGTCTAGAATTAGTCGTTTAGGAAGCTATGGCAGCAGCACAATTACGACAAATATCGATGAGCAACACAAAGGTAGTACGATTGATACCGTAACAGTCGAACAACAAAAACCAGTAATTCCTTCAGCAACTTTGGTTTCAGCAGTCCAGACTACACAAACATTAAATACGGATGAATTAGAACCGCTTCATAGTGAAGAAGCCTCTATTATTGGATACCAAAACAATTATCAACTAACAGTAGGTACATTTGTTGATGGAAAACTATTAACCCCTTTAATTTGGAGTGAACATTTTACTAGCAATAATCCAAATCTAAAATCTAAAAATAACTCCAAAAGCGAAAAATTTGTCATAGAACTGCAACAACCATTAACTACGGGAGAAGGCTTAGTAGTTTTACCACCAGGTTCTCAAGTAGTAGCCCAAATTAATAACGTCGCTAGCGGAGGATTTGTTGAACTCCAAGCAACCCAGGTTTTGATCAATGGAGAAGAATATATCCTTCCGCCAAATTCAATTACGATTCGTGGCACTAATGGAAAACCTTTAATTGCATCTCGTTTGAACAGTAATAAGGGAGAAATTGCACGAAGAGATGCACAAATATTCGCTGTAGGCTCTCTGGCTAAAGTCGGTAAAGTTATTAACCAGCCTAAAGAAGAACAAATATCAACCAGCAGTGGATTTGGTGGTACTAATTCTTTTTCGTCTGTCAGAAGAAGTCGAGAAAATATTTTAGGAGCAGTTTTAGAAGGGGGATTTGAACCATTAACTCAGCAAATTCTCAGACGTAATCAGCAAGCATTACAAAAACTACAACAACAAGAAGATGTTTGGTATGTCAAAGCTGGTACTAACGTGCAGGTATTTGTTAATCAATCTTTTCAATTTTAGTTAGGGTATTAGTAATGAGTAAGCAATATTCAGTTATAAATCGCTTTATTCTTGTTTCTTATTTCACATTTTTTTTATTTGATTTATCGCCAGTAATTGCAAGTGAAACAAAACAGAGCGTAAAACAAATTCCCCAGGGAGTAGCTACTGGTCATAATTCCCCAAATATACCTAAAATTGAATTATCGCCGGGGTATGGAGTGAATATTTCATTTATTAAAAGTGACGAAATAGTAGAAAAAGTATGGTTAGATAATCCAACCTTTGCATCTCTTGACGTTGACGGCTGTTTATCCACAGAAGGGAGAGAATGTGATAAAGAAGGAGCAACGGTAATACATCTACGACGAATCACACCGCTGAAAGTACCACAGTTACCCAATTCAAATACAAGCTTGCTGACCGTTGTTACAAAGGGCAAACCTGGAAGAAAAGTATATTTATTTGAAGTGAGAATAGAAGGCAAAACTCCCACTTATCATACTCTTGAAATCATACCTGAGAGCAAAATAACTCCAGAAAATACTCAGTTTTCTAACATCAAAAATATTAACGAGTTGCAACAAATTAGTAAAGGGTTAAAAATTGTTAATACTAGAGGCTTGATTAGTAGAGAATCTCGCTTATGGTCAAGAATAGCGAACTTTTTAATTGAGGTAAGGATGGGGGAACCTGTAAACACTGCTGCTCTTAAAAGCGGTATTTCGATGCAGTTAGTTAATCGATTAATTGAATTAGGAAGCCTTGGAGGTAGGGAGCAGGGGGAGAGTATTTATCAATAATTGACTTGTAGCTTGTAGCAATCAAAAAAATAGATGGTTATTTATATTATGAAACTACTAAAAAAGCATTTGATATTTGCTTCGCGATTGAGTTTATCACTATTAATTTCTAGTGCTATTCTTATTGCATTGCAACAGAAATCTATATCTAATCCTCTCTCAATAAAAACAGAAATTCCTACAGTCGAATGGCAAAACACTCGTTTACCAGATTGGAATCAAATTACGTTTTCTAAAATGCCAGCAATTACTGAATCCGGCTCATTCCAAGTACCGAATAATATTACCTCCGAATTAGAATATGACCCGTCTCGTAGTTGGAATGCAGGACAAACACCCGATTCATTTACGATGTTAGGTGATTTCCAGGATTCTTTTAAACTCCAAAAATTTTCACTAACTGATATTTCTCAAATTGCTAACTTAAATTTACAGGGAAATAGCTTGGAGAATTTTGGTGTCGTCAAACTTCAAAGTTTAGATAGTTTGGTTAAAGCAATACCGGATTTAAAAGAAATCTTAATAGTAGATGTCAAACCAATTTTAGATTTACTATCACAAAATTTATCTCAGTCATTTGACACAAATCAAACTATCGGTAATTTACTCAATAAATCTCCCCATTTAGGCAAACTAAGCTTTGAATCTTTGGATTTAACATTTTACAATATTGATTCAATTCCGGGATTATCAACAACTCCAATTGCTAGCTTTGATAAATGGCATTCTGTTTACATTGATGAAGTACCTGGATTAAGCGATGTACCATTTTCTCAATTTCCCGATCCTGCTAATTCCGTAGGAATGGAAGTTGGGATAGTAGATGTTGCTTTTGCAACCGATGAACAAAAACGAAATTTAACAGTTTCTGGTAGTAATAGAGAAGGATTTGCAGTACCTTGCGAGCAAGATTGCGCTCATATTGAATTATCGGGTTCTCCAGTTGTTAAGGGTAAAGCTTGGATTAGCGGTAAGTATCAGTTGGTTAAAGGTGGAAGAGGTATTCTTGGTTCGGTTAATGGTGGGAAAGAACCGACTGGTAGAAATTTATTTGGTGATGCTTTTAAAGTTGCTGTATGGGATGTTTCGGAAGTTGATGGAAAGATATCTCAATCGTTATTTTTCCGAGTTTGTATGCGGAATAATTTTGTTGATTTGGGATGTACTCCGTATTTTATCGGTCCTGTTCCGTTTATGACTTATAGGGAGAAGGAAGCAATATTTTTAGGTCAGATTGATTCCAATAAAAACGGAGTTTCTACTCCTACAGGCTTAAAAAGTAGTGGATTTAGTTTCAACAATTCTCCAATTATTAACAATGAGAAAGAATATAACCTATCGAATTTGATGCCAGTTTTAAAAGAAGATTGCAAAAATATTCATTCATCCGGTGCAAATCTTGATGCTTTGAATTCTGCATTATCAGATGTAGAAAATAACTATAGCTTTGTTGGAAATTATGTTTGTGATAATTCTTCTCTTAATTGTGGTCGAGCGCTTGGTGCAATGCATTTTATGTCTTCGAGTCCGGAAGTGCGAAAGATTATTACTAGTAAACCAGGTGGACAAGAGTTTTTAAAAAAGTTGGATGCAGGAGAAACAGTTACCCCTTTGGAGATGACACAGTATTTCTCACCGCAAGAACAGTACTCTTTAATGGAATCAGAAACCAGCAATCTACTATCAACAGCATCGCAACAAACTGACCCAAGTACAGGTAAATATTTTACTGGAGATAGATTAGTTGAACGTGCAAGTCAAATGTATTTTGCTGGTGTAAATATTCCGATTGATTCACAAGCTAGTGATTTAAGTAAAGGAATTACGGTTAATAAATACGGAGAAGCTGCTAATTCTAAATACAAGCAGAATTTAGAAACAATGGATTGTTTCTAAGATTAATTATGCAATCAAATATCTATCAATTGTCAAAATTACGATTAAGTAAAAATCAAACTGTTACTTTATTGATACTTATAACCGTGATGATTTTTACTGTATCGGCTATACATACAAGTTTGTCTAAAAATAATCCTAGATTGACTTGGGAGAGTGCAGAAATAGTTGTGCCACAATCTCTTTTAAAACAGGTTTTATCTCAAAAATCAACTCGTCCTACAGATATTTCATCAATCAAAGTGATGCGAATTTCATCCCAAAGTACTGGTAAATTGTACATTTTTGATTATGGTTCTTCTCAACTTTGTGGTGCTGCTGGATGTTTATATTCAGTCTATAACGAGTCGGGTAAGGCAGTTTTAGAATTTATTGCTAATCCCTATCTTCCAGTAGTAGAAAAGCTGGTTCAAGTTTCCGAAACCGTGAATCAAGGATTTCCTTGTTTGAACATTACTCAAAGTACAGATACTGATAAATTATTATCGCAAACTGAATTTTGTTATCAACAAGGTAAATATATTCGCTTAAATCAAAATTTCGTATCTGGGGGAAAGCATGAATAACAATTTTCTCCAAATACAACAACCGTTAACAACACCGCAAAATTCTCAGATTGATAAATTGACTGATTTGATGAAATCTCAATCTGGATTAGTACTGTTGGGTTGTTTTGCTAGTATTGGCATATTCAGGTTAATCTCCGGAAATAATCACAAAGGTAAAGTTGCTACGAGTTATTGGGGTGGTAGTCGAGAAAAATCCCAAGCAGCCAAAAAAGCTAAAAAGCAGATATTTAAACCAACTCGTAATTCTGTCGGATTATATGTTGGAACTCCCCCATACATCAGAACTGCTCTACAAAAACACTGGTACTCCAACGGTTTCATAAAAACCAAACCAAGTTTGAAACAAAAATTCCTTTCTTCCAATTCAACTTTATATGTACCAGATGCCCAAAGAGGAATAGCCGTTATCGGTGCAGCTGGTTCTGGTAAAACTTTCTCTGTAATAGACCCGTTAATTCGTAGCGCATTTGACCAAGGATTCCCAATGCTGCTCTATGATTTCAAATTTCCAGCGCAAACCAAACGAGCTGTCGCTTACGCAATGAAGCGGGGTTATTCAGTAAGAATATTTGCACCAGGGTTTGCTGAAAGCGAAACTTGTAACCCTTTAGATTTATTAAGAGATGAAGAAGATGCGATCGCATCTGGACAACTTACACAAGTCATCTCTCGCAACTTTGACAAAGGTGGAAATGCCAGCAGCGATAAGTTTTTTGAGGAAGCTGGAGATTCTTTGGTAGAGGGGATTCTACTCGTTACTAAAGCCATTAAAACTTTAACTGGAGAGGAAAAATACTGTGATTTAATGATGGCTCAAGCAATTTTATCTTTACCAAACCTTGCAGCTAGGCTCGAAGCAGCTTCAAAGGATAAATTAAAAGTCTGGACTTCTCGACCATTATCACAGTTAATCAGCGTCAAAGATTCAGAAAAAACTGCTGCATCAATTATTGGTACTGCACAAAGGATGTTTCAACGTTTTCTCAAACGTGATTTTGTTGGTGCATTTTGCGGTCAAACAACTTTACCACTTGACTTGGATGGTAAGCAATTAATTATTTTTGGGTTGGATAGAAACAACAGAGATATTGTTAGTCCACTGCTTGCTGCTATTTTACACATGATTGTAACGCGCAATATAACTCGGACGGTTCCGCGTAGTGACCCTTTGATTGTTGCCTTAGATGAGTTACCAACGTTCTATCTACCAGCACTTGTCAATTGGTTAAACGAAGGACGTGAAGACGGTTTCGTCGGTATCTTGGGATATCAAAATATTGCTCAATTGGAGAAAGTTTACGGGAAAGAACTATCACGAGCAATTTTAGGTGGTACTGCAACTAAATTTATTTTCAATCCCCAAGACCCTGAATCTGCAAAGCTTTTTAGCGATTATTTGGGAGAGATGGAAATAAAATTCAATTCTAAATCTCGAAGTAGGGGGAAAGGGGGTGGTTCTAGCAGCAGTAACGAACATCATCAAAAGCGGCATTTATTAGAACCAGCGCAGTTTGCCAAGATGGGTACGGGGAGAGCGGTAATTATTAACCCAGCTTACACTCGCGGTACAGAAGCATACGTTCCCCTGTTGCATAAAGTAAAAGTTCCTACAGATGATATTGACGAGATGAATTGGTCGGAAAGTAAATGGGATTTTGTGCGTGGGAGATTGATTCAAAATAATAGAGTTACTGTTAGTGATTTTGAACGCTCTCAACAATTTTTAGAACGTAGAGAGTTGGCAGAGAAATTATTTCCGTTACCCACTGATGGTGGAGATTTAGCTTCTCCAGAAGAATTAAACAATATTTTTTAAAGTAAAACAAAATGATAGAGAAAGAAATTAATTCAAATCCAGAAGTTTTTTCCGTTTTATCGCAATATCCGAAATGGCTATCAATGATTATTGAAGCTATTGATAAACCAATTTTAGATAAAAGCTATTGTCCTGAAGTAATCGAAATATTTGACCAGCATGGTTTATTAGCTGGAAAAGTTCACGGATTATCTGCTTATGAATGCACTAGAAACACCCAACAAAAAAGTGATTTTAATGCTTGGTTAATTGATGGAGAATTAGCGGTATTTTACGTCGGCTCGGAATTAGTGATTAATCGCTTAGAAGTATTAGCCGTAGGCTAAAAGGAGAGTTACCATAGTGCCGGATATATTTACAGTCAATGAAAGTGATGCAACTGCAATACAGCAACGTTACGAGCAACTAATTGAAGTATTGCTAAAAGCTGTATTAGATGTAAATCTTGACTCGGATAAACAAGGGTTGAAAATATTTGATGGAGATAAATTAGTTTACGGGCGCGACAACAATCAATTTCGCGATGAGGTGTCGGGTATTGGGGGGCAACTTTTAAATCCTCAACTGATTGCACAACTCCAACAATTACGTTCTACACAAGTTGGAGAAGTAGTAGATGGGGCGATTAATAAGAGAATTGAATTAGACGGCGAAGTCCTAGTACAATCTGACTCGGATGGTAAGGTAATCGTTAACAATTTCTTGCAGCAAGAAGCTGTTACAGATATAAAACCATCTAAAGAATATTCGGATAATATTAACCAAATTATTCAACCGGAATTATCGCCACCCGACTATATTCAAGAAGAGATAAGTTCATCGACAATCCCAGGCTCAACGAGAGTAGCCGAATCATTACAGGTTTTAGTTGATAGTCCGTTGAAGACATTATTAAGTTCAGAAATTGAGCAATTAAAAGCAGAAGTAAAATCACTACAGCAAGAAAGAAATTTGTATCAGGAATTAATCGAGCAAAGGTTAAAGCAACCACAAAATACTTCATGGTGGCAGCAAGTAGTTAATAATGCATCGACTGTCGTAAGTAGTGTCACTTCTGCTGTAAAAATAGGATTGCGCGAATACAAAGAAAATTCAAAACAGCATCAATTCGCAGCATCAATAAAAAATTTATTTCAACTGCAAACCCAACCAGGAGAAAATCAGTATCAAGCAGGTGATTACCAAATCTCTCGCAGCGGTTCATTGTATGAAGTAAAAGATTCAGCGACAGATAAATTTTTAATACAGTTCCGTGAAACCCCTTTAGGAGTAAAAGTAGAAAAGGGTGATTTAGCTTCTTTAAATATTCAAGATATTAACTCCTTACAGAATTATTTGCGAAAAAACGAACCAGTTCCTGCATCTTTTGCTCCAGTAGGAAAGCAAGAAGCTGAATACTTTGCTCGTGTAGAGAGAGTTACGAATGCGCTTACACAATATGCTGTTGCACAACAAACCGATGTGGAAATTGATGGGCGATTTTCTTATAAATGGAAAGTTAGCTCCAATGGTAACGTACAAATCGAAGCGAAAGATGGACGCGGTAATTTACTTGAAAAAATTGGAGGACAGTTAACAAGTAATATGAACGAGCGGGATTTAATTTATTTTGAGCAAATTTTACCTAAATTACAACCGAGGAATCATAAACAAGTAACTATATCTCAATTTAATCAACTCACAGACAACAGCTTAGAAAGATAGTTTGATTATATGAAATTATCTCAACTGAATTTATATCTCGATTCTGGTGTTCCAATTGTTTGTGTTAATGCTCCTTCACCAGAAAGAATAAACGTATTAGAGGACATTTATATTGAATGCTCTCAAAAGAGAAATATCCCCGTTCATTTATGGAATGCTGGTTGGGGATGCTTTAAACGAGTAGAATATGATTCACATTCAAAAGTCTGCTTTGTTAATTCAAAAACTAAATATAAAAGCCTTTTCAGTAATTTTGATTATTTATTAGATAGTAAAGTAACAGGTATTTTTATTTTTGAGAATCTTTCATCTTTAGTAAAGATAGACTCACCTAAAATTATTTCACAGTTAATTAATATTTTTTTTGAGTTAAAGACTAGTAATCAATTAAAATATTTGATAATTTTATCAACTGATGATATCGAATTACCACAATCCTTAAGTAATTTAATTCCCAGTATTTCTTATCCACTACCTAATCATGAAGAAATTATTAATTTGATAGAAGAATTTTTAAGTGAATTACCAGACAAATTAAATAAAGAAGCGTTGGTTAGTGCTTGCGCTGGTTTAACAAAAGAAGAAATACGTAATGGGTTAAACATTGCACTAAACTGTTGCTCTGAGTTAAACTATGATAATTTCGCTCAACATTTACTTGAATACAAAATAAATCGCTTTCGCTCAAATAATTTAAACTTTGTTGCTAAACCAAACGTTCCTAATTTTGGTGGTTTGGATTTACTCAAAAAATATATAGAAAACGTCAAATATGACTTTTTACCCCAAGCACGAACCGCTAATATTCCACTTCCCAAAGGTTGTTTGTTGGTAGGACCACCGGGAACGGGAAAAACTCTATCAGCCAATGTCATTGCTAAAATATTAGGTTTTCCTTTAGTAAGCGTGGATACCGCTCTGGTTGTTGCAAATGGTGCAAGTTATCTCAAACAAATAGTGGAGCGGGTAGAAGCTTGCGCTCCTGTCGTAATGTATTTTGATGAGTTCGATAAGTTGTTTGCCGCATCTAATGAATCGGGAGAAGACACTAGCTCTCGCCAAATTTTAGGACCGTTATTAACTTGGTTGCAGGATAAAACAAGTGCAGTGTTTGTAGTTGCAACTCTTAACCGTCTCGATGCATTACCACCGGAATTAACCAGGGTAGGAAGATTTGATGAGATTTTTTATGTGGGGTTTCCTCAAGCTATTGAGCGAAAAGAGATTTTGATCGTGCATCTTTCTAAGTTTGATGCGCGTTATAAAACTGACGATGTGCTTACAGAGAAAGAATGGCGCATTGTTCTTAACAAAACTGTCAACTGTAGTG
>JAYKJL010000223.1:0-3259 GCA_035285725.1 Nostocales cyanobacterium 94392 | reverse complement strand
TCCAACCCCAATCTATTGAGCAATGAACTGGCAGGTTTGGATTATATTTACAATTAATTATATTATCATCATTAAACTCATCATAAACAGCGTGTAATGGTTGGGTGTCCCAATCTATCTCAAACATTGCTCGAAAAGTTCTGGCATCGAGTAGGTTTTTATTTCTCTCTATTTCAGACTTGGGAAAATGAGGATTGTCGATTGTTTTCCACTCGTAGCATTTAAACTCGTTATCATTTGCCATTTTAAAATACTTATAGGCCCAATGATTTTTTGGATTGATATGCTGAACACCTAAAGAACCTGTGCAAAATATTTTACCTTGAGTATCAGCAACCCTCGCAATGCACTCTAAAAACAGTTGCTCGCTACACTGAAAGACTTCATCTATCCATATCCAATTAGCTTTTAAACCTTCCACGCGCTCAGGTCTGTCACCCGATATGCCATAGACTAATGACTCGTTACCACTAACAGAGTCGTACCATTCGATTAATTTAAACGGTGATTCTTTTTGAGACTTGATAAATGGCTTGGCGTAGGCACAAAACTTCTTCCATGATAAGCGAGTGAGCATGTCGTTAGTTGGTGCAATAATCACACCTAGGAATGGATCAATGCCATTGGGAGTATAGCCTTCTTTTTGTTCTTGAGTCATGATTGATTTAATAGCACCGACTTCAGTCTTGCCGCCGCGCTTGCCAGCGAAAGCACCAAGAAAACGAGACTTGTCTAGTAGAAAATCTTTTTGCTTATTAAAAGGTCTAAATATCTGAGTCGCCAAACTCGACCACCAATTTAGCATCATTATGAGAAACAGTTTGATCTTGTTTATCAGATTGATTAAGATATTGCTTACCTAACCAAATTAATAAAGCCGTGTTGCCTGACATTGCAGATTCGTATTGCTTGCGTCTTAAACTAATTCTCCCACTTGCTCTCTTTTGCGAGAAATACTCCGAAAAAGTAATGCCATGCACCTCTTTTACTCTATTTTCAATTGTGTCTATCGAGCAATTAAACCACCCTGCAATCTCTTCTAGCGTACACTGCAAGCCACAGAGTTTGTCAAACTCCTTCCAATCTATTTCAATTCGAGGTCTACCCATTACTGACATTTTCACGCTCTTTTTTTAGTTCTTCGTAAGTTTGCCCTGTTAGTTCTAGTGTTGCTTTTTTACCAGTGAAATTCTGCCAGCGGTTTATGATTACGTCGCAGTATTTTTCGTCTAATTCCATAAGAAACGATCTTCTCCCTGTTTGTTCTGCGCCAATCATTGTTGATCCAGAACCACCAAAAAGATCAAGAACGTTTAGTAATTTTATATGGTTTCCAAATGCTCGCACAGATAATGCAACTGGCTTTTGTGTGGGGTGAACATAGTTATGATCTTTTTTAATTTCCCATAAGTCTGATTCGTTTTTTATTTCTTCGTCTATTTTTCCATTAAAAAGGCAAAACTCGTGCTGGTGGCGATAGCCATTACCCAATCCAAAAACGTTTTTTGCCCACACAATACATGTTTTATAATCCAATTTTCCCTGAAGGATTCCATAAAACTTCCAATTACACCAAATATAATAAACCGCAGGGTTGATTGTTTTTACAACTTGACAAACTTCTTCTATAAAATTTGAAAAATCAGAATCGGATAAGTTGTCGTTTTTGATAATGTCATGCTTGCCACTTCTACCGTTAAATGCAACATTGTACGGCGGATCAGTGAAAACCATATCAGCTTTCTCGCCATTCATTAACTTCTCAACATCATCAATCATGGTTGAGTCACCACACATTAATCTATGATTACCAAGTAACCAAATATCTCCGCGCCTAGTTATTGGATGAACAACTTCTGGCACTTCATCTTCATCGGTCAATGGATCAAATTTCTCAATTGGCTCAATTACAAAATCTTTAATACCCAATAGATCAATATCAAAATCAGGGCCTAAATCTAGCATCTCAGTATTTACCATGCTTAAATCAATATTCGCCCATGATGCAATCGCATTATCACTTGTAAGATAAGCATATTCCTGCGCTTCATTTTCAAAGTCTTGAAACATCACTGGCACTTCTTTGAGTCCTGCCATTTTAGCTGCCTCAATTCGACCATGCCCAGCAACAACAAAACCAGTCCTATTTGACACAACTACAGGATTGCGAAAACCCTGAAACTCGATCAACTTAGCTAGTCGCTCTATTTGCTCTTTGGGATGCTTATTATTGTTTTTTGGATTTAGTACAAGTGCGCCAATATCGACAATTTGAATTTCTTTCGCTTTTAATTCCATGGCTAACCTTCGTTAAAACATTCGTTTCATTCAAAGGCTAACCATGATTTATTAATGTGTCAAGTTTTTGACTAGTTTAAGTTAATTTTAATTTTAACTAGTAATCCTCATTATAAAAATGCTCTCGAACTTGCTTGCATAACTCATCAATAATCGCATAATCTCTTTCGCTTAACTCAGTGCCCAGTATATCATGCTCGTATTTTATGTACTTCCTAAAAACTGAATCATAAAGCTCGCTTATTAGTCGCTTGGCTTTCTCACCCTCGATTGCTGCTTCAAACTGCTCTTGTTCTTCTGGTAAATTAAATTCCAATGTCGCTTTCATATATAACAACCTTATGTTAGTTTATAAACTTTCAATAACTTTTTCTAAATAAACACAATACACAGTAGCTATCATACTGTGAAGTATAAAGTAAATTAGTGCTGTTTTCATATCATTAATCCTTCGTTATTAGTTTTTCGTTATACTCTACAATTTCACCAGTGCGCTTGTTGCGCATGATTTTAAATTTATATTTTGAATTTTTATGTTTTGACATATCTAGCCTTAAGTCTCCATAACTAGACCAATAAGTAAAATCATGCAAATAAAAAACTTCATACTCATCTTTTGGTTGTTTGATTTTCCAATGTTTTAAAAACTCAGAAAGTGAAATATATCCAAAAGCTCCATTATTTGTATGCCTATAGTAAACACAATTAATCCCAATATCTATAAGCCTAACCTCAAGATTTGCAAAAGTGCACAATAAGTAAAACTCTCCCTCCTCTGCCCCTTTAAACTTTTCTTTCAGAATTTCAAATGTTAATTGTTCACTCACTCTTAACCTCCAAGTTTCTTTTAAGTTCATTAATTAGGTCTTTGTGTTTACCAAAAAACGCATCAATATTTGTCCAATTATCGCCTTTAAGTTCTAGTATGTCTTTTGCGTAATTATTATGATTATCAAGCAAC
>JAYKJL010000222.1:0-10939 GCA_035285725.1 Nostocales cyanobacterium 94392 | reverse complement strand
CCGCACTTACTGGAAATCAAGCTACTAAATCTACAGTATTGGAAAAAATATCTAGCGCTAGAGTAATTCACTTGGCAACGCATGGATTGCTTGATGGGAAGGATTTTGGGGAACGTACTCCTGGTGCTATAGCCCTTGCTCCTGATACCTTTAATAAAGGTGATAAATTGAGCGATGTGAATGAAGGGTTGCTTAAAACTACCGAAATTATCGATTTAAAGCTCAATGCTGATTTAGTTGTTCTCAGTGCTTGCGACACGGGTAGAGGACAAATTACGGGTGATGGGGTGATAGGCTTATCTCGTTCACTGATAACTGCTGGTGCATCAAGTGTAATTGTTTCGCTGTGGAAGATTCCGGATGATTCTACATCGGAGTTGATGACGGAATTTTATCGTCAGTGGGAGCAAACCGGAGATAAAGCTAAAGCGTTGCGTGAAGCGATGTTGATAACAATGAAAACCAATCCCGAACCTATAGATTGGGCTGCTTTTACGTTGATTGGTGAAGCGGAGTAATTAATAAATAAAAAGCCGGAAATTAATCCTCCGACTTTTTAGTTTTTGAACTGCTTTAAATTCTTTCGTTTTGTTCAAGCCAAGTTATTAAATCGTCTACTTCAGAAAAGTCTAATAACGCTTCTGCTAATTCATCTAGCTTTTCAATCGATAGCGCTTTAACTTTAGTGATTAGTGATGAATCTAATTGACCAAATCGCCGATTTAGTTGGCGTATAATTGTACGTTCTTCACCTTTTTGTTCTCCCTTCTGCAATATATCCTGATAAGTAACTGAATCTTGCATAACATCCTCGCTTAAAAATTGTCGAATGAAATCTTTTTTAAACTTTAAACCAGCTAGAATATCTGTATAGGCTGCGGTATTTTGCTTTGTCTCCCTATCTGAAATTCTAGCAATATTTTCTCGTACCTGCTCCCATAATATTTGAGTTGATGTTGCTTGTGCCAATGGTGCTAGCGGTAATAATGCAGGATTATTCAGAAATATGATTGAATCCTGTTCCCACATTCTTACCGCTCGATAACGATGAGTCGTTGTTTCATTAACATATTCTTCAGCGAAAGCGATTTCGTCACTGGTTTCTTGCAAAAAGATTACAACTTGGGTTACAGGTACACCGTATTGACGGATTAACCTGACGCTGTAATCTAACATCCTAAACGGAATTGATGGAGTTGATGTTGTTAAAGTTTGAAATTCTAGATGTAAAATGCGGTTTTCTGTTTGCAAAAAGATAACGGAATCAGCGCGTATTGGTTCTATGCTCAATTCTGTTTTTAATACTTTTATTTCACGAGGTTCTACAGGTAGTAACCATCGTGCAAAATCAAGTGGATATTTCTCCGCTATTATCTTACAGACATTATCGTAACTCACGTGAATACACCCATTTACTAATAGTTTTGTTTTACTATTAAATGGATATTTTTTGCTATTAATATAAACTAAAAAAGCAGAGAATTAATTTGTTTTTATACAATCAAAAATAATAAATACATAACTTACGCGATTCTTACAGTCACTGGTTGGTGCGTGACGCTAAATAAAAGCTTATTACTACGTTAAAATTTATTTTAAGCGTCACACACCCTACAAAAGAATTGTGCTAGTTGTATAAGTTTTATACTTATCTAACAGTCGGTTTACAAATCCTATTTGTCACCTTATCCGCAATAATCTGAAGCTCCGCAGAAGGATTTTTTACGGAATACAATTCTTGCAAGACATCTCCCCAAAATTTACGTTTAAAAAAATAATTAGCACGTTCTAAAGCTATTTCTTCTTCTGTTGCACCTTCTGCTTTCAACTTCTTATTTAATGCTGATAAATCGGCGGTAATAGGCGCACGTTCGGTAGCATCCATTATTTGAAAGGATTTCCATGTGACAATATTTTTTGAAGTATTTGAATAGAATAACCAATCGTAGGATTTACCAAATTGTAGTGGTAATCCTTTATATTGAGCGCTTTTTAAATTGCTTTCTGTTTGAGCTACAGAATTACGCCACAATACTATATTTTTACCTTTTTCTCGCACGGCTATTGTATTAGTATCTCCCTGCCAAATAAACAAGGGGCGCAAATGCCAAACTTTTTCATTTTTTCCGGGATTAATTAAACAAAAATCATCTCCTCTGGAACCACCATTAGCTCCTCTTCCTGTGTCTTCTGGTTCTCCACCAAGTATCTTTTTTATAATATTTTGCCAAGAAACTTCCTGCTCTAAAATAATTTGTGCTGCTTTTGTTTGCGGAATGAAACTCAAAGAGATAGAGGTAACTGTAATTATAGTTAGAAATGTATTTAGTAACTGTTTTGAATTAAACATTATTTTTTACTCTTTAACTGAGGTAATACATAAATCCAAAATGTTGTCGAAGGTAGCACCCAAGGTAACAATAATGCTGCTGAAATATAAAGTTGTAGACTCAATAAACCGTAGAAAATTGTCACACCAGTAATAACCAACACCCATCGCTGTTTGTATTGAATCAACATCAGAGATAATCCCTTACCCATCAAAGCCGCAGTCAGAATCATCCAAATATCGGGAATGGGAATCACTAACCGATGGGTGAGAAAATGATGCGTCATGTAAGCATGAGCCTCTCCACCTGTAAAACCGCGTTTTTCTTGCGCTTGCTGCTGATTGCGCCAGTATGCGACTGCAATTGGTAAAGGAAAATTGTCTTCTCCATTGGCACCAATCCCCGCTTCGTCGTATCCCCCTGGCGCTATAATTACAATGCTTTGTTGTAGGTTTTTCAGACTGCGAGACTGCAAAAATGCATCGCTATCTTCTAATAATTGCCATGCGGGGATAGTTTCATATATTTGATTAGGGGGAATGGAAAAATCAAGGATTGGTTGTAACCAAGAATGATTAAATTTATAAGATAGGGCTGTAATTATTTGCAACCGCATTCGCTCAGTAATATAACCCTCTTCTGGCGAAACTTTGTTTATATAAGCTTTCACCTGGGTTTGCAAATCTTGCTCTCTTTGTAAGTTTGGTTGGGGTAAGACGAGGGATTCTGTTTCTAAATTTGATTGCTGTTGTTGCTGTAATCTGTGAGCGGTTGCTAAGTTATAGGAAAAAGTAAGAGGGGTTGTATCTAGCCAAGGTAAAGGTTTTACATTCCAAAATGGCACCCATATATCACCTGACAAACTCCAACTTGGTTTGGCTATTTCTGGTAGTACGCTATTCCATTTACCGTGTTTTTTCCTAGCAGCAAATATAAACCAGGTTTGATTTTGCTTGACTGCTTTTTGTAAAGAATTATTTAATCTGACATCTGCATTGTTCGCATCTTGGTGTCTATCAAGCAAATAGTCAATACCCACAACTTTAGCATCCAAGCTGTTGAGTTTATCAACTAATTGAGCCAGATAGTTACGATTGATGGGTACTGGTTGGGAAATTCTGGCTTTTTTTATGGAACTTTCGTCAATTTGCACTAGTAAAACTGGAGGTGATGCAGTCGTGCTTACTTGTCCGGTAAACTGGCGATATACCGCTTGCATTAATACTCGCTGTTCCATCAGCCAGTCTTGTACCGGGGTATACAAACTGAGGAACAATATAACCGAAAGCGCAACAGTTTCCCGACGATTGGGAAGCCATTGTTTCAACTGCTGTCGCAAACCAAACGGTTGTAAACGAAATGGTTTAGTTTCGGGATGTCGAAACAATGACGGAATCAGATAAGCTGAAGGATAGGTAAGATTCTTTTCAACTTTGAAATGCTGACAAGCTAACTCTAAGGCTTCGTGAACATCTTTGTACTCGGCAATACCT
The DNA here is from genome assembly GCA_035285725.1 of Nostocales cyanobacterium 94392. Taxonomy (GTDB): domain Bacteria; phylum Cyanobacteriota; class Cyanobacteriia; order Cyanobacteriales; family Nostocaceae; genus Rivularia. The sequence continues at coordinate 7,116 of JAYKJL010000222.1, read as the reverse complement.
TGTACAAATCGGACTAAAAATTCCTGCGCTACACAGTTGTGAATGGGTTCGCGCATTACCGCAACTTGTGATAAACCCAAATCAATCAAAGCATTAGCAATACTTAATCCATTGCAGGAATTAAAAATCGCAAACTGCAATCCCCTATCCTTGGCTAACTTCAACTGCGGTGCAATTTCACTGATTAATATAGATTCATTTGGTGCGATCGCCAATTCTCCACCCGTCAGCGCGGTTTCATTGCTGTGTCCAGCAAAAAATAATACATCCCAACCGCGTGTATCCGCCAGCATCCCCCGAACCTTTGCTTTTAAATCTGTAATATTATGTCCGGGCTGCCAACCGATAAACTCAATTTCAGCAACTTTAGATAACGACTCTAATGCTTTCCTGTCTTGATAAAAATTCAAACCCGTATCGTCACCCATAATTGCTAGAATTCGCATCCGCCCGCGCCGTAAGGTTGATACAGTTTCCATCCGCATATTTGCTGGTGTACGAGAAATACGAATAGTCTTAGTTGCAGCAAACTCAGTACCAATTTGCCAAGCTTCCCAAGGAAACCTCGCTAATTCCAAGGGTTCGCAAGTTAAAAAGACATCTACAACATGAAAAGAATTATTTGTTACCGTTACAGTTCCCGAAGCAATAACTTTACGAATCTCCACCAATTCAGCACTATTAAGCCAATACTGAAATTCAGAAACTAACTGAGCTTCCGCTTGTACCAACTTAGTTCGCCAATCAGTTGGAGGTGTAGATATACTACCACTATCTTCAACTCGTCCCCTGGTTAAATTATTATAAAAATTCAAGTAATTCCACTGCCATTGCTTATAAAGCTTTGTTAAATGTTCTGAGTAAGTTAATTGAGTACTTAATTGTTGTCCTCTACCCCAAGACAACTCAAAAGTACAGATTTTCTCAATTAGCCGGACTTTTAATAAGAAGGAAGTCATCCTATTTTGGATTTTAGATTTTGGATTGGACTATACACAAACTAGAGAACAACAATTTTTGATTTCTTTGTCTATTAATCTATATCTCTGGGGCTGGGAAGTATATGCAGTTTTTTACAATATTTTTGTAAGATTCAGCGTTTCCTTGTACGTCGCAACAAGTATTTGAGAAGCTGAAATATCTTAGCAAGTAAAAACCAAATACCCAGTACAACACCCAAACTGATAACAAAGCTAACAACACTAAAAACAAATATATGAGCAGGGATTAACCAATCATTTGATAGATTGAATTGAGAAAGCAATTCAATCAATTTCTCTTTTAATGGTAAATAATTGTTAAGTGGACTATTAAATTCACCAAAGCTAGAAGCAACAATAGAGGTGAAAATTGAAGCAACTGCTAATCCCCATCCCCAAGTTTGAATATTTTTATTAAATATGCGCTCGCTTTCTGCTTGTCGAATAGTTACAGTTGCTTGTATTGTTTCAATGACGATTTCTAATAATTCTAAACCCGCACGCAAATCATCACAGTCTTTTTTTACTTGCAGTAAATATCTATCAGAAGCAGTTTTCCAAAAATTTTGCAATACATTAAAATCAGTAACTAATGATGAAAATGTACATTTATTGTTATTTTTAATTCTTATACAAAACTCTTGATGCGACTCTTCAGCAATAATATTAAGAATTTTCCGATAATTACATATATTAGTATCTAGAGTACGGGCTTGAGTTCTTAAATAAGTATAATTAATTGCGTACTCTGACATACTAATTCGAGCATCATCTAGAATATGTTTGAGTTTTCTATTGGATAATACCCTCGATTTATCTCCTCTCAAATCTTGGATATAAGTTTGAATTACTTTAAACTCTTCCTTGAGATTTTGTTTAAGTACAAGACTTTGAGCATAAGCCCACATAATTTTGCTACGATAGCTAAACAAGCGCAGCCAGTCAAAATTAAACTCAGCCGCTTTCTTGAGCATTTGCATATTAGGAAACAACGCAATAATTACATGATGATTCTCCTGAATATCTTGAAGATTAAGCGGAGTATCTTTAGATTGACTTTGTAATTTTAAGTTATATCTCCAACACTCAAAGACTATTCCTCCCAAAAAATGACCTTTCCCCTGAAAATCTTTTTCCCATTTACCATCGGGTATTACTGCTTTATATGATTCTTTGGCAATATCTACAGGATTCTGAGTATTATTTTCTGGTAAGCAAGCTAAAAGCATCCAACTTTGTCCCAGAGTAAAATTAAACTGGTTTTCCTTGTCGCTTTGGGGTTCAAGCTTCTTGCCAATTTCTAACTTGAGCTTTTTATAGCAATTAGCTTTGTAAAGTTTCTTTTTGCTCCTGACAGAACAATCTAAAAGTAGCCCATAGGTATCGTGTAGCCTTACAGGATAGTAATATCCTTCATAATCTTGTTGCGTTTCGTAAAATCTTTGAATCCGTTTCTTCCCTAACAATTCCACATAATCAGCATCGAAAGATACATCATTTTTAGATATAGAATAACCTAAATGCTTTGGCAGCTTTTGTTGAAAAAATTCTCGCTTTTGAGTAATTTGACTATTATTAAAACCTAACCCATCACGTAAGTCATAAATAAATAGTCTTAAGGTTGGATAAATTATGTCACTCATCTTGAATTAATCTTTTTTTCCATGAAGAAACTGGCTAATTCGCTTTAAAAAATTCAATCCTGTAGTCTTTTCCGGTTCTTGGAAAGCATGAATACAAATATTGGTAAATACATCTCGTTCCTTGGGACTACCTTCAAAATGTCCTCTAAATTCACTTTCAGCCTGTAACTGTTTGTAAGTATCAGCAAGTTCTAGCATTAACTCTGCTTTATTAGGTAATAACTTTGATGGAATACCCCCTTTGACAGCCTCAAGTTTGATTAATTCAGCTTGATAAAAACTGTATAAAGTCTGATTACCTGAAATAATCTGCATTAAATCTTGTTGGACAAAATTCCAAGCATCTTCCACAAGAGTTAGTTGAATACCTATCTCCTTCAACCGAAAGCGCTCGTGTTCCCTTAAGTCTTCCGGTTTTAGCTGCGAAAGAGCAAGCAATAAAGCAAGTTGGGAATTAGAACCAAATGTATCCAGCTTGTCCATAGTATTAATTACTGGATAGATAACAATTTATACTAGTGTATGAGATTGTGAACACAAAATGCTAGAGAAAATGTTACTTATTTATGATTTGAGATTGATGATGTAGTTCAGTAAACTAAATATTTTTTTGAAATAGTATCTTTACTTATATGCTCCTAAAACTGCATATCCCCTAGTAATGCCAGAGATATAAATGAGTAACGAGTTCTCTGAATAATTGTAATTACCGATTTGTATGGGTGATGAAGATTTTTTACCATCTAATGTACGTATTAGGTTGAATTAACTGTATGAGTATTGACAATTTATTTTTGTAATCTACGTCAAAATACGATTATAGTTACTGCTTGCTGGGTGCAAGGGCTGCACAGCGCAAGTTATGGTCTAATCCAGAATGGCGCAATCCTTACTATTGGGCGGCTTTTACTGTGCAGGGGGAGTGGAAGTAGAGCGTTGCTTAGTTGTCAGTTACTAACTATTTGAAAGCTATGTTGAGTGCGAAGGAAGAATATACCAATCCCTTACAGTGGGCTGCTTTTACTTTGATTGGCGAAGCTGAGTAATGAAGCTGTCGCAGTCAAAAAAATAATCTACCTGCACGGATTTAACAAATGCTGCAATTTCTATTCACCAAACCATATTTGAACTTATATTTCTAAATATTGAACTCATGAAAATCCATATTCATATCACCCAAATGATAATCGCTTTGATTATCTCACTAGCTTCACCTTTATTGCTAGCGGTTACTACACCAGAGATATTTAGCGTTTTAGCAGAATCAGCAAGTACGGAAGATAAAAAAGCTCAAGCAAATGCATTATTGACGATAGCTACACACAAATATCGCCAAGGTCTATTTAAGGAAGCTTTGAAGACATGGCAACAAGAGTTGCCGATTCGTAGAGAAATTGGCGATAAAGCAGGGGAAGGTGTAACTCTCAATAATATTGGAGAAGTTTACCGAAACCTGGCAGAATATCCCAAAGCTTTAGATTATTTACAACAAGCTTTAGCTATTCACCGTTCAATTGACAATAAGTCGATGGAAGGTATAACTCTCAACAATATTGGGAATGTTTATTGGAATTTAGGAGAATACCCCAAAGCACTCGATTATTTACAACAAGCTTTAACTATTGCCAAACAAATTGGTGATAAGCCGATGGAAGGTACTACTATCAACAGCATTGGTTTAGTTTACAAAAAATTGGGAGAATACCCCAAAGCCTTGAAATACTACCAACAAGCTTTAGCTATTCGCAAACAAGTTGGTGATAAAGCGGGTGAAGGTGTGACTCTAAACAATATTGCAGGAATTTATAATAGTTTGGAAGAATACTCCAAAGCATTGGATTACTATAAAGGGGCTTTAGCTATTGCCAAACAAATTGGTCATAAGCAGATAGAAGGTGTTACTCTCAACAATATTGCGGGAATTTACGAAAGTCTGGAAGAATACGTAAAAGCTTTAGATTATTATCAACAAGCTTTAATTATCGCCAGACAAATTGATGATAAAGCAGGTGAAGCCAACCGTCTCAACAATATTGGATTTACCCTCGAATCACAAAATCAACTTGAACTAGCAATAGTCTTCTACAAACAATCCGTCAACATTTACGAAACTATCCGCCAAAATTTAAAAGTTCTACCCAAAGAACAACAAGAATCCTACACTGAAACCGTTGCTGACACCTATCGCAACCTAGCTGACTTACTACTCAAACAAAACCGCATTTTAGAAGCACAGCGCGTACTAGACTTACTCAAGGTACAGGAATTAGATAATTATTTAACCAATGTACGCGGTAACCAAAAAACTTCCTCCGGTATTCCCTTACTTTCCCAAGAAGAAAAAGTAGCGAGACAATTAGCAGCAATTCAAGGAAAGGAAATTGAACTTGGTAAGGAATTAACAAAACTTCAACAACTTTGCTCGGCTAAATGCACATCCGCACAAGAAAATCGTAAAGAGGAAATTTACCAATTACAACAACTTATCCGTCAAGAATATAATGCTTTTATCAAAGGTGATGAAGTCAAAGCTCTAATACGTCAATTAAACCAAACCGCACAAGAACAAAATTTGCGTCTTGCTAACCTCAATCGCTTAAGCGATAACCTACAAAAAGATGCGGTGTTACTATATCCTTTGATATTAGAAGACAGACTCGAACTTATTTTAGTCACTCCCAATTCTCCCCCAATACGTCGCACCGCAACAGTCAAACGAGAAGATTTAAACCGTACTATTTTAGAATTTCGCAGTGCATTACAAAATCCCAATACAAATACCAAAAATCCGGCTAATACACTCTATCAATGGTTAATTAAACCAATAGAAAATGATTTAAAACAAGCAGAAACCAAAACCATAATTTACGCACCAGATAGCACTTTACGCTACATTCCCTTAGCTGCTTTACACGATGGTGAAAAATGGCTAATAGAACGCTTTGCTACCCACAATATCACAGCAGCTAGTCTTGATGATCTAGACACAAAACGCCAAACTAATCATCGGGTTTTAGCTGCTGCATTTTCTCAAGGTAATTACAGCTTTAAACTTGGTTCGCAACAGTTCAATTTTACAGGTTTACCCTTTGCAGGAATAGAAGTAGAAAATCTGGTTCAAACAATCGCAAATACCACCAAACTAATAAATCAAACTTTCAGCGCGAAAACAACAATCTCCCAAATGAGAAAACATAGTATAGTGCATTTAGCAACCCATGCAGCCTTTGTTGTTGGTAAACCAGAAGACTCATTTATTCTATTCGGAAATGGCGATCGCGTTACCTTACGGGAGGTAGAAAAATGGTATTTACCAAACGTTGATTTAATTGTCTTGAGTGCGTGTGAAACTGGTGTTGGTGATAAATTTGGTAACGGTGAAGAAATTCTTGGTTTTGGCTACCTAATGCAACAAGCAGGTGCAAAAGCCGCTATAGCTTCATTGTGGCAAGTTTCTGATGGCGGTACGCAGGCTTTAATGGATGCATTTTACGCTGCACTGCAAAATCCTAAAACTAGTAAAGCTGATGCATTGCGTAAAGCTCAAATTGCTCTAATTAATGGGAATTTCTCCATACTTGGAAATCAGCGAGCAAGCATTACTGTACAACAACGTATTGATAAAAATTTATCCAAAAAGGTAAGTAATAACCTCAGCCATCCCTACTATTGGGCACCGTTTATTTTGATTGGAAATGGCTTGTAATAATTTTGGTTACAAGGGTAGCCTAGATGCACCAAGGATAAACAAAAAGCTAAAAACCATTCCGAAGCACCTTCTCAACCCTCGTCGGAATATTTTCCTCCGCACAAGCTTTCAAAAGTGCGATAGCAATTTTATTACCTTTCTTAGCAAAATATTCCCATACCCTTAGCCAATCTTTGCAATCAAAAGTATATACCTGTCTTATTCCTTGCTCCGTAACAAATCGACATTCCACAGCTTGTCGAGATATCTTCATGTTAGAAAGAGTTCTAGCTTTTTTAGGCGAATTGTCCATCAACCAATCGAGATTCACTTCAATGCAATGTAATCCTTGAGCATGGGAAATACGATATTCTCCAGTTGGTAATACCAACACTTCCAAACTCATATCATTTTCAAGTTGAATTTTAATTAGGTTTGCTCTTTTAACTAGAGAATCACTTTTAAAAAAACTAGAATTTGGTACAAAAAAATCTTTTTTTGATTGATTCGCTAGTGCGTCTATAAATTCTTGCCATTCTTGAGGACATAGAGATAATCTATGATTCTGTAATCTATCTTCTTCAAGAAGCTGCTGTAAATAAGTTGCGATTGTAGGTAAAGTAATCGCATTGATGACAACTTTAGAAGGAATTAGTACATCTATCGTTTCTAAATCATTCGATTGTACAAAATCGATAACATCAGTTTTCAGTTGCCCAATCAACCGTGCTGCTTGACGAGCGCTCATCACTTTCGTACCATCTGGAAGTTGATAAGCCACCCAATAATGATGTTTCCATCGCCA
>JAYKJL010000221.1:0-7405 GCA_035285725.1 Nostocales cyanobacterium 94392 | reverse complement strand
TAGAGAATTATCAGTCTATGGAATAAAAAATGAATAAGAAATTAGCATTAGCAGAAAGAGTTTATAACAAACTTATATCTAATTAAGATAAATAACCTACTTCTATTTTAATTGTAGGTATTTAACATTATTCACAAAAGAGAAAAAAGAGAACTACATATATCAAATGAATCATGGAAAAAATTAGTTACGTTGTTCCTACCTTAAATAGTGCTAACACCTTAGACATGACACTGCTTTCTTTAAAAAAGCAGAAAAATATAAATATAAATATTATCGTAGTGGATAGTGGCTCTACTGACGGAACTTTAGATATTTGTAAACGTTGGAATATAAAAACCCTATATGCAGATCCAGGTAATATGTATAGCGCAATTAATGTTGGTTTGCGCGAATGTCATACGGAGTGGTTAGGTTATATAAACTCTGATGATTGGCTTTATCCAGATAGTGTAACTAGACTCATTGCTCAAGGAAATGCATTTAATGCAGATATTGTCTATGGAAACTGTGATTTTACAGATGCTTATGGTCGTTTTATGTACTCGTTTGCACCTCCTAAGCCGAATCAACTTGTTTCTACTTCCCGAACAGGAGAAACTGGAATTGCACAACAATCTGTAATATTTCGCAAGAGTCTTTACGAAAAACTTAACGGATTTAATGAAAATTATTATTTTGCTGGTGATGCAGAATTTTTTACTAGAGCCATAAATTATGGTGCAATATTTTCCTTTTTACCTGGCTCATCAGTTGCCTGTTTTAGATTACACACAAATCAACTCAGCCAAACAAAATCAAAGTCTATGCAAGCTGAAGGAAAAAGGATAAAAGCTGAACTGCTTGATTCTGCCCATTTGTATGATTGGGTAGTAACAACACAGTGGAAACAGACTAATCTTTTTCATTATTTACTTCGTCTTTTAAGGCAATCTTTACTTGCAAATCGTTTGGAAATAACTAAATCGATGCATCCTGGTACACATTTAGATAACTTAGCTCAAGTACATAAATTAAATGATTAGGCTTGAATTAACATCATAAATTATTTTTTATTTCCTTTTTTAAAATGAAAATTCTCCATGTAATCCCCTCTGTGGCTCCAGTACGAGGTGGTCCTAGCCATGCAGCTTTAGGTATGGTTAAAGCACTACGTCAATCAGGCATTGATGCTGAAATTGCGACAACAAATGATAATGGTTTTGATTTACTTGATGTACCTCTTTACCAACGCGCCGAATATGAGGGGGCTCCAGTGTGGTTTTTACCCCGTTTTTCGCCACCATTAAAGGAATTCATTTTTTCTACTGCTTTGACTCGTTGGCTATGGCAACACATCCAAGATTACGATATTATTCATACTCATTATTTATTTTCTTATCCCTCTACTTGTGCAGGTTTAATCGCTCGTCGTCAGGGAATTCCTTATATAGTAAGCACAATTGGTCAACTCACACCCTGGGCTTTGGCTCAAAGTCGCCTCAAAAAACAAATATATACGTCACTAATTGAACGACATAATCTGAATAGAGCAGCAGCTATTCATTGCACCTCAGATGGTGAAGCAGAGGATGTGCGTAACTTTAAGATTCAGACTCCCACCATAACCTTACCTCTAGGAGTCAATCAGCCAGCGAATTTTCCTCAAGCAAAGCAAAAACTATGCCACATTTATAACATATCTACACAAACCCCTGTAATACTTTTTCTCTCTCGTCTCCATTATGTGAAGCGTCCCGATTTACTCGTGCGATGCCTTGACGAATTAGTAACTCAAAACTTCGACTTTCATTTGATATTTGCAGGTTCAGGTGAGGCAGATTATGAAAACCAATTGAAAAATTTAGTAGCATCCAGTGGCTTAACAACACGTACCACCTTTACTGGTTTTCTCACTGGTATCGATAAAGAAATTGTTTTACAAGGCTCAGATATTTTTGTGCTGCCATCTTTTTCTGAAAACTTTGGCATCGCAATCGTAGAGGCGATGGCAGCAGGATTACCAGTAATCATAACTCCTGGGGTGCAAATTGCCCCAGAAATTGCACAAGCCAAAGCTGGATTGGTAGTAGACGGAGAAATAGATGCTCTAAGTAATGCTATTGCACAATTACTTGCCTCTGCAAACTCGCGGCATCAATTAGGTGAGAATGGGAAAAAATTAGTTAGTTATCGCTATTCTTGGAGTGCGATTTCTCAAAACCTTGCTTCTGTTTATACCGCAATTATTGAAGGACAAAAGTTTCCGGAATATAAATCTGAATTTTCTTGTCTATTATGAAATACTTTTGTCTAATTCTCAAAGGCGGAATTTTAGATGGTTGGCATGGTTGGTATTAGGCATTTCAACGGATGCTAGCGGAAATTCTTTTATCTATTCGATTAAAAGTTATACTTTCTGAGTATTTAAAATCTGCTTATAAAGCCTCTCTCCGCGTCGGGGAGAGGTTTGGAGAGGGGTTCTGTATTTGAGCCGTTCGCAGTATAACAAGGTTTTAGCAATTGCTGATTCCGCATTGGATTTTGTGCGCGATCGCCTTATTGAAACCAAAAAGAAAGGCAAGGCTTAACCTAGTAGTTCACCACATAAGTTATGAGGGGTTTGTTCGTCTACCGACGTGCTGTAGAGACGTTATACATAACGTCTCTAGACAATTTTGGCAAAAACTAACCATTCATAATTAATGTGGCGGAGTACTAGGAATGGCAATGGGTCATGCAAATTTTACCGACTTTTAATCGTAGCTCGACCGGGAATGTAATTCCCGGTCTGATAGCACAAGTCCTATGAATAGGACTAAAAAAATCAATCATATGATAGTTGGTCAATTACCCCTCAGAACTAATGCAATCGACTACTAGTAGTACTCCACCACATTAATTTTGAGGAGCATTTATCAGTCCTCTTAAGAGGACTTATGCTGTTAGACAGGGAATTTCATTCCCTGGCGGATTAAATACCCACCCATCAAAATTAACGTGGTGGAATATTAGTACTTTGTCCCATTAATTATGTAAGGTAATACTTCAGTCCTCTTAAGAGGACTTATGCTATTAGACAGGGAATTTCATTCCCTGGCGAATTGGATACCCACCCATCAAAATTAACATGGTGGAGTACTCAACTCAACCGAAAACCACGATCAACAATGAAAAGCTTCCCATCAAAATATAACATAAAAATATTTATTTGCTTAATCATTTCTATTATTCTGATAATCCCCCTAATAACTATCCCTATTCGTTTAGCACTAGCCTCTTATAAATTTCCCCAACCCCAAGCCATTCTCACCCTCGGTGGTGGTTTAGATAGAGAAAAATTCACCACAAAATTTGCTCAATCTCACCCTTCTCTAGACATTTGGGTTTCTTCAGGAATTCCCCCCAAACAAGCCAATGAGATTTTCCGTGCTGCTGGTATAAATCCACAACGAATTCACCTCGACTACCGAGCAACGGATACAGTAACTAATTTTACCACCTTAGTCCAAGACTTCAAACACCGCAAAATTCATCACCTCTATCTTATTACCTCCGAGTTTCATATGCGGCGAGCAAAAGCCATAGCTACAGTTGTTCTTGGAAGTCAAGAAATCACCTTTACACCCGTTGCCATACCTTCAAATCACCCAAAAGAAACTACACTTCATGTAATACGCGATACAAGTCGTGCTTTAACTTGGGTTTTTACAAATCGTACAGGAGCAACCCTCAACCCGCGACTTCATGTCGTCAAAGCGAATATGACTGCTTCCCAGACTCCAAGCTGGCATATTTGATTGTAGGGTGTGTAGTTTAGAATAAATTTGAACGTAGCGACAAGACTTATAGCGTCACGCACCATCAACCTGGGATTTTTCGTGGGGTTAGAAGTCGGGTTTTTACAAGGATTGTCTTGTTTTACCGATATTTATTTCTAAAAAACCCGACTTCTTTGGAGTAGGGTTAGAAGTCGGGTTTTTACAAAGATTGTCTTGTTTTACCGATATTTATTTCTAAAAAACCCGACTTCTTTAGAGTAGGGTTAGAAGTCGGGTTTTTACAAAGATTGTCTTGTTTTACCGATATTTCCGAAAAAACCCGACTTCTTTAGAGTAGGGTTAGAAGTCGGGTTTTTACAAAGATTGTCTTGTTTTACCGATATTTCCGAAAAAACCCGACTTCTTTGGAAACTTCGATTCTTGACATTGGCGCTAACGTAGGAGTTTACACTCTTTTAGCTGCATCAAAAAATAAAGCTTCTATTAGGTATAACCCAATATTTCAAGATGAAGCGATTGAAGCAACAACTATTTCAGTAACTCGATGCATCGGTTTAGTAACTTTCTCTGTTGTCACGAATTCATCAGCATTAATTGATATAGCCGCAGCAATATGCAAAGCATCCATCGCAGCCAATCCGTAATTTTTGGCTATGCCATCAGCGATTTTGATGATTTGATTTAAATCTGTTGCCCAAACACTTACAGCATCAAAGAAGGTTTGATAAAATTCAACTTCTAGTAACTGTTTGTTGTAGTAAGATTTTGGCAAAGTTTCTAGCTGCACAAAAACACTGCTAGCAAAAGAACGTGTAGAATCGTCTAAAATCTCGGTAGCTTTGATACTGACTTCACTCACACCTCGAAACGCATTAATCAAAACCCCAGAATCAATATAAGCGACTTTACAACTCACGATATCCGCCTCGACGCGAAACAAGCTCTTGTTCAAGTTCTGATTCTGAAAATACTTGCATCCCAGCAGCTATGGCTTTTTGTCTAATACTCCAAAGTTTTTTAGCTAAAGGAGTTTGAGGTACAAACTCCCTGTCAGCATTGTGTGGCTTTAAAGATTTAGCTAAAGCTAAAACTTGTTCTTGAGCGGAGGGAGATAAATCGCGCCAGTATTCAAGTAGTTGCTCTTCCTTACCCATTTATTAACCTATTTATAAAAAACACTAAATATAATTCAATATTATCAGATCCGATATTTATTCTAAAAACCCGACTTCTTTAGAGTAGGGTTAGAAGTCGGGTTTTTACAATGATTGTTTTGTTTTACCGATATTTATTCTAAAAAACCCGACTTCTTTAGAAACTGGGATTTTTCGTAGGGTTAGAAGTCGGGTTTTTACAAGGATTGTCTTGTTTTACCGATATTTATGTTAAAAACCCGACTTCTTTAGAAACTGGGATTTTTCGTAGGGTTAGAAGTCGGGTTTTTACAATGATTGTCTTATTTTACCGATATTTATTTTAAAAAACCCGACTTCTTTGGAGTAGGGCAATTCGTCGGGTTTTTACAGTGATTGTCTTGTTTTACCGATATTTCCTAAAAAACCCGACTTCTTTATATATTCTAAACCTGCGACTGATAAACCCGTCGTAACTGCTCCAAACTTTCTACAGATTCGATCGCATCCAACACAGCAGACAACACATCCACATCCCCAATTTCTTCAATTTCTGGTAACAAATTAGTTCCCACATCCCCAAACTTCAACTTCAAGCCAAAAGCAATACCCTTAATTAACCCTTGCCGCAGCTGATTTTTACCTTGCTCAATCGCAATTCGCTCAACACTAGTTACATAACGCATATCTTTACTCTCCTCATATTCACGGTATTCTTGCCAAAACTCTTGCTCTAACTCCAATGGTAGCGTCAACATCCAGTCAATCAAACCAAACAAATTAATTACTTCCGTTCAAAGCCCTTTTCATACAACCCACGTATCAACACAAATTTTTGTAGCTTGCGCTGGGTTCGATTATTGCTGGTTTCTAATGCTGCTAAATGAGCCATGACAACGATCGCAAACGGGTTATTACTTGCTTCCAATTCCTCTCGTCGTTGCCGATAATCAATCAACTTGACAATCGGAAATTGAAAATCCACTCGACAACCAAACAAATTATAACTAAACTGATTTGGTCGCCAATTTATTCGCCCATCACCCAACACAGCAATTGAAGCTACCGGACGATTATAACAATCAAAGATGCGATAATTATAGATATACATCCGTCGTGGAAAATCATCCTCTTCCTGTCCCTGCACTTCAATATGTATCAGTACCCAAGATTCAGTTCCATCCAGAAGATAAATTTTTACCAACTTATCAACAAGCCGCTTTCCTAATTCTGCATCGCGAATGACTTGTTGTAATTCCTTATCAAGAAACACAGGCTCTTTTGTCCAGTCAATTTCTGCGTGTACTTGAGGAAAAAAGAATAACATAAAATCTGGAAAATACAATTGTAAAAGGGTATATCTAAATGTAAAATACCATCTTCTCCGACACGTTTTTTGAATTTAATACTTTGCATAATTGATTGTTAGTAATTTATTATTAATATTCTTTTTTATACTAATTTATCGTAATCCTCTGGTTCGATATCAGGAACTTTGTTTAACACTTGTTGAAATTTATCCCAACTACCGCGTTTTGCTTTTTCTTCGATGTAATCTTTGGTCATCCAGGCTGATACTTGTGCAGATAATGCAATGGCTACAAGTTGTTCAATAGATACATTTTCTTTGACTGCCAAGGCTTCTATTTGTTTATATAAAGAATCCGGAATTGGCACGTTTAAGTTAGTCATGATATTTCTCCTACTTGTTGTAAAAATATGAAGGGTGTTACGACTTTAATGCCGAATTTTTCTGCTGGTTGTAAATCTTTTATATTGTAAGTAATAATAAAATCGGCTTGACATTCAACTGCTAAATCGATTAAAAAATCATCATCTGGGTCGCGTGCTACTGGTCGCCAGAGATAAAATATATTACAACGGTTAGCAATGGCACAAATGGCATCGATAACACTATCAATATCCGATAAAGTTAAAGTTAATTCCTCTTTTTCTCGCTTGAGAATTTCTTCGTACTCAAAAATTAAGGCTGTAGAAATATTTAATTGCCAGCGTGAATCATTGAGTACAGTTAACAGTTTATAGGATGCACCACGATTTGAACGCAAACCAGCGAGTAGCACATTAGTATCTAGTACAATTTGATATGGTTTTGACATTATTCTACAATTAGTTACTTCCTCGCTGTTAATAGTGGTGTCAAGACTGCCTTTATTCTATAACTGCTGCACCATCCTCGGTTTCTTCCCCTTCCAATTTCTTGCTGTCAACGCTTCCATTTCCTCCATTGCGGTTTGCATTGATTTGCACTCAAGTTCAAAAACTAAAACTACGGTAATACAATGGTTTCAACGTCAGGTTTTGGGTTTCGTCAAAATGGATAAAGTCGAGCTAAGTTCTTATCGGAGAAATTATTTACGATGTTTGATTTGCTCGCAACCAGTGAAGTAAATCATCGATAACAGTAAAATCTAGTAAAGCTTCACCAAGTGCTTCTAACTGTTCTAGAGAAAGAGTTTGAATCTCTTGGATTACCTCTTGTGGTAATTC
>JAYKJL010000220.1:0-3570 GCA_035285725.1 Nostocales cyanobacterium 94392 | reverse complement strand
GTGGGAAACCTTGCAGGTAGCTTGTTCAGCTTGTTTTTGTTTTACCGTACCGGCTATACTTTCTCTGGATGGCAATGGGAAGCTGCTTTGATAGTTGTGGGAATTTACACTTTATTGCAGGGTTTTTCGGAAACGTTTCTCGCTCCTAATTTAAATCGGATTGTGCGTCATGTACAGGAAGGAACTCTGGATTTTGTCTTACTAAAACCCATCCGTAGTCAATTTTGGCTTTCTTCCCACACCATTTCACCTTGGGGAGTCTCGGATTTAATTTTTGGCAGTATTATCATTTTTTATGCTGGTAATCGTCTCGGTTTGGGAATTGGTGATTATCTTGTGAGCGTTCCAGCGCTGTTTTTTGGTGTGATAATTCTGTATAGCTTGTGGTTTATGTTGGGAGCTACGAGTATTTGGTTTGTGAAAATATACAATGTCACAGAGGTATTACGGGGATTGTTGGAAGCTGGGAGATATCCAATGGTGGCTTATCCTGCGGGTTTTCGTTTGTTTTTTACCTTTGTAGTTCCGGTGGCTTTTTTAACTACTGTTCCTGCGGAAGCGATGCTTGGTAGAAGTCAAGTTGTTTGGGTAATAGGTGCGGGGATATTGGCTTTGGGGTTGTTTTTTGTTTCGTCGAGATTTTGGCAGTTTGCGTTGAGATTTTATACTAGTGCTTCGAGTTAGAGTATGGGGATAGTGTGTTTTTAAACGCAGAGGGGCGCAAAGGGAAGCGCAGAGCAAAAGCGGCTAAGCTGTCTCAATAAAAGCTAATAAAAGTTATTTCGTTCACAAATGAAAGTCCGTAAAATCATTAAACTAATAGAAGAAGATGGTTGGTATCTTGCGAGAACTAAGGGTAGTCATCGTCAATATAAGCACGCTATAAAGTCGGGTTTGGTGACAGTTGCAGGTAAATTGTCCGATGATTTAGCACCAGGTACGTTAAATAGCATTTTGAAACAAGCTCAACTAAAAACAGAGACAAGCGAAGAAATTGAAGAAATAAAAGAAGAACAAATCAAAGAAGAGGAAGAAAACTAATGCGTTATGCAATTGTAATTGAGAAAGCAGCTAATAATTATTCAGCTTATGTTCCAGATTTACCTGGATGTGTAGCAACTGGTGCAACTATTCAAGAAGTGAATCAACAAATTAAAGAAGCAATTAATTTTCATTTGGAAGGCTTACGAGAAGAAGGTTTATCTATTCCCGAACCGACTACTTTGTGTGAATATGTGGAAGCTTCGTAATATGTTTTTCAAAAACGGATTGAATATAAGTCCTTTTGATTATGATATTGAGTTCCTAGCACAATCGAAAGCAGTAGCATCTTCTAAAGACTGGTGGAACATTAGAAGAAAATTTTACCATCAGTTTTTGTCTTTGTAAATATTACTTCTTTCCCGATCTATAACTACTCTTCTCTCTCAATCTCTTTCCTTTGCGCTCTCTGCGTCAAGCATCGGTTTTTTTTAATCAGTTTTCTTTAATTTTCATATTAAAATAATTAAACAATGGGACAAAATACAGATAAAATGCAAAGGGAATAAATCCTGAATCTGTCATCAAAATAGTTGCCGGAACCAGCCCAGCAATATTCCAAGGAATTAAGGGAGAAAGTACAACTACAGAATTTTCTAAATCCACTGCAAGCTGGTAATTATCTATTTTATTTTCTTGATAATTATCTTTTACTAACTCTTCAGTTAAAAGAATTGCAATTGTTTGAGTACAGCCAAATGCTGCTGAAGCTATACCGACAAGATTTGTCCCTAAAAATAAATTAGACCTAGATTTCGCTTTTTTGAGATATATTTGTACAGATTCTAAGATTTTAGTTCCGCTGAAAAGACCAGCAAATGCTGTCGAGACAATCACGACCAGAGAAACTTTTGCCATAGAAATTATACCACCTCCAAGGATAATATTTTTCAAGGTACTATCTTCTGATAATTGGAAGCCTAGAAGCGTATATCGAAAAATCTCGGACAAGGAATAGCCTTGAATATATATACTAATAAATAGACTAATCAGTATGCTTATCAGCATAGATATTTTGATTTCTAAGTGCAACCAAGCAAGAAATAAAATAGCTAAAGCAGGCAAAAGTACAATTGGGTTAATGTTAAATAATCTACTGATTTCAAAAGTAATATATTGACTATCAAATTCTACAGGATTAGTAACAGAAATCAGTAAATAAACTATTGTAGAAACAACCAACGGTAAGAAGGTTGTTTTTAGCATTTTTCTAATGTTTATGTGGATTTTAGTTTGGGTAATTATAGAAATTAAATTAGCACTCGAAGACATCGGAGAACAGCGATCGCCAAAATAAGCTCCGGCTATAATAGCACCAGCGGTTAAATGAGGATTTACACTACTCCCGCTTGCCATAATCATTAACGCAATCCCAATTGTACTTACAGTTCCGAAGGAAGTTCCAATTAATAAGGAGACAAAAATAGTTAATAGAAAGGCTGACACAATAAAGTAAGAAGGATTAATCATCTGAATGCCATAGTAGACAATAGCTGGTACTGTTCCTGCCATCATCCAAACTGCTATAACTATTCCAATCAGTAACAGAATAGATATAACTGAGAAAGATTTCTTACTTCCAGCCCAAGCCAAAGCAAATAGTGTCTTTATGTTAAAGCCTCTTTTTAAAAGCAACAAAAATAAAGCAATTATGGAAGCTAGTAAAGGATAAACAATAAAATATCCCTTGAAAACACTAATTAAAAGTAAAACAAACGAAAAAATCAGGAAGAATATCAATTCCATAATCTATATTATGTCCGGTTAAACAGTTGTAATCAAGGGAGCAGGGAACACTCAACAGAAAATAATAACTTATCATCCGGACATGATATTATTCCAAATTTCTCAAAAAACTGTCAAAATCAAGATGAAGATATGTAAGCACGTCTTCAAATTTATCTGCAACAATATGCGCTACCCCAAAAAAAGGAGTAATTTCTGGATTACTGGGAAGATAGTTTAATAATTTATTGCCGAAGGTATTACAGAAAGATTGCTCATCAAACCAATATTTTTCAGGTTCATATTTTGTTGGTAAGCTAGCAAGAACAAATGCATACACCTGAGAACAACTTGAATCAGCTAATAAAGAATCCCAATTTGGTGATTTATCGGCAAAAAATAAATCGTAGGGATTGAAACCAAAAGCATATTCTGTGATGTCGGGAAGAGCAACTTGTCCAAAACGTAACGGATTCAACTCAATAGGGAAAAGAGTACCGTTACTAAATCTAAACTCAAAATGAAATGGAAAGCGACACATAGCAAGTTTGGCTCCAATATGTTCTAATACCTGCATTGTCGGCTCTATTGTCTGGGCTACTACTTTTGTAGATGTATAATATATTGTGTCGCTTACGTCCAAGTTTGATGCAAAAGGATGCTGATAAATGCCAGTTATTACTGTTTTTCCGTTAGCATCCCAAAAACCATCGCAAGCAAATTCATCTCCATCAATGAATTCTTCTACAAGGAAAGAGGAGTCGTTTAACATTGCAGAATTCATGTGTTCTTTAGCTATATCGA
>JAYKJL010000219.1:0-9716 GCA_035285725.1 Nostocales cyanobacterium 94392 | reverse complement strand
AAGTTTGAAACCGAATATTGGATTCGGCGATCGCGCAACCAGCAAACCGAAACAACCTGGAAGAAAGATTATCAAGTTGTTTTTCCCAAGTTCGCCGAATTTGCTGACGATGCAGAACTTTCTACTGACTTAATAATAGAATTTGCAAGCTTTAGCGAACCCGATACCCGCAGCCGTAAAAGAGTATGCAACATTTTAAGTAGACTTGCTAAATTCGCCAAGCTTGACAATTTAGATGCAATTAAAGAACTTACTGGTAGTTATTCAGCCGGAACAGTATCGCCAAGAAGTTTACCTACTGATGAGCAGATAGCTCAATGGCGAGATAAAATTACCAGCCCCGGTTGGCAGTGGATATATGGGATGTGTGCGGCGTATGGCTTACGTCCTCATGAAGCATTTCATGTTGATATGCTAGATTTTCCCACCGCTAGAGTTAGCGATGAAACTAAAACGGGAGAGCGATTTATTTATCCGCTTTATCCGGAATGGTCACAAAATTGGAATCTCGAAGAAATCGTCTTACCCAATTTGAAATCAATCGAAGATTCCCCCAATGCCAAACTTGGAACCAAGGTATCTGGATTTTTCTACGATTTCAAGATTCCATTCCCCCCATATAACTTACGTCATTGTTATGCACGCAGATGCTTTGAATTTGGATTCACTCCAGATTTTGGAGCAAAATTGATGGGACATTCAGTTACAACTCATTGCAAAACCTATCGAGCCTGGATTGATGAAGCAACATATCTAAAAGTGTATGAAACATTAATTCATCGAACAGGTAGACCACCTGCTCCTTCTTAACTCAAAATTTTCCGGAGGTTCACAAGGCAGTCCGACGAAAAACAATCTACATCACCAATTACTCAAGTAGAATTTTTCTTTCCCCCTGCTCCCTAAGACTGAAAAGTTGCTCCACTTGGGGAGACCCCATTGACGTTAGTCTCTCCCTTTGGGAGAAGACCGCACTTTTCGCTGCCCCCTGCCTCCTTTATAATCCCTCCGGAAAAATTCAACGAAAAGCTGCTGGAGTTGTAAACCCATTCAACACAGCAGTAATGTTGATTTTTATAAGTCGATTCATTGAATCATTGCGTCTTGCATCCACCCAATGTAAACCTTCTTTCCATTGTCCAGAAGTAATTCGACGAAGAATCGAACTACGGCTAAATCCTCTTCCTAACCTGTTTGATGCTTCTTGAATGGTCAATAGTTCAGCGTCAGGTGGCAGCTTGTACATTGTTCGCTTAGCCAAGTTAGTAACCTCCAGCTTATTGTTGTTTTTCAGCAGGCAATTAAGAAGGCAGGAATGTGAAGGCAGAGGGCAGAAGGGAAAATGTATTTTTATTCCTCCTGACTTCCCGCGTCGGCAATCGGCAGTCGGCAGTTGGCAGTGGGAAAAAATATTAAGACTTAGACAATTGGTGATACAAATTGTTTTTCGTGAGGACTGCCTTCTACCCCCTGCCTTTCTTTTGTAATAGTTTTTCTTGCACCCACAAGGACTTCTCAGAAGTAAAACTATTGCCATTAGGAACAATTTAAAATCTCAATATGTCTTGCTATTTATAACATTCAAGACAATTAATAAAAGCAGCAAAAAGGGCATTGAGAATCTAACCTTCCTCCTGATTGTAAGCCCCCGCTTTACAAACATAGAGGAAGTACTTTGAATTATTTATACACATTTCTTTCTATTTTGACAATTTTTTATCTACAAAAGAATTACAGGCTAATATCAAGCTGTATAATAAAAGATAATAATAAAACATTTAATTACGTAAACAAATAAAAAGATATATCATCTTAAACCTAATCAGAATAAGGCTATGCGATAAAAAATTATTACATAAACAATAAAATGCAAGTATATAATAATAAGGGCAATAACCGAACACTGATATTTGGCTAAATATTAACAAAAATTGGTTTATTCTCTAACAATCTCTTATTTATGAAGGATTTCAGCTATTAATAAAAATAATTGACTGCAAATATACGAAGAACAAAAATAAGATTTAATAAAAACAAAAGTTTTATTTATAACATGAATACAGTTTGTAAGCTACTTTACATTTATAAATGATTCAATTACTAAGTATAAGTTTAAATAAGTAAAAATCATAATTTTTTGCGTAATTATATAGATTATTGAATTAAATATTTGTATAAAATTATTTTTTGTATTCGCAAAAAATAATTATTCAAATGACTAATAGGAAAACAATTATCACTTTAGGTAGATTCGTTTTCTGTTTTATTTAGGCATCATTTTTTATTAGGTGTTTACGGTTACAATAAAACCATTAGAAAATTTATTGGTGGATTTTAATACCCGGACAGATTTAAACTGTGCAGGTATCTACCAGGAAATAATCAGTTCCCTATTAACTCGCGCTTGGAGCAATACGGTTATGAGTGAAAAATTTAGCGCAGCTGCAATTCGTATTTTAATAATGCAGCAAGGTTTGCGCTTAGTGGAACAATTATTTAAGTTGGAAAATTGCGTAAGATGACATCATTAAAAAAATATCTACGCACCCCTAAATAACTAGACTCGAATTGAAAGACGGCAATTCACTTTCAATTTTCGTTCTTCTTAACTGTTCAATACATTTGCACTACCATAGTTCAAGACAGGCACTGTTCTTAAACGGTGAACTCTGTAATACAAATTCGAGAAGCTACTTTTGCTTGCCCCACACTGTTTGCCTATTTATCTGCAAGCCCTTATCAGTATTTCTTCAATTTTGTTATTGCTAGCAGATAGTACTTTCATGCGCCAATCCATTTCTTCTAGACGAATCTTCAAGCAAAAAGTATCTTGAAATTATTTTGGCATACAGGCAGTAAGCTAAAAAATTCTCCTGCTTCTAAGTCGAGTTTACCCCTGCGAAACCGACTTAGAGGACTTTTGTATTCCTAAGATAAAAAGCACCAAACTAATAGACCATTAGTTTTGCTTGAATGTTTCAGGCGTTCTAAAAATTATGATCAAAAACAATTGCTACGTCAAACACGAGTATGACTCTATCGAACACAAACAAAAAATACCTCTTTTTTATCGTCTAACTAATGGTGAATGGGTCGAAACTGTGAAAAACTTGACTGGAGCCGAAATTAAGGTGCTGTATTACTTACGTTCGCTAGATCCATTTGGCGATCGCCATCTCGAATACAGTATTACGGAAATGGCGCAAGAGCTAAATATCTCCAAAGGAGCAGCGTCAAAAGCGGTTAAAAAGCTAGACCAGATTCGTTTAATTGATGCACAAATATTAAAAGTAAAAATCAAAATAACAACTGACCAATACAAAGAGACTGAGTTTCCTATAGGAAACAACGTTTCTTATAAGCAATCTGAGTTTCCTATAAACAACCCGAATTTCGTAGAGGAAACCGAGGTTTCTTATAGGAAACCGCAATTTCCTATAGGAAACGAACGGCAGTTAAAACCATTGCCAGATGGTGGTTTGAGAACCCCTCAGACTATTAAGACTTATTCAGACTTTATTAAGACTCTCTCAGAAGAGGAGCGAGCGAAGTTTTTGAATTTTTGTGAAGAAAAAACGAAGAATCTTAGTCAGGAAGTAATTGATTTAGAAGCATGGTTAGCAAGTAAGACTAAAACCGGAGAAAATCGCTGGGAAGTTCATTACCGCTTTTATCAAGCTTCACTGAAAACCAGAAATCAAGAAGAACAGCAACGTATACAAGCAAGAGAGCAAGTAGAGAAATGGAAGCGGGAACTAGAAGAACAAACTGAAGCAGGAATTTCTGCTTGTAAAGACTCGTTGATACTAGAAAAAGATTGCCAATTAGATGAAAAATTGAATCTTCATCTTAAGAACGGACATAAATAAAATGATTGATCAAATACCTCCTGCAAATATAGAAGCCGAAGAAGCTATTCTGGGTGGAATACTTCTTGACCCCCAAGCCCTTGTCAGAGTACGTTCTAGCTTAATTCCAGAAGCTTTTTATATCAAAGCTCACTGCCATATTTATAATGCTGCACTGCAACTCGACAATCAAGGTAAACCAACAGATTTACTAACGATTATCAGCTGGCTCAATGACCATGATTCACTTTCTCGTGTGGGTGGTAGGAATAAATTAGCATCACTTGTAGAGCGTACAGTATCATCTGTAAACGTTGATTTTCTTGCCGATTTAGTAATGGAAAAGTATAGAAGACGGCAGCTGATAAGAGCAGGTAACGAAATCGTTCAACTTGGCTATCAGACAGAAGTTGACCTACCACAGATACTAGATAATTCCGAACAAAAAATTTTTCAAATTTCCAATCAAAGACTTTGCTCGAATATCGAACATAACAGTACAATTGCCCTTGCTGCTTATAAAGAGATAGAAGAAGTTAATCCCATCTATTCAACAGGATTGAGTCAATTGGATGAATTGATAGTGGGATTTGAACCAGGTACGCTGACCTTAGTTGGAGGTAGACCATCAATGGGTAAAAGTGCCATCTCTTTATGTCTTGCACTCCAGATGATATTAAGCCATTCTCTTCCCGTAATATTTTTTTCTTTGGAGATGACTAAGGAGCAATTGGAGTATCGTTTATGGAGTTTAATCAGTATTGCTTCCGATTATAAAAATTGTGACCTGATTCCCATACAAAGCGATCGCATCCGCAGACACCGGGCTTTTATGGAAGGCTTGGCTGATTGGGAATTCAGCAATATAACTAAAATTGTGAATATTGCCTCAACTCTGCCACTCTACATTAGCGATCACAGAGGAATTACTGTTTCTGATATTGCTCACGAATGCCGTCAAATTAAAACTAAGAAAGGAAAAATAGGTTTAGTGGTAATTGATTACCTACAGATGATGGCGGAAGATTCAAGTGCTAATCGCAGTTATGAATTAGGGGGAGTCGCAAGGGGACTTTACAAAATGGCAGGCGATTTAGAAGTTCCCGTATTAGCACTTTCACAAATTAATCGGGCTGTCGAAAGTAGAACAGTTAAACGTCCAATAATGAGCGACCTTAGCCAATCCGGAATATTAGAGATGGTTGCCGACAATATTATCCTTGCCTATAGAGACGAATACTATAACCCGAATACTTCAGATCAAAAAATCTTAGAACTAATTGTCGCGAAAGCAAGACATGGCGAAACTGGTACAGCCACTGTCTTGTTTGATAAATCTTATGGGGCGATCGCCTCTTTGTAGCAGTGGAATATTTAGATATTTTTCATTTGGTAAATGCATAAATACAACTTCCGATCGCAATAGTTATGAGTATAAATTCAGCTTCAACAGTTTGTGACGAACAAAAGAAGACGCAAAATGAAGAAAGGGTAACACCATTGATAAAGTCTTCATTTAACTCAGGACTTCAGATTGACTCTGAATTTCAAAACTTAATTCCTCCACTATCTCAAGAAGAGAAGTTACAGTTGGAAGCAAATTTAAAAGAATTTGGCTGTATTGACCCTTTGGTAGTTTGGAAAGATAAGTCTATTATTTTGGATGGACATAACCGCTATGAAATATGTAACAGAAGTCAAATTCCATACAAAATTGTGGAAATTGATATGGTATCGAGAGATGCAGCTATCTGCTGGATTGTTAACAATCAATTGGGACGACGTAACACTACACCATTCGTAGCAAGTTACCTTAGAGGTAAGCGCTATCTCCATTTGAGGGGTAATCGTGAGGATAATCTCAAACAGAATTTACCGAAGTGCAACTTTTGCACTTCGACAGAAGAATCAGAAGACAGTATCTCCATAGATAAAGCCAAGGCTTTAGCTGCTGAATATAAAGTTAGCCCCAGAACAATTAAAAACGATGCGAAATTAAGCCAAGCATTAGATACTTTAGCCTCAGCATTGGGAGAAAAAGTGAAACACTTAATTTTGGCTCGTACTCCCAAACTAGCTAAAGAAGAGATTTTATCCTTAGCTCAAGTAGTGCATACTCAGGGAAGTACTTTAGCTAAACAGATATTTGATAATAAACGAGGGAACACAAGTATTGTTCAACAAATCAAGGACAAGCAGCGCGTTGTTAATCCAAGAATTGTTGGTGAAGTTTGCCAAATTATTTCTAAAGGCGACCCAGATTTAAAACAATATTCTCGATGTTGGTGCATAATAAATGCGGTGAATCTTCATAGTTGTGCTATCGGAACGTGGAAAATGGACTTCCTAACAGTCAAGCCCGAAAATTTGGAACCAATATATACAGTATCTGAAGAAATTGCTGCTCAAAATTGTCAACGTATTCGGCGATTGGCAAATATAGTTTGCAAAGACGGTGAACCTACTCATATAGCTGTACTTGAGGCGCTTTCAAGAATATATGACCCAGCTAGTCTTACATCTAAACAGGAACGAATACTCTCCTTTTTAGAAAGCGAATACGATTTATGAAACAATTTCCGTGAATGGATAATTACAGAAAAATATTTATTTTTTGTAGCCCAATACTAAAAATTTTGGGCTATTTTTTTAATGTTTTTTTGAAATTGAACAATTTAAATACGTAATTGAATAGTTTTTATATCACTAGACATAGAAACTAAGCTATGTAGCAATACGGTTCAGTTAAGGCTATGCAGTGCTTAAAACAAGGAACATAGGAGGATTGGTTATTGTTCCAGTGCCTCTGTGTTTAACTTTTTTCGAGCGAAATTTTGATACAGGCTTTTTCACAACCCTTGGGTTGTTTCTATGAACCCGTTCAGGTAGAATTTGGTCGAGAATTTCCACAGTTAACCAACTAAAAAAAAGGGAAGTTCTTGTGGTTGTAAGCGCTGGAATTTGGGAAGGGCACGACGAACAACTCGTAATGTTCCTGTGAAACTTAGACGTAAGGGTGAAACATTCGCGTTACTTGCAGCTTGAAAAATTAATAACCGGATAGCCCAATGTCCTAATAACAAACCGTAAACTTCTTGTACCACCTCACGTGGTTTTTGAGAACGAATATGAGTTTTTCGTCCTAAAAGATGTACTTTGAGTTCATCAATTGTATTCTCAACTTCCCAACGTTGATGATACTCACAAGCTAGTAACTGGGCTGGGAATTTTTCAATGTCCAATAAGCTCGTAATTAAACGATATTTGATTTGTTTTTCTGGGTTATCAGGATTCTCAATTGTGTACTCAATGACTCGTACTTGTATTGACTGAAAGCCTTTTTTTCTCAATTTGCCAGAAGGATAAATATAACTCAAATAAGAACCATCATCTAAAGCTTCTTCATTTAAAAATTTAACGTTGGCAGGAATTCTTCCTAAATAATCACAACCCTTACTTACCGTTGCTTGTACCATCGCATAGGAATGCAAACCCCTATCCCACATTAACAACATGCCGGATGTTACCGAGCGCAATAGTTTTAGTGACCTGACTCGCTCTCCAATCTTATATGGGCACATTAGTGCATCGAAAATTAGATGTGTTCCTGCTTCTACCAAAATAACTAATCTAACTTTGGGAAATGCCGCTCGTGTCCCAGGACGACTACCGGGACGACCAAAAACTCTGGCATTTTCATCGCTATCTGGGATATCTAGACAGGTTCCATCAATCACTACAATTCGTAATCCATTTAAGAAAGCTCCTACCGTTTCCTTAGTTGCCATTGGCTGTACCAACTGATGAAACAACTGTCTCATCACTCCTGCTCCTAATCGCTGTCTGGCTTGGGTAATAGCTGATTTACACGGGATACGCCAATATTTACCAACTTTTACCCATGCCTCTGAAAGACCATCAATGAGATTTTTTAGTACATCCCGCATTGAATCTCTTGACCACAGGCTCATTGCTATTATCAGGCAAACTACCAATTGTGCTGGTAAGGAGCGATGACGTTCCTCTTCGACTTTATTTTTAGCGAT
The DNA here is from genome assembly GCA_035285725.1 of Nostocales cyanobacterium 94392. Lineage (GTDB taxonomy): Bacteria > Cyanobacteriota > Cyanobacteriia > Cyanobacteriales > Nostocaceae > Rivularia. The sequence goes on along the minus strand of JAYKJL010000219.1, from coordinate 1,822 downwards.
CGCTTGTTCGATTGAAGTTGCTGGGATAGCGACCTCTATCGCTTTGAATATCTCCGTAATTTGTATCTTAGGAGACACTAATGAAAATTCTTTGAGATGCACCGTGCTTGATTTCCATTTTTGGAAACAATGCCTATTTTACAGCTATTCGAGCCTTAACTGAACCGTATTGGAATATATATGACAATTGATAAAAACTTAAATTCTCAAACAGAAAATAGACGTTTAAAGTTTTTAAATCGTACTGCAACTCGTTTTTCTAGAAGTGATACTTTAGCATTATTTACTGTTGGAACTTTTGGATTACATCTTCTGACCTTTCTTATTTTATTTCTGTTATACGGTTCCTACTCGCAATTAAGTAAAAAAGCACCTCCAACCTTAGTGCAATTAGAAAGTGGAAAATCAATTAAAGTTGCTCAATTAGGTAGCTTAGAACGTACACCCCAAGTAGTATTACGCTTTGTTTCCGATACGATGACTTTAATGATGAATTGGTCGGGAAATTTACCGGCTACAACAGTTGAAGATGCGGTAGAACCAAAACCCGATAGTGGTGTAGATATTCGTTCAATTAGTAGTAGTAAAGGTAAAGTCACTCACGGAGCATGGCAAGCATCCTATGCTTTATCATCAGATTTTCGTAAAGAGTTTTTACAATTGCTTGCTGATATTACACCATCAGGAGTGTTTAAAGGAAGAACACAAGTAGTTTTTGTTCCGCAATATTTTCAACAACCAGTTTTAATTGAAGAAGGTAAATGGAAAGTCAAAATAGTTGCTAATCTTACTATATTTGACGAAAGCAATAAATTGGGAGAAGTGATTCCTTTTAATAAAGAAATATTTGTCCGAGCAGTAGAAGCACCTTCATCTCCCATCAAAATTGATGGATTGGCAGCAATAGTTTACCAAGTACGTTCTAGTGGTTTAGAAATTTATGCAATACGAGATTTACCACAGGAGAATTTATGATGAATGATAATTCAAATGTTGAGAATATTGAAGATAATGACCAAGAGTTGTTAAATAATGAAACTAATTGGAATGAAGAAAGTTTAGCAAAATTACTTGGTTATAATGATAATCAAACAGAGGTAAGTGAAACAGAGACGATTATTGAGAATGAGAAAGAAAATAATATTGAATCGAATGAAAGCGATATAAAAGATAAAAATGATAATAATGTCATAGATACTCATGAATTATTTGATGACCCACATGATGGTAAAACTCAACCAAATTTTGCAACTAATCCATTTGCCAAATTTGGTGCTGTGGGTTTAATATTGATGGTTCTATTTGGTGTAAGTGCTACCTTTTTGAATACTATTATTTCTGTTAAACCAAAAGCTGCACCAACAATTACTACTCAAAACTTTGACAAACCGAAAGTTATTTTAAGAGAAGAGACTAAACCAAATGAAGTGGAAAATGGAAAATTAAAAGCTGAATTAGCATTATCAACCCAAGCTGAAAAAATTAAATCACAAGAAAAGTCGAAGAATACTAAAACACCTATTCCTCAATCAAATTCTCAAACCAAACCAGAATTTAATAATCAGAAAGTAAATACAGCACAACCCGAAAGACCAACAATCATAAGTAGACCACCAGTTTACACTTCAATGCCTCGTCCGATAAGGCAAAATAGTTATCCGATACCAAGGAGTTATTATCCTCCTCCAAGAGCTTCGCTTCCTGAACCTATACAAACAGCAACAAAGCCGAATCCATTACCAGTAGCTCAGAGCGTGAGAAAAGTATCACCACCGATTAGAGAAAAAGCACCCGACTTAATCGACCCGACAGAGCAATGGCT
>JAYKJL010000218.1:0-5984 GCA_035285725.1 Nostocales cyanobacterium 94392 | reverse complement strand
CACTAATTGTAATCCGCCAAACTTCGTTGTGGCGGGGGTCTTAAACCCTTGCTTCCTACGGTCGCGAGAAGTACGAGACAGATTCCATAAAAGCCCTCTGCCTCCGTACTTCTGCCTTCTTATAAATTAATCAGGACTTACGCCAAAACCAACGACAGTAGTGGTAATTCGTGAATTACCACTACTACGCAAGAATATGTTTTTCAGCCATGTCTTGGGTAAGTTCAATTAAGTTATTATTGATACAAGTAAATTGCAGTGTATTTACTTTTTTTTAAATCATAAGTCAGAATCATTAAGAATAAGACTTACGCATTGACAGAAAACACAAAATATGTGTCTAGAGAAAGGCAGATCCATTGTAGGGGTTTCGCGGGGTTTAGCATTGCGAAATCCCTATATTATGACTATATACTCATAAACTATCAAAGCCTGAAATTACCTTTCTTACGTGAAGACACACCATAATCAATTTCTACAGTGGGTAAGTCCTGCTAAAGATAACATAAATTAATAAAATTTTGATGTGTTTATCTGTTTATCAGAACATTTTCAAGAGTAATCTTTTTGAGTTAATAAAATTAAATATTTGTAAAACTATTTAGTATTAGGGCTATATGGTTAGGGTAAATAAAGAAAAGCAAAGAAAATTCTATAGCTGCAAAAAATGCATCCTGTAATGGTGTATGATCAAAAACCTATAGAACTACATTCAAGAAAACATTTTGAATCCAATTTATGGTATGGGTCAAATAAGAAATAAATTTACTACTTTAGAAGGATAGATTATTTTTTGCGTTTCCAGGAGAATAAATTCATGCTTGCTTGAAGTTAACACTTGGGTTGCAGGTGTATTTACCTTGATAGCAGCACAGATAATTGACTTAAAAAGGTATTGATGTCACAAGCGTCAACTGTTTAATAGGGTGATATTTCGGATTTTCTTTTCAGTATTTGCAAGATAGACTCGGATAGATAATTAATACTTGGGTTGAGCCAAAAAGGACGTTGGTGATAAGTTTTATTTTCTATTTATTTATTGCTTTAGACTCCCTGTCTAGATTGAGCAAGGAAGTAATAGAATCAGCCCTTATAAAAAGTGAGTTCCCATCTCCACTATTGTCTGAAATCACTTATTAACGCTTCAGGTTGCATCTTAGAAGCGTATTCAAACCCGAATTAAAGTAAAATTAGGATAAATTATGCTTCACAATTATAACGGCGAAACACTTTCGATCTACGAATGGTTGTCTAGAGCGGGATTTAAAAATTCTGATGTTTTTAGAATGGACCCGGAATTAATTCGACATCTTCACAAACAGTGGTTTGTATACCGCGAAATTGTCCAAACTTGTATGTCGGAAACTGGTTGTTCTGACCCGAGTGAATTGGAAATTAACCATCCTTATCGTACACCTCAAATACCTCAACTAGCTTCTTCTTATTCTTTAGAATTAGGACATATTACGGCAGTATATTCCTAAAGGGGCTAGAAGTCGGGTTTTTATAACCATTTTCTGTGAGTACTAAACATTCATCTTAAAAACCCGACTTCTGTGGTAATTGTCAAATACCTCATTAAAAATTAATCCGCAAGCAATTCCTGCAATTTATTTAAAACCTTCTCAGCATGACCTTTAGTTCTGACATTCGACCATACATGAGCTAAACTACCATCGGGTGAAATTAAAAAAGTTGAGCGGACAACTCCCATGTATTCCTTACCCATAAACTTTTTTAACTGCCATACACCATAAGCTTTACATACTTGGTGTTCGGGGTCGCTTAAAAGTTGGAGTGATAAATTATGTTTATTAATAAATTTGCAGTGAGATTCTTCTGAATCGGGACTTATTCCCAAAATTGTCGCTCCCAAATCCCTAAATTGTTGAGAAAATTCACTGAAATCTTTTGCTTCCACAGTACAACCTGGTGTATCGTCTTTGGGATAAAAATAGAGAATAAGCCAATTAGATTGAAAATCTTCTAGTTTGACTAAATCTCCATTTTGGTTTGTTACGCTAAATGACGGTGCTTTTTCTCCTATTTTGGGAATTTCGGTAAGCTGTGACATAAGGGATGGGGGGATGGGGGGATGGGGTGGGGAAATCAACCATCAACTAACAACCATCAACTGTCAACTCGCTGGTGGTAATTTAACTGTTTGATCTTCTTGAATAACTTGACGACGGGATTTCTTTCTAAAACCGTATTTTACAGTATCGAGAATCCAATATTGAAAATTATCAATATAAGTAAACAATACTGGTACTACTACTAAAGTTAATAATGTAGAAGTGCTAAACCCACCGATAACTGCAACACCCATTGATTGACGGACTTCAGCACCAGTACCGAGTCCTAATGCTAAGGGAAAAGTACCAGCGATTGTGGAAAGGGAAGTCATCAAAATTGGACGTAAACGGGATATACCAGCATCAATTAGGGCTTGACGTTGTTTTTTACCTTGTTCTAAGCCCATGATTGTATAGTCAACTAAGAGAATTGAGTTTTTAGTGACAATTCCGACTAACAACACGATACCAATTAAGGCATACAACCCCAAAGCTTTTTGAGCAATCATTAATGCTAAAAGAGTTCCACCCAAACACAATGGTAGAGCCACCATGATAGTAATTGGCTGGAGAAAATTATTGTATAGCAAAACTAAGATCGCGTAAATCATCATAATCGCTAAACCCAATGCAGTACCGAAGCGTCCGAAAATTTCCTCCATAATTTCCGCATCCCCAGCCGAACGTTGGGTTACTTCCGCGGGTAAATTTTTCATTGCTGGTAACTCGTTTACCGCTGTCAACCCGTCTCCTAAAGAGATACCCTGTAGATTAGCTTCCACCGAAACTTGACGCATTCGATCAAAACGGTTGATAGTCGCAGCACCACTACCAAAACGGATATCTGCAACTGCAAGTAATGGAACTAAACCACCATTTTGACTGGGAACTTGGAGATTCTTAATATTTGTGATGTCTTCTCGTGCTTGGGGATCGATTTGTACTCGAATTGGAATTTGGCGATCGCTAAGATTGAATTTTGCTAAATTAGCATCATTATCGCCGATAGTAGCGAGAGCTGCGGTACGTGCAATTGATTGTACAGTGACTCCTAAATCTGCGGCACGTTGGGGATCGGGTACTACCAAAATTTCCGGTTTCACCAAACTAGCGCTAGAAGATGCTTCCACCAATCCCGGTACAGTTCGCATCTGTTTCTCTAAATCATCAGCAGCTTGTTTCAAAGCTTGGGGATTTTCACTTTGTAGAACTATAGTTAAATCCTTTCTACCACCAACAGTACCAGTACTTTGAAAACTAATTCTCGCTCCGGGAATTTGAGCAAACTGCGGACGTATTTGTTCTTCAAGTTCAGTTTGAGAAAGTTCTCGTTCTTCCTTGGGTTTTAGTCTAATAGTAAGACTTGCTGAACCAACATTTTCAGTGGATAAAACACTTTCAACCCCAGGATTTTGTTTAATTAAATTTGTTGCTTGAGTTACTACCCGTTTAGTATCAGCCAAAGTTGAACCAGGAGCTAATTCCACCGATACCGTAGAAATACCGATATCAGCAGCATCAACCAAACCTTTGGGAATTAAAGGTACCAACATTAAGCTAGCAATAAAGAAAGCCAAAGCCAGCAGTAAAGTTGTCATGCGATGCCGTAAAGCCCATCTGAGTGTAGAAGCATAAGGTTGAAAACGACGAGGAGAATAAGCAGTATCATTTTCAACCCCTAACTCTTGACCTTTAACCTTTAACCTTTGACCTTTAACCTTTAACCTTTGACCTTTAACCTTTAACCTTTGACCTTTAACCTTTAACCTTTGACCTTTAACCTTTGAACTTAACAAATGCGCTCCCATCATCGGTGTTACCATCCGTGCTACTGATGTGGAAAATACCGTAGCAGCAGTAACTGTCATTGCAAAAGGTTGGAAAAACTGACCGGGAATTCCCCCCATGAAGGCTACAGGTAAAAATACGGCTACGATTGTCGCTGATGTGGCAATTACGGCTAAACCCATCTCTGCTGAAGAGTCCAAAGCAGCTTGTTTAGGTTCTTTACCCATTCCCAAATGCCGTTCCATGTTTTCAATTTCCACCACGGCATCATCTACTAAGTTACCTACTGCTAATCCCAAACCTAACAATGTCATATTGTTAAGAGTGTAACCCAAAGCAAACATCACACCGAAAGTAGGAATAATTGATAAAGGTAAAGTGACAGCTGTAATTAAAGTTGCTCGCCAATCCCGTAAAAATAGTAGAATTACTACCACAGCTAAGACAGATGCAATTAATAGCTCGTTCATCGTACTTTCGTAAGAATTACGAACAAAAGTAGCTCTGGTAAAAATTAATTCCATTTTTACATCTTGAGGAAGGATTTTTTCTAACTTTTCAACTTCCTTTTTGATTCCTTCTTCCACCGTCACCGTGACGCTACCAGTACTACGCAATACCTCCAAAGCAACCACTGGCTGATTATTCAACCGTGCCGATTGACGTACTTCACCAAAGCTATCATCAACATTTCCTAAAGTAGATAAAGGAACAGAACCACCACTAGGAAGGATAATTTCATAATTTGTCAAAACATCTACACTTTCAGCACTACCCAAAGTCCGGATAGTTTGCTCACTTCCACCAATTTCTGCACGACCACCGGGTAAATTAATATTAAAAGCTCGTAATTGGTCGTTTACTTGAGTAGCAGTGATACCTAAAGACTGTAAACGGTTGGGGTCAAGATTAACGCGAATTTCCCGGTCAACCCCGCCGACACGGCGGATTTCAGCCACACCCCTTACTGATAGCAAAGCCCGACTGATAGTTTGGTCAACCAGATTACTCAACTCTTCCACCGAACGTTTATCCGAACTGACCACATAGGTCATAATTGAACTGCCAGAAAACTCCAAACGCTGTACAATTGGGTCATTGATATCTTGAGGAAGACTCTGACGAATTTGCGCGATCGCATTACGAACATCATTAGTAGCGCGATCGGTATCGGTTCCTAACTCAAAGTTAATTGTGGTAGTAGAAACACCATCAGTAACAACCGAACGCAACTCATCAATGTTACCCAAACCAGCAACCGCATCTTCAATTTTTTTAGTCACCTGAGATTCCAATTCAGTAGGACCAGCACCAGGTTGATTTACCCGCACCTGAACCGCAGGAATATCAATATTCGGGTTAGTATCAATACCCAAAGCATTGAAGCAAAACCAACCAACCACAGTTAAAACTAAAAATAAAACTATTGTCGGAATTGGTTTATGTATAGACCAAGCAGAAACGTTAAAATTCATAAAAATTAGTTGATGGTTGTTAGTTGATAGTTGATGGTTGATAGTTGATGGTTGTTAGTTGATAGTTGATGGTTGTTAGTTGATGGTTGATAGTTGATAGTTGATGGTTGTTAGTTGACAGTTGACTTCTAACCTTTAACCTTTTGCCTTTTGCCTTTTGCCTTTAACCTTTGACCTTTAACCTTTAACCTTTAACCTTTGACCTTTAACCTTTGACCTTTAACCTTTAACCTTTTGATCATGACAATTCCAGTTGCTTGGCTACAATTAACACAACAAAGAGTAAGGTTTTTAGCGACATTAGCGGGTGTTTCCTTTGTCGTGATTCTGATTTTTATGCAATTTGGTTTTCAGGATGCACTCTATAATAGCGCTACACAATTACATCAAAATTTGAAGGGAGATTTATTTATAATTAGTTCACAATATAATGCTTTAACCTCTCAACAAAGTTTTCCTCGTAGTCGTTTATTTCAAGCTTTAGCATTTAATGGTGTAGAGTCAGTTAGCCCTGTTTACCTACAATTTGCTAAATTAAAAAATCCTTATACTGGGAAAAAAAATCCCATTTATGTAATTGGTTTTGACCCGGCAACATCAGCTTTTAATTTACCAGAAGTTAATCAATTATTACCTTTAATTCAAC
>JAYKJL010000217.1:0-22731 GCA_035285725.1 Nostocales cyanobacterium 94392 | reverse complement strand
ACTAAATTTTCAGCCGTTGCTAAGTCTTGTGGATTAGTAAATCGCTTGGTTCGAGTCAAGTAATAATAAAAAGTATGCTCGCTTTTGGTGGTGCGTTTATGGGTTTTAAAATATTCCTCTTCAAATTTTTTCAGTAACTCACCAATCGATTGAAAATCTTTTTTAATTGCCTCATTCCCTAAATATTTATCATTCCAGACAAAGGTTTTTCGAGCAATTAACTTTCCTAATTCATAAGCTTCCTCCTCCGCTGTTTTTAAACCATCTAAATTCCCTGGAATATTCAAACTGAGATTATATTGCTTTCTCCCAGTTCCTTTTATATCCTTGTCTCCCGGTTTAATTGGTAACGTCGCTCGTAATTGTAGACTTCCATTAGATTCCCGAATAGTGACTTTTGTTTTCGCCGACTTCAAACGCAGATTAACCTGTGTCAATTCCTGTAATACTTTTGCTCTCATGTATTCCTTTTGCTGCTTTGATTGCAGCCATGAATCCAGAAAACTGCGATCGGTAGATGGAAGTGGCTTCATGTCTGCAAAGGCTTGTTAACAGTTATCAGTTAAAAACTGTAAATCAATTGGCAGTCAGAGTCCCCCAGTTATCAGTTATCAGTTAAAAACCGTGATAACTGATAACTGTTGACTGTTCACTGATTTAATATTTGTTTTGACCCTGGTTATGCATCGTACTTTGTATTAGCCTACATTTAGCCTAAAAATAATGGTGTTATCACCAAACAAACTTGATGAAAAATACTGTTCAAAATGAACATTTAGCCGTTGAAAGCATTAAACCATAAAACAGGATACTCCGGTCCTTATCACGGTTATGATGGCTTCGCTATCTTCGCTCGTGACATGGATTTAGCAATCAACAATCCTTCCTGGAAATTGATTGGCACCCCTTGGAAGAAAGAAAAAGCAAACGCTACTGTTAAAGCTGCTGCTTAAGGATTAGGAATCGGTCGGGGGAAAGATTCCCCCTATTTCTTAATCGTTCTTCCCGCCTTCATCACTAACTTTTATTTACTAACAACGAACCTAATCGGTAAGTTTGGAGACACATAATGCCACAGAATCCCGAAAAAATTCAAGACCACGTAGAGCTATTTCACCAACCAGAATATCAAGAACTTTTCGAGAACAAGAAAAAGTTTGAAGGTGGACACGATCCCGAAGAAGTCAAAAAGGTTGCAGAATGGACTAAATCTTGGGAATACCGCGAAAAGAACTTCGCTCGTGAAGCTTTGACTGTTAACCCTGCTAAAGGTTGTCAACCCTTGGGAGCAATTTACGCTGCTGCTGGTTTTGAAGGTACTTTACCTTTTGTGCAAGGTACCTATGGTTGATTTGCAAGTCTAATATGTCGTAAACTGTTCCCTGTAAACAATCTTATTCTACTAATTGTTTAACTAAAACATTTCATAAATTAGTAAATATTTAGTCAATGAAACAAGACATACAGGGTCACGTTTTTAATGATTTCGATCCACCTGCTACAACAGATGGTAGCTATAGGGGGGTAAAACATCATAGTGATGAAACTAATAAACACTATCAAATGAAACTAGAAGCTAAACTAGTACAAGTAAACCAACGATTAAAAGATAGCAAGACTAAAGTTAGTTTAGAGATAACTGGCAACGCTATTCAGCTACGAGCAACCTTACCCATTAAGCCAGACGATACTAGTGCTAATGGTAAAAACACTAAGCAATATAAAATTAGCTTAGGAATACCTGCTAATTTTGATGGTTTAAAGACTGCTGAGGAAGAAGCTTATGAGCTAGGTAGACTCATAGCTAGAAAAATTTTTGTTTGGAATGATAAGTACTTAGGTAGTCAAGCAACAAAAAATCAAAATATTACTTTTAGGGAATTTTATAATCAATTAGAAAGTAGATATTTTGAAAAAAGAAAAAGGAATATGAAAAGTGAGCATTCGTTTCATAGTCTTAGGTATTCATTTCATAAAAGTTTAATCAATGATGAAATCATAAATTCCGAAAATTTAAGAAAAAGTATACTTTCAGTTGATGAACCATATACACGCAATAAAACAATACGCGCTTGTGATTATATCTGCAAAGAGTTAGGGCTAGAGTTTAAATTTAACGATCTAAAATTAAAGCAAGTTCCCAAAACAAGAAATATTCCTAGCGATCGAATCATAGTAGAATCTTTATCACTGCTTAATGACAGGATTGCAAAAATATCAAGATACGGAGCTAGTACAATCCCAAAAAATAAAGCTATGCAATTCATATACAAATTACTGGCAATATATGGCTTACGTCCAAGAGAAGTCATAAATAAACCAGATTTGGATTGGTTAATGTCACTTGAAAATAAACACAACACTTTTAAAGTTCATGAATCAAATAAAACTGGATACAGGGAAGTGTTCCCATTTGTACCTGATTGGATAGAATTGTTCAATTTAAAAAATGATATAGATGGATGTCAAGCTTTAAAACTTTTTTGTAGCTGGAAAAATGAAAGGCAACTTACTGATAAGGTAAGTATTGTTTCTAAGTATTTTTTAGCATCTAAATTGAGTTTTGTTCCTTATGATTTAAGACACGCTTGCGCGATTAGAGCGCATTTACAAGGAATACCATTAAAAGTTAGTGCCGATAACTTAGGTCACACAGTTGATGAGCATACTAAAACTTATCAACGTCATTTTGGCTTAGAAAATAGACGACTCGCTTTTGAACAAAAATTTCAAGAAATAAATCAAGTAGAAACCTTGAAAGATGAAAATACAAGGTTACGCAAAGAAATAGCTGAGTTAAAACTTGAGGTAGCAAAAATTAAGCTTGAAACTCAGATTTAAATACTAAATTAACAGTAAATTAACCAATGTACTACAAACTTATGCTTTTTCTGTAAAATAATTTATCTTTTTAACTTAAGTTATTTTTTAATTAGAAATTAGTAAATAATTAGTCAATAAAAGTAATTTAAATTATTGTTTCATCTGATATTTATGTTTCTTAAGCTAGCAATTCTAGTCAAAAGTTAGTCAATAATTAGCCTATGGTAATTGAAAGCTTTGATATGCAAATATTTTAATTATCTTGTTTTTTGTGCAAGGTTCACAAGGTTGTGTGGCTTATTTCCGCACCCACTTAACTCGTCACTTCAAAGAGCCTTTTTCTGCTGTTTCTTCTTCTATGACTGAAGATGCTGCGGTATTCGGTGGTTTGAAAAATATGATTGATGGCTTAACCAATGCTTACAAGCTGTACAATCCTAAAATGATTGCCGTTTCCACTACCTGTATGGCGGAAGTTATTGGTGATGACTTGGGTTCATTTATCGGTAATGCTAAAAATGAAGGTGGCATTCCTGAAGATTTACCCATTCCTTTTGCTCATACTCCTAGTTTCGTAGGCTCTCATATTACCGGCTACGATAATATGCTAAAAGGTATTCTTTTGAATCTTACTGAAGGTAAGAAGAAAGATAAAACCAATGGCAAAATCAATATCATCCCCGGTTTTGATACTTATGTTGGTAACTTGCGCGAAGTTAAGCGGATTGCTAACTTGATGGGTATCGACTACACTTTGTTGGCTGACAACTCCGATTACGTTGATTCACCCAACGATGGCGAATTCCATATGTACACCAAGGGTACTAAATTGGAAGATGCTGCTGATTCAATTAATGCTGAAGGTACACTCTGTTTGCAAAGACACTCTACCACTAAGACTCGCGAATACATCGAGAAAGAGTGGAAACAGAAAACAGATGTTGTTAGCCCTTGGGGTATTACTGGTACCGATGAGTTGTTAATGAAACTCAGCGAAATGACTGGTAAGCCCATCCCTGAAGAATTAGAAGAAGAGCGCGGTCGTGCAGTTGATGCTATGACTGACTCCCACGCTTGGTTGCATGGTAAGCGTTTTGCTATCTACGGCGACCCCGACTTAGTATATGGTGTAACCAGATTCTTGATGGAATTGGGTGCTGAACCCGTACACGTTTTGGTTCATAACTCCACTGAAAAGCTTGGAGACGAAATCACACAATTGTGTTCTAACAACGAATACGGTAAAGGTGCTACCTTCTGGCCCGGTAAAGACTTATGGCATATGCGTTCTCTAATGTGTTTACTATCAAACCTATAATAACTAATAGCTGATAACTGTTCACTGATAACTGTCAACTTTCTGTTTGTAAGATAAAATTAATCAGCGGCGCACAACGATAAACCATCGCAGCACGACTATCAACACCAAGTTTAATAAAAGTTCGACGTAAGTGAGTTGAAACTGTCCACTCACTAATTTGCAATCGATTGGCAATTTGTTTATTAGAATAACCTAGAGCCACAAAAGCCGCAATCTGTAATTCTCTTGCAGTCAATAAATCTGATACAGTAGATTTTGAGATTTGAATTGCATCTTTAGCCTTCATTATCAAACAATATTGGTCTTTAATTTCAATCCGCCCCACAACGGAATAGTAATCAGCCTCCTCTGGTGGAATTAAATCATGTTGTGCATAATCATTTGAATTCATCCCAAACCAAACAATCATATATTTAGCATCTTGTAGGCAAAATTCACCTAAAATTCCTAATTCATTTGTTTGTGCTAATGCTTGAAGACAAGCTTTATTTGGGTCTAATAAATTATTCATATATTTGATAAATCAAAGCTAAACTACATAGATTGTTAATCACTACTATATTTGATACCAAAATCCTTGCATATTCGCCCAAAGATAATTTTCTGTTTGCAAATCTTGTATTTGGTCTTGTAAAGATAAATTTTGATAATTAGTTACCAAATTTGTTTGAGATACAGTTTCCGTCGAAGCCGAAGAAACTACCAAATGTAGAACAACAATATGTATATCAGCCCAGAAAATTTTAGCTAATCCAGCACTGATAAATAATTGTCGTAGATATTGACTTTCCAGAGTAACAATCGGGTCTTTTGTTGTCAGAAATTTACAAGGTATACCCCAACTTGATAAAGCTTTACAGATATCTGGGGGACTATTGTTTGCAAAATCGGCAGGTAATTGATAAGTCAAAATAAAAGCAGAACCCAAACTTACAGTCAGTGTTACAGCATCTCGAAAAGCTAAAGTTAAAACATCATTTGCTGATGGAAGCAAGTTAATTTGAGCATCCAAGGAACGTGCTAAAGTTTCCCAATGAAAAAAGATTTCTGGTTCTCTATCTCTAGGAAGTAATGATTCACGTAGACTATCTCCAAGCCAAAATAAATTTAATCTACTTAAGTCTTTTTCCCCTCTGACCTTTTCCCACTCTTTAAGCGACCAAAGCTTTTCTTCCAAACAAGCACGTTTCTCAAACAGATTATTTTCTATGCTATTAATTCTGGGGAATACTAATTCTGGTCGGTTTAAATAAAGATTTAGATTGTTGAGAATGTACCAGAGTTCTCGCACTACCCACAATTCCATGACTTTTCCTAAGTTTTTATATAGGAGTAGTCCGGAGGGTGATAGAGCAAGCACTGGGTCTATTACACAGCGAGGACGTTGTTGATTGTTCTTTAATAAACTTTCTACCTGCATCACCTGATAATCCTACATTACAATCACTTATCATTTTGTCTGAAATAGGAACTCGCTGAGGTAGGGTATGTCAAAATCAATTTTTTGGTTTGTGTGTTCAATATTCACATTATTTTTTGATTTTACTATTGCAGATGAATTGTATTTTCAATGAATACATCAAACTTGAAAGTAAACTTTCACTTTCATCGGTTGATATAAATCTGGATAATCAACAGTATCTATTTTCGGTTTGAGTAAAAGTATCTATCCTAGGTTATAAATCTATTATGTTTGTCATGGTTATAAGACAAGAAATCATCTCCCAAAAGTCTGATTTTTTTTAAGTATGTTGATTCATATCTAAAATTATTACTTAGGGAGTAGCATATTCATGTTACTTGATATAAACTACACGGAATAAGTGACTTGAAATCTTGTTGTATAAGGGTTTATTACTACTGTTAACCAGAATTTTTTTGTATACCATTAAGTACAGTAAAAATCAGGGATGAAAATTATCATGAGCTTACTCGTAAGATTTTGATGGCTAGTTACTTAATAAATAGTTGTTAACTATTTTTGATTTTTATTCTGATTATTTTTGTTTCTTATCCTTAACAAATGTATTGACAATTTAATATTTTTTCAAGGTATTGAATTTTCTTCATGCCAAATGATAACTAATAACATTGGAACTGCTTTGATTCAGTTTCATAAGGAAATAGATGACTGCGAACAAGCATTAATAGAGCTAATAAAGGTAAAAAAAATGACTTCTGAACGCTCTGTGGAAATCAATCGAACTAATCAGCAATTGCAACAAACTCCCATTGCAATTATCGGCATGGGTTCACTATTCCCCCAGGCTAAGAATTTACAGGAATATTGGGAAACAATTATTGCCGGTGTAGACTGTATTACTGATGTTCCTGCGTCACGGTGGAGTATTGAAGATTATTATCACCCCGATCCGAAAACACCTGATAAAACTTACTGTAAACGAGGTGGATTTATTCCTGAAGTTGACTTTAATCCGATGGAATTCGGACTACCCCCTAATCAGTTGGAAGTTACAGATATTTCTCAATTATTAGGGTTAGTTGTAGCCAAACAAGCGTTTTGTGATGCGGGTTATGATTTGGAAAGTGGATTTAATCACGATCGCACTGGGGTAATTTTGGGGGTAGCATTAGCAAGACAACTGACTATGCCTTTGGCTGCTAGATTACAGTATCCGATTTGGGAGAAAGTTCTCAAAAGTAGTGGTTTATCGGACAAAGATACACAAAATATTATTGAAAAAATTAAAACTGCTTATATTAATTGGGATACTAATGCTTTCCCAGGAATGCTGGCGAATATTGTCGCTGGCAGAATTGCTAATCGCTTTGATTTGGGGGGAACTAACTGCGTTGTTGATGCTGCTTGTGCGAGTTCTTTGAGTGCGTTATCAATGGCAATTAGTGAATTAGTTGAGTATCGTGCTGATATGATGCTCACAGGTGGAGTTGATACCGATAATTCAATTGTTGCCTATATGTGTTTCAGCAAAACCCCGGCTGTTTCATCCTCGGAAAATGTCAAACCTTTTGATGCAGAATCAGATGGGATGATGTTGGGTGAAGGTATCGGGATGTTGGTACTCAAACGGTTAGAAGATGCCGAGCGAGATAATGATCGAATATATGCGGTAATTAAAGGTGTGGGAACTTCCAGTGATGGAAGACATAAAAGTATTTATGCACCTCGTGCCGAAGGTCAGATGAAGGCTTTGGAACGAGCATATCAACAAGCTGGATTTACGCCGCAAACTGTTGGTTTAATTGAAGCACACGGTACGGGAACAATGGCGGGAGACCCGGCGGAATTCGCTGCGTTGAAAGCTGTATTTAGTCAGGATAATTTTTCTCAATCTATTGCTTTGGGCAGTGTGAAATCTCAGATTGGACACACTAAAGCCGCTGCGGGAGCCGCAAGTTTAATTAAAACTGCTTTGGCTTTGCATCACAAGGTTTTACCACCGACGATTAATGTTAATAAACCAAATCCTAAGTTAGAAATTGAGTCTTCACCATTTTATTTAAATACCCAAACTCGTCCTTGGTTACAAGTAGGGAAGACACCCCGACGTGCTGGTGTGAGTTCTTTTGGTTTTGGTGGCACTAACTTTCATATTGTTTTGGAAGAATATCACACTCACGATAAAGTTTATCGCATCCACCGTACTCCTCAAGAGTTATTGTTGTTTGCACCGACACCGGAACAGTTATTCGCCGAATGTGAATCTGCTATCTTCAAGTTACAGTCGGATCACAAGGAAGAATATTACAAAGAGTTAGTTAATCAAAGTAAATCGGCTTGTTTACCGATCGCAGCAGCTAGATTGGGATTTGTTGCTAACTCTGTAACTGAGACAATCAAGAAGTTACAGATATCTATAGATTGTTTGAAAAAGCAACCACAAGCGGAATATTGGCAACATCCCCAAGGATTATATTATCGTAAACAGGGAATGGAGTTGCAGGGTAAGGTTGTAGCTTTATTTTCCGGTCAAGGTTCTCAGTATTTGGAGATGGGAAGGGAATTAACGATGAATTTTCCCTTATTGCAGCAAACTTATCATCAAGTTGATAGTTTGTTTGAGAAAGCTGGTTTATCACCGATTTCCGAAAAAGTATTTCCTCCTCCGGTATTTGATACGGCTCAAAGACATTTACAAGCAAAGATTTTGCAGCAAACTGAGGTATCTCAACCGGCAATTGGTGCATTTAGTGTCGGATTATATAAAATATTGCAACAAGCTGGATTTAAACCGGATATTGTTGCTGGACATAGTTTTGGTGAATTAACTGCTTTATGGGCTGCATCGGTACTCAGTGATGAGGATTATTTCTATCTGGTTAAAGAGCGGGGACAAGCAATGGCAAAACCCGACGATTTGAATCAGGATACTGGATCAATGCTTGCTGTTAAAGGTAATGTGGCGGAAGTTAAAGCAATATTAGGCGATTTTCCCCAAGTCCGAGTTGCTAATTATAATTCTCCTCAACAGATAGTTTTAGCTGGAGTGACTGAGAAAATTGTTCAGTTAAAGCAAATTTTAATCGATCAGGGTTTTTCAGCTATTAGTTTACCTGTTTCTGGTGCTTTTCATACTCCATTGATTAGCTACGCTCAAAAACCTTTTGCTCAAGCTGTTGGTAAGGTAAATTTTAATAGTCCTAAAATTCCTGTTTTTACTAATACTACTGCTACAGTTTATCCTCAAGAATCTGACGCTATTAAAAGAAATTTGCAAGCTCATATCGGTCAATCGGTGCTATTTGAGCAAGAAATTGAAAATATTTACAATCAAGGTGGTTATTGTTTTGTTGAATTTGGTCCTAGAAGTATATTAACTAACTTAGTAGATGAGATTTTAGGTTCTCGTCCACATCTGGCGATCGCCGTTAATGGTAGCCGTCAAAAAGATAGCGACTATCAACTTCGAGAAGCTGTAATTCAATTACGTGTCGCTGGTTTACCGTTAGCTAATCTCGACCCCCATCAGTTGGATTTGAAGCTTCCAGAAGTTAAATCTAATCCAGCTTTAAATGTAAAATTGGGTAGTTTTAATTACGTTTCTGACAAAACTAAATCGGTATTTACGCAACAGTTATTAAATAAAAATGGTAATGGGGAATTGATAATTGGTAATAGGGAATTAGAAATTGCGAATGGGAAATTGGAAATTGGTAATCGGAGTTTGGTGACAGCGACAAAATTAAATGACGGTATAAGAAAGAAATTACCAGTACAACAGACAGTTGAAAAAATGAATGCTTCTTCAGAATTTATCGCTTCTTTAGAATCTAGTATCGAACAATTTAGTCAAGCTCAAAGTCAAACTCTGGAAGTTCACGGACAATATTTAGATTATCAAAGGGAATATGTACAAAGTGTTTTCCAATTGATGCAACAGCAAAGTACTTTATTTTCTAATATTGTTCAGTCGGGAAAAAGTCAACCTGTAGAACAAATTATTACAAGCGTTGAACGCAGCATGATGAGGGTTCATGACCATCAAGCAGATACCCTGCACCTGCATCAAAAATATTTACAAGCACAAGTTGAATCGACACAAAACTTCTTTGAGTTAACTCAGCAAGGTTATTCACATCTTTTAAAAGGTGATGGAATACATTCTTATAAAGTACATCCAGAATTAGTTTTAGATAGTGTAACCACGGCGAAGAATCTAAGAGAACAGGTTATCATTGAGCAATACCAATCCATACCTGTTGCTGTTGCTGCTGTAGAAGTTAATCAAAATGGCTCGAAAACACATTCTAGAAATACAAACAATCAGATTGTAAAAAAAACCGCAAATATACCAGAAAAATCCTTAGCAATCAATATCGATACCTTGAGTAAGACTTTATTAGCTGTAGTCAGCGATAAAACTGGGTATCCACTAGAAATGCTGGAATTAGAGATGGATATCGAAGCAGATTTGGGAATTGATTCGATTAAAAGGGTTGAGATTATCGGTGCATTGCAAGAACAATTACCCAATTTACCACAACCGAATCTCGAAGAAATGGCAGAGGTAGAACTGCGAACCCTTGGACAAATTGTAGATTATATGCAGGGTTTGAAGAAAGAGGGAGTAGGGAGTAGGGAACAGTTAGAAACTCCTTTCTTGGATAACGGAATTTTAAACAATAAAACAGAGGTTCAGATTAACGATACAAAACAGTTATCGGGAATTGATAATGATACTCTAAGTAAAACTTTACTGATGGTGGTGAGTGAAAAAACTGGTTATCCGGGGGAAATGCTTGACTTAGAGATGGATATTGAGGCAGATTTGGGAATTGATTCGATTAAACGAGTTGAGATAATTGGTGGATTACAAGAACAATTACCCGATTTACCACAACCGAATTTAGAGGAAATGGCAGAAATAGAACTGCGAACCCTTGGACAAATTATAGATTTTATGCAGTCTCTGACAACAGAGACTGAAAAAAAAAAGCAGCCCTCAATCGAACCAATCAAACCAAAGCATAATATTAGTCGAGCAAAGGTAAAACAACAATTTCTACCGAATCCGGATAAATTGGATTTTGATTTACCAGTAGGGCATATTTGTTTGTTAACTGATGATGGTTCTCAACTTACTGGTAAATTAGCTCAAACTCTCAAAGATAAAGGTTTGATGGTGGTAGTTCTTAATTTTCCTCAATCTGTAAAATCATCATTACCATTGGGTATTGAGCGGATAACTTTAGAAAATGGTAGCGATGAAGAAATCAAAACACAATTGAGTACAATTAAAATCAATTATGGAGAAATTGCTGCTTTTATACATTTACATCCTGTTAATCAAACAGAAACAGCAATTATCAAACAAGTGTTTTTCCTTGCAAAACATCTCAAAACTTCACTGACTCAAGCAGCCAAATTAGGACGTAGTTGTTTTATGACAGTGACTCATTTAGATGGTGAATTAGGTTGTTCCGGTAAAAATCAACTTAGTGCAATTACAGGTGGATTATTCGGTTTAACCAAATCATTGCGATGGGAATGGCAATCAGTTTTTTGTAGAGCAATTGATTTGAGTCCCGATTTAGATAATACCATTGCCACACAACATATTCTTGCCGAATTTCACGACCCCAATCGTTTAATCGTTGAAGTTGGGTATGGTACACGAGGAAGAATGACAATTCTGACCACGGATTGATTCATGATTACACTGATTTCACGGATTTAATTACCAATTACCCATTACCCATTCCCAATTACCAATTAATGCAATGATTAATCAAAATACAGTTTGTCTAATAACTGGTGGTGGTAAAGGAATCACTGCTAAATCGGCTATTAAAGTAGCGCAACAGCATAAATGTAAATTTGTTTTATTAGGGCGATCGCCATTAGATGATAATATTCCGGAACCGGATTGGATGCGAGAATGTAGTTCGGAAGTAGAGTTAAAACGGCGGATTTTGGAACAACTTGTGGCTGAGGGTGAGAAACCAAAGCCCATGATGGTACAGCAAAAGTATCAAACGATTGCTTCTCAACGAGAGATTGAACAAACCATCATAGCGATTCAACAAGCGGGGGGAGAAGCTGAATACATCAGTGTTGATGTGAGCAATGAAAATGCATTACAACAAAAATTAACTGAAGTTCAACAAAAGTTAGGTAAAATAACTGTAATCATTCACGGTGCTGGTAATTTAGCAGATAAACCGATTGAAAAGAAAACAGAGTCGGATTTTGACCGAGTTTATAATCCTAAAGTTAAGGGATTAAATAATTTACTAAATTGTGTATCTCTGAGTCAATTAGATTCTTTGGTTTTATTTTCCTCAGTGGTAGGATTTTATGGAAATGCGGGACAAACAGATTATGCAATTGCCAATGAAACTCTGAATAAAACAGCTTATTCAATTAAACAAAAATATCCCAATTGTCATGTAGTCGCAATCAATTGGGGTCCTTGGGATAGTGGTATGGTGAGTTCAGAACTCAAACAAGCATTTGAAAAACGCAATATCAAAACAATTCCCGTGGAAGTCGGGACACAAATGTTAGTTGAAGAACTTGTAACTGAAAAGCAAGAAGTACAAGTAATCATCGGTTCTCCACTAACACCTCTTCCTGTTGCTTTAAATTCAGAATTACAAAAAATTCGTATCCGTCGTCATTTAAACTTAAAAGACAATCCATTTTTACATGACCATGCAATTGCAGGTTATCCGGTTCTTCCAGCAACTTGTGCAATTAATTGGATTACAAATACCTGTGAACAACTTTATCCAGGATATAAATTTTTTAGCTGTCAAAATTACAAGGTTTTAAAAGGAATTGTATTTAATTATGATTTAGCAGAAGAATATATTTTAGACTTACAAGAAACAGCTAAAAACAATGGTCATTCCATTATTATTGATGCCAAAATATCGAGTCAAAATAAACAAGGTAAAACTCGTTATCACTTTAGTACTAGAATCATACTTAAACAGCAAATCATTCAACGTCCACTGTACGAATCATTAGACTTAACAGTAAATAGTGCAAAATTTACATCTAAAACAGAAATATATCAACAAGGAGGAGCAAGCTTATTTCACGGTGCGTGTTTTCAAGGAGTAAAAAAAGTCTTAAATATCAACTCCGAAAAAATCACCGTTGAATGTAAACTAGCAGCCATAGACCTAGAAAAACAAGGACAATTTCCCGTCCAAACCTTCAACCCTTACATCATTGACGTACAAATACATTCACTGTGGCTATGGGTACAAAACTTCCATCAATGTGGTTGCTTACCTTCAGAAATAGCTAATTACGAACAATTTGCTTCCATCCCCTTCGACCAAACATTTTATATTACCTGTCAAATCAAAAATAAAACTGAAACAACAGCAACAGCCGAAATCATCGCTCATGATAATCAAGGAAGAATATACAACAAAATGCAAAATGCAAAAGCAACAATATTTAATCAATTAACAGTTATCAGTTAACAGTTATCTTTCCTCTGCGGTTAGATAATAAACATCTAGAAAAATAGACGAAAAATCGATGTTAAATACAAGCAATCAAAATCACAAAATAGCCATAACAGGTATAAACATTAATAGTAATTCATCCAAAGAACTAGATGACTTTGAACGCCATATTTATGAAGGAAAACAGTATAATATTCCTTCTCAAAACAACTTAGAAATCATAAAAATAGCCAAAAATACCCTGAAAAATGCCCAAATAGATACAAAGAACAAAATAGCAGTAATAATCACCCCCGACCAAAATATTTCACAAACAGAACTTAGTAATCTTCCGTTTACTCATACCGCAACATCAACAACTGTATTCAGTGCCATAAAAATGGCGCAAAAGCTACTTATAATTAGAGAAGTAGACACAGTTTTGATTATTTCTCATACTGTTGCATTAGTCTTGAAACTGTATGCTGATGCTCAGAAAAAACATCAACCTATTTATGCCACAATTGATGCATTAACGATATCTCAAAATACTTCCCCAACACCACAAAAAATTACCCAAACTTGTCAACAAAGTTTTAACATTGCTGGAGTGAAACCTGAAGATATTGGTTATTTAGAAATCTGTAGTAATAGTATTTTTTCACCAAATGAATTAGAAATTAAAGGATTAGTTGCAGCTTATCAAAACCCAGAAAAATTAATACAATTCAATTGTGCAGTAGGTAGCGTCAAAGATAATATCGACAATAGTTCAATATCAGAAATTGAAAGTGTTATCAAAACTGTTCTATGTCTTTACTATCGCTACATTCCTTCTACATCTCAATGGTCTAGCCCTAAATATCCCGAGTTCTGGGAAAATAGTCCTTTTTATGTTGATAATCAATCAAAACCCTGGTTTTTATCAACACAAACTAGTAAAAGAATTGCTGCTATTAATAGTTTTAATAATGATAATGTAGCTCATTTAATTTTATCAGAAGCACCATCTCAACAACGCGACAGTAGATATTTGTCGCAAATGCCTTATTATTTATTTCCCTTGGCTGCGGATGAATCTTCTAATTTATTAGAACAAATTCAACAACTAGAAAGAACAATATCACAAAGCGATTCTCTTAGTATTATTGCAGCACAAACCTATAGATATTATCAACAACATCAAAATGCAACTTATGCTATAGCGATTATCGGACGCAACCACAAAGAATTACAGCGGGAAATCCAAAACGCTCTCAAAGGTGTTAAGAATGCCTTTGAAACTGGGGAAGAATGGAAAACTCCTGTAGGTAGTTATTTTACTGCTAAACCATTAGGGAAAAAAGGTAAAGTTGCCTTTGTATATCCCGGTGCTTACAGTTCCTATATCGGAATAGCTCGCAATTTATTTCGTTTATTCCCCAAAATTTGGGATTCTCCAGTAATTGAAAATCTTTATAATCGTGTAGCTAACATCGAAAAACTTCTTTATCCCCGTAGCTTAACCGCTTTAACTAAAAGACAATTAGAGGTTGTAGAACAGCAGTTAATAGATAATCCCTTGTCGATGTTGGAATCGGAAGTGGGTTTTGCGGCATTGATGAGTGCTATTCTTGAAGATTATTTTCGAGTACAACCTCAATCTTGTTTTGGTTACAGTTTGGGTGAAGTTAGTATGGCGATCGCCCAAGGAATTTGGACTGGTTTTAACCAAACTAGTAGCAGTTTGAATTCCTCGGAATTATTTACCAGTAGGTTATCCGGTTGCAAAAATGCGGTACGGGAATATTGGGGATTAACAAACGAAGAAATTAAAGGAGAATTTTGGGGTAACTACGTGTTAATGGCGGATGTTTCCCAAGTTAAAGAACAACTGAAAAAAGAGCCAAGGGTTTATTTAACTCAAATTAATACAGCGCAAGAAATGGTGATTGCTGGGGAGACAGCAGCTTGTCAGAGAGTAATTAAAACAATTGGATGTAATGCGATTCCGGCACCTTTTAATCATGTCATCCACTGTGAAGCAATGGCTTCCGAATACGATGAACTTGTTAAACTACATACTCTACCCATCCACAACCGACCAGAGATAGATTTTTATTCAGCATCTAATTACGGACAGCTTAACCTTGATAGTGAGGTTATGAGTCATAGTATTGCCAAAGTGTTGTGTCAACAATTTGATTTTCCTCAATTAGTAAACCGTGTTTATGATTCGGGTGCAAGAATTTTTGTGGAAGTAGGGGCTGGAAACGCTTGTTCACGCTGGATTAGTGAAAATCTCCAACAACGAGAACACACCACAATATTTTTTAATCGTCGGGGAGTTCCGGAACATACCTCGTTGGTTAGAGGTTTAGCTCAACTTTTCTCTCATCGAGTTTCGATATCATTATCGGCTTTATACGAACAGCAACAGCTTGAAAAAATCCATCTACAAACAGCGGAAACTGTAACCCCGACTACTCATAAGGAGGTGAAAAATAAAATCGCTTTCAATAAAATTCAAAATCAACATCAGCAAGTAATGGTTACTTTATCTTCACGTTATTGGGGTAAATTTACTATGGAAGAATGGTATACATCTGTAAATTTTAATGGTAGAAATACACAAATATTAAATTTACCGGATTATCAAGATAATACTACTAAAATATTTGCTCAAACAGTAAATCAGCAAAGTATTGATAAAGAAATAAATCCAGGATTAGGAAATGATAAATTATCAAAATTCCTGCAATCCCATTCCCGAAAAATCACTGAAGCCAATCAACAAAATAGCCAAGCTCATCTGGCTTTCTTAAAAAATAGACAATCATCATTTGCACAAATGGTAAAAATGGTTGAGTTGCAGTTGACAGTTGACAGTTGACAGTGGACAGTTGACAATTCTCCATTACCAATTACCCATTACCAATTACCCATTATCATATGACTAGCATAAATATAGCGCCGGAAAAAAATGGACATCATCTGCAAGCAACTAATTTATTTGCAAACAATCAAAATATTGCTTTTGATGAATCAGGAATTAAAAGTAAATTATTAACATTAAATCAACCTTGTTACGTTGTGAGAATCAATGGAAAAATTGGATTTAGTAATAAATTTAATCCAAATGAACAGTTAGAATTACTCATGGCACTACCACCTCTAACAATGGAACAATTAGGGGACAGAAATTTTATTGAATTCCATAACGTAAAATACGCTTATACCGCAGGTGCAATGGCTGGTGGTATCGCTTCCGAAGAATTAGTGATTGCTTTTGGAAAAGCGGGAATTCTCAGTTCCTTTGGTGCTGGTGGGTTGAGTCCCGAACGTGTGGAAGCTGCAATCAAGACTATTCAACAGACTTTACCACAAGGTCCCTATGCTTTTAATCTGCTCCATAGTCCCAGCGAACCGGCAATGGAACGGGGTACAGTGGACTTGTATTTAAAATATGGAGTTAAAACCGTTGAAGCCTCCGCTTTCCTGGATTTAACCCCCGCAATCGTCTATTATCGTGTCGCTGGATTAAGTCTGAATAGCAATAATCAAATTCAAATTAATCACAAAGTAATTGCCAAAGTTTCCCGTAAAGAAGTAGCGAGTAAATTCCTTGCTCCCGCACCACCCAAAATGCTTGAGGAATTGGTCAATCAAGGCTTAATTAGCCAATTACAGGCAACTTTAGCTCAAAAAATTCCCATGGCTGATGATATCACCGTTGAAGCCGATTCTGGTGGACATACAGATAATCGTCCTTTAGTTTGTTTGTTACCTTCCATACTCGAACTCAGGGATGAAATTCAGCATGAATACAGATATAAATATCCCGTAAGAATAGGAGTAGCTGGAGGAATAGCCACTCCCCAATCAGCATTAGCAGCTTTGATGATGGGTGCAGCTTACATAGTGACAGGTTCCATCAATCAATCTTGTGTAGAAGCAGGAACCTCTGAATATACCAAAAAATTGCTTGCACAAGCGGAAATGACAGACGTAACCATGGCACCAGCCGCTGATATGTTTGAAATGGGAGTCAAATTGCAAGTACTCAAACGCGGGACACTTTTTGGAATGCGATCGCAAAAATTATATGAACTTTATCAGCGTTATAACTCGATTGAGGATATCCCCGTTGTAGAAAGAGAAAAGTTAGAAAAACAAGTGTTTCGTCAAAGTTTGGATACAGTTTGGCAAAGCACTCAAACATATTTATCACAACGTAGTCCCCAAAAGTTAGAAAGGGCTAATAAAAATCCTAAATTCAAAATGGCATTAATTTTCCGCTGGTATCTCGGTTTATCCTCCCGGTGGTCAAACTCCGGAGAACAAGGAAGAGAAACCGACTATCAAATTTGGTGTGGTCCAGCAATGGGAGCTTTCAACAACTGGGTAAAAGACACTTATCTTGCTCAACCACAAAATCGACACGTCGTTGATATTGCTCACCATATCCTCACCGGAACAGTATATTTATATCGAATCCAAAACCTCAAATTACAAGGTTTAGAATTACCCCCAGGTTTCGCTCAATATCACCCCGGATGAGGGGATGGGGGGATGGGGAGATGGGGTAAATACTTTTTACTAATAACCACTATCAACTATCAACCAACAACTAACTACTATCAACTATCAACCAACAACTATCAACTATCAACCAACAACTAACTACTATGTCTTTAAATTTTCAAGATATTCAAAATTGGATGGTTTCGCAACTTGCGGAACAGTTAATAATTGAACCGGATGAAATTGATATTCAAGAACCTTTAGATACTTACGGATTAGATTCGGCACAAGCGATGATTTTGGCTAGTAAAGCTGAAAAATTATTGGGTTTTGAATTACCTCTGAATCTATTGTGGCTTTATCCTACAATTGAAACTCTTTCCGAACGTTTGGTAGAGGAAATTGAAGAAAGAAAGTTGGAATTAGAAACCGGAAATACTCGAATTACAAAATTAGAAGATATTAAATTAGACTTAGGTGCAGAAGTTGTTATTGACCCAAATATAGACCCTCTAAAGGTACCGTTAGAACTGAAATATGAACCAGAAAATATTTTTGTAACCGGGGGAACAGGATTTTTAGGAGCTTTTTTAATTGAAGAACTTTTACAGCAAACTAAAGCCAATATTTACTGTTTAATTAGGGCTGCTGATATTGAATCTGGGAAAAACAGATTATTAAATAACTTACAACACTATCAAGTTTGGCAAGAAAAATATGCTTCTAGAATTATCCCAGTTTTAGGTGATTTATCAAAACCGTTATTAGGTCTTTCTCGCAAACAATTTAATTTATTAGCAACAACTATTGATATTATCTATCATAGTGCTGCTTTACTTAACTATGTTTATCCCTATTCAGCAATGAAAGCTGCAAATGTTTTGGGAACCCAAGAAATTCTCAGATTAGCAAGTCAAATAAAGCGTAAACCTGTACATTATGTATCTAGTGTTGCGATATTTGAATCAACAGCTTATACAGGTAAAGTTGTTGAAGAAGCAGATAGTTTTGATGACCATGAGGGGATTTTCTTGGGTTATTCTCAAACTAAATGGGTAGCCGAAAAATTAGTTAAACTTGCGGGTTCTTTAGGTTTACCAGTTACTATTTATAGACCACCTTTGATTAGCGGACATAGTATAACAGGAGTCAGTAATACAGAAGATTTTATCTGTTTAATGTTGAAAGGTTGTGTACAAATGGGAAGTTTTCCCGATATAGATTATTGGTTGGATATGTCTCCTGTAGATTATGTAAGCAGAGCAATTGTTTATTTATCGCAACAACCAGAATCGGTTTCTCAAGCTTTTCATTTACAACATCCCCAGCCAATTCATTTGAGTCAATTAGTTAATTGGATTTCCACACTTGGTTATGATATTAAACAAATTCCCTACGAAAATTGGTTGAATCAATTGCAATCTAACGCTTGTTCTCCTGATAATCCTCTTTACACTCTCAAACCTTTTTTACTACAGCGTTGGACTGAAGAACAATTAACCGCAACTGAAATATATATACAAGCAAGAAGACCTGCCGAAATCAGTTGCAAACAAACTCTTAATGCACTTGCTGGTTCCGATATTGTATGTCCTCCTCTTGAGCCACAATTGTTTAGTAAATATTTATCATATCTAATGCAAAGTGGTTTTTTGAGTGTGGTGTAAGACAGTTAACAGTAAACAGTTATCAGTTATCAGGGAATAGGGAGAAATAATTTATGAATATGCTCCCTATTTTATCTCCCACCATACACCGAGTTTGGCGACTGTCAACTCTTAACTGATTTAAGTTGTAATTATTCACTTATTAAATAAAAAAAATGGAATTAAATTTAGGACTTACCTAACTGGCACATTTTTTCTTGTAGGGTGTGTGACACTTCGAGTGATTTTGAACGAAACAATCAAGTTTGTGGTGTCACGCACCAGCCGTGTATTGTGACAATTGCGTAAGTCCTGAAATTAATTAGAATGAATTTATTAAGTATAAAAAAGAGGAATAATCAGTGAATGAAATAGGAGTTTTAATTTTTTGTTTGCTTATAATTTTAGCAATATTTTATGTATGGCTAACAGTTGCTTTTGTATCTAAATTAAATCAATCTCCAAAGATATTAGAAAAGCAAGAATTACCAATAGCAACAATAATTCTTTGTGTACGTGGTGCAGACCCATTTTTACCTAAATGTTTAAAGGCTTTATTAAATCAAAATTATCCTAATTATCAATTGCAAATAGTGATGGATAGTTATCAAGACCCTGCTTGGGAAATGGTTACTCAAACCGTGAAAAATATTGCTGCAAAACACGTTAAAATTAGCTGTTTATTAGTTCCACGTTTAACTTGTAGTCTGAAATGTAGTGCTTTAATACAAGCTATATCAAACTTAGATGATAATTGCCAGGTTGTAGCCTTAGTAGATGCGGATACCATTGTACATTCTAATTGGTTGCGTGAATTAATTAGTCCTTTAATTAATCCTCAAGTTGGAGCAACAACAGGCAACCGTTGGTATATACCATCAGGTAGATATTGGGGAAGTGTAGTTAGATATATTTGGAATGTAGCCGCAGTGGTTCAAATGCATTTTTATCAGATTCCTTGGGGTGGGAGTTTAGCGATAAAAACAGAAATTTTTCGTCAAACGGGACTGTTAAACAAATGGGAACAAGCTTTTAACGAAGATACAATGTTACACAACATCTTGCAACAACAGGGATTAACAATCGAATTTGTACCTTCTATATTGATGTTAAATCGTGAAGAGTGCGATTTAAAAAGCTTTTTTGCCTGGGTGAAACGTCAATTGCTTTGTTCTCGACTTTATCACAACTCTTGGATTGCGATCGCAATTCATGGAATCTTAACTACAGTAATTCCGTTGACGGCAATCATATTACTGGTAATAACCTTTTTCAATGGAGAATGGTCTATAAATAGTTATTTTACTAGTGGATTAGCTATTTATATAGTTACCCAAATATTATGTCTGAGTATTTTAGAGTATAAGGTACGCGGTATATTTGAACAAAAAGGTGAAATACTACCATCGGTTGATATCAGGACAATTTTCCAAGTATTATTAGCGGTTCCGTTAACTCAAATAGTTTATAGTTTAGCATTGACCTCAGCCATGTTTATGCGACAAGTTGAATGGAGGGGTATTACTTATCAAATTAAAGGTCCATGGGATATAAAATTAATAAAATATCAACCATATACCTATTCAGAAAAACCAGTGGATTCCATGCTATCACTGTAGGTTAAAGGTCAAAGGTCAAAGGTTAAAGGTTAAAGGTTAGAGGTTAAAGGTCAACTGTCAACTGTCAACTGATGGAATAATCATGGTTCAAAAGCAAAGTCAGCCTTTAAATAAACCCCTCCCCCGGTGGCTTATATATGTAATAGTCGGTTTAGCTTTGAGCGGTGGGACTGTCTTTCTTTACAGCTTGGTACAGCTTCGCTCTAATTCCCAACCAGTTACATCTACTACACAATCAAACGAACCAATTATTATTGGTGTTGCGGCTTTAGGACGCTTAGAACCCCAAGGAGAAATGATACGTTTATCCGCACCGACTTCTACAGGAAGTAATAGAGTCACTCAAATTTTAGTAAAACAGGGTGATCGAGTGCTTCAAGACCAAGTAGTGGCAATATTGGAAAGTTATAATCGTAACCAAGCTGTTTTAGATAAAGCCAAAACCAACGTTGAAATTGCCAAAGCTGAATTAGCAAGGGTAAAAGCTGGAGCAAGAACAGGAGATATACAAGCTCAAAAAGAAGATATTGCTCGAATCAGAGCTGAATTAGAAGGACAAATCGCTACTCAAAAAGCAACCATTGCTCGCTTAGAAGCTGAGGTAAGAAATGCCGAAATCGAAAATCAACGCTTTCAAAAACTTTATGAAGCCGGAGCAATTGCTGCAATAGAAGCAGATACTCGACGTTTAAAACTAGAAACTACTCAAAAACAACTTCAAGAAGCCAAAGAAACATTAAATCGCACCGTCGAAACCACTCAAATTCAATTAGAGCAAGCAAGAGCAACCTTAAATAGTGTTACAGAAGTGCGTCCTGTTGATGTACAAGTAGCCCAAGCCGAATTAAAAAGTGCGATCGCCGCTGTCAAACAAGCTCAAGCTGATTATGAGTTAACTACAATTCGTTCTCCCATAGCCGGTCAAGTGCTTAAAGTCAACCTCCGTCCGGGAGAAGTCGTTGGGAATACAGGAATCGCTGACATCGGCAAAACAGAGCAAATGTATGTTGTCGCAGAAGTTTACGAAACCGACATCGCAAAAGTGCGTATCGGTCAACCCGCTACCATCAGAAGTCCAGCATTCAGTGGAGAACTACAAGGTACAGTCAGTCAAATAGGGTTACAAGTAGACAGACAAAACATTTTTGATATTAACCCTCAAGCAGATACAGATAAAAGAGTAATTGAAGTCAGAATCCGTCTTCAGCCAGAAGACAGTAAAAAAGTTGCCGACCTAACTAACCTCCAAGTACAAGTACTTATTAACACTAAGAGTTGACAGTTGACCTTTAACCTTTAATATCCTTTACGCTTGCATCGGAATGATAAAAAGTATGTGCAAAAAAACTCTGCGTTCCTCTGCGCTTACCTCCGCGTCACTTTGCGTTAAAAATATATAATTCCGATACAAACGGATTTGATATAACCTCTAACCTTTGACCTTTAACCTTTAACCTTTGACCTTTAACCTTTAACCTTTAACCTTTGACCTTTAACCTTTGACCTTTAACCTTTAACCTTTTGATCATGACAATTCCAGTTGCTTGGTTACAATTAACTCAACAAAGAGTAAAATTTTTAGCGACTTTAGCGGGTGTTTCTTTTGTCGTGATTCTCATTTTTATGCAATTTGGTTTTCAGGATGCACTCTATAATAGCGCTACACAATTACATCAAAACTTGAAGGGAGATTTATTTATAATTAGTTCGCAATATAATGCTTTAACCTCTCAACAAAGCTTTCCTCGTAGTCGTTTATTTCAAGCTTTAGCATTTAATGGTGTAGAGTCAGTAAACCCTGTTTATCTACAATTTGCTAAATTAAAAAATCCTTATACTGGGAAAAAAAATCCCATTTATGTAATTGGTTTTGACCCGGCAACATCAGCTTTTAATTTACCAGAAGTTAATCAATTATTACCTTTAATTCAAC
>JAYKJL010000216.1:0-7089 GCA_035285725.1 Nostocales cyanobacterium 94392 | reverse complement strand
TCAATCATTAAAGAATCAGTACCAACAGCAATAGCAGCCTTAGCCATAGTCGGAACATATTTCGAGTAACCAGTACCGTGAGAAGGGTCAATCATAATCGGTAAATGAGTCAGAGTTCGCAATACGGGAACAATCGATAAATCCAAAATATTTCGAGTGTATTGATTGTCAAAACTGCGAATACCCCGCTCACACAAAATGACATTCTTATTGCCAGTAGACAAAATATATTCAGCAGCCATTAACCATTCTTCAATAGTTGCAGACATCCCGCGCTTGAGTAAAATCGGTTTACCACTTGCACCAGCTTTTTTCAACAGCGAGAAATTTTGCATATTTCTGGCTCCAATTTGTACCACATCTGCAATTTGTGCGACTTTTTCCAAATCAGCAGTATCCATTACCTCGGTGATAATTCCCAAACCAGTAACATCACGGGCTTTAGCTAATAAATGTAAAGCGCTTTCACCATGTCCCTGGAAAGAATAAGGCGAACTACGGGGTTTATAAGCACCACCTCTAAGAAACTGAGCGCCAGTAGCTTTAACTACCTTTGCAGTCTCCACAATCATCTCTTCATTTTCTACCGAACAAGGTCCAGCGACAACAACCAAAGGATGATTTTGACCGAAAGTTACTGTACCGTTAGGGGTTTGGACAACAACTTCAGAAGGTTCACCATAACGAGATTCCAGAGAAACTCGTTTAAAAGGCTGCTCAACTCGAAAAACTTCTTCAATGAAAGGGCTAATTTGTTGAATAGATTGAATATTAATATTAGAAGTATCGCTGACTAAGCCAATTACAATCTTCTCCTTACCGACAATTTTTTCAATATTTCCCTGATAAACACTTAATTCATTAATAATCCGTTCAATTTCAACTTCAGGAGTTCCACACTGCGTAACAATAATCATTTTGTGACCTCATATTCATCATCTAATACTTTTTTATAGGGTAATAGTTATTCATTTTATGCAATTCTCTCTCTTCTTCTTCCTCCTTAGCGCTCTCTGCGGTTAATTTATCTTAATTTATAAAAATAAAAATGCATGAATAACTGACAATTCCCTATTCCCTATATTAAAAGTGTTTACTCGTACATGATATGAATAAAAAAATATCAATTGAAAAACCTGATTCTTTTTAAAAACCAGGTTTCATAATCTTCACCAATAATTTGGGAATATTATATTAAATCCGTTTGTATCGGAATTATATATTTTTAACGCAAAGTGACGCGGAGGTAAGCGCAGCGTTAGCGCAGCGTGTCCGTTAGGACATAAAGTACGGTCTTGGGGGTTCCCCCCATGAGTAACTTTTCAAGAGAGAGGAACGCAGAGTTTTTTTGCACATACTTTTTATCATTTCGATGTCAGCGTAAAGGATATTACTTCAAATAACATTGTTAACATAATAAAAAACTCCTTTAAGATAAATGATTTCAAGCTGCTTGTAAAATGTTAGCATCTTGTCTTTGAACAGCAGAACTGGTAGAAAAAAGATTCCTTCTTTTATCAGCAACAATATCGTAAACAGCTTCCAAAGCAGACTCAATAGAACCTTGTAACCAAGCAGGATATTTAGAACAATGTTCCCCAGCGAATAACAATTGATGTTGTCTTCTAGCAGCTTCCAAATAATTAGAAGTATTCACAGATTCATCTTCCCAATGTACCGCACAACCGCCAGCACTCCATTCATAATTACCCCAAGCAATTGAAGCAGCTTCGACAATCATGTTCTCAGATTGTAATTCTGGATGAACCTTACTAACAACATCTTTAACGTAATTGTGACGTTGTTGTTCTGGCATCATTCCCATCCGCTCAGCATCATCACCGATTGTGTAACTAGCTAACATTACACTACCGCTATTGGGATTGAATTTAACAGAAGGATAGTATGTTTGACGTACACCTTCACCACTAAAAGAAGCACCACCACGAATACCTTGTTTTTGCCAAAAAGCTTCTTTAGTATGGAAAGCAACTTTTGTCGCGGGGCAATAATAAGTATTATGAATAGAGTTGAGTTTTCTTTCATCAAATCCTTTCAATTCCATTTTTCGTAATACAGAAAAAGGAATTGTACATAATACATAATCACAACGACGAGTGTGTTTTTCACCATTTTCTACATAGTCAATTTCTGTAAATTCAGGATTAACTCGAATTGCGACTACCTTTTGATTGCACTTAATAGGTGAGTGAATTGATTCTACTAAACGGTCGATAATTTGCTCCATTCCTCCTTGAAGTTGTAATAAATCGCGGCTAGTTTCAACTACAATGTCTTCAAAAAACATATCTAAAGCTTTACTACAACGAGCGCGGAAACCGGGATTATGTTTAATGAAAGATTGTAAATCAATAGATTCATAATTTTCGCAAAAATAAGGTTCCAAATCTAACCTTTCCAACTCATCCATCAAGTGAGATTTGAGGTCATTTTCTAAACTTTCTCGTAAATCACCGGGGGAAATAGTATCAACAATAGTCTTTAACCAAGCTGCAAATAATCGAGTTTGTTCGCTGTAACGAGCATCAGTAAAAATTCCTTGATAGCGTTCTTGAAAAATCCGGGGAGCATCTTTCATTTTGAAGATTTTACCTTCTAAATTAATAAAAGCATTTTGTTCTTCAAATACAGTCATAAATTTGCAGAGTTTATCACTCAATCCCATTTCTTTAACATAATGTAATGTATGGTGATGGCTACTAGGAATCCGCATTGCTCCTAATTCTGCATAAGGTGCGTTGTTTTCGGTACCAAAGCGATGAGTCCAAACTCTTCCACCTACGCGGGGACTACCTTCGATGATATCGACTTGATGACCTAAACGTTCTAATTCATAAGCTGCAACTAATCCTGCAATTCCTGCACCGAGAATGGTAATCTTTTTACCAAATTGCAAGTTGTTGAGTTCGCACATATCTAGTAGAGTAGTGGTAAGCATTTTTTTATCCTTGTTTGGTGTGAATTTCATTTGCGGTGTTTTCCCCGCTTCTGTTATTTCATACCGGGCAAGGTTTCTCGTTTATGCAGGGATGCATCGAGATTTTGTGAGAAAATATATTTATTCGTTATTTTGCACCATAGGAAGCTATCGTCAGCGGTACACCGCCGTTTCCCGGTCAAAATAATTACTAATTGTTTGACTTCATTCTTACCCGCCTGGGATTGTAAATCCCAGTCTGATAGCAAAAGTCCATTAAAATGGACTAAATATATTAGATGTTTACGTTAATTATATTTTTATTTCTATTTTTTGCTATGTAGTTAATTATGCTTATGGTGCAAGATATAATTTTATTCGGTATTTTGGAATAAAAATATAGAGGCGTTGTAGTGCAACGTCTCTAGAATTTAGCTTCAGACATGAGATATCTCGGAAAATTAATTGTTATTGTTCGTTAAGAATGCGTTTTTGAAATTCTTTCGCTCTTTTTTGATTGGGAATTCCAGCCACTAAGCTTTCTACAAGTTGCTTGGGGGTGAAATGGGGACATTCTTCTAAAGTATCTCGAATAACTACACTAGCAAAAGGTCCGACAAAACTAGTTAATTCTCGACGACAATGGTCTAAGAAATCTGGATTACTAATAGCAGGAGATTTGATTAAATTCAAAGATGATTCATTTAATTTAGTAGTTTTTTCTAATTTAAATTCATTGAGAAGTTGAATTTTTTTGATAAAATCTTCTGCTAGTTGTGCATGAGGAATTTTGTTAGCTAAAACTTCTACAAATTCTTTTGATGCTATATCAGGGTTTTCGTCTAAAGTTTGTTGCATGAGAACACTGGCAAAAGGTCCGACAAAACTAGTAAGTTGTCGTTGACAATAATCGACAAATTGTGGATTTAGAGAAACTGGTGTTTGTCCGAGTTTTTCAACAATAAGCTGTTCATCATCTCTTAATTTCTCATTATTATAGGTTTTTTTTGGTAATAAACTAGAAATAATACCACCCAATGATCTTTTTTGCTTCAAGTTATTATCACTAACATGAAAATTTTGATGAGAATTTAGATTATGCTCCAACTCTATTATTACTTCTTTTGCTGATTGATATCTTTGTGTTGGTAATTCTACTAACATTTTTCCCAGAATTTTAGTTAAATCATCGCTAATCTTAACTTTTTTTTGCCATTGCCAATTTAATGATTCATCTATTAATAAATATGGCATTTTACCAGTTAAAAGAATCACCGCACAAACACCAAGAGCGTAAATATCGCTTGAAGGATAACATTGTCCCAAACGCAGTTGTTCCGGTGGTGAATAACCAATTTTTCCAACTACAGAAGCCTTGGTACAGTATTGCTCCGAGGAAGAATCAGTTAAAAATATTTGACTAAATTTTTGTTTCACCACTCCAAAATCAATCAATACGGGTTTAGCTCCATTGTCGGGAAGCATCACATTTTCGAGTGAAATATCCCGGTGAATAATATTACAACTGTGAATATATTCTAAAACTGGCAACATTTTTAAAAGCCATTCTCTGACTTCAGTTTCCGAAAATGGTTTACCTGTTGTAGAAAGACGCTCATCTAAAATTTGTAAATAAGTTTTACCATTAATATATTCTTGAACAATAAATAGTTGTTGATTATGAGTTAATAAAGCCAAAAATTGAGGAATTTGAGGATGCTGAATTTGGTATAAAACTTTTGCTTCTCGTTCAAATAGTTCTTTAGATTTACTAATTACTTTCGCATTATTAGTATTTGGTAAGAACTCTTTGAGTACACATGGTTCCTGGAAACGATGAGTATCTAAAGCTAAATAAGTTCGACCAAATCCACCTCTTCCCAAAGTTTTCTCAATTAGATAGCGATTATTAATTAAAGTTCCTGAATTAATTTCCTCACTCATTGTTAAGTTATTCTTTTACTTATAATAGGATTTTTAACTTTATAGGGTGAGAAGATTCAGAATTATGCATGATAGTTGATGGTTGATGGTTGGTGGTTGGTGGTTGATGGTTGGTGGTTGATAGTTGATGGTTGGTGGTTGACATTGGTAACTGATAACTGATAACTGATTTAACATTGTTCGTAATTAACAGAAGTTTTCGTTTTACGAATTAGCATGATAAGTTGAGAATCACTTGACAATCATGCAAAAACCAGAAACCTTAGCTGAATTAATCTGCCGCACTGTATTAGAATTTGAACAAAGACAAGCAGCAGAGTTACAACAGCAAAACTCTTCAGAAAGCGCTTCAACACGTCTATCAAAGAAAAAATCCACAAATACTCAACAGTTAACAGTTATCACTAACAACGATTAAGAAGTCGGGTTTTTATTACATTTGTGTTGTCTTACAGATATTTAAGGTAAAAACTCGACTTCTAACCCCAGAAACTTACGTAGCTTTAATCAGTCTTTGATACGCAAAATATAAAACACTAATTTTGTAAAAAACCATCTTCCATACGAATAGTACGGTCTGCAATATCTAAAATACGATTGTCATGAGTTACCATCAAAATTGCTGAACCTTGCTCTCTAGATAATCGCTGCATCAGTTCGATGATATCTCTTCCTGTTTTACTGTCTAAAGCAGCGGTAGGTTCATCAGCAAGAATCAACTTAGGATGACTAACTAAAGCACGAGCAATCGCGACTCTTTGCTTTTGTCCACCTGAAAGTTGATTGGGATAGTAATTTACACGATTACCCAACATCACAGCTTTTAACATTGCTTCTGCTTGAGAAATTGACTCTCTTTCGGGAAGTGATTGAAGTTCTAAAGACATTTGTACATTTTGTCGTGCTGTTAAAAACTCTAACAAATTATGAGCTTGAAAAATATAGCCAATTTGACGACGTATTTGTACTAATTGTTTGGAACTAGCTCCATTAAGTTCGTTATCAAGAAATTGCAGGCTCCCTTCTTGAACTGAACGTAAAGCACCAATTAAAGTTAATAAAGTCGTTTTACCCGAACCTGATGGTCCTGTAAGGAGTGTAACTTCTCTCGCATTAATTTCTAAGTTAATATCAAAGAGAATTTGCTTTTTTAATGCTTTACTACCGTAATAATAATTTAAATTTGTAACTTTTATAATAGCTTGTTTGGACATAAGTTGACAGTGGACAGTTGACAGTTGACAATTCTCAACTTCTAACTCCAGTAGTACTAACTCCTAACTCTTAACTCCAGTGGGACTAACTCCTAATTACCCAAATTAAAATATATCTGCGGGGTCGGCGGATTGTAATTTTTGGACTGCGAGAAAACCAGATACTAAACACATTAAAGTCACCGAGAATAAAACTAATATTCCTTTATCCCAAGTCATAATTACTGGTAATCTTGTGGCATCTTTAGCGATGTCATACAATCCAAAAGCAACTATTAATCCTGGGATATAGCCTAATACCGCTAATAAAAAAGCTTGTTGAAATACGACTTTCAATAAATATTTATGTTTGAATCCCATTGCTTTTAAAGTTGCAAAAGCGACTAAACTACTAGAAATATTGCTATATAGAATTTGATAAACAAATACAATTCCTACGACTAATCCCATGACTACCATTAGACTAAATACAAAACCAATTGGTGTACGTAGAGACCAATAATCTTTTTCAAATTTAATATAATCTTCACGAGTTAAAATTCGGATATCTTGAGGCAATTTTGCTTTGAGGTTTTCTAAAACCCAATTTTTATCAACGTTTTCTTGAAGGTTAATTAAACCTATATCTATATAACCGGCTCTACGGTCAAGAAAGGTTCGTAAGAAAGTAGAATAACTCATAATTAAATTACCATCTACACCAAAAGAAGGACCTAAAGGAAATAAACCGCCAATTTTAACTTTATATCCAATAGAGGCATTGTAACTAGATACTTCTACTTTGATATCTTCCCCTTGCAAAAAGTTTTGAGCAATTGGTCCGAATTCCGGTCGAGAAGCTTGGTCAAAAAGAACTGTATCGGGAAGTTGAATTAAAGGTAATAATTGATTAACTTCTGGTAAATTAAAAGCTGATGTTGCCGGGTCAAAACCAATTACATAAATGGGATTTTTTTTCCCAGTATAAGGATTTTTTAATTTAGCAAATTGTAG
>JAYKJL010000215.1:0-9298 GCA_035285725.1 Nostocales cyanobacterium 94392 | reverse complement strand
GCAATTGGACGCATCTTACTAACAATTGTAGTGATGTATTTTGTTTTGCAGGGGCGCAAGTGGGCTTTCTATCTCTTGATGGGTATCTGTAGTTTGCTGGCTGTGCTTCTAATTGCAATGGTTTTGGCACTTGCTTCAAAGCTTTCCATCATTCTCGTTGTTGGAAGCTTAATTATGGTCGTTTTGTGCGCCATTATTCCTGCTTTTATGGCAACCAGTAAAGATTTGAATCGTTATTTATCCTTTAAAAGACAAAGTTATTCTCAATAGCTTCATGCAACACCTATAAGTTAAAGCGTATGTATACATGATATATGTGAAATTTGGAACTGTTACTTAGCAGAAGTCAAGCTTAACGATCGCTCGGAACCAACGAGATGTTAACTAAAGTTGGGGGGAGGAATAAGCTTGGTAGTTTAGTTGACCGCTGTGTGAGTGCGGTAAATATTGACGCTTTAGCTAATTTGGTTATTAGTAAGTGGAGTGGGAAAGGGCGACCCCCTGGGAACACCAAATCAGAAGCCAAAGCCAAGAAGATTGGGTTGATCGCCAAGAACGAAGTCTACAATCCAGAATGGTTGGAGCAGGAATTCGGACTACCAATCGGCTGGACAGATCCCCAGGAACAAAGAGCGGCAACTCAATTACTAGAGTGCGACGACCAGCCCTTGGAAATATCCTCGACCCCAGACTTGCCGCGATCTGCTTGCAGCAGCGCTTCGCTATCGCTCTCCGGCGAGTTCTCTACCTCAACTCACTCTGTACCAATTAAAGAACCAGCGGGTGAATATTCCACTACTTTAAAAACAATTAGCTTGTGGCAACCGTGGGCATCTTTAATACCATTGGGCTTGAAGCATTATGAAACTAGAAACTGGAAGACGAACTACAGGGGTAAACTGCTAATTTGCTCGACTGCGGCTAATTCCAAACAGCACAAGGAATATTTAAAGATTTGTGACGAATTACAACTTCCAGCTTGGGAGAATTTTCCACATGGGTCTGCGATCGCCCTATGTGACCTAGTAG
This sequence comes from Nostocales cyanobacterium 94392, assembly GCA_035285725.1. GTDB lineage: Bacteria > Cyanobacteriota > Cyanobacteriia > Cyanobacteriales > Nostocaceae > Rivularia. The sequence goes on along the minus strand of JAYKJL010000215.1, from coordinate 8,269 downwards.
ATTGTATTGAAATGACACCAGAGTTTATTGCTCAACAGTCACAAACCGAGATAAAGAGCGGGGATTGGCAGGTTGGTCGTTATGCCTGGAAGTTAGAGAATATACAACCAATAACAGAGGCGTTTGCAGTTAAGGGTAAACAGGGATTTTTTGACGTTTCCCTAGAAAATTATAAATTTTTAAAGGAATGGGAAAATCCAGAACTTTCTAATTTTCAACTTCCAAATTCTATGGAGGTTGATTCTAATCCTGATTCCCAAATCCCCAATCTAAAAATTGATGAGGATTCAAGGGGAGAAGGTAACTCCAAACAATCTAACCAAACTCAAAAATCCCCAAAATCTAAGCCTTCTGATCGCTGCTACACTCCACCCCACATTGTCGAATTGATTGTACGAGTGTTAGGTACAATTGACCTCGACCCATGCGCCGATGACGGTAAGCACATAGATGCTCAAGTCCACTACACAGCGGCAGATGATGGCTTATCTAAACCTTGGCATGGTCGGATATTTTTTAACCCTCCCTATTCTTGCCCTGGTAAATGGGTAACTTGGTTTTTGCAAGAGTATGCAGCCGGACGAGTGATGGAGGCGATCGCGCTTCTACCCGCTGCCACTGATACTAATTGGATGTCCCCATTACTGAAGTCACAACCCGTGTGCTTTTGGAAAGGGCGTATTAAGTTCTTGGATGAGAACTATCAACCTATGCGATCGGGTGCTAGGCAATCTCATGTGTTTGTTTATTGGGGGGAAAATGTACAGCGGTTTAGAGAGGTGTTTGAGGATTATGGAGTAGTTTGTATACCAACTTTCCTTAATGATCGAGTAATTAATACTAACCAGGTGCTAGGGGAAAATAAATCACTTCTAATTTCCCCTAGCACCCAAGTGCAAGTAGACAGCGAAACCCATAGAAATAGTTCATCGTCAGCAATTAATTCAAGTAACCAAGTAAGTAATGATGACGAGGTGCTAGGGGGAAATAAATCACCTTCAATTTCCCCTAGCACCAAATTGCAAGATGACAGTCAAACCCACGAAAATAACTTATTTTCAAAAACTGTCTCTTCTGAGCAAGTAAGTAATGATAACCAGGTGCTAGGGGAAAATAAATCACCTTTAATTTCCCCTAGCACTCATCGCAGGCATGGAGAGGGCAGCGGTAATCTCTTATGGGGTTACGCTAATGCTAATAGCTCGAAAAAAAAGCCAGTCAAGCAGCTTTATTTTGAATGGGAATATAGAGGTAAGAGAGGAAAAACTTACGTGCGATTAGCGAAGCTAAACGCCAAAGGCGTAACGCATCTTAAAGAACAAGTAATAGAGATGAATGAGGCGAAAGTTCCAGTCGTAGAGATTTTAGAGCTATTGAAGTATAACCCTAAAGTTAAATATGTTCTAGATTTGAATTAGTATTACCTAGTTTTATGCTTAAAGCTAAATATTAAATACTTATTAAGCAACTATTAATTATGATTAAAACAATGTATTTACTATTTTTGTAGTAAAATTTTTCTCGATTTTACTTAATCAAAGTGGATTCAATAATAAAAAGATATCTCAGGTGAGAAACTCCACAGGTTTTAGGAGTAGCGTTGTAGACCGATGAAGTTAAGTAGACAGAAAAACTGTCAGCCAAATTAGGAAATTTGCTTGTTGATAACAGGATTATCAAACACCAACACCCCATCCTCGATTGCCCCATGACGAATCATTTTGTTGTCCAATTTGTAATTCTGTGAGTTTATCCAGGGTTGGCGATCGCCTTGTTTTGGCAACAAATGCATGACGCGCTGTATGTAACCAGAGGAAAAAGTTTCAATATAGGGGCGCTGCGACATATTTTTATCTTCATCCCGTAGGCGTGGCGTACATTGAGCGACTCTTTTTTTATCCATATGATTTATGATACGGCAGACATATTCTGCAATCATATCGGCACGTAGAGTCCAAGAGGCGTTAATATAGCCGAAGAACGAAACCATATTTGGTACGTCTGAATACATAATGCCTTTGTAAGTATAAGTCTTAGAAAAATCTAACGGCTGAGTATCAACAACAAATTTGACGTTGCCTAGTACAACTATATTGAGTCCCGTTGCCGTAACAATAATATCAGCTTCAAGTTCCTTTCCCGATTCTAAAAGAATGCCTTTCTGTGTAAAAGCTTCAATGTTATCTGTAACAACGGATGCTTTATCGGACTTGATTGCTTGGAATAAATCGCCGTTAGGAACGAGACACAAACGTTGATCCCAAGGATTGTAGCGCGGCGTAAAGTGAGTTTCGACATCATAATCAGATCCAAGTTCCTGACGCACCATTTCCAGCAGTTTCTGCTTCACTTCCTCGGGCTTAGTGCGCGTAGTGCGGTAAAACAATTGCTCAAATTGAATGTTCTTCCAACGTAAGAACTGGTATCTCAATTTTGGAGGTAGAATTTTGAATAAAAGTTTGAGTAAAAGATTATTAGTAGTATCCGTATCGGGACGCGAGACAACGTAACTAGGCGAACGTTGCAGCATTACAACATGTTCTGCATCCTTAGCAATTTCTGGAACTAAGGAAACAGCCGTTGCCCCGGAGCCGATGACAATTATCTTTTTCCCGCGATAATCAAGATTGGAGCGCCATTTTTGGGGATGAATTATCTCTCCCTCAAAGCGATCGCGATGTTTGAATTCGGGTGTATAGCCGTCTTCGTAGCTATAGTAGCCAGAACACATGAGAAGGAAATTGCATTTAAAGTTATTTGTTTGGGCAGTATCCTGACATTCGGCTGTAATTGTCCACGCAGCATCAGCACTTGAAAAACTAGCTTGCTTTACGAGATAACCATAGCGGATATGTTTGTCGATACTATTTTCGGTGGCGGTTTCTTGCAAATAATTGAGAATTGACGAACCATCAGCGATAACTTTAGTTTCTCGCCAAGGCTTGAAATTATAATTGAGCGCGTACATATGGCTATCAGAGCGGACACCAGGATAGCGGAACAAATCCCAAGTTCCCCCCATCGATTTACGCCCTTCTAAAATTACATAGCTTTTCTGGGGACAATTTTTCTGTAGATGATAAGCTGCTCCGATACCGGAAAGCCCCGCTCCGACAATTAAAACGTCGAAATATTCTACGGACATTTTTTATCCTCCTATATTAATTTAGCGCTGCAAATATATCTACATTCTGGCAAAGTATTCTTCCCCTGGAGCTGTAGAGATCAAGATATGCGATACTTCGTTGCGAGTAAGGCAAGCAGATCGCTGGTGGATTCCAATTGAAGAAATAATTAACTTTATTCGTAGAGTAAAGCGCAAAAAATAGTTAGGAATGGATCAATTCTTAGGCAGCAAGGGCGATCGCTTAGTTAAATCGTCAAAGTATATTCCCAAGCGATTGTTACCACAGGTGCAGCGGTTGGAGGTGGAGAAAGCACCAGTGAAGGAAATATTGGGGATATTACAAATAAATCTATAAAAGCCTTAAAAATTTATGTTTGCCGCCGTTAGCATAAATTGTAGATGCTCTCATTTTGACGATTATTTATTTACTGATATTGACATTCATCAACTTTTTGATTATTTGATTTCTGGAGAAAGTTCTCCAACCAATTAGGTCGCCAGTAAATTATGCCTATACCCGCAGGACTAACAAAGAACAGTTCAAGCAATAATCTTTAAAGTTTGGTGCAACTATTATAGTAAGGAAATAATTATACTTGCTTAACCTTATCCGAGTAAATACTGGTATGATTGATTGTATTATTTAAGTAATTGCAAGCTCCAACCTTGATGAAAAATCTAGTACTATCTGCCACAGCCCTTGCTGCTACATCTGGATTGGTGTTTGGGACAATGCAAACTGCCTTTGCTTTAAGTTGGAACTGGAATTACTCTGGTACTGGCATTGGGGCAAGCGGTACTTTCACTACCAATGATACTGCTAATAACTTGGGTTTTTACCAGATTTTTGAGATTACTGGTACAAGAAATGGTGAAACTATTACGGGTTTGCAAACTGCCGGGACTCCAATACCGGGAAACGAACCTTTTAATGTTGACAATTTAATTAGTCTTAACGCTCAGCAGTTAACGGGTGACGGTTTTGGGTATTCTACCTCTGGGGGAAATTTTGTTAGTCCGTTTTTTGCTAGTTTTTTACCGACACCGGGTTATTTAGAGGTTTTTTCTGCGCCGCCAATTTTACCAGGTTTTGAAAATTTGGTATCGCCGGATAGCGAGCTACCTGTTAGTTTTTCTGCAACTATAATAACCGTTCCCGAACCCACCTCTATCCTTAGCCTACTTGCCCTCGGCATTCTCGGCGCTCGTTTCCTGCCTAAACGCAAGAAGCTAACCTCTCAAAAAAGCCCATCTTTACTGTCGATGAAATAGCAATGCATTCAGGTTTGCAGTGCGATAGTATCCGTCAAAAGTCAGCTTTTTTATAGATGTTGAATATCGGGTTAGGGATCGCCCAACTTGCATACTGAAGCTGCAAACTCAGCAAAATGCCGTCAGTTCCCAGTTGATGGTTGAATATTAGTGATGGGACGATGAACGAAGCTTCACATAAATGCGATCGCGTTAAAATCCTCAATCACAACTTTGGGGAATTCGGTGTAGAAACTGAAATTCTAGAAATTCAATCAAACGGCTGGGTGGTAGTTAACACCCCTCAAGGTATATATCATTCAGAATTTTTGCAATTAATTACACCCGAAAATTTCTTAGAGGAAAAGGGAAAAAGTCAGAAGAGTAAATCAGCTAAAAAGCGCCGTAATAAGCAGGGTTGCTTGTACAAATATCTTGAAAATAAGAAGTTAAAAGACGGTCGATTTGCTTCATGCCCTCGTATAACATCAGACAAACACGACCCCGAAAACCCGCATCATTGGCGGTGGGGTTATAACTGGGATGAGAAAATTGATGGAGAATGGAAGGGTCGCAGTATTGGCAGTATTCCGCCTGGGGTTGTAGGCATGATCGAAGATATGCGATCGCGTAATATCCTCATTGAAGAAATAATTAGTTTTATTCGTAAAGTAAAGCGTAAAAAATAATTAGGAATGGGGCAGTTTTTAGATAGTAAGAGCGATGCGATACGCGAAGCGTCGCCCTTTAGGGCTATCGCGAGAGTTAAATCAACTAAATATATTCCCAAGGGATTATTGTTTCAGGTGCAACGCTTGGAGGTGGAGAAAGCACCAGTGAAAGAAATATTGGGGTTGTTGAGAATAAAAGTGTTGACTATCACTTAAATTACTTGCTTATGCTTCTAGGGACTGACAGCTTTTGGGTATAGTGATACTTAATCAGATACAGCACCCAAGGCTTCAAGCGTACTTTTTTGTGCCAAACTTAAATTTGCACCCTTAATTTTCATACCTTTATAAGGTTTACTTTCTGGCTCTATAGTAGAAATACATTTATAGGTAAAAAGATTCCAAATTTTGATAGTTTGGTCTTGACTGCTGCTAGCAAGAAAACCTCCTTTTGGACTAAACATTATACATTCTATAGCAGCTTTATGACCTTCAAGCGTACCGCAACATTCTCTTGTTTCAACATCCCAGAGTTTAATAGATTTGTCATGTCCAGCACTAGCAAACACTAAAGATTCTGGGTGGAATCCAACAGTCAATATCCTATCTTTATGAGCATCATAAAATGTGTGAATACACTCTTGATTGCGAACATCCCATAATTTCAATTTATTATCAAATCCTCCACTAATTAAGTAATGTCCATCTGGGCTAAAAGTAATTGAATGAACTTGATTATCATGTTCTCCCAATTTGATGGGACTATCTTCTTTATTGTAATCCCACAATAAGATGGTTTTATCCCGACTGCTGCTGGCAATTAAATTATTGTCTGGACTAAAAGCTAGTGATAATACTCGATGCTTATGCCCACCTTTGTCTTTATCTAATTTTTTAATACTTTTGTAATTTTCTACATCCCATAAAATTATCTGGTGGTCATTACTTCCACTTACCAATTTTTTCCCATCTGGACTAAAAGCTAATGTTCTGACTCTATCCGTATGTATAAATTGACTTGTATTACTATCAAAAGAAGATTCTTTTATCCATCCACCATCAACTTTACGTCGCCATAAAATGATACTGTTATCTTCACTAGCACTAGCAAACTTCTCCCCGTCTGGGCTAAAAACTATTGACCAAACCCAATCAGTATGTCCAGAAGAAGTTATAAACGGCTCCTGTTGAGTACATCGACCATTTTGAATATTCCAAAGACGAATTTTATTATCTTCACTTCCACTAGCAAGTGTTTTTCCATCAGGGCTAAATGCCACACACCAAATTCGATTAATATATCCTTGTATAATTTTTTGACATTTTTTAGTTTTTAAATCCCATACTCTAATAGTATGGTCATCCCCACCACTTAGTAATATTTTTGGTAAATCGATCGAATCGCTTTCTGGTTTAAAAACAATAGAGCGTAACTGATTTTTATGAAGGCTGTTTTTGTCATTTAACCCTAATTCCAATGGTATTTCATTGGAGTGAATATTCCATAATCGGATATTATGATGTTCATCTTTTCCCCCAGGATTATTATCACTACTTCCACTAATAAGCAATTTACCATTTGAAGCCAAAGCAATACTCCAGACTTGCTTCATGTTCGACCGTAAAGTTATTAATTGATCACTATCAATTTGGTATAACTTAATGGTTCCATCCTCACTAGCACTTGCAATAGTATTACCATCATTACTAGTAGTGACACAGCATACTGCTCCCTTATGCTCATGCCATTCTTTTAAACGTTTCGGGCGTACAGGATTTTTTATACACCATAATATTACACTTCCATCTTGACCACCACTAACCAAATTGCCATCTCCAATAAAAGCAATAGACTTGATATACTTATCTCTTAATATAGTGTCATGGACTTCCAGCGTATGTGCATTTAGTAGAGTAATACCATGATCTCCTCCACACGCTAAAATACTGTCATCCGCGCTAAAAGATAGTGAATAAATACATTGTTCATCATTAAACTTTCCAAGATAAGTTCTTAAGCCAACATTCCATAACCTTACAGTCTTGTCCTCTCCTGCACTAGCTATTCTGTTCCCTGCTCTATTGAAAGCTACTGACCAAATTTGATGATTATGAATTTCTCCATTGTCAAATATATCAATGTTTTCATAGTTCTTAGCGTCCCACAATCTTACCTTGCCATTAGATTCTCCTGTAATAAAATATTCTCCATTTGGGCTAAAACCAATTGAATGAACACAAGCTAAATCATTAGCAAAATTTGATTCAGATAAATCTGAATTAGTAAAATCTACATTGTGTAATTCCACACTTTGTAAATTGGCTTTCTTTACAGGTATATTGGAAAAACTATAACCATTTAAATTTACGTCTAAATTTACGAGTAGATTAATTATATTTCCTGCTAAATAACCATTTTTTGGTTTTACGTTTTGCCACATGCATAGAATTTGTTTTAATCTGTCTTCAATCGGTCGCATACCCTCCATTTTTTTTAACATCTCTTTATTAATATCTGGAATTATAAACGGTGGTATAGAGTAATTAATCAATATATATTTTGGTTCTTCAGATTCAATTTCATCAATTATATTTATGATAAAAATATTAGTAACTCTTTTCTGAGATATATTAACGATATCAACTTCTTTTTCTAGAAGTTCAGTGATCAAATCTTGCCATAATTTATCACCATGTCTTAATTCAGCTTCTAGAAACTTTGTAATATTGCCAATACTTTTTCTTTTTATAAATATAAATACTTAAACTATTAATTAAAAATACACTTCTTTGCCAGTATATCTAAATCAGTAAAGCTACTCTACTCGTTTGAGATTGGAAATAACTAATATAAATCAGGTGATACATCATCTGACGTATTCAACATTTTATCAAGTTTAATACATGGATATCAAAAAACCTTATTGTATTAATCAGCCGGAGGTGGGCGAACTCATTCGTGAGTTGCGAATTTCAACTGGATTAACTCAGGAAAAGTTTGCAGCTAAGTTGGGTGTTACCTTGCTAACAATTAATCGTTGGGAAAATGTACGTTCTAAACCTTCACCTTTAGCTATAGAGAAGGTTGAATTATTGATAGGTGAAATGGGCGATACTCTTTCAGAGTCACTTCGCGATCTGCTTGCAGCAGCGCTTCGCTATCGCGCAGAAGAGTTACGGTCAAAGTATTTCTAAAAATTAATTACGTTTAGATAATAAG
>JAYKJL010000214.1:0-2596 GCA_035285725.1 Nostocales cyanobacterium 94392 | reverse complement strand
GCAATTGGACGCATCTTACTAACAATTGTAGTGATGTATTTTGTTTTGCAGGGGCGCAAGTGGGCTTTCTATCTCTTGATGGGTATCTGTAGTTTGCTGGCTGTGCTTCTAATTGCAATGGTTTTGGTACTTGCTTCAAAGCTTTCCATCATTCTCGTTGTTGGAAGTTTGATTATGGTCGTTCTCTGCGCCATTATTCCAATTTATATGGCTACTAATAAAGATTTGAATCGTTATTTATCCTTTAAGAGACAAAGTTATTCTCAATAGCTTCACACAATAGCTATAGGTTGGAGCTTATGTATACATGATATATGTGAAAGTTGGAACTGTTACTTAGCAGAAGTCATGAATGGTGAAGAACGCAAATACACCACATTTATTTGTTACATAGACTGTTGTTGCTTACCGAGAACAAACTTTTGTTAATTTGTTCTAATACTTCACCAAGCCAAAATTTTCGGGCAAGGGCATAGAGGGAGAAGAGGGGGTTAGAAAAAATTTTTTCTCCTCATAATTAACCCAGCATAGTTCCCTTGGTAGAGTAATAAGGTGCGGAATGTGAGTTTAACTTGTACTATTTATTTTATCCTAAGTAAAAAAATACTCTCTAGTATATCTGAACTATGAATCATATTGGTATTTTATGCCCCGACGCGATTGGACATCTTAATCCGATGATTAACTTGGGTAAAGAATTACAAAAACGCGGAAACAAAGTTACTTTCTTGGGAGTTCCAGATATGCAAGAAAAAATTGCTAAATCTGGACTTGAATTTTTGGAAATAGGGGCTAATGATTTTCCGATTGGAAGTACTGATGAAGCACTTACCAAACTTGGAGAACTAACTGGATTAAAAGGATTAAATTTTGTAATTGAGCTTTTCCAAAAGCAAAGTGTAATATTATTTCGAGAAGCTCCTGATGCTATTAAAAAAGCTGAAATTAATATCCTCTTGGTAGATCAAACTATTCTACCAGGTGGAACTATTGCTGAGTACCTGAACATACCTTTTGTTACTGTTTGTAATGCTTTGCCACTTAACCAAGAACCAGGAATTCCGCCTTACTTCACGAACTGGAGCTACCAAAATACTAGCTGGTCTAAGTTACGCAATCAGCTAAGTTACCAGTTTTTGAATTATTTGACTCGTGAAATCGTAAATGTTGTACAACAACAAAGAAAAAATTGGAAATTACTAGTCTATCGGCACCGTAAAGATTTTTATTCCCAGTTAGCTCAAATCAGCCAATTACCTCAAGCGCTAGATTTTCCTCGTGAAAAATTACCATCTTGGTTTCATCATATAGGTCCGTTTAAAAACCCATCAGATATAGAACCTATTTCTTTGGACATTCAAAATTTTAATTTTGAAAAACTGAATGGTAAACCATTAATCTATGCCAATCTGGGGACAATACAAAATCGAAATAGAAAAATTTTTCACTGCATTGCAGAAGCTTGTTTAAATTTAGATGTAGAATTTCAACTGTTGATTTCTTTGGGAAATCCTAATGTAGACTCATCAAAAGTAAACTTTCCTGGCTCACCTCTTGTTTTTTCTTTTCCTCCTCATCAAAAAATAATTAATCGCGCTCATCTAGTAGTTACTCATGCAGGTAGTACAGCTTTGAATTGCTTGAGCGTTGGAGTCCCTATGGTAGCAATTCCAATTACCACCGACCAGCCTGGAATGGCCGCTCGTATAGCAAGAGCAGGAGCAGGTGAAGTTATTACCCTTAACAAGTTGAACGTTTCTACAGTTAAAACCTCAATTGAGAAAGTCTTTACTGAGCAAAAATATCAAGATAATGCTAAGAAAATTAGTGAAGCCATCGAAAAGGCAGGAGGAGTTAAGCGAGCGGCAGACATTATCGAGCAAGTTATAGAAACTGGTCAACCAGTCTTGGCTAAAAATTAAGAAAATAGTCGGACTTAGATAGGGAGCAATGCGATGCCAGTGAAAGCAACCATTAAAATCACCTTGCCCCCAGATAATCAAGAGAAGCGACACGGAATAGTATGGTGGAGTAATGTTTAATAACTTTACTGGCGAACTGCACGCGCCCGTCCGGGGCGATCGCTATCTTGAGGCTTACCATCAATCATGGCACTTGGTACTGTCTAAATAACGGAGTATCATCACAAATTTAGATAATACGTTTGTACTGCACGCTCCACTTGATACTACTATGGAATTGCGATCTGAACAGCCTTACTCGCCCTCGTCCCAAGGAGACACGCTTGCGCGTTCAGCGCGGCACGACTCCTGACTAGTAACGCGATAGCGAAGCGCTGCTGCAAGCAGATCGCCTACAGCAGAGCTTCGCTCATCGCAGCGAATCAGTTTGACCGTCGTATAATATCCCCATCGTGCTTTAAGATCACATAACGTCAATCATTGCAAGCAATTTAACAAAACTTTGTAACGAACGTGTCCCGTTTCGGCACAGTCCCGCCTTTTATTTTTGCTGCATAAACATGAAAAGGCAACTCTATTAAACATATACCATATAGTATTTGTTAAATTAACCATGAAAAAATTAGCAATTTTAGGTTCTACAGTTGTATTTTTATTGTTGAATAACTTTGTTA
>JAYKJL010000213.1:0-26598 GCA_035285725.1 Nostocales cyanobacterium 94392 | reverse complement strand
CTTGCAGATAATCCAAACTGGGGAAGTATTTGGAAGTGCTTATCAGGATTAGTCTCAAAGGGCTAGTCAAACACGTAAGATTTGGTTCTTACAAGCCCCATCCCTCGGAGCGGGTGGGGTTATTGACTCGTCTATAGCATAGCGTGGCTTTAGCCATAAACTTTTAAAACATCCTCTAAGATACAATCAAACTCAATATTTATTTTCGCGATCGCAACAAACAATCCCTGATCTCAAACAATAATCTTAGCTAATGAGTGCAAAGTTTAAACTCATCCGATTTGATTTTTTTGGCGCTTATTTGTATAACATACATCAAAAAGCTATTTTTTCTGTTCAATTTAAGCCTACTGTTGTACAGCATAACTTGATCTAGGTTAACAAAAATGGATTTGCTCCTAGGAGTGAACAGTTAGAAGTAAAGAATTTGAAACAAAACTCAAACAAAGTAAAAAAACGATATATTTATATACACTCATCCACAAAGGCAACTGATTTATAAGTTACTGCGGCAAGCAAGAGAGCATAAATGTTAGGATTGCCACTGAGAGCGAATAGTGCATAGAAGGAAAAAAAACTGAATGGAAGAATTTGAAAAGTCAATATCCTTTGACGGACGGGATATTCGGCTGAAAGTTGGCTTGTTAGCTCCCCAGGCTGGCGGGTCTGTAATGATACAATCTGGGGATACAGCAGTATTAGTCACAGCGACGCGATCGCAAGCAAGACAAGGAATTGATTTTCTACCTTTAACTGTAGATTACGAAGAAAGATTATATTCAGCGGGTAGAATTCCTGGAGGTATTCTCAGAAGAGAAGGAAGACCTCCAGAAAAAGCAACTCTTACCAGTCGTTTGATTGACCGTCCTCTACGTCCTTTGTTCCCTTCTTGGCTACGAGATGATTTGCAAGTTATAGCAGTCACTCTTTCGGTAGATGAGCAAGTACCGCCGGATGTGCTGGCAGTTACTGGTGCAAGTATTGCAACCTTATTAGCAAAGATTCCTTTCAACGGACCGATGGCTGCGGTACGGGTTGGTTTGGTAGGAGATGATTTTGTGATTAATCCTACCTATGCAGAAGCTAGTGCTGGAGATTTAGATTTAATTGTCGCAGGTTCCCCCGATGGTGTAATCATGGTGGAAGCGGGAGCTAATCAGTTACCAGAACAAGATATTATCGAGGCAATTGAATTTGGTTACGAAGCCGTACAAGATTTAATCCAAGCACAACTTGATTTACTAGAAGAACTAGGTATCGAAATTATTAGCGAAGAGCCATCGGAAGTAGATACCACTCTAGAAAACTTTATTCGGGATCGTGCTACTGATAGCATCAAAAAAATTCTGTCACAATTCGATTTTACTAAAACTGAACGTGATGAAGCTTTGGATGTGGTAAAAGCTGAAATTTCCTCTTCAATTGAGGAGTTACCAGAAGAAGACTCGATTCGAGTTGCAGCAACCGAAGATAGTAAAGCACTCGACAATACTTTTAAAGCCATAACTAAAAAGTTGATGCGCCGTCAAATCGTTGAAGATAATGTTCGCGTTGATGGTCGTAAACTCGATCAAGTTCGTCCGGTATCGTGTCAAGTAGATATTTTACCAAAACGAGTTCACGGTAGCGGTTTATTTAACCGAGGACTCACCCAAGTCTTATCTATTTGTACCTTGGGAACGCCCGGAGATGCTCAAAACTTAAACGACGACCTACAACCAGACCAGCAAAAGCATTACCTACACCATTATAACTTCCCACCATTTTCTGTTGGGGAAACCAAACCTTTACGTCCCCCCGGACGAAGAGAAATTGGTCACGGTGCGCTCGCAGAACGAGCTTTATTACCTGTATTACCACCCAAAAATGAATTTCCCTATGTACTTCGAGTCGTATCCGAAGTGCTTTCTTCCAACGGTTCAACATCAATGGGTTCGGTGTGTGCTTCAACCTTAGCGTTAATGGATGCAGGAGTACCTATTAGTAAACCCGTCAGTGGTGCGGCGATGGGTTTAATAAAAGAAGAAGATGGTTTCCGCGTTTTAACGGATATTCAGGGTATAGAAGATTTCTTAGGTGACATGGACTTTAAAGTCGCCGGTACCGATACTGGTATTACCGCACTGCAAATGGACATGAAAATTTCTGGCTTATCTATGGAGATTATTGCTCAAGCCATTCATCAAGCCAAAAGTGCGCGATTGCACATTTTGGAAAAAATGCTTGTCTGTATCGATAAACCGCGTTTAGAAATGTCACCTTTTGCTCCACGATTATTAACCATCAAAATTGATTCAGATATGATCGGTTTGGTGATTGGTCCCGGAGGTAAAACCATTAAAGGAATTACTGAAGAAACAGGTGCCACAATCGACATACAAGACGATGGTACCGTGACAATTGCCGCCGTGGATGAGAATAAAGCTAAAAAGGCTCGCTTGATCATTCAATCAATGACACGCAAGCTCAACGAAGGTGATGTTTACGCTGGTAGAGTAACTCGCATTATCCCAATTGGTGCCTTTGTCGAATTTTTACCAGGCAAAGAAGGGATGATTCACATTTCCCAATTAGCAGACTACCGAGTTGGTAAAGTTGAAGATGAAGTTGCTGTTGGTGATGAAGTAATTGTCAAAGTTCGCGAAATTGACAGCAAAGGAAGAATAAACCTTACCCGCTTAGGTATTCATCCAGAACAAGCCGCAGCGGCACGAGAAGCAGCCGCTAACGCTTAAATCAGTTAGCAGTTAACAGTTACCAGTTATCAATCACTATTGAGCAACTTATGGTGGCAGATTTGAATCCGCTACCAACACATACCACCTGATTAATGGGGGACGCAGAAATTTTCCGGCTCAATAGATTACTGTTTACTGTTAAAAGTTCGGAATTTTAGATTTTAAGGACGGTTATACTAAGTGTCCGCAATCACAAATCTAAAATCCGCGCTGTAATTTGCAAAAAAAACATTAGGCAGAGTCCTCACCTACAATGAAGTTTAGGTGGGGTAAGCCAGAAAAAATTATTAAATATTAAAATTTATTCATAAATTCAGTCAGTATTGCAATAAATCGTGAGTTCTAAACGACTACCGCAAACTACAGCCCATGTGCGGATTACCCGACAATCCTGGCACACCGGTTTACTAGAAGGTGAAATAAAAGCGGGGGAATTTGAATGGCAATTTCAGTGGCATTTTAGTCAAGCTGAGTTGTCAATTACACCCTCTCAAGGTCGAGCATTAATCAAAGAACCTCTCAGCCGCTTTTTAGAACAAAAAGATTATCAACTCGAACCCGGAGGAGATTACATTTTTACAATTCGATCTGAAATATAAATCAGTTAAAACTCAACAACGATTAATTATCAACTAGAAGTTTTAAATTCCTAACTCCTAACTCCTAACTCCTAACTCATAACTCTTAATTACTCAGTCAAGCGGTTAAGATATCTTTCAATTAGCAAAATCGCAACAATATCATCGATCGGACGTGGTGGAGTTCGCATTCCCTTGGGTAATAATTTGGTTAATCCTTTAGGTGGGTACATTAACCAATAGCGATCGCGTGCTTCCAAACTGCTATACCGCTCGTCTACTAAAATAATATTTACTGTCGGGGATGAATTTTCTTGTATTTGTTGTTTCCACAACTTTGCTGTAGTTTGGTTTCCCATTACTAACAAAGAAATTGGATATTGTTGATACAAATTTTTAATAGTCGTAATTGCTGACGATGAGGATACAACTTCGTGATATTGGAGTTGTCTATCAAGTCCCATCACAGCCACACCGCACTTATCTCTACCGGGATCAAAACCCAAAATCACCGAATCGGAAGGTGAAAATTTACGGGAATTCATATAAAATCAGGTTAAAGGTTAAAGGTTAAAGGTTAAAGGTTAAAGGTTAAAGGTTAAAGGTCAAAATTTTTAACTCCCTGTTGCCCCCAACCCTATTCCCTACAAGAAACTGAATTTTTAGATTATTTTAATTTTAAGTACTAAATATTATTTGCCCATTTAAAATTGCCACTAGTTTAACTTTTAATGGTCCTGCTCTGTAAGTATCTTGAGCTGCAACAGCTTTTATATCTAATGATTGATTGTACTGCCGTAATACAGCCACAAATCTAATAAAAGTACCTTCTATTTGAATATTTTCTAAAATTCCAGCATTACGGGCGCGAAATTGGGAGGCAGAAATTAACAACTCCAGTCGCTGTCTTACCTGATCTGGTGTCATGCTTTGAGGATCTGCTGTTGTAGTAGCTAGGACTTCACCTCTTTGAAAGACTATATCGTTAGGTGCTGCATCTGCAAAGAATTCGATGCGCTTTTCTCCTCTGACATAGTTACCTGCGGAAAAAATTCGCACCACGTATTCTCTACCGTCATCAATCTGCTTGCTCAATTGCTGAATTTGTTTTGCAGTGGCAAATAAAATTGATTGCTGATCATTTTTGGCAGAGTTGCTTCCGGGTTCGCTTAGTTGTTGAATCGCTGAACGGTTGGCTTCTTGCAATAATTTAATTACCGCTTGCTCTGCTGCTTCGGGTTTTTCGATACTAACTACTGCTTCAGCAATAACTTGTCCGCGTACCAAAGCTAACTTACCCAACCGCAAATCCCGATTGGATTGACCCAATTTTGCTAATTGCTGTTCTAAAGAAGCTTGTTGTCTTTCTAAATCCGAAAGACGAGCTTGCTTTTCATTGATCACTTTCTGACGCTGAGCAATCATTTTCTCACGCGCTGCGATTTCTGAATTTCGCTCTTGGATTTGCTGATCAAGTTGAGCAATTTTTTGATCGCGCGTTTCAATGGCTTCTTGACGTTTATCTAATTCGCGATCGCGTTTGTTGATGGCAGTTTCTGCTTGCTCCAGGGCTTGTTTCGCTTCTAGATATAGTCGCCGTCTTTCTGCCCTTAATTGCTTGATTTCCTTAATTTGGTTGTTTCTTTCATCAATAATGCTTTGCAGTTCTTCTATGGCTTGTTTGTAGCGAGTTGCGACTTGATTTAGCTTCGTTTCAGTACCTTGCAATAAAGCTTGAGTACGGGCTTGCTGCTTGAGAGTTTGATTGAGTTGGGCTTGAGTTTGACGTTGCTTGGTGTTTGCAGCTTGCAGAGAACGGTTAATAATCTGCAAATCTTTCTCGGCTTGCGCTTGCTGCTTTCTAGCTTGTTCTAATTCATTTTTAGTAATTTCTAAATTAGTCGTCGTACCTTCAAGCTGTTCTCGCTTCAGTCTCAAATCTCTTTGGATGTCCTCAAGCTCAAACACTCCCTTACGCAATCCTTCATCAACCAAAAATAAACTCGCTAAAGTTGATGCGGAAATACCTATTCCCGTTAGAATCGTCACTAAAACCGCAGTCTTTTTCGGACGCAGGTTGAACAGTGAGAGGCGTTTTTTGCCTACCCGTGTGCCGATGCGATCGCCGACGGTGGCAATTACTCCTCCCAAAATCAAAATTGCGGTTATGAGGATAAACGCGGTGGTCATATAATCTTGCCGAATTCATCCTTCCACATACAAGCTTACTACTTCCAGTTATTGTGTGTGGGCAAAGGCAAATAAGGCAAGAGCTAAATATACTTTATTTTTAGGTTGACCTCACTTTTATTGCCAAAACTTCCCCAACACCTCTGGCAATTTATCAAAAAATACAATTAAAAATTTTCAATAAATTGGTAGCAGCCTCAATTATGATTCATCTGCTACCAAAATCAAAGCATCTGTAATCTCAACTGGATAATTTAATAGTTGTTGGTCAGATTATTTCAGATGTTTTTTTCCCAATCAAATCAAGTTTACGGCGGAATATGCCGCACTATTAATACCTCCGATTAAGCTTTATTAGATGTCCAACGGTATCAAGCTGCTTTAAGTAAATTGCCGACTTAAAGTGACTGGCTTATGTACAGTGATTTTCTTTTTGTGTATTGAAATCATCTTTTTTTCTCGTAAATCGCCTAACAATCTTGTAACGGTAACGCGAGTAGAACCAATTGCTTCGGCAATCGCTTGATGAGATAACTTTAAATCTATTGTTATGCCATCAGCACAAGGAACTCCAAAATCTCGACACAAAATTAGTAAAAAACTTACTAATCTAGAACCCATATCTCGGTGAGCAAGAGTTTCAATCATCATCTCTGTTTGTAATATCCGCGAGGAAAGTCCTCGCAGCATCAACATCGATAATTCCGGATTTTCTTTGAGTGCTTGCTCTACTTGTTCGATTGGAGCCGAGAGTAATTCTACTGGCGTGAATGCTACCGAATGATAAAACCGATCTGATTTGTTTCCCGTCAATAAAGACAAAACTCCGAAAACGCTATTTTCTCGTAGTAGCGCCACCGTTATTTCTTCTCCTGCCTCGTACACCCTGGAAAGCTTCACGGCACCTTTAAGAAGAAAATAAACTCGTTCGGCTGGATCGCCGGGAAAAAATATAGTTTTATTGCGTTCAAAGGTTTCCACAACTGGTGGAAAAGCTCCAGTTGCCATTTGACGAAACACATTTGCGAGGGCTTTATCTTGCGTCACAATCATCTCCCTTCCCCTACCCAATGCCGGAAAAATAAAATAGATTACCGTATATTACACCCGAAAAATTAATATTGCATTGTTAACCTTTTTGTACTTTCCTATACTTAACCTGATAAACTCATTACTATTTGTTTATCATGATACATAATTTTTAACTCTTTGATCTACTAATTTTGAAGAGTTATTTAGCTACTTGATATAAGTAAATATTTTTGATGAAGAAATATTTAAAATATCATAAAAAATCAGTGGTAAACAAAATATCATACTTTTAATAACATTGATTGCAGCATCGGAACACTTGAATTTAAAAGTCAAAAAAATCGGTCTAATATCTAGTATGCTCAACCATGAACCATTATTAAATAGGTAACTTTTATGCTGGATCTAACTGGGAAAAACGCGCTGGTTACAGGTATTGCTAATAACCGTTCTATTGCTTGGGGTATTGCTCAACAATTACACAAAGCAGGAGCAAATATTGGTATTACCTATTTACCTGACGAAAAAGGTAAAATGGAGAAAAAAGTTGCGGATTTAGTAGAGCCACTTTCTCCTAGCCTGTTTTTACCCTGTAATGTCCAAGATGATGAGCAAGTAAAATCGACTTTTGATACCATTCAAGAAAAATGGGGTTCTTTAGATATTTTGATTCATTGTCTTGCTTTCGCGAAAAAAGATGACTTAACCGGAGGTTTTAGCGAAACTTCTCGCGCAGGCTTTAATTTAGCTTTGGAAATCAGTTCTTATTCTTTAGCACAATTAGCTGGTGCAGCTAAACCTCTAATGTCTCAAGGAGGAAGCATTGTGACTCTGACTTATTTGGGTGGTGTCAGAGCAATTCCTAATTACAATGTCATGGGTGTTGCTAAAGCTGCTCTAGAATCGAGCGTGCGTTATTTAGCAGCAGAACTTGGAGAGCAAAATATTCGCGTCAATGCAATTTCCGCTGGTCCCATCCGTACTTTGGCTTCAAGCGCGGTCGGTGGTATTTTAGATATGATTCATCATGTGGAGCAAGTTGCTCCCCTCAAGCGTACTGTGACTCAGCTAGAAGTGGGTAATGCCGCAGCGTTCCTATGTAGCGATTTAGCCAGTGGTATAACTGGTCAAGTTCTCTATGTAGATGCAGGTTACGAAATTATGGGGATGTAATTGCTATGCTTTCGTAACTGAACTGATATTACAAGGATATTTTCTATAGATATCACAATATTGGGAGACGTTGCATTGCAACGTCTCTACTAGTAATTTGTTGGTAATCTAAAATCAATTTAAGCAGGATAATATATTTACAGTTTTTTTAATAAGTTTAGTTGCTATGCCTTCAAGCGAACATTCGGTAATATCTTCAAATCATCATAATAAAATTAGTTTTAGTCCTCGCACTGCTACGGTTTGCCGTACTACTGGGGAAACCGACGTGCAAGTAACTGTCAATTTGGATGGTACAGGTAGTTGTAATGCTCAAACTGGTATTCCGTTTTTAGACCATATGCTGCATCAAATATCCTCCCATGGACTGATTGACTTAGAAGTTACAGCTAAGGGAGATTGGGATATTGACGACCATCACACCAACGAAGATGTTGGTATTACATTAGGAAAAGCAATTTTTAAAGCACTTGGCGATCGCAAAGGTATTGTCCGTTTCGGCCATTTTGTCGCTCCCCTTGATGAAGCTTTGGTTCAGGTAGCTTTGGATTTTTCCGGAAGACCTCATTTAAGTTACGGTTTACAAATTCCTACCCAAAGAGTCGGAAATTACGATACTCAGTTAGTACGAGAATTTTTTGTTGCAATAGTAAACAACAGTCAAATGACATTGCATATTCGTCAGCTTGATGGAATTAATTCCCATCACATTATTGAAGCGACATTTAAAGCTTTTGCAAGAGCAATGCGAATGGCGACTGAAATCGACCAACGACGGGCAAGTACTATACCTAGTTCTAAGGGAGTGTTGTAGATTGGGATTTTACAAGTAGCTGATAAAAAAGGCGGATGAACGCTTCGACAATCATTTGACTCAGTTACAGGAGGAGAACCAATGAGCAAAGGAAAAATTTTACAAAATATATGGGATAAATTTCCAGAGGAGCGTAAGCAACGGATAAAAGCTCGGGCTGAAGAATTAAAAACTGAATAGGGAACAGTCAACACAGCCCTGGGTTAAGAAGTCGGGTTTTTATGAGGATTTTCTGGTATTAGCGATATTTATATCTTAAAAACCCGACTTTTTTACCATTAAATTAAGGTTGATTGCATATTTGTTTTAATTCACGAGTTTTCAATATTCAGGTAAACAAAATTTTCTGAAGGTATATTGTTATTCTCGCCACACAACTGGGTATCTTGTAATTAGTTTACCGTTTTGTAGGTTCTGATGAAGTCTGTTGAAGAAACTGCGTTTTCTCCTGACACAACTCAAGATTCCCCAGTAGTTCTCACCTCGGAATTACGAAAGGTTTACCGTACTGGTTTTTGGATGAATCAAAAAGTTGTATCTCTTAAAGGCTGTTCTTTGAAAGTTGAACGGGGAGAGACTTTTGGATTGCTCGGACAAAATGGTGCTGGTAAAACCACTTTACTCAAATTATTGCTGGGAATTATCCGTCCTACCTCCGGACGAGGTTTATTATTGGGTAAACCACTTGGCGATCGCCAAACTAAGCAACGTATTGGTTATTTACCTGAAAATGCCTATCTATACGACTTCTTGACTGGTTGGGAATTTTTGGTTGGGAGTGCAAATTTATTCCAAATTCCCCAAAATATTCAACAGCAACGCATTCCTCAATTACTCGACTTGGTTGGGTTATCTAAATTTGATGCTCGTAAAAAGCAAATGCGACGTTACTCTAAGGGAATGTTACAACGTGTCGCAATGGCACAAACTTTAATTAATGACCCAGATTTAATCTTTTTGGATGAACCAATGTCTGGTTTAGATCCTATAGGACGTTACCAGATGCGCGAAATTATTTTAAACCTGAAGCACCAGGGAAAAACGATTTTTTTCAACAGTCACGTTCTTAATGAAGTCGAATTAATTTGCGATCGCATTGCAATTCTTAACAAAGGTGAATTAATCTGTTCTGGTAATGTCACTCAATTATTAGGAACGCAAAACACATATCGAGTCAAAGGTCAAGGTGGTAATTGGGAAACTTTACAACAATGGATTCCGAATCTTGCATCTTTATCTGATGGTTGTTGGCAAGGTGAATTACAAGGAGAAATATATGATTTTATTGCGAGTCTGCGTTTAATGGGAGGATATCTGATTTCTCTTAACGCTTATCGTCCTTGTTTGGAAGAGTTTTTCATGGAGAAAATTCAAGGGAAAATGTAAACAAGTATACTTGATTTCAATTTTTCAAGTTCAGTGGTAAAAGAGCAGAGTCATAATTGCTAATTAACTTGACTTCGTATTATGATTTTAATTTAGTAAAAAATAAGAAAAAGTGATTGAGAATGCTGGATTTTTTGTCAAAAATAGATTAAATAATTGAAGACATTGGATTAATCTTAAAGAGATGAAATGTGTTTATTATGACTTACTAATAATTATTCTAGATGCCGAGAAATTCAGCTTTATATTAACTTTATTAAAAATTTAAACTTAATAAATAATTTACCGCTATCAACTTCCGGTTATTTTAGAAAATAAAAGTGTAATGGAACTTGAACACTTACGTATAGTCAAGAATAAAATGTTAAGGCAGTGCTTAACAAATCTGAATCTCAGGTAAATATGCTTAACACAAGTCTATTAAAAATTTTAGCCCGACCATTAGTGGGTGTAATGTTATTAACTGCCGTTACCGTTGCTTTGGAACCAGTTAATCCAGTTTTTGCACAACAAGCTACTCAAAATCGGTCAAATTACGCATTGGGTGGAGGCGATCGCATTAGAGTAAATGTGTTTGAAGTGCCAGAGTATTCAGGTGATTACGTAATTCCTCCTGGTGGAGCCGTGAACCTACCTTTAGTCGGTAGCGTGCCTATTGAGGGGTTGACAACGGAACAAGCAGCTGATGCAATTGCGAGAAGATACGCTCGTTTTCTCAGACGACCGATTATTTCGGTGAATTTATTATCTCCTCGTCCGATCAACGTATTCGTAGCTGGGGAAGTAACCCGTCCGGGGGCTTATACTCTCAGATTGGAAGGTGGTGCGGGTCAAGACCCAGGTATTCAATACCCAACTGTTTTAGCCGCTTTAACAACTGCTCAGGGAGTAACCTTGAGCGCTGATATCACCCAAGTACAGTTACGTCGTCGGATTGCAGGTGGAAGACAAGAAACAATCAATCTTAATTTAGATGACTTAATCAAAACAGGTAGAAGTTTTCAAGATATTACTTTGCGGGATGGTGACACCGTTTATGTCCCAACTAGTAGAAACTTTAACGTTGCAACAGCCCGTAATATAGCAGCAGCCAATTTCGCGGCTGATCCAACTAGACCTCGGACTGTCGCGGTAGTTGGTGAAGTAATTCGTCCTGGGTCTTATTTGGTAACTTCAGGAGCGATAGAGGGTGGTGGAAACAACCAGAATACACCGAATATCAGCGGTCAGCCGACCATCACACGAGCATTACAATTAGCTGGGGGAATTACACCACAAGCCAACGTTCGTAACGTCATAATTAGACGACCGACAAGAACGGGTACCGAACAAATCATCAATGTGGATTTGTGGCGATTATTAACAAGCGGTGATGTTAACCAAGACATAGTTGTTCAAGATGGAGATACAATCATATTCCCGACCGCAACTGAAATCAACCCAGCCGAAGCTACCCAATTAGCGACAACAACTTTGTCTGCGGCACAAATGGAAGTGAGTGTCGTCGGAGAAGTTAAAAGACCAGGACCAGTACAAATTAGACCGAATAGTTCTCTTAACCAAGCCTTACTCGCAGCCGGTGGATTTAACGATGCTAGAGCCAGCAGTGCTAAAATTGACTTGATTCGTTTGAACCCCGATGGTTCCGTGACCAAGCGCTTGGTAGAAGTAGATTTGAAAGCTGGAATCAACGAGAAAACTAATCCAATTCTGCGTAGTAATGATGTATTGTTAGTCAGCCGTTCTGGTATAGCTAAAACTGGTGATACCATCAATCAAATTGGTGGACCGTTAGGTAGTATTTTAGGTGTTCTGAGATTTTTCGGAATCGGTTTTTAGGGCTCTCTCGAATGTATTCTTTCATCCAAAATTAAAAAATTTTTCCCTTAATAAAGGAAACAATGTAGAGACGTTGCATTGCAACGTCTTATTTGTTCAGAAGTTTTTTCAGCTATCCTTAAATATAAACTAGTGAGCAATATGTTATTCAAGCATTCTGGACGATTTCCACAACGAGTATCCCAGATAAAAGGTTTGTTGTGCGGCTTAACCTTTGCTTGTTGCACTTCCCTGGGTATACCTTCAGCTTTTGCAGCCCAAACCGTTACAATTCGCTTGGGTCCCTTTGAACAATCAGTGGCGATCGCCGATTTGGAAGAATTTGCTAAAACAGGGAAAATACCGGCTTCCCTACAAGTTTTATCACCTTTTATTCCCAGTGGAATGCAAGGGTTATTGCAGCGACGTTTAGAAATAGATCCCAAAACAGCCGATAATTTTAGCCAAGAGTTGCAGAAAACCTCGGTGGGTAGACAATTAATCACTTCATTGAAAGCAGCTTTACCAGGTTCGAGTATTGAAAGTGTCGAAGGTGCGGTTAGTTTAACTTTAAGACAAGTTAACGGCTTAAGTATACTTGGGTTTTTACGGGCATATCCCCAAACAAATATTACCGTAGATGCGACAAAAGCGATGAGTTTAGCTGTGGAATTCAACCCTAATCGCTTGAAGAGTCAAGCTCTTGGCTCCTTACTGACGAGAGAATTATTTGTAAATAATCAAACAGAATATAAACCAAATTTATCAAATTTCAATCCAGCAATTATTGGTAAACAACCAGTCGAACAGCAAACAATTACCTTACGAGATACAAAGCGAAACCGGACTATTTCCGCAGATATTTATTTTAGTGGAGTAAAACAATCACAACAACCATTAATTGTGATATCTCACGGGTTTGGTGCAAATCGCAAATATTTAGCTTACTTAGCCAATCATTTAGCTTCCCATGGAATTAGTGTTGCAGCTATTGAACATCCAGGTAGCAATGCTACAGCTATTAATCAAGCCAAAAATGCAGCCGACTTAAAAAAATTGCTTAACCCTACTGAATTTATTGACCGACCAAAAGATATTAGCTTTTTACTAGATGAATTAACAAAACTGAATAATCAACCAGGAAAACTTCAAGGACAATTAAATACTCAACAAGTAAGCGTTATCGGACATTCTTTAGGAGGTTATACAGCACTAGCAGTAGTTGGGGGAGAAGTCAACATCGAGCAACTCAAACGATTCTGTAACAATTCGTTAAATATTACTAATGCACCGGCTGACTGGTTAGAATGTGCCGCAGCCTCTTTATCAGAAAACAGATTACAGCTACAAGACGAACGAGTTAAAAGTGCGATCGCGCTTAATCCGATGATAGGGAAACTCTTTGGCGACAAAGGATTAAATAAAATTAACAAACCAGTTTTAATCTTAACGGGAACCGAAGACGCGCTGACACCAGCCCTAACACATCAAATACAGCCTTTTAACCAATTAGGCGGACAAAAGTATCTTTTAACAGCAATTGGCGGCACTCATCTAAGTATAAGTGATGAGAACTACTACGTAAATTCGGCTACGAATATTATCAAAGAGCGACGGGGGGTAGAAGCTAGACCTTTAAGGGAATTACTTAAAGGTGTAAGCGTAGCATTCGTCAAACAACTTACACCTGAAGCAAAAAATTATCAACCATTTCTAACCCCTACCTACGCTCAATCTTTTTCTACACCACAAATTAAATTACGCTTGAATTCTGAATTGCCTGCAAGCATACAGCCTTGGTTGAAATTGAATTTGTCAGGGGTAATAGGTAATTGGTAATTGGTAATTGGTAATTGGTAATGGGTAATTGTCCCCCCATCCCCCCATCTCGCCAATATGACAAAAATGATGCAATAATAAGCGCGTGTTATTAATCGGCTGGTAAAGACAATATCTTGTCTGAAGTCACCTCTCTCGTGATAATAAAATTACACATTGATTTTTTTATTAGACTAAAGGTAAGACGAGGTAGAAACGCGACTACTTAAATTAAATCTCCCTATTGCTGTACAAGGAGCATAAATGGAATCATCAATTATTGCTATAGCTTTAGCGCTTATAGGTTATTCATTAGGTTCAACCAAAATTATCAATCAAGGAAACGAAGCTTTAGTAGAGCGCTTGGGTCAGTATCATCGGAAATTACGACCTGGGATCAACTTTATCGTTCCCCTGATCGACCAAATTGTGATGGAAGATACCACACGGGAACAAATACTGGATATAAAACCCCAAAATGTAATTACTAAAGATAATATCTACCTAGAAATTGATGCTATTGTGTATTGGCGCATCAAAGATATGGAGAAAAGCTTCTACCAAATTGATGATTTAGGACAAGGTTTAAATCAAATTACTACAACTTCTCTACGAGAAATAATTGCTCAAAATACTCTAGAAGAAACTAATGTCTCTAGAGTCGATATGGATAGAGAATTGTTGGATCGATTGAATCAAAAAACCATAGATTGGGGAGTGGAGATTATTCGGTTAGATATTCAATCAATTACACCTCCCGAAAGTGTACGTAAGTCAATGGAAGACCAACGTGCGGCTGAAATTAAAAGCCGTGCTGCAATTTTGGAAGCAGAAGGTGAACGTCAAGCTGCAATCAAGAAAGCTGAAGGTACTAGTACTAGTATGCAAATTCTTTCTGAGGCTTTGCGTAGTGTTCCTGAAAACAAGGAAATTCTCCGATATCTAGTTGCTCAAGATTACATCAACGCTAGTTACAAATTAGGTGAAAGTCCTAATTCCAAAATTGTTTTTGTAGACCCCGGTTCCGGGAAAAATGACATTATCGACCAAATCACTGCTGAAACGGTAGCCGAGCATACTTCAAAAAGACCAAGAAATGGTGATGGTAATGGTGCTGAATCCTAAGCTAAAACTTGCATTTATTCAAGAAATTAATTTAACGTGAATTCGACGAATAGCACAGAAGTCGGGTTTTTAAGATAAATCTGGGTTGTAACAGACAATCATCATAAAAACCCGACTTCTTACCCCACGAATAAGTAACAAGTAAGAAGTTTTAATTGATTACTTGATTACTGATTACTAATTACTTAATTATAATTGCCGAATCGCAGCAATAAACATCGAACTCACGTTAATTTATCGCCGGTATTTACTTGTTTTGATTTGAGCGCCAAATTGCATCGGCAACCATTGAAACATCGTGTATTTGTTCAACATCGTGAATTCGTAATATATCGGCACCATTAAAAATAGCCGCACAACAAGCCGCAGCCGTTCCCCAAACTCTGGCTTTGGGGTTTGGTTGGTTAAGAATTTTTCCTATAAAGCTTTTACGAGACGGTCCCACTAAAATCGGACAATTAAGTTTTGTTAATTCTGTTAAGCGGCGAAAAATTTCTAAATTTTGTTCTAAGTTTTTAGCAAAGCCAATACCGGGATCGATAATGATTTTTTCTCTTTGAATTCCCGCAGCCCTTGCTGCGGTTATTTGTTGGCATAAAAAATTAGATATTTCTTCTATAACATCTTGATAGTCAGTCATCTGCTGCATTGTCTGAGGGTTTCCTCGGATATGCATTAGCACAAGTGGCACATTCAACTCAGCGACTGTAGAAAACATAGACGAGTCAAAAGTGCCACCAGAAATATCGTTAACCATATCCGCACCAGCATCAACAGCAGCTTTGGCAACAATTGAAGAAGTGGTATCTACGGAAATTGGAATGTCAACTTGGGGACGTATCATCTCCAATACTGATAGTACCCGTTCAAGTTCTAATTCTACAGATATTTGTGCTGCACCAGGTCGAGTAGATTGTCCACCCACGTCAATGATATCCGCGCCAGCAGCAGCTAAAGCTTGTGCTTGATGTAAAGCAGCATCTGGTCGATTAAACTCACCACCATCGCTAAAACTATCAGGAGTTACATTTAAAACACCCATTAAAAAAGTGCGATCGCCCCAGTTGAAGTTAAGCATCGGAATTTGTTTTGAATAAAGGAAAGGGATGGGGGGATGGGGGGACAAGGGGATGGGGAGACAAGGGGACAAGGGGATAGGGGGATGGGGAGATGGGAGAAATTAACTGTTAACCATCAACTAACCACCATCAACTAACCACCACCAACTAACCACCATCAACCATCAACTAAGCACACCTTTTCATTTAAAATTAACGATTCGGGCGAAACTTTGGAATTCCAAACTTGCTCCACCAACTAAAGCACCATCGATTTCAGGTTGAGCCATAATATCATCAACATTATTTGGTTTCACGGAACCTCCATATTGAATAGATACATTTTTATTGCTCAGTAAGCTGCGAATTAAACCGATGACTCGATTGGCTTCGGTGGATTCACAGGTATCGCCGGTACCAATTGCCCAAATCGGTTCGTAAGCAATCACCAGATTGTTTTGGTCAACTTCTACCAAGGCTTTCTTGATTTGGTGAGTAATTATTGATTCAGTTTCCCCCGCATCCCTTTGTTGTTTAGTTTCTCCGACACATAAAATAGGTGTCATTCCATATTTTTGAGCGGCTTTGAGGCGCAGATTAACGGTTTCATCCGTTTCACCAAAATATTGCCGTCGTTCGCTATGACCGATAATTACATAACGTACCCCAATTTCACAGAGCATTAAACCGGAAATTTCACCCGTGTAAGCTCCCGTTTCTTCCCAATGAACATTTTGCGCTCCCAATCTGATGCGACTACCATGCAAATTCCTAGATAAAACGTTTAAATCGGTAAAGGGAACACATAATACCGCTTCTCTATCGTCGGGAGTCTCTTGTAATAAAGGTAGAAATCCTTGTAAAAATTCCTCGGATTCTGCCTTGGTTTTGAACATTTTCCAGTTGCCAGCAATAACAATTTTTCGCACAGGTGATTAAGTCAATATCTAACAGCTACATTAATGCAATTTTTAGTTTATGACTTTTTTGCAACCAATTGTAAGGTCAAAGGTTAGAGGTTAAAGGTTGATGGTTGTTAGTTGATGGTTGTTGGTTGTTAGTTGATGGTTGATGGTTAATTTCTCCCATCCCCTTGTCTCCCCATCCCCTTGTCCCCCCATCCCCTTGTCTCCCCATCTCCATCACCCATGCCATAAAAAAACATTACGATGGAAGAAGACGTAACAAAATTTAAAATTTAAAATTTAAAATTTAAAATCTAAATCAATCCAAAATCTAAAATCTAAAATCCAAAATTCCTATGACTGTACCTTCACCGGAAACCGAAAGCAATAATTATTCCAGCACTGAGGAATTAGATCAAGCTATTTTCACTTTTGAGGAAATTCAGGCTGAACTTCACTATAAACAAGCAAAAACGGCGCTGAGTGCTATGGTTGCTAATCTGGATTTGAGTGCTTCGGAAGTTCAAGGGCTGGAAATGGAAATTGCTGATTTAGAAGGTATGCTGACTAAGTTGGAAAGCATGACGGTACAAATTGCTGCTTTTGGAATGGTGGGACGGGGTAAGTCTTCTTTGCTCAATGCTATGGTTGGACAAGAGGTGTTTGAAACTGGTCCCCTACATGGTGTAACTCGCGATGCACAAAGAGTTAATTGGACTATTAATGAAGAGCTATTTGGTGAATCTCAACGGGCTTTACGAGTCACTCTTCCTAGTGTTAGCGGACAATCCCAGGTAGAGTTGATCGATACTCCCGGTTTGGATGAAGTTGATGGTGAAACTCGCACTGCATTAGCTGAACAAATTGCTAAACAGGCAGATTTAATTTTGTTTGTGGTTTCTGGGGATATGACTAAGCTCGAACACGAAGCTCTTTCTCAGTTGCGAGATGCCCGTAAACCCATTTTATTAGTATTTAACAAGGTAGACCAATATCCCCAAGCTGACCGAATTGCAATTTATGAGAAAATTCGGGATGAACGTGTCAAAGAGTTGCTTTCACCTGCGGAAATTGTCACCGCTGCGGCTTCTCCTTTGGTGAGAACTTTAATACGTAATCCTGATGGTTCTAAGAATCTACAGTTACGCAAAGGTAAACCTCAAGTTGAGGAATTAAAACTGAGAATATTAGAGATTCTTCACCGCGATGGTAAAGATTTAGTCGCTCTTAACACTATGCTTTATGCTGATGATGTGAATGAGCAATTGTTAGAGCGTAAGTTGAAATTGCGCGAAACTGCTGCTAATCAGTTGATTTGGAAGTCAGTAATTACTAAAGCTTTGGCTGTTGCTCTTAACCCGGTGACTGTATTAGATATTGTCAGTGCTGCGGCGATCGATGTGTTTCTAATTCTGGGATTATCCAGGCTTTACGGGATCCCGATGACGGAATCTGGAGCGTTGAAATTACTACAAAAAATTGCCTTAAGTATGGGCGGTATTAGTGCTAGCGAATTACTCGCAAATTTGGGATTAAGTTCGTTAAAAACTTTACTTGGTATTTCCGCGCCAGTTACTGGGGGCGCAACTCTGGGTCCTTATGTATCGGTTGCACTCACTCAAGCCGGTGTCGCTGGTGTTTCTTCTTATGGTATTGGACAAGTAACTAAAGCATATTTAGCAAATGGAGCTACTTGGGGACCTGATGGACCAAAAGCAGTTATCAATAAAATTTTGGCAAACCTTGATGAATCTTCAATTCTGAATCGGATCAAGGGTGAATTGCAAATTAAACTGAAAAAAGTGTGAAGTATCAAGGATGAAGGTGAAAACTCTTCAGCGAGTTGGGGAACTCTTAATAGGGAACTTAAAATATCACAGAAGTCGGGTTTTTTACAATAAATATTCGTAACATCAGAAAAGATTCATCAAAACCCGACTTCTTACCCACGAAAAATTCAGCTTTTACAGTTTGTTTTCGTCTCTGATTGAGTAATCTAGGATTTGCTATCGTAATCTACTTTTCCTTCGGAAGTACTCACCTTCGACTCTTTTGATTTCATCCTTAATACTTCAGACTTCAGACTTCAGATTACATTTCTAGGCTATTTACTCTTAAAAGAGTTTAACCATTGTTGTACTTGATCTTTGGCAATATCGCGAGAACCAAGACCAAAAGAAAGCGCAATAGCCACTGCTAGCGCACCCAACAACAAGCCAAATGCTAAATTGACGATATCGGGAGCAACGCCGATTTGTTGCAGTGCCATCGCCGAAACTAAGACGATTATGGCAATTCTCGCTACCTGACCTAAAATTCTCGCTTGAGCATTACCGGAACTGGTAATAATGCTGAATGCCAGATTTGCCAAGAATAAACCCACAGCAAATACTACCAATCCAGCTAAAATCCGTCCCAAAATAATCACGATACCTGTCACCAATGCTGTGAGCGCTGGAATATTCAGGATATTAATCGCTGCCACCGCTGCAAATAGCATAATGCCTATAAAGACAATAATGCCCACAACTTCTGACGGGGTACGGGATGTTGGGGAAGGTATTTCTCCTTCTGCTGTGACTGTTGTTCTTCTTGCTGGTGTAGGTAAACCCAGGATGGAGAAAATATTGTTAAATCCGATGCTGGTGAGAATGCTGGTAACTAATTCTGAGACAAATCTTCCTAGGAAATAGGCAACTGCTAAAATTGCCGCAGCTGTGAAGATTAAAGGTATCGCATTGAGAACCTGTTGCAACATTGCAATTGCTGGTACTGAAATAGCCTGAATTTGCAGAGTATTCAGCGCCGCGATCGCCACAGGAATCAAAATTAAAACGTAGACAATTGTACCTAGAATCGAAGATAAAGATTGTCCCCCGGAAGCAGTTTGCGAAAGTCCAAATCGACTTCCTAAATGGTCAATTCCAGTTGTAGAAAGCAGGTTAGTGACAATTCGACGAATGATATTAGCCGCAAACCAACCAACTACACCGATAATTACCGCACCCAAAATATTCGGCAGAATCGTCAAAATTTGCGTGACTAAAGCTTCTATTGGTAAAAGCGCTTGCTGCAAATTTAGAGTATTAAGTACCGGAATCAGGAACAGTAAGAAAATGAACCAGTAAAGAGCAGTACCAATAGTCTGGGAAATAGAAAGTTGATTGCTACTAGCAGCAGTTCGATCTTGCTGTGTGTTTAATCGTTCGTCTACGTTTAATGCATTAAGAGCATTTACTGTCAAAGTTTTGACAAGAGTCGCTACTACCCAAGCCACTCCCAACAGGATTCCTGCACCCAGCAATCTAGGTAAAAATTCCCCAATTTGAGTGAGAAAAGAATTCAGCGGTTGAGAAGCTACCCTTAGTTCTAAGGTATCTAAAACTGCAACTATGGTAATCAGCAGAATAGTCCAAAAAACCAAGCCAGAAATAAATTTCTCTACTTGGATCGAGTCACTACCCGTCAAACCAGCCGCAATCCGGTTATCGATGTTAGTCCGATTCAGCAATCCTTGGACTATGGCTTTCGCGATGTAAGCAACCAGCCAGCCAACAAACAAAATTAGAACAGCACCCAGCAATCGAGGTAATAAACCTACTACTTGTGCAAAAGCATTTTGGGTATAAGTTTGAAATCCCCCTACACCATCTGCTGACAATGAAGGTGATGTTTGTGCCAAGATTGCCCCTATTTTGATTGATAAATCAGCACCCATCACTTGGGTTATATTTTGCCAAGTTGAAATCATAGTTTTCCAGTTTTAAAGTTTGGTGTTATTGCAAAAAACACCTTAGATGTAATGGTGGTACATTGCCTGAAACAATACCACACCCTGACAACTTCACAAGTGTTTTGCAACCTAATTTACCAGTAAATCTTACAAATAATTTATATCAAGCTTATTTTTTACTTTTTTTATTTTTATTCACTTTTTTCCGCAGAAAACTAATCGAAATGGTTGATATTTACTAGTGACAATGTATACATATACACATTGAATGGATTGTAAAATAGTTTATAGTATTGCTCAAAAGCTGATGTAATAACTGCTTTTTTACGGTACTCTGAGTGCGGAGATTACATTAAAATTTAAAATATCCGATCAAATGCATAAACAAGTTTTTGAACAATCGGTTGATATTAACGCTACATCCGCAGTAGTCGAACAATGTATCACAGACCGTGTTTTAATGCATCGATGGTTAAATCCTGCTTTGTGTTGCGAACCTATAGGAGATTGGAGTACAGAGGTAGGTAGTAAAAGTAAGTTTATTATTCAAATACCAGTAATAAAACCGACATTAATTAGTACTGTTGTGGAGAGGGAACCAGGTCTGGTAATTTGGGCTTTTAACGGTTTTTTTCAAGGAACCGACCGTTGGGAATGTCAACCAATAAATAAAGGAACTCATTTGGTTAATCGTTTTGAATTTGAAATTCCCAATCCTTTAATAACTTGGGGTTTTAAAATCTTTGCCGAAAAATTTACTATTGAAGATATGCAAGCACAATTACGTCGTCTTAAACTTGTTGCGGAGGGATTAAACAGTTAACAGTTATCAGTTAACAGTTATCAGTTAACAGTTATCAGTTATCAGTTAACAGTTATCAGTTATCAACCAACTACCAACAATTAACAACTATCAACTATCAACCAACAACCGTCAACCATCAACTATCAACCAACAACCAACAACCAACAACTGTCAACCAACAACCATTCACCAACAACCATTCACCAACAACCATTCACCAACAACCAACAACCAACAACTAACAACTAACAACTAACAACTATCAACTAACCTTTAATGTCAATATTTAATCGATTTACTAAAAATTCTCTAAAAAACTACTCTCAACAATTAGACAGTTCAACAACAACTAAACTCTTTGGTTATAATAACTGGCAGCGATTATTTTGGGCTACTCGTACTCGCATACTTGTTTGGTACGTAATAATTATTACCTTTATTTTTCTAGTTTCAATTCCGGCGTTTCGTAGTCTATTATACTCTCGTGTCGATATACGAGTTCGTCGAGAGTTGATGGAAAAAATGGAAATATTTAACCAACTAATTGCTAAGGGTGATGATGTGGAACTAGATGAAGCAGAATTAGAAGAAATAGACGATCCTGATTGGGTAAACGAGCCGGATGAGCGTCTTGTTCGCCCCGAATCCACAAAAGAACTAAAAGATTTTTTCAATGCATTTTTAGCTAAACAACTTCCGGAAGACGATACTTTTTTGCTTACTTTTATAGATGGAAAATTTTTTAAATCAAGTCCGAGGGGAAGACCAAAAATATTTGACCGAGATTCAAAATTAATGCGTGATTGGGCAAAAATGGTTAAACCAAAAGAAGGTGAACAGGAATTTCCTGATAACCAAATTGGTGGTATTATTTACATGGCTCAGCCGGTAAAAATACAAGGAAAAATTGTTGGGGTATTTGTAGTAGCTCATACTATCAGTGGTGAACGTCAAGAAGTAGTTGAAGCGGTAGCGGTTGTAATTCAGGTTAGTCTTTTTGTTCTGTTTGCAGCTTTGTTACTGTCTTGGATAGCTTCTGGAAAAATACTAGCTCCAATACGTACTTTTAGTACAACTGCTCGTTCGATTAGCGAATCTGATTTAAGCAAACGTATTCCTGTTCGGGGTAAAGATGAACTTGCGGAAGTTGCAATCACTTTCAACGACATGATGGATAGATTGCAAACAACTTTTACTACTCAGCGCAATTTTATTAATGATGCGGGACACGAATTAAGAACCCCTATCACTATTATTCGGGGACATTTAGAATTAATGGGTGAGGATGACCCACAAGAAATCAGTGAAACTGTAACTTTGGTGCTTGATGAATTAGACCGGATGAGCCGATTTGTCGAAGATTTAATTCTACTTTCAAAAGCCGAACGTCCAGACTTTTTACAGTTAGAAACGGTTGATATTAATACTTTAACTCAAGAGTTGTTTGCTAAAGCTCAAGCTCTAGGAGAACGTAATTGGTGTGTTGATAAAATTGCCCAAGGAAAAATTGTTGTAGATCGTCAACGAATTACTCAAGTAATCATGAACCTTGCACAAAATGCCACTCAACATACAATCAGTAGTGACACAATTGCAATTGGTTCTTCTCTGACCAAAGGAAAAGTTAAATTTTGGGTACGTGATACAGGAGAAGGGATTAAGGAAGCTGACCAAGAACGGATTTTTGAACGCTTTGCTCGTGCTGCTCATAGTCGTCGTCGTTCCGAAGGTGCTGGTTTAGGGTTATCTATTGTCAAGGCGATCGCACAAGCCCACAACGGGGAAGTAACGTTACAGAGTCAGCCACAAAAAGGTGCTAAATTTTGTATAATTTTACCTGTTAAGGACTAATAATTTTCGCTTCTTCAGGGTATTTAATTAATTAAGTTTGCTGCAATAATTTTTTGATGTGATTAAATTAAAAATCTGAATTATGAGTCAAATTTTAATTGCTGAAGATGAGTTTCGCATTGCTTCTTTTATTGCAAAAGGTTTACGTGCAAATGGGTTTACAGCTACCATTGCATCGGATGCTAAAGAAACTTTGAATTTGGCTATTGGCAATAATTTTGATTTACTGATTCTTGATTTAGGACTTCCCGGTCAAGATGGTTTGGAAGTTTTGGAAGCAATCAGGGGACAAGGAGAAAATTTAGCCATAATTATATTAACAGCTCGTGATGATATTAACGATAAAGTTACGGGTTTGGAAGGTGGTGCTGATGATTATATGACCAAACCATTCCGATTTGAAGAATTACTTGCACGAGTACGGTTAAGGTTAAGAAATACTCAAGCATCTCAAATTAAGGAAGAACATATTCTCCAAGCAGGTAATATTGTACTTGATTTAAGGACTCGAAAAGTCCGAGTAAATGGTAATCTTATCGATCTAGCAGCCCGTGAATTTACTTTAGCAGAAACTCTTTTTAGTCATCCCGGACAAGTAATGAGTAGAGAGCAACTTCTAGATCGAGTTTGGGGATACGATTATGATCCCGGTTCAAATATTGTAGATGTTTACATTGGTTATTTAAGAAAAAAGTTCGGTAGTCAGTTGATTGAAACCATCAGAGGTGTGGGTTATCGTTTGCGAAATTAATATTAAATCCTCACAATTCGGGTTTTTGGCAACTTTATCCCACCAGACTTCTTCACCCACCAGACAGTTATTTTTACCAATTTTATTTGTATTGCACCCAATTGAAAACCGCTAAGTACTTGGGCAAAATTAATTGTATAGTTGTCATTGCGAGTGGAACGAAGTGAAACGAAGCAATCGCAACACTTTGAGATTGCTTCGCTGTCGCTCGCAATGACACAATTAATTTTGCTTACCCACTTATATTTAGAAATCAAACAGTATTTTTATATTTTTTAATTAAATTTTAAATAGATATTAAATAGATATTAATTATATTTTAATCTGCTTTATCCTAAAAGTATTTAATATTATTGCCTTTTTTCTAAACTGGTATTACTATCGTAATAGCAGGTAATAATTAGCCTGCTATTATGACTAAATTTTATCTATGAAATCTAACTCGTATTCAGAATAATATTCATTGACGAGAGAATTTATCTACTCGTTCTATAATCAATTCCCGATATTTGTTCGGATAAGTAACAAATTATTTTGTAGTAATTATAAATTCAACAGCCAGAAGTTCTCATTTCGATTCTAGAGCAGCTTTACTATTGTTTCAAGCTAGACAGTTAGTAAAAACTCATAGAGTTTAAGTAAGAAATAAGATTAGTTAATTGATTTATTGATCAGCCTTATTCGGTAAGGTAAAACTGCTGTATAAGCTGAAGGAAATATCACAATTACGGCAAACTATTAATATTTTACAAAATAAAATTATCCCAGATTGAACTGAGAAATCAAGTTCAGTGTTCTAATGGTTAATTTTTGTTACATCCCGAAAGTATCGAAACAAAATTATATTTTTGAGAGACATATCAAGTGGAAAGCAGGAAAATATTTGTTCTACCGCATAAGTTATTAATTGCTTTACTTCTTTTTGCTAGTACTTTATGCTTGAGTTTAATTGTACCTTCAAATTTTAATTTATCTCAAATTATCGGTATAAATAAATCCAAAATCGAAATAGTCAATTCTCAAGCGGACAATCAACAGCGAGTTGCAGAATTTCAAACCGCAATGGAAGGGAGTCTGAATGAACAGTTCAAGCAAAAAAACTTGCTTTCTGTTGCACCAACAAGCTTTAATGGCAAAACAATCTATGAAATTAAACCTGCTGGAAATAAAAAAGTTATTGCTTTAACTTTTGATGATGGACCCTGGAAAAATAGTACTAGACAAACATTAGATATACTCAAAAAAAATAATATTAAAGCCACATTTTTTGTAGTCGGACAAGCACTCAAAAATAATCCTCAATTAGCAAAGCAAGTTATAGCTGAAGGTCATGCAATAGCTAATCATACTTGGCATCATTGGTATCATTTCATGAATCCCCAAGTTGCTGCTTTTGAAATTGATAAAACTACAGAATTAATTTATCAAGTTACGGGTGTAAAAACAAATTTATTCCGTCCACCAGGAGGACATTTAAGTAATGGTTTGGTTGCTTACGCTAGAAATCAAAAATATGCTACTTTGATGTGGTCTGCGGATTCTCGCGACTTCCAGCAACCCTCACCAGCGACACTGGTAAATAATGTGATAAAAAATTCCCGTCCTGGTGGGATTATATTACTACACGATGGTGGTGGCGATCGCACTCGCACAATCCAAGCTTTACCTCAGATAATTGCCAAACTCAAGCAGCAAGGTTATGGCTTTGTAACTATCCCTGAACTTCTGGAAATGGAAGCAAAGTAATTTTTAGCTAAAACAAAAAGAAGCCTCTCACTCAGTCCAAAGGACGAGTGATGAGATGAATTTTTGGGCGATGACGAATTGACCCACAACCAAATTAATCCGCAGGATTAACAGGGCAGGGGGTCGATGAGGAATCGCCATTTTTTATGTTTGGTAATGTGTCTATAAGTTCCTCTATCGCTTGAGTCATTGTTTTATCTGCATATTCTGCATATTGCTTAATCTTATTGAATCGGCGCTCTGACATCCTTAATCTTAATTGTTTGTTTTTCATCCTGGTTACACAATGGATACATTTTTAGGTTATACTGTGTTCAGGTCGAAAACAAGGATACAAAGATGAAAACTTCATATCAATACAAAATCAAACCAACTAAAGAGCAAGAAAAGAAAATAGATAAAACACTGGAAATGTTACGTTGCCAGTATAATTATCTGCTAGCTCAAAGATTTGACTGGTATGAGTTTAATCGCTGTCCTATTGATAGATGTCCGTTAATTTGCCATTTACCAGAGCTAAAAGAGCAGCCTGACTACTACAATCAAAAAGCTTCTTTGGTTCAACTGAAAGTTGATAGACCTTGGTACAAAGAAATCCACTCTCAAGTATTGCAGGAAGTCTCTAAAAAAGTTGAATTAGCTTTCGACCGATGGTTAAAAGGTGACGTTAACGGGAAGAAGTCTGGTAGACCTAGATTTAAAGGTAAAGGTCAATACAA
This sequence comes from Nostocales cyanobacterium 94392, assembly GCA_035285725.1. Classification (GTDB taxonomy): domain Bacteria; phylum Cyanobacteriota; class Cyanobacteriia; order Cyanobacteriales; family Nostocaceae; genus Rivularia. The sequence goes on along the minus strand of JAYKJL010000213.1, from coordinate 358 downwards.
AACTTTTACTTATGCTCAATTCAAACAGCATCACTTTGTTAATAACAAAATCACACTGTCAAAGATTGGAGAAGTTAAAGTAATTGTCCATCGACCAATACCTGATGGTTTTGACATCAAGACTGTATCTGTTACCAAAAAAGCAGACGGTTATTATCTAACCCTGAGTCTTGACGACAAAACAGTCCCAGCAATTAAACCTGACTTTAATCCTGACAATATTGTTGGTCTTGATGTTGGTTTAATTGATTTTTATGTGTCGTCAGACGGTACTAGAATTGCTGCACCAAAACATTTACGTAAAGCTGAACGTAGGATAAAATCAGCGCAACGTAGGGTGTCAAGACGTAAAAAAGGT
>JAYKJL010000212.1:0-18800 GCA_035285725.1 Nostocales cyanobacterium 94392 | reverse complement strand
AGGACTTACGTAACTGGCACATTTTTTTTGCAACGGGTGTGTGACACTTCGAGTGATTTTGAACGAAACAATCAAGTTTGTGGTGTCACGCATCAGCCGTGTATTGTGACAATTGCGTAAGTCCTGTCCAAATAGAATGGTATTTTTTAGCAGATCGAAAGATGATTGAACCCGGTCGATACCACTTTACGCCATTATCAGTTCTTTCCCAATAACCACCTTTCAAAATAATACTAATATTGAACCAAGGATGATTATGTAATACTCCCTTGTACCATTCCGGACGAGCCATAATATGGTTCAGCGTCAAATTAAACCACTTATTGCTAGGAAATAATATAAAATGTGTATCTTGCCGAGGTTCTTTCTGTTCTGAATCATTATAAGCTGTTAAGCAAGGTCGAGATTCTAGATATTTTTGGAAAATTTTGCTAATCATACAATTAATCTCATAAATAATAAATACTTTTTCCAGACTGAATCAATTATAATTTTATTTCAAGTTATGTAATACACAAAACCAAAATAAAGTATATTAATAATTATTACATTTTCAGATATAAAGTGAATTGATTGATTTCTACAAATTGGCTAGAAATTTCTCGTTTGATTTTTTTACTTTACTTATCCAGCCTTGGTATAAATTCAAAATTTCTGAATAGGGAGCAGCAGTTTCAAATACTAGCTCAGATAGGGAAGCGGGAAAACGCTGGGGAGATATTCGGTGCAGAGTTTTAGCCATCTGTTCTCTTAAGATAAACTCGATAAATAATCCTTTAGATAAAGGAAAAGCATAATCACCAAGTTCCACTAAGGCGATCGCATCCTGGTGGCGACGAATGGTAAATTGTTCTATCGCTGTTGCTATATTGTCGGAATACTCATCTAAAATATTATCGAATACTAACACATCTTCCAATGCAGCATTACAACCTTGACCGATAGAAGCTGAGACAGCGTGGGCTGCATCTCCCATAAGTAATACGCTATCACCTTGATGATAGCGGTTGCAACGAATCGTTAAAATTTTTGATATTGGTTTTTGCAGAAAATCTTCGGCAGCCGATATAGAGATTAATTTAGCAACATCTGGGAAATTCTCTTGAAAATATTTGATTAATTCTTCAGTGGTAGAAGCAGAAGCTAACTGAGTTTGCTTTGCGAAAAAGAGGATAGCACCGCCGATTGTTTCGTCGGCTTGTTGTAATAATAATATTGTGGTGCCGTCGTCATTTCTCCAAGAATGGATGCTATCTGGTTCTAGTTTTATGCCAGTTTCAGGTTTAGGGAGATAAATCGATTTATAATCGGTAGGAACGTGTTTCTGTTGAAATTCAAAAAGTTCTGTATCTAAAAAATGCTTTCTTACCGCAGAGCGCGAGCCATCCGCACCGATTAATAAGTCATAATTATTAGTAAAATCTTCTTGCGTTACAAGTTTTGTTAACTTGACTGTTTTCGCGGTGAAATTTACTTGAGTGCATTCACAATTAAAATGAATATTGAGTCGGCGATCGCCATATTTTTGAGTTAACTTTTCTAAAAGCAAAATTACTAAATTAGTGCGATCGAGAGCAGTCAGAGGTTTCTTTCTCGATCTAACTCGTTTTTTGCCATTTTTTTGGTGAAAAATTGTTCCCATCATCTCCACGCTGATATCTCTGAGTCCATCAATCAGCCCTTCAATTTTGCTTAATGCCTTGATACCTCTTTCGTTTAAAGTAATAGGAAAGGTTCTGGCTTTGGAGAATTCTACAATTCGCGGATCGTTACGACGTTCATAAATATCAACTTGGTATTTTTCGTCACGACGTAATAAGTAGTGAGCCAGCAGCAAACCGCAAGAACCAGCACCAATAATAGCAACTTTTTTAACCATAAGTTTTTAACCGCGAACAGGCAACAATATTGTATTCCTAACTCCGATTCGTGACAAGTTAAGGTTTTTTAGGTTTTGTCAAGAGCAGTATAAAACAACTTAGAAAGCTGAGAAACTAGTAATAGTGCATCTTCTGATTCAAAACAATGCCAACAAAAAAACCAAGAAACGCCGACCATGCTCGTCGTCGTAATACACCGCTTGCGGATAATGAAGCAATTAGCGAACACCTAAAAGACCTGTTAAGTCCAGCCATATATGCTCAAAGTGCTTATTATCGTAGTTTGGGATTACGCGATCTGTTAATGTAGAATCCTGCTGGACTATTTTCGTATAGGCATTGAGAATTTCCGCGACTTCACAATGTAAACTTAAACTTATATTATTTTTGGCTTCCGGGTGTTGTGCCATTAACTCGGTTAAACCCCGCATGATAAATTCAAAATGGGCAAAATCATAACGCTCCTCTTTATTTATCATTAAAAACAGTCACGCACCATCCGAGTTTTGTGACACTTACGGCTATTCCTGGTTTATTAAGAATAAAGTAGGTCGGTACAGAAAATTATTATTGAGACAAAGCAAAAAGAACTTTACAACATCATTCAGTTTTATCGAAATCAAGGTTATCAAGCCGATGTCAACTATCTAAGAGCAGAATTTCCCGGTTTACTGACAACTTTTGATCAGTTTTTACAAGAAACCGATTGGGGAAACCCGGAATCGAATTATGAAACAATGAACAATTGATATCAAATCCGTTGGTATCGGAATTATATTTTTTACAGCTTCGGGACGCAGAGTTTTTTATTTATATGAATACAGAGCGTGAATTTGACGATGACTAACTTTTCTTGGACTAAACAATGGTATCCAGTAGCTCCTATAAGCTATTTAGAACCTTCTCATCCTACTCCAATTACTTTACTTGGGAAAAAGCTGGTCATTTGGAGAGACAAACAACAAAAATGGGTATTAATGGATGATATTTGTCCCCATAAGTTGGCGCAGTTATCTTTAGGAAGTATTTCGCAACACTTTGAGATTGCTTCGCTGTCGTAAGCGCTTCGCGCACGCTTACGCGAACGCTTCGGACACAATTAATTTTGCTTACCCACTTAAAATCAAGCTTTCTTCTTTGTTACATAAGTAGAAAGAATCATCCCCAACTAAAACTATTACTATAGGACGATAACCTCTTAAAACCGGGAATCAGGCATATGGTAGTCACATCAGAAAGCTCAACCAATATCATCTACCCCGACAGCGATGGACAGCCAATGGCAGATAATACCAAACAATTTCAATGGATAGTCACCATTAAAGAGAATTTGGAAATTCTGTTTGCGTCACAGCCTGATGTGTTTGTGGCTGGAGATTTGCTGTGGTATCCTGTATTAGGAGAAACAACCCGTCAAGCACCCGATGTTTTAGTTGTGTTTGGTAGACCTAAAGGCGATCGCGGTTCTTACAAACAATGGCTTGAGGAAAATATCCCCGTACAAGTAGTATTTGAAATCCTCTCGCCCGGTAATACTCTTAAGGAAATGGCAAAAAAACTCAGCTTTTACGAGCGCTATGGAGTTGAGGAATACTATATTTACGACTCCGATAAAAATGACTTAAATGGTTGGTTAAGAACTCAGGAATCGGGACAAAATCGCCTAGAAGTAATTGAAGAAATAAATACTTGGGTTAGTCCCCGTTTAGGTATACGTTTTCATCTCACACCTCAAACCTTGGAAATATATCGTCCCGATGGTGAAAAATTTCTAACTTCTGTGGAACTAGCACAACAGCGAGAACAAGAACGTCAACGTGCAGAAATTGAGCATCAACGTGCCGATAATGCGGAAACCCAATTATTCGACGAGAGACAGCGTTATCAGGATTTATTGAAAAAGTTGCAGGATAAAGGTATTGATCCGGGACAATTATAACGGTTTTAAGCAAACCTTAAATACCTTCCCCTCGCACTACCCAAAACTTTCCCCCGATCATAAATCAAATCACCCCGCAAAAAGGTATTTTTCACCTTTCCCGTTAACTCCATTCCCGCAAAAGGTGTATAACCTTGCTTTGATTCAGAATTAGCAGCGTCTACAATAAAACTTTCACTAGGGTCAAATAATACCAAGTCAGCATCGTAACCTACTGCAATATCACCTTTTTCCTGTAATCCAAATCTTTGGGCTGGATTCCATGAAAGCAATTCAGCCATGTGATTGTAAGACATCCCCCTTTTATTACCTTCAGTAAAAACACCGGATAGCAAGTATTCCGTTCCACCAAAACCCGATTTCGCTAACCAAATATTATTTGGTTGTTTAATATCTCTTTTAAATTCCGCCGAGCAACAAGCATGATCGCTGACTATCCAATCAACTTGACGGTTTAACACTGCTTGCCAAAGGTATTCTACATCTTCGCGGGGACGAATGGGCGGGTTAACTTTTGCCCAAGTACCGTTGGGGGTGTCTACATCTAAAAGTAAATGTCCCACCGTGACTTCCCGACGAAAATTGATATGGGGAAAAGCTGCTTGCATTGTTAAAGCAGCTTCCATTGCCTTTCGGGAACTTAAATGTAGTAAATTGATGTTTACACAGTTGGTTTCGTGGGCTAAATAGGCAGCAATGCAAATCGCTAAACCTTCAGAATGAGGGGGACGTGCGGCACTGTAGGCGCGTAAACCTGTTAATGTAGAATCCTGCTGGACTATTTTCGTATAGGCATTGAGAATTTCCGCGACTTCACAATGTAAACTCAAACTAATATTATCTTTAGCTTCCGGATGCTTAGCGATTAATTCGGTTAAACCCCGCATGATAAATTCAAAATGAGCAAAATCATAACGCTCCTCTTTATTTATCATTAAAAACAGGTTTTGCTGCTCGGATAAACCGTGCAAACCGTAACCACCGTAAAACATAAAAATTTTGAACGAACAAACACCATACTTTTCAAACAGCATTGGCATTTCATCAATATGTTCCTTGGCGATCGGTGCAACATGGAAACCATAATCAACAAAGAAATTACCTTGAGATAACTTTAAAGCTTCCGGAAAAAAGTCTTGATAAGAGCCGCCTTTATTTAAGTAATATTGCCCCGTCCGAATGTAATTTAAACTGCTAGTAACTCCTCCCATTGCAGCAGCTTTACTTTCGCTGACAGCATCTTGGGATAAAGGTTGATAGATACCGACGTGCATATGAGCATCTACTATACCGGGAAATCCGAGCAAGTTTTTAGCGTCGAATATTTCTTTAGTTTCCTCTAGTTTAATATTGGGTGCGATACGGCTGAATTTACCATTTCTGATCCCAATATCCAGCTTTTCAATAGATTGTTGATGTGGACGCACTACACGGACATTTTTGATAACTCGATCAAATTCTGACATTGCAATATTAGGTGTAAATGTAGGATGTGTTAGCGCGATTGGTAACGCGCCATTTATTTTTTACTAGAAATCGCAATGCAATACCGCATATTTTAACAATAACTTATGCTGCTACAGTCTCTACTGCTTTATCCCGAACTTTGAAGTAATAATAAAGGTTTGCAACAGTTAAATCGGAAGCTTGCTGGAGATTGCGAGGAACTAATGTTTTGTAACCAGCAACGTTAGCTTGTTGATTCACATAATTTTCATATTGTTTACGTAAATCTGGATTGAACATAAATATTAATTGGTCATGTAAAGAGTAATAATGTGATTTTTCCCTTAAGTTTTCGTAGAGAACTTGTTCTGGTGGAATTGATACTATTACAGTAGATTTATCCGCGATATCTTCAGTGTTTGAAATATTAAAATCGCTGCTATTTAAAAGTTCAAGCTCATCGCTGGGAAGATTTTGTATCCAATTAATTTGATTTTGCCATGTTTCCACAATTGCTAAGTCGTGGTTGCGAATGCGGCTCATTTCTGGAAATAGAAAATTGAGTTCGTCTTCTGAAACGCAGGAATCAACTATCTTACAAGCGTTTTCACAAATGTGGTTTTTGAGATGATCAAGGCGATCGCTAACTGCGGACATTTCATTTTGCACTTGATAAGTAGTCACAATTGCTTGCTCAATAGCCCAAGCGCATTCTAATCGACGCAGTTGTCCTGCTGCACAAGTTTCTTCTAATAATTGCAGGTTTGTATAGCTCGCTAATGCTTGATATAACATTCCTCTGACTGCATCGATTTCACCATTTCTGCGACTGTCATCTTGGATTTGCATCGCAGAGCGGAAGCGTTGTAAAGCTTGAGTAAATAAGCCATATGCTTGTGCTAAAACTACGCGATGTTGTTCAAATTTAATATCTTGAGCTACCTGTTCAATAATTTGCCTAATCTCCGTTCCTTGGTCTCTGAGGGCTTGTTTTAAGTCAATAAAGCCGTTTTTGACCTCCAAGCGCATTTGCTTAACGTCTTCACGAAGTTGTAATGTTTGCTGTAAATTAATCGCCGATAGCGCGATCGCGGCTACTGTCCCTACACCAATCAATGCAGTGGTTGCTTGCAAAACACCAACGCTGGTTTGTAAAGCTTGTAATCCAGATTGAACAAAACCAATTTGTTGATAGGTTTGTTGAAAGTCCAGATGAGTTTGTACCATACCCGCTCCGTTTGTTACAAGCTGAAGAGGTAAAACCAAAGGTGACAAAGGATTACCATTTAATGTTGCACTGATAGCATGAGAGACGAATTGACCAGTTATGCTATCTCGTGCCATACCGATGGGTAATCCATTGCTGAAAACTTGTGCGTATTTTCCAACTTCGATACCAGCTTGAATTGCAGGTGAAAACTCAAACAGCATATAATTGCTTATTAAAAAATTCATGATTCGTTTAAAGCTAACTGTTGCTGGAAGCGGAAAGTAACCGTATTTACACAGTAGATAGATAAATTTTGGCTAAATAATGGGCATACTAAGCACGTAAACCTTTAAGAGTTAATAGTATTTATGAATACATCCATAGTTGGCAACGAATCAGTTGACTTATTATCGTGTATCATCGGACAAAAGCTTAGTAAAAAAGATGCAACACTACCAGTGATATTTCTCGCCAGTTTAGTAACAGTGTTGCTAGGTGTAATATTTGTGGATGGTATAGTAGCAGAGGAAGAGAAAAAAAGGTTACTCACAACGCTTTATCGTTTTAGTTCATCAGACAGCGACGTGCGTAAATTAACGCATTTAATGATTAAAGGTGTTAAAGAAAATAAGCTATATAAAAAAAGTGACCATTTAAGAACACTTACAGCTTCATTAACAGAATCTCAACAGATGTTGTTAATTAGTTTTGGGTATGAAATGTCTGCGGCTGATGGGGACATGGATTCTCGCGAGAAAAAATATTTAGAGATGTTAGCCAAATTGTTAGGTATTAAAACACAGTATTTAGGGGTTTTAGAAGCTGCATTTACTGATCAAGAAAACCTAGATTTAGTAGCTTTAGAAGAAGTACGATTTTTACTTGAACCCGTGCGCTTTCAGGAATTAGATACAGTATTTGTTAAAGCAGCGCGGGATATGTTGGCGATACTACCAGTTTTGCCTGATAAATTAACTCAAAACCCTGAACCTGTAGCTATATCTTACGATGAGTTAAAGAAGTTTCAAAAACATCATCAGCAATTAAATAATTTTTGTCATGAAATATTAAAAATAATTCAAGATTGTAATCAAAGTAGTTTTTTACCCCAAAGTTTGATTACACAGGTAGAAGAGGTATCAAAAAAAATCCAGTCGCATCGTTTCAGAGTGGCGGTTGTGGGGGAATTTAGTCAAGGTAAATCAACTTTACTCAATGCGTTATTAGGTGAAGAAATTCAGCCAGTACGGGAGATTCCCTGTAGTGGAGTAGTTACAGTTTTGAAATATGGCAAGCAAAAGCGGGTAACTTGTCGCTACAAAGATGGAACGGAAGATGAAATTCCCTTTAATGAGTATCAAGAAAAGGCAAGTATTTCGGAAGATGCAGCTATTGATTGTTTAAGTGATGAATTAGCTAAATCTGAAATTGAAGAGATTATTTTTGAGCATCCAGATTTAGAATTATGTAAAAGTGGTGTAGAAATTGTTGATTCTCCAGGATTAAACGAACATCCCGAACGAACTGCAATTACTCAGAAAATATTGGAAAATACTGATGCAGCAATCTTTCTTACAAATGCTTCCCGTGCTTTAACACAAGGAGAACGCGCTTTACTGCATGAGTTGAAAACTCAACTTAATCGTGGAGATAATTCAAAACCAGCGGATAATCTTTTTATTATCGGTAACTTTATGGATTTAGTGCGTACCGAAAAAGGACGCACACAGGTGAAACAACGAATTGAAAAGTTTGTACAAGGTGATAATCCCATAATTACAGGTGAAAATCGCGTTCATTTTATTTCTGTACAAGCAACTTTAGACGCAATTAAAAATGGAATCGAAGATGAGTATTTAAAAACTTTTAGTCATTTTATAAAGTCACTATCGTACTTTTTGACTTTGGAACGTGGATACTTAAAAATTAAAACTTCTCTAAATCAAGTCGATAATCTACTTCAAGTTTGTTTTGATGGCTTAAAACAAGCCGAAAATACTTTAGAAGGTAAAATACAAATCTCGGAAACTGAAAAATTAAAAATCTTAGAGCAAATTGGAGAAGCAAGCGGACGTGATGTTAAGGTTCGCGCTTTGGCTAATGAATTTATAGAAAATATTTTTGAAGAAGTATATAAATCTTGGAATGAATGGATTCAAGAGTTAGTAGAAACTGTATCTTTGAAATCTAATGAATGGGAATCAGAATATTCAGGAATTTGGAACCGAGAAAAACTAGCACAAGATTATGCTCGTCAATTTAATCATGATTTATCAAAAGAGCTTGATAACTGGATAAATGAACATTTGAAAAAAAATATATTGCAGAAACCTTTAGAATCGTTCGATATTGCAATAGAGTTTGAGTTGGAAAAAATTAATCATGAATTTGAAATATTGAAAACCTTACAACAAGAATCTGATGATTTAATTCTTTTAAATGAAAATCAAAATGATTTAATTTCGATTTCAGATAATGGTTTTTGGGGCAGTTTCGGGGCAATTGGTGTTGGAGCCGCATTAGTTCCTATAGTTTTTATTGCTGGACCAGTACTAGCCATAATAGCGGGTCTTGGCGCTGGTTTTTTTGGAGCAGGAATGCTGGAAGACAACGTAAAAGAAAAGGTTATTGAATCAGGTATTGAACAGTTTAATAATTCTATAGATGATATTTTTGAAAAACTATATGAAATGATTGTTTCACTATTTGACGAAAGAGTTGAGATAGCATCTAGAGTCATCGCTCAAGCAATTTCATTTTACGAAAATCTTTTAGAACAGCAAGAACACGTCCATCAAGAAACTACAGAAGAGCGTCAAGCCGATAAAATTTGGATTGCTCAACAGCGTCAGCAACTTGAGCAGGTGCAGAAGGATATGCAAGCAATTCAAATATGATTGATTCAAATCTTAAAATGGTGCGTTAGGCGCAAAAGAGATATTATTTGTAATAATCGAAATTTACTGTTGCGCCATAACACACCCTAAAATCACCATGAATCCCCAACTAAAAACTCTACATCTCGGAGACGATATCAATACCGATGATATTATCCCATTTAACCACTGTACAAGTACAGACCCCGAACATTTAAAACATTATACTTTTGAACATTTAATTGGTAAAGACAAACTTTTAGAATACGAAATTATCGAAGCTGGGCGTAATTTTGGCTGCGGTTCCAGTCGAGAACATGCACCTGTAGCTATCAAAGGAGCGGGGATAAAAAAAGTTCGCGCTCGCTCTTTCTCCGGAATATTTTATCGTAATAGTATTAACATTGGGTTGAATTTAGAAGTTATTGATAATCCTAATATTGACTCTGTAGTCAAAGCAATTAATGAAAATAACGGTTTAATTAATTTTAATAAAAAACGTCAAAGTGGTGAAATAATTATCCCTGAAAATTCTACCCAAAAACGCCCCATGACAATGGTAGAAAAGCTCTTAGCTAAAGCTAGTAATAATGATTACGTCAAACCGGGAGAAACTGTTTTTGCTCATCTTGATTTAGCAATGTCTCACGATGCTTCTGCTGCTCCCGTTGCCAGACTTTTTCACAAACATTTTGGTCAAGATGCTAAAGTTTGGGATGCTAACCGCGTTGTTTTAGTTGCAGACCATTTTATCCAAACTTCGCAAGTACGGGAAGACTCGAAAGCGAATATTTTATATCAAGATATGGTGCAGTTTTCCCAACAACAAAATTGCCATTTATTAGATATAGTTTCACCCGGAGAAGCTGCGGGAATTTGTCATGTAATTTTACCTGCAAAAGGTTTTATCAAACCGGGTATGGTAATCGCGGGAACTGATTCTCATACCTGCACCTATGGAGCTTTCGGCTGCTTTTCTACGGGGGTGGGACATACTGATATGGCTAATGCTTTTGCAATGGGTGATATCTGGATTCAAGTACCACCTACTTTACTATTTATTTTAGAAGGAACATTACCCGAATATATAAGCGCTAAAGACATAATTTTATATATTCTCGGACAAATTAGTTGTAATGGTGCGACAGGTAAAGTGATGGAATTTCGCGGTAGCATCATCGACAATTTACCAATAGAAGAAAGGATGACATTGGCGAATATGGCTGTAGAATGTGGTGCGGTATGCGGTTTGATGGCTGTCGATGAAATTACGCGGAGCTATGTAAAAAGCCGTACTCAAGAACCATTTGAAGAAGTAACTAGTGACGCTGACGCTCAATACGAGCAAGTTTATCGATTTGATTTAAACAACTTGCAACCTCAAATAGCTTGTCCATCAAAGCCAGACAATGTTGTACCTGTCGGAGAGTTACAAGAAATTCCCATTACCCGCGCTTTTATCGGTTCATGCACCGGCGGAAAATTATTCGATTTAGCCCAAGCTGCCGAAGTATTAAAAAACCGTCGCATTGCAGATGGGGTAGATATGTTTGTAGTTCCCGCTTCTGTGGAAGTGAAAGAAAAAGCCGAAGCATTAGGTTATCTGAAAATATTTGCAGCAGCTGGAGTACAACTATTAAAATCCGGCTGCGGTGCTTGTATTAACGCTGGCAAAGGTGGATTAAGTCAACAAGAAACTGGAATATATGCTACCAATCGTAATTTTAAAGGAAGAAGTGGCGACCCAACAGCGAAACATTATCTTGCTTCCCCACGGGTGGTAGCGATTTCGGCTGTTAGGGGGAAGATAACGGATAAATTATAAGAGATAATAAGCAATATCTTGTTAGTTTGTTACTCTATAATCTTGGTTAATTTCATCTATTTTTTCTGAGTAATAGGAATCTCAATGATAAATTTTGTCTCTTCCATGGGAATAGAATCAAAATATAATTTACCACAATGTTTATCTGTGATTATTTCATAACTAATAGACAAACCCAAACCAGTCCCTTTACCTACTTGTTTGGTTGTGAAAAATGGGTCAAATACTTTAGAATGTATTTCTGGAGGAATTCCCGAAGCGTTATCAGCAATAATGATTTTTATAGAATTATCATCAGATTTTTGAGTAGAAATTATAATCTGATTAGCAATGTTTTTGTGATTATCTGGTTTTTCTTCAAAAGCATCGATAGCATTAGCAACAATATTCATCAATGCTTGATTTAACTGACTGGGATAACATTCCACAAGAGGAATATCACCATAGTTTTTGATGATTTGAATTTCATCATATTGAGATGTTGCTTTTAACTTATTTCCTAAAATCATCAAAGTACTATCAATTCCTTGATGAATATCAACTTGCTTAAATTCAGCTTCATCCAAACGAGAAAAATTACGCAGTGATAAAACGATTTTATAAATACGTTCAGTTCCTACCTGCATCGAATCAAGTAATTTCATATAATCTTCTTTGATAAAATCTAAATCAATTTCTGCAATTTTATTTTCAATTTCTTGAGAAGGTTGGGGATAATTTTGTTGATAAAGTTCTAATAATTCGACAAAATCATCAGCGTACTCTCTAGCAGGAACAAGATTACTGTAAACAAAGCTCACAGGATTATTGATTTCATGAGCGACTCCGGCTACCATTTGCCCTAAACCTGACATCTTTTCGCTATGAATCATTTTAGCTTGAGTACGCTGAAGCTCTAATAATGTTGCTTCTAACTGCTGAGTTTGTAAATTTAGCTTTTGCTCTATTTCTTTTCTTTCAATAATTTCTGTTTCTAAAGCTATATTTAAAGCTTCAAGTTTTGGAACATTAGGAATAGCTAATAATTTTGGAGTTAACCAAAAAAGTAATATTGCCGTAGATAAAGATATTACCGCAGTAGAAGCTTTTAACCAACCAGAAACCCAATAATTAGGATGCCATAAAGTCCAAACTTCCGTCAAATGGGTAAAACCGCATAAAATAATAAAAGCACTAAAACACAGAAATATCCAATCAAAAGGAATATCTTCTCGTCTGTGGACTATACAAACAAGCATAATCGGAATTACAAAATAAGCCAATGCAATCAAAGAATCTGAAATTAGATGTAGCGAAACCAATCCAGTTTTCCATAGATAACAATGTCCGTGAGGAATAAAAATCGTAGACAACATATTATATAGAATAGATTTTTTCCAGTTTAACCTTAAAAAACCGGAAAAGTAAGGAGATTGTATACGTATTCTTTGATTAGCTCGATAATCGTCTTTTAATTAATAAATATGCCATATGTACAGGACTCAATATTAAAAATTGAAAAAAATTAGTATATCTAACAGTTCCCTGCTCAGTAAATATTTGATATTCATCAAAATTGGATTACTTTTTGAACAACTTCTAATCCTTCGCTACTTTCATCACAAAAGTTACCAACCAAGGTCCTAAAGCAATAATAATTAACATTCGCGTTAACTGCATTGCTAATACTAAACTAGTATCACCACCTAACTGCATCACCGTCGCAATCATCGCTTCTAGTCCCCCCGGAGTAAAGCCTAATAAAGAGGTAATAGTATCAACCTGGGTAAATAGATGAAACAAGTAACCAACACCAATACACCAAACAATCAAGGAAACTACTAAAGCAATTTGAATTAATACCGCTTTCAACAGTTTATTCGCAGTTTTGATATCAAATTTACAGCCAATCGAAATACCTACAAATAATAATCCGATAGTGAACAACCATTGAGGAACCTGTAATTGATCGGGTAAACTCCAAAATAGCCCTAACCCGACGATAAATGTACCTAAAAAACCCGATGCAGGTAAATGCAACCGATTTCCTCCCCACATCCCCACAACACAACACAAACCTAATATTGTTAAATTCAACCACATCGGAAACGAATGATTATTTGCTGTTGTCATCGCGATCGCGATTGGCACAGAATTATTTAAATCAGCAGGAAAAAACCAACCAGCCGCACTTGGTATCACTAAAACTACTATTAACAAGCGTAAATATTGAAACAAAGCAACCGCTACCGCATCCGCTCCCATTTCCTCCGCGATGGGAACAATACTAGAAGCAACACCGGGAATAAAAGCGACAAAACCTGTAACTTTATCTATTCCAGACCATCGAGATAATAAATATCCATGAAACAAGCTCAAACTACCAGAAATTAACACACATAATAGTAACGGTATCGCATAAGTTGTAGCAAAATTTATTGTTTCCCAAGAAAAACGTACCGCAGTTCCCAGGGCAATAAATGCTTTACCTAAAGTAATAAAAATCTTTGGTAATGGTTGAGGATTACCTCGGATACTAGAATAAATGATTCCTCCAATCATCGAACCTAATAACCAACCGACAGGAATTTGCAACCAATTAAATAGAAAACCAGCACAGATTCCTATCGTTAATTGCAAGATAATTATAATAATTTGGGGTACATAGGAGGTGAATTTATCTTGCCATTCATGAAAATCATCTTTTTTTAAAAATAAAATTTTATCAATCACAAAACAAGGTGTATATAGATTTTATTAATTAAGAACTAAATCATCAATTCTCCTTTTAGTTTATCTTACTAAGTGATGATCATGATTTCTTTCTGTATCAAAAATAATTTGGGGTTCTACATCTTCATTAAATCAGTGAACAGTGAACAGTTATCAGTTATCACGGTTTCAGTTGGGGATTTAACCCCGACTGAAACACACCACTTTTAGAAGTGGGGGACTCTGACTCCCAATTGATTTACAGTTTTTAACTGATAACTGATAACTGATAACTGATAACTGATAACTGTTGAGCGATATTTATCGAGCTTTTCCATGTCACAGTTACCTGTTTTATGGAGTCATATATAATTAATTTTACTACAGTTAGCAATTACCAATTACCAATTACCTGTTCCTTTTTCCTTCCTATAAGCGATATTTTTTACATAAAATGACTAATAAACAAAAAAATGAGATTCAAGGGATTTACGAAGTCTGTATTGGCGTTATAGATGCAGTATCGGCAATTCAATACTGGCATAAATTCGGTTATCACATCGGTGATATTGGTGAATTAACAGCATTAGCTTCTCATAAATTATACGGTGTAAATTCTGCTTTACGTTCAATTCGGCTTTTTCATCAAAATTCCGATCATGGTTTGATTCGTTTAATGATTTGGGAAAATCCGATTAATCAAGGTTTGGGTATTAGTTCGATGAAAGTTAAAGGGAATCGTTGGGCTACTACTTTAACGAATGATTGCTTAAATATTTTAAATCATGCCGAGTCAGCAAAAGCAGCTGGTGAAATTATTAAATACACTAATCCTTCCTGGGAAGTAATCTACAACAAAGAAAGAACAATCCGTCCTTTTATAGATGAAATAGTCGGTGTACGAGAAATGTTGTTGCTACAACCTTTAACCCGACAAGTTTTATTTCAAAGGTTTGGCTACAATTTACCTGATTACGGAAATGTTAAGCAAAATTCAGCATTCAAAAGCAGTCAATTTACTCATATGGGAATAATAGTTCAAGATGATAGCAAAGAGATTTTAAACTTTTACGAAGAAGTCTTGGGTTTATTGCGGGTTCGTGATGATGTAGAAACTAGTTACGAATCTTCTGTAGCCGGTAGAGAAATCTTTGATTTACAACCGGGTGAAAAGTTTATTGTTACAGCTTTTGATGAAGAACGTTCTTCTATAACTGATCTATTTGCGGCACGTTCTGGTAGACTTTATATTATTCGCTTTCCTGAATCTATTCAGCTAAAAAATCAATTTGAGAAAGCACAACCGGGATGTTTAGGAATGTGTTTATATACTTATCGTGTATCTGCCATAGAAAATTATTTTCAACGCATTCAGTCAAGTTCTGCTAAAAATATTACAGCTATTGAGAATAATGAGTTTGGGGAAAAGAGTTTTTCTTTTACAGCACCAGATGGTTATTTTTGGACAATTATTAGTTAAAAATTATCAATAATCGACACTTCAATGTCAAAAGTTGATGATTTCAATTTTTCAGTCAGATGGGTAGATAAATTTGATCGCAATGGCAAGGGAGTAGAGAACAGGTAATCAATAACTGTCCACTGTCAACTGTTCCTGTTTGCGGTAATATTTAAAGGAATACTTGATAAAACCTAATTCTTAGTCCATTATATTCTAATTAGACACTTAGCGAATATGCTTACAACCCTGAATGACAGTTGATAACATCGTTTATATAATCAAGCCGGAAACATCGAACCAGGTTAAATCATAAAATGATGCTCTAATAATCATATACATATACAATTGTCAGTGGTGCCTAAGTCTAATTTACACAGTTAAGGGTAGGGAAACGGGATTAAGCAAAAATTAAATTTAAATTAATTTTTTATTTTTATTTTTATATAGCTCGTTTTTCCTTATTATTATCTTTAAAGCGCCACAATGAAATACCATGTACTAGAGAAAATTTTTAATAAGCACAATGCACCACGCAAATTTGAAAGCTTGGAGCTAGACAGTAGTTTTCTTATTTTACATTTATCTAAGCAGGTGCAAAATTTTGCTTATTATCCTCAAGATATAATTTTACAACAAGATATCCGGTTTGGGTTTCCGGAGTTTGTGGGGCTTGAAGATGTAATGACATCTATCCTCAAAGGAGAACAGGAATTATTTGAATTGGAAGGGATTCACCGATTTAGTGAAGAAAAAGGTGATTTTTATATAGATATATATATTGTCGGCGAACCCATTGAGAATAGATTAATTATTTTAATTGAAGATGTAACAGATCGGATGCTGCTAGAGCAAAAGTTAAATCAAAGAGTCAACGAGACTAATTTGCTCTCCAGTACTTTGGTTGCTTATAAAAATTACATGGATAAAGTGATTGCGTCAATGGCAGATGCATTGATTGTAACGAGTAAATCCGGAAAGATAAATAAAGTAAATCAAGCAACTGTAGAGTTATTAGGTTATAGCGAAGAAGAATTAATTGACAAACAAATTTCGTTAGTAATAGATGATAATAAATTCTTGCAAAAAGCAATTCAACAGCGTTCTTTATACAAAAAATATTTTCAAAATGTAGAAGTAGTTTGTCGGACTAAATCAAAAGAAAGAAAATTAATTGCTTTTTCTTGTTCGGTAATTAGCAAACAAATCAATGGCGTAGAAGATATTGTTTATATTGGTAGAGATATTACTGCTAAAAAACGCCGTCAGCAGCGTAAAAGCGCTCAGTATGAAATTACAAAAATTTTATCAGAATCAATTACTGTAAAACAAGCAATGCCGCAAATTTTACAGACAATTGGTGAAAGTTTGGGATGGGATTTGGGAGAATTGTGGACTCCAAGCCAATATTTAACTGTAAATAAAAAATATAATCAGAATTCTGTTTTAAGATGTGTAGAAATGTGGTCATCTCGAAGAGTTGACGTGCGCGAATTTGAAGCAATTACTTGGCTGACAACTTTAACAAGTGGAGTTGGGTTAGCCGGTAAAATTTGGGAAAATGCGGCTCCTTTGTGGTGTGATGATATAGCAAATGATGATATTTGTCCGCGATTCAATCAAGTAGAAAAAACACAACTACACGCAGCTTTCGGGTTTCCGATTTTGCGTGACAATACAATTTTGGGAGTAATGATTTTTTTTAGCCGAGAGGTATTGTTTAAAGATGAAGATTTGCTGCAAATGATGGTTTCAATTGGTAGTCAAATCGCGCAGTTTCTGCAACGAAAACAAGCAGAATCAGCACTTTTAGAAAGTGAGGAAAGATATCGTGATTTATTTGAAAATGCTAACGATTTGATTCAATCAGTTAATCCTTACGGACGTTTTTTATATGTGAATCGTGCTTGGAGAGAAACTTTAGGATACACGAAAGCTGATGTGACAAAAATTAATGTATTTGATATTATCCATCCGGATTTTAAAAAGCACTGTCGAGATGTTTTTTATCGGATTATATCAATGGGTAATTTTGAACATCTTCAAGCAGCATTTTTGACAAAAAATGGTCAAACTATCTTTTTAGAAGGTAATGTGAATTGTAAAATTGTTGAAGGAAAACCAACGGCTATTCGTGGTATCTTTCGGGACGTTACTGCTAGAATATTCGCCGAAAAAGCATTACAACATCAGCAAGAGCAAACAGAACGCTTACTACTGAATATTTTACCAGTGAGCATTGCCAATCGTTTAAAACAAGGAGCAGGTATAATCGCCGATAATTTTGATGATGTTACCGTTTTATTTGCAGATATTGTCGGTTTTACTCAAATTGCGGCTTCGGTGAGTGCTACAACTTTAGTAAGTTTATTAAATCAAATTTTTTCCGTATTTGACCGTCTTTCGCTAAAATATGGCTTAGAGAAAATAAAAACCATCGGTGATGCTTATATGGTTGTTGGTGGTTTACCTACGAGAATGGATAACCATGCCCAAGCTGTTGCTTCAATGGCATTAGAAATGCAAGATGCTATAATTAATTTTAATCAAAAAAATAATTTAAATTTTAATATTCGTATCGGAATTCATACTGGTTCCGTCGTCGCTGGAGTCATTGGGCTGCAAAAATTTACTTATGATTTATGGGGAAATACGGTAAATATTGCGAATAGAATGGAATCTCATGGTTTACCTGGAAAAATTCAGGTGACAGAAGATACTTATCAGCGATTGTGTGAGGATTTTACTTTAGAAAAACGTGGTGAAATTTCTGTTAAAGGAAAAGGTAAAATGATTACTTATTTTTTGATTAGGAAAAAAGGGAATAGGGAATAGAGAATCACCAAAAATCAAATACTGTGACGTACCACACACTCCCCTTACGGGTGAGTGTGGGCTTCTCAATGACTCTTCTTTGAAGACATTAATTGAGCTTTAAGACCGTGCGTCCCACGGTTCTTTATGTTTATAGCCGCGTTCAAGTCTCTACACAAATTAGTATGGCATACAGGACAATTGTGTATTCTTTGAGATAGGGGTTTCTTTACTTTGTGACCACAGCTAGAACACTCTTGACTAGTACCGTTTGGGTTCACAGCGATTACTTTCAAACCAGCATTTTCGGCTTTGTTAGAAAGAATAGATATGAATTGTCCCCAGCCAGCATCATTTACACTTTTAGCTAGTCGTGTTTTAGCAAGTCCCTTAATATTTAGCTTTTCAACCGCAATCACATCATATTTTGATAGTAATTGCTTTGCTACTTTGAAATGAAAATCTTTTCTAGTATCAGCAATTTTTTTGTGTTGCTTAGCTAGTTGTTTGACTGCTTTTTTACGACAATTAGAACCTTTTTTACGTCTTGACACCCTACGTTGCGCTGATTTTATCCTACGTTCAGCTTTACGTAAATGTTTTGGTGCAGCAATTCTAGTACCGTCTGACGACACATAAAAATCAATTAAACCAACATCA
>JAYKJL010000211.1:0-7134 GCA_035285725.1 Nostocales cyanobacterium 94392 | reverse complement strand
ACGACGGTGGTTTTGGTTTTTACTTACTTTATTACTATTAGGTGGTGGTGTTTTAGTTTGGCGGATGATGGTTGGAGGAGAGCAAAAGCCTGCGGCACAAAATGCTCAACCGCCAAAAGTACCAGTTCAATTAGCCACAGTAGAATCTGGGATAATTGAAGATAGAGATCAATATGTTGCGAGGTTAGAATCGCGAGGTTCGGTAAATCTTCAGCCTCAAGTACAAGGAAGAATAACGAAGATTTTCGTTAATTCCGGAGATAATGTACAACAAGGTAATGCATTAATGCAGATAGATTCTAGAGAACAACAAGCAGCAGTTAACAGTGTTGATGCAGCAGCACAAGCAGCTCGATCTCAATTACAAAACGCGATCGCAACTCTTAAATCTTTACAAGCTGAAAGATTGTCGAATATTGCCGATGTCAATTTAAATCAGCAGGAATACGAAAGATATTCTAGTTTGGCAGCCCAAGGAGCAGTATCGCAACAAATTAGACAGCAATATCAAAATAGACTTGCGACAGCAAAAGCCAGACTGAATGCAATTGATGCTCAAATTCAAGCTCAACAAGCTTCAGTGAATCAAGCGGAAAAAGCATTACAACAACAGGAAGCGAATACCACACAACAACAAGTTCAGCTGCAATACTATACAGTTTCCGCTCCGATTGCAGGACAAATTGGTGATTTAATAGTTAAAGAAGGTGATGTTGTGAATACAAACACCCAACTAACTACTATTACCCAAAATAATCCCTTACAAATTGAAATTTCCATACCTCAAGAGCGTGCAGCAGAATTACGAAAAGGAATTCCTATAGAGTTAATTGATAATCAAGGTAAAATTTTGGGCAGGAGTCAAATATTTTTCATCTCTCCTAACGTTAATCAAAATACTCAATCAATACTTGTTAAAGCAACTTTTGATAACTCAAACAATCAACTAAGAGCCTCAGAATATGTTAACGCTAGAGTAATTTGGCAACGTCGTCCGGGAGTATTAATTCCAGCAACCTCAGTAGTTCGTTTAGCCGGAGAAACTTTTGTATATGTTGCTAAAAAGCCTGATTCTTCTTTAGAGAAACCAGAATATATCGCCAAACAAAGGCGTGTCAAATTAGGGGATATTCGGGGCAATAATTATCAAGTTCTAGAAGGATTAAGAGCAGGAGAAAGAATTATCGTCTCCGGCATACTTAATTTAAGAGATGGAATACCGATAATGCCAGATTCTAAGTGAAAGTTAGTTGATGGTTGATAGTTGTTGGTTGTTAGTTGATGGTTGATAATTGACGGTTGTTGGTTGATAGTTGTTAGGAATAGGATAATTAGAAGCAGTGAATTTATTTTAATTACCGTGTTACAAATTATCAATTTCTAAGTCATAATTATTAATTCATTACTAATTACTATTTGATCATTTAAAATCTTAAATTTAAATTCCCCTCTTCTTAATAAAGAACCACCAACAACCAACCACTAACAACCAACCACCAACCACCAACCACTAACAACCAACCACCAACAACCAACCACTAACAATCAACCATCACTTTTTATGTTTGCCGACTTTTTTATTAAACGACCTGTTTTTACAAGTGTCTGCGCGATTATTATTCTGTTGGTGGGAGCAATTAGTATTCCGACACTACCGACAGCTAGATATCCGGAGATTAGTCCGACTCAAATTAGCGTGACTGCTAATTATGTCGGTGCGAATGCGGAAGTTGTTGAGAAAACTGTGACAACGGTTTTAGAACAGCAGTTAAATGGTGTAGAAGGCATGAAATATATGTCTTCGAGCAGTAGTAACAGTGGAACGAGTCAAATTACAGTTACATTTGATGCATCACGTAATAAAGATATTGCAGCAGTTGATGTACAAAATCGGGTTTCTCTAGCAGAACCACAGTTACCCGAAGCCGTACAAAGAACCGGAGTTGTTGTTAGTAAAGAGTCAAGTAATATTCTCTTGGCTATGGGACTGTATAGCCAAAACAAAGAGTTTAATAACGTCTTTTTAAGTAATTATGCTGACCTTTATATCAGAGATAATTTACAAAAAATCAATGGTGTGAGTCGAGCGCAAATTTTTGGTGAACGTCGTTATGCAATGCGTTTGTGGCTCGATCCTAATCGTTTAGCAAGTCGTAATCTCACGGCACAGGATGTAATAAATGCTCTCAACGAACAAAATGTACAGGTGGGTGCGGGACAAATCGGTCAGCAACCGACACCACCAGACCAAATGTATCAAATTGATTTACGCGCTATAGGTAGGCTGGAAAATGTTACCGAGTTTGAGGATATTGTTGTCAAAAGCGGGGATAATGGCGTTTTAGTTAAATTGAAAGATATCGGCAGAGCAGAGTTAGGAGCGGAGAATTATAACTCGTTTTTAAGATTTAGAGGCAATGAAGGTGTTGGTATCGGAATATTTCCGACTCCAGGAAGCAATGCTTTGGAAGTTGCTGCTGCGGTGAAAGCGGAAATGGCAGAATTGGCTAAGGATTTTCCACCAGGAATGCAATATCAAGTTGCGTTTGATACGACTGCTTTTGTGGAAGAATCGCTTTCGGAAGTGGTAAAAACGCTTTTATTATCTATTGGTTTGGTTGTTCTGGTCATCTTTATTTTCTTACAAGATTGGCGAACAACAATAGTGCCGGTAATTACAATTCCTTTGGCATTAATCGGTACATTTGGATTTGTAAAAATCTTTGGATTTTCAATTAATACTTTAACTTTATTCGGTTTAACTTTAGCAACAGGGATGGTTGTTGATGATGCGATTGTAGTAGTTGAAGATATTTCTCGCTTGATTAATGAAAAGGGAATGTCACCAAAACAAGCCGCTTCTGCTGCGATGCGGGAACTTACAGGAGCGGTAATTGCAACTTCTTTAGTCTTGATGGCTGTATTTATCCCAGTAGCATTTTTCCCTGGTTCTACTGGTAATATTTACCGTCAATTTGCCTTAACGATTGCCTTTTCGATCGTAATTTCGACTTTTTTAGCATTAACTTTAACTCCTGCGTTATCGGGATTATTATTTAGAAGAAGAACTGAAAGTAGAGGTTTTCTCAATAATATTTTTAACGGTATTAATTGGTTTTTAGATGCGGTAAAAAATGGCTATGAATGGTCACTGCAACGTTTAATACATCTAAAATTTATAGTTTTAATAGTGTTTGCAGCTTTATTAGTAACTACTGGTTGGCTTTACAACATAGTTCCTCAAGCATTTTTACCAGAAGAAGACCAAGGTTACTTTATTACAATTGTTCAAGGACCTGAAGGGGTTTCCCTTAACTATACCAGTGAGGTGATGGCACAGGTTGAGCAAAAAATCCTCGATTTACCGGAAGTAGTCGGTACTTTTGCGATTGGTGGTTTTGGATTCAGCGGTAGTACTGCGAATAACGGAGTAATTTTTACCACTTTGAAACCTTGGGGACAAAGGACAGGAAAAGGACAATCGTCTTTAGAAATTATTGATCGATTGAGACAGCAATTTTTTACGATTACCGATGCGCGAGTTTTACCATTAAATCCTCCATCAATTCAAGGATTGGGTAGTTTTAGCGGGTTTCAATTTCAATTACAAGATAGAAGAGGAAACAGCAGTTTAGGGGTAATGCTGCAAGAAATGGGAGAATTATTAGGAATAGCCAACCAAAGACCCGAAATACAAGCTGTTTTTAGTACATTTTCGGCGAATATGCCGCAATTACTCATTGAAGTCAATCGCAATCGAGCCAAAGCATTACAAGTTGATATTGACGATATTTTTAGTACTTTACAAACTTATCTCGGTTCACGTTATGTAAGTGATTTTAATTTAGAACAGCGGACTTATCGGGTTTACGTCCAAGCAGACGCTCAATATCGCTCCAATCCCGAAGATATTGGTAAATTGTACGTCCGTTCACAAGGGGAACAAATGATTCCCATGAGTAACTTGGTAACAGTAACTCCCACCACCGGAGCGCAAACTATTAATCATTACAACCTGTATCGTTCCATTGAAATCAACGGTGAAGCAGCACCAGGTTACAGTTCCGGACAAGCTTTAGACTCAATGGAACAAGTTGCAAATCAAGTTTTACCGAGAACTTTTGGTTACGAATGGGCTGGAATTTCCGCAGAAGAGAAGGAATCCGGAGGACAAGCACCGTTAATTTTTGGATTAGGAATTGTTTTTGTATTCTTGGTATTAGCAGCGCAATATGAGAACTATATTGACCCATTAATTATTATGCTTTCAGTTCCCTTAGCGATTTTAGGAGCGTTAGCAGCACAATATTTACGGGGTTTAGAAAATGATATTTTTTGTCAAGTTGGTTTGGTAATGTTAATTGGTTTGGCTTCTAAAAATGCCATATTAATTGTGGAATTTGCCAATCAACTAAGAGAGGAAGGACTTTCAATAACCAAAGCAGCACTGAGAGCATCAGAAGAACGTTTACGACCAATTTTGATGACTGCTTTATCAACTTTATTAGGAATTTTTCCCTTATTAATTGCGACAGGTGCAGGAGCTGGTAGCCGTCAATCTTTGGGAACTGCTGTGTTTGGAGGAATGTTTATTGCCACATTTTTAAGTTTATTTGTGGTACCGATTTTGTATATTGTTATTGTATCTTTACGACAGCAATTCATGCCTTCTCAAAGAGAGCAGGAAAAGGTCACATCGGTAGAAGAAAATGGTAAAGTTACTGCAAATAATTAATGAGAGTAGTTCGTTGGGGAGTAGAAAGTAGGGATTAGGAACTCCACTGAATTTTGTTTACTATTGTGGAGAGCAATCGTAAGACATAAAAATTGATCCTCGGTTCCGATGAAAAGATTACCAAAAAAAACCGCAGAGACGCAGAGAACGCAAAGGAAAAAGATAAAGAGAAATAGATAATTTTCAAGCGAGATAGGAGTAGTTTTCAAAAATTAACGGTTTATGTCACTTTTTGTTACGAGTATGTAAGTTCTACAAACAAGTATTTGCCACAGCAGCTTTCCTGTGAATAATAGAATTGTTGAGTACAAAATTTGCAATGGCTTATTCCAAAGCAATTTTGATTATTACAACTAGTATTTGTACTAACTGCGTCTGCTGTAACTTGAGGTTAAATTAATGAGAAGAACTTTTTTTATTGTTGTACTAGCTATTTTCTTCACTTTCGATATATTTTTCGCTATCTCAACTGCTGTCGCGGATAATATTAAAAATTCACCAAATGTCAAAATTACCCAGCCTATTCAAGGTAAAACGGCAATCAGGTTAGAGGTTAAAGGTTAGAGGTTAAAGGTCAAAGGTTAAAGGTTAAAAACTCCTGATTCCTAACCATCAACCAACCACTAACCACCAACTACTAACAACCAACTACTAACAACCAACTCCTAACCCCTAACTCCTAACTATTGACCCGCCTTATGGTAAGTTAAGTTTAAATTCGTATAATATTTCTTAATCTTATGGCTGGAGTTGAATCTTGGGTGTAGAACTACGCAGTTTTGTATATCTTGACAATTTGCAACCTCAACACGCAGCATATATGGGAACGGTAGCCCAAGGTTTTTTACCACTACCAGGAGATACTTCTTTATGGGTGGAAATTTCTCCTGGAATAGAAATTAATCGAATTACCGATGTCGCTTTAAAATCTGCCTCGGTACGTCCAGGAGTCCAGATGGTGGAAAGGCTGTATGGTCTGCTAGAAGTCCATTCTAGCTCCCAAGGGGAAACTCGTTCTGCGGGAGAGGCTATTTTAGCAGCTTTAGGAGTTAAAAAAGATGAATGTCTTAAACCCCGTGTAATTTCAAGTCAAATTATCCGTAATGTTGACGCTCATCAAACTCAACTTATTAATCGTACTCGACGAGGACAGTTACTATTAGCGGGACAAACTTTGTATGTGTTGGAAGTTGAACCAGCTGCTTATGCTGCTTTAGCTGCAAATGAAGCCGAGAAAGCTGCTGCAATAAATATCCTTGCTGTTAATGCTGTAGGTAGTTTTGGTAGGCTTTATTTGGGAGGACAAGAACAGGATATACTTGCAGGTGCTGATGGAGCCTTAACAGCAATTGAAAACGTAATTGGTAGGGTAAATTCTCCCGGTAAGCGTCAGGAGTAAAGATAAAATTATGGCAAATTTAGAGCATTTAACTTTACTTAAAACTGGTACTCTTATACGGGATGAGTGGAGGAGGAAAAATCCTCAAGTTGAATTAGATTTAAGTTCGGCAAATTTATATGGATATAATCTTACAGGTGCAAACCTCCAAGGAGTGAATTTAAGCCATGTAATTTTAGAAAATGCTTTGTTAGTGCAGGCAAATTTTCAAGAAGCTAATTTTAATAGTGCAAATCTTAATCATGCAAATTTTCAAGAAGCTAATTTAATCAAAGCTAATTTTAGTCTTGCTAAATTGATTGGTGCTAATTTGAAAAAGGCAAATTTAAGTTTTGCTAATTTGATTGGAGTTGATTTAAGTTATTCTAATTTGCAAGATGCTTTGATGAATCAAACCAACTTAATTGGAACTAATTTAAAAGACACAAATATTAAAGGTGCAGATTTAGGCGGAGCAAAATTAAATCGCGCTAATCTTTGGAAAGCAAAGTTATATGATGCTAATTTGAATGAAACTGAATTAAGAAACGCTAATTTGTACGAAGTTGAAGCAATGGGTGCTTATTTTTATAAAGCAAATTTAACTAAAGCAAATTTAACTAAAGCTCACCTTAGCGGTGCATATTTATTGCAAGCTGATATGAGTTATTCTGATTTGACAGGTGCTGATTTGAGATGGGCAAATTTGAAAGGTGTTAATTTTGCAGGGGCAAATCTTACGGGTGCAAAACTTCAAGGTGCAAAGTTGAGCGGGGCTAATTTTGATCGAGCAATAGTTGATAATTAATAAAAATTAAGTTCACCACAGTCAGGACTAAGGCTGCGTGTCACAATCGGTGGTTGGTGCTTGACGCTATAAGTCTTATGGCTACGTTCAAATTTATTCTAAACTACACACCCTACAAGAAAATTGTGCCAGTTGCGTAAGTCCTACACAGTCAGAAATCGGGTTTTTAGCTAAAATATCCATGAAAACAGAAAGTCATTGTAAAAACCCGAC
>JAYKJL010000210.1:0-9110 GCA_035285725.1 Nostocales cyanobacterium 94392 | reverse complement strand
CAATACACCGAACCAACCGATATATAAACGGTTGTTGGTGCTGGTAATCCATCCGCAGAACTGTTCCCACGCACTAGCGCTCTCGCGTCTTTGTAATGTGGTTGTCATGGTTCGGATAATTGCTTTTTATTTGTTTTATAATCAGGCGTAATTTCTCTTACCTGTTATTTACTAATATACATTAGTTGATTCACTTAGGAGCATTTGCTTAAATATTGATCACTTATTTAAAATATAATTAAAACTTATGTAAAGCAAGGATCTAAGGTTTAAGGCTCTAACTCCCCCCAATCCTATTCCTTATTCCTTATTCCCTATTCCCCCCAACCCTTAATTTAGAAATCAAAATATATATAAGGCAATCGACTTTCGGGAGCTAAAACCCAAACTGTCCAGAGGCATAGTGGGATGAATAGGAGTTTTAAATGCCAATTAAGCTGTAGTTTCAGACGATTGCTGAAGGCGTAGCTGATAGCCATTACAGCTGCAATACCAATTAATAAAGCAGCTAATTGATATTGGCTAATATTAAGAGCTTCCACATAGACTTTTTGAGCAAATTGTGCATCGGCACGACGACCCCACAAATGGGTAATTACTAACCAAGAATCTTGTAAATTAGGTAGGCGGAACCATATCCACGAGGTGAAAACCATTAATTGAGTAAACAGCCAAGCTAGTACGACTCCGAAAGGATTTTGCCAGAAATTTTCCAGAGGCTCAAATTGATCGCTAATCACATCAGTTAAACGATGTACGACTAATGCAAAACCGTGATAAGCACCCCAAACAACCCATCCTAAAGCTGCATCATGCCAGATTCCGGCGATAACCATGACAATCATCAAATTCAAGCAGGTGCGAGTTAAACCTTTGCGGGAACCTCCGAGAGGAAAGTAAAGATAATTACGTAGCCAATCACCTAAAGTCATGTGCCAGCGTCGCCAAAAGTCGGCAATACTCGTGCTGAAATAAGGATGATTGAAATTTTCTGGCAAAACTAAACCAAAAAGCAAAGCACTGCCACGAGCAATATCTACATAACCGCTAAAATCTAAATATAGTTGTAAGCCATAAGCAAAAGTCGCTAACCACAAATCTACACTACCCGCTCTTTGCAAGCTGCTGAATGATAAATCGACAAAAATCCCTAAGTTATCTGCTAAAAGAGCTTTTTTTACAGCACCCCTCGCAATTAACCACAGTCCTTCCGCGATGATATTGGCATGAGGAAACTTCAGATTATTAAACTGGTTCGCCAAATGATGGTAGCGAGTAATCGGGCCCGAAATCAACTTGCTAAAGAAAGATTTGTAACTAGCAAATTGAATAAACTGTTCCGCAGCAGGTGCGCCGCGATAAACATCTACTAGATAAGCAATACACTCAAAAGTGAAAAATGATATCCCTAATGGTGCGATCGCCTTAAAAATACTTCCACTCCCGACAGGATGAGGAAGATTGGAGTTAAAGAAGTTGAATAAGGCTGGCAAATACTTAAACCCAAACAATAGCACAATATTTAAACTAATACCCAGCCATAAAACTGTCAAACGATGACGGTTCCAATCAGCTTGAGCAAATTGCCACTGCTCATTAGAAATTCGCCAATCAAGAGTATGCTTTCCGGGGGAAGTATTTTGTCCGAGGGCTAACCCCAAACGAAAATTAATATAAGTTAGCGTTAATAACAGCGGTACATAATAAATTTGGTTAGACGCATAAAAAATTAAACTGGCAATTAATAAAGTCCATAGTCGCAACCTTTGTTGTTCTAGAGACCAATAAATTCCCAATACGCTCAGTAAAAATAGTCCGTATGCAAACGAAATGAAATTCATGTTGGAGTTAATTGATAGTTGTTGGTTGATAGTTGTTGGTTGATAGTTATTGGTTGATAGTTGTTGGTGGATAAAACCTCTCCCCATCCCCCCATCCCCTTGTCCTCTTCTTACTTCCCACTCCAGGGAATCATTGGATCTTTGGCGAGTTGTTTAGATACTTCATATGCACCGTAACGGTTGAGGTGACTGGGATCGGAAAAATAATCGTTGGCTTCAAGCCATATTTGACTTAAGTTCCGATAAACGAAGTTGGAGCGATTTACAAAACTCAGCATATATTCCTCAAATTCTTGTTCGTATTTTGTACGTACAGGATCTAAATAATCTGCCGTCAGGGGCATATTTATAAATACTACATTTATGTTTTGAGATTCTGTGTAATTCAGTAATGCTTGTAAAGCTGCATTTTGCTCGCCAATTAAATCAAAATTTTGATAGTCTTGATCGTAATTACCCACAACTTTTGGGTGTTTTTGATAATAAGTATTTGGATCAAAGCGGATGGATAAAGGTAAAAATCCGTCAAAATCTACTGCATAATTTTCAACATCTTGTGAAAGATTTGTTGAGTCGCTGGCAGAATCTCTCTTCAAAGCGTTAATTATGGGTAGAGATTTATATATCTTGTTAATCTGACCTTTTAATTGATCGCGTTTTTTGTAGGAACTTGAAATAGTCGCGAATCCTTCATTTAACATTTCGTTGATAATTTCATAGCCATTACTTTTTTGTTTGGCAATTTCTGCTTCTCTGGCAGTTTTTGGGGTATTTGTAGAGCCAACTCTTGCTAAAGATGTTTTGAGAGCATATTGATAACCAGGTGATGCGGCGATCGCCTCAAAGGTGTTATCTCCTCTACCGCTGTTAAAGGCACGAGAACCATCTGCCCAGATAATTGTATGAGGTAATTCCGATGGCTGGAGAACGCGACGAATCACAAAATCTACAACTTGGGCTGTGGCACCGTTAATACCGAAATTAAAAATATCAACATCTGGATAGCCTTCTGTTGCTAAAGCTTTCTTGAGCGCATCTGGATCTACACCTCGTAAAGCACGGGAGGAACCGATAATTAATACATCGGGTGGAGTACCATTTTTGAGCAAACGCTGTTTATATAAAGCTAATTGTTCGTCTAACTGACGAGCATTAAAAGTGGGAAGTGGCGATCGCGCAGCTAAAAGTATGGCAGTTGCGGTTGCTTTACCTCGGTTAGAGTTGTTTCGGTTGGTAAAGTTAGAACCATTAAATACTGAGTTGGAGTTAGGGTTGGGTTTTTCTTGGGTGGTGTTGGCAAGAAGTGCCGTTTTTGTGTCTTCGGTAGTTGTATTTGGCTGCAATTGAGTAACTATGGGAGTTGGGGGTACTAAGGAAGTCAATATTTGGCCGAATAACCAATCAGTTTGCAAACTCAGCAATAATCCGAGGCTACCCCAAATTAAGGCAACAGGGCGGAGTTTCGTTTCCGAGTTTGATGCAGATGGCTGTTTTTCAGTAAAAAATTGGGTTCTTAAAAACCAGTTTTTGACAGTTTCACCCCAATCTTTGGCTACATCAGCAACAAATGCATGGATTTCTTCGGTGGTTAAATCGGGACGCAATACAGGTTCCTCGTCGTTGGGTAACAGTTCCTGTACATAGGCAGAAGTTGCAGCAAATTCTGGAGTCGCTTCGGGTACTACTCGTTGACGCGGCTTGAAATCCGTACCTGATTGCCAAAATGGTTTTTTATTACCAGCACGTCGTCCGTAAACGCGCACTCCTCCAAGGTCGGATAACTGCAAATGTTTAATAAAATTAATAACTTTGGCAGCTACTTGTTTGCGTGCTGGACATACTGGAGCATCACACATGATGTGTAATAAATCTTGTTTACGCAGCAAAATTACGCGAATACCGCCAGTTTTTAAACGTTTATCTAAGTTAGGATTGAGTAAACGTTGGAGTAAAAAAGTAATTGCTTCAAGATCACCGGAATTAGCTAATTCAATCGCTGGTGTTGCTAAAGCTGGATGTTCCTTAGCTGGTAAACACAGCCAATCGATCCAAGCAGGTTCGGAAGATGAAACTGTTTGTTGTCCGTAAATCGCTGCGGATAATATTCCTTGGGGAGCTAGTGCTTCTAAGCTGGGAACAATTGTATCCAAACACAACGTTTTAGCTGGAATCACTCGAGCTTCTGAAGATTCAGATCCTGGGGTACAAAATATATGTAACGTTGAATCTTGTAAAGAAGCTTGCACCTTCACTTTGGAATTAGCAAATCCCAGGTTTAAAAGCCTGACAATCGCTTGTACATCTCCCCACCTAGCCCATTCCTTGAGCATCTCCTCTGGGGGTGTTAAATCAATCAGCAGCAGCCAATCTGGTTGAGTTTCGCCAACAACTTGTGTCGAAATAACTGCATCTCGATAGCCCAATAACTTGAGATGTCGTAATTTAGCTGCTACAGGTTCAGCAATTAATGATGGATCTGGTGTGTAATTTGATTGACAAAAAACCCACAAACGGTTTTGATTTTGAGCAATGTTGTCTGATGGTTTCTGCTTTCTGATCTTGACTTGGACTGCTACACCAAAAGTACTCAGAGTTTCGCTAAGATAACGAGCAATTGCCGAAGCATCTCCTTGACGAGCTAAACTTTCGTTCGATAAGATTAGCGCTCCCGTCGGTTTATGGGGTGTTAAAAGCACCTGATTTACCTCTTCTAGGTGCTTGTCAAGTTGATTTAAGTAAACCTTATGACACCATTCGGGGCGTTTTTCGCTTTTTTTCTTTCCATAAACGAAAACTTGGTATATTGAAGACTGTTCGCTTTTTACTAAAGCATCTAAATCAGTTTGCTGTAGTGCTTGAAGCAAATCGGATAAAGTTTGCCAGCGAGCAGGTCCAGACTGTGATTCACAAAGAATGTGCAGGTCGTTTCCTCGCAACCGGACTTTTACCCCCAAAGAGTTTATTCCTGTTGCTTGGCTTACCCACTGTGCTAATGATTGTTGGGTTTGTATAAAGGCTGTTTTCATCTGTTGTGGACGAAAAGGAATTGAGCAGAGGCACAAAGGGCTGGCGAGTACTAGTAAACTAGAATCATGAAACTATTTAACTAGGAAGTTTTTTTTTAACACTTTTGTTATCTTATTGGTTTACTTGTTGACTGATTTAATTTGCCCATATTAACGGAGTAAACAACGATTAAGCTCTGCATTTGTGAATTTTTGTGTTTTATTTAACTTATCTTACTGCATCGTCAAAAATATCTATGTCAACTGAGTCTGTTAATTCTAAGTCAACCAAAGCCGAATTAAATTTGGGCTTATTTTCAATTCCCCAGTCCGTCATCCTGCAAGCTGGTACCGTTTCTGTCCTAACATTAGTATTAGCAGAAAAAGCTACACGAGAAGCACTCATAGCCGTAGGACAAGCCAGCGAAGAATTATTTCGAGGTGAACGCCTACCTCTACTTGATTTTCCAAATTCAAATTCGGCAGATTAAATCAGTATACGCAGTATAAAAAGTATTAGCCCGTTTTGAAATGGAAAACTTATGAGATGTGGGTGCCCCAACCACGAAAAAATAATAAACAGTAATCAGCTCTATATATTATTTAGGATATGAGTACCGTTTTATACCCTTTGGCTCAGGCTGTAAGTATCTACCCCGCATCAGATTTGTTTTTGCGCCATCGCTTGCAAATCGTAGAGGAAATGTGGGAACTGGTTCTCCGTGAAGAATGCGGACAACAAATGGTAGACCTCCTCAAACAGTTACGCGATTTATGTTCCCCAGAAGGACAAGCAACGGATAACCAAGCTGCTTCAGTATCAAGTTTAATTGAACAATTAAGTATTAATGAAGCAATTAGGGCAGCTCGTGGATTTGCGTTGTATTTCCAGTTAATCAACATCGTAGAACAAGACTACGAACAGCAGCAGCAATTAACTCGCTATGAAGAAGATGGAGAAACGGAAGCTTTACCCAATATTATTTATTCGAGTAATCACCAGCAAGAGGAAGTTCATCTCAACAACGGAGTAAATGCAGATTTACTAGTAAAAAATTGGCAAGCCAAACCTAATATTAAAGACAAAGGAACCTTCGCCGAACTATTTCCCAAGTTATTTAAACTAAACGTACCACCCGGACAAATTCAACGCTTAATTGCACAATTAGAAGTACGTTTAGTGTTTACAGCTCACCCAACTGAAATCGTCCGTCCCACGATTCGAGATAAACAGCGACGAGTAGTAGATTTACTGCAAAAACTCGATGCATCAGAAAAGCGTTCTGGTAATATGACCGCCGGAGGATATTCTTGGGAGACAACTCAACTTCGCTCTCAATTACTCGAAGATATTCGTTTATGGTGGCGTACCGATGAACTGCATCAGTTTAAACCCAGCGTACTTGATGAAGTAGATTATGCATTGCACTACTTTAAATCGGTATTGTTTGATGCGATTCCGCAATTGTACGAGCGTCTCAAGTATGGTTTAAATTCAACCTTTCCCAGACTTGAGCCACCAATTAAAAGCTTTTGTCAATTTGGTTCTTGGGTTGGTTCCGATCGAGACGGGAATCCATCAGTAACACCAGAAATAACTTGGCAGACGGCTTGTTATCAACGTCATATGGTGTTGGAAAAATACATCGAATCCACTCAAGCATTAATTGAATTATTAAGCGTTTCTTTGCACTGGAGCGATGTTCTACCAGATTTACTAGAATCGTTGGAAATCGAACAGTCTCAGATGAGCGGAGTATACGATGCATTGGCTTTACGTTATCGTCAGGAACCTTATCGGTTGAAACTCGCTTATGTAGTCAAGCGACTGGAAAATACACGGGAACGTAATTCAGCATTGTGGAAGCGCGAAATTATCAAAGATGACAAAGCCCCTATTTATCGTTCCGAAGATGAGTTTTTAACAGATTTAAGGTTAATTCAACGCAACTTATCACAAACGGGTTTAAAGTGTCAGCAGTTAGAAAATCTCCTGACTCAAGTTGAAATTTTTGGCTTTAATTTGACACAGCTAGATATTCGGCAAGAGTCAAGCCGTCACAGCAGTGCGATCAGCGAAATTTTAGAATATTTAGGAATTCTACAGACAAATTACGAACAACTACCAGAATCAGAGAAAATTGCTTGGTTAGTTGCAGAACTCCAAACCAGAAGACCATTAATCCCCGCACAATTAGCCTTCGGAGATAAAACCAACGAAGTTGTAGAAACGATACGTGTAGTGCGATCGCTACAAGAAGAATTTGGTTGTAATATATGTCAAACTTATATTATTAGTATGTGTCGCTCGGTCAGCGATGTACTTGAAGTCTTACTCTTAGCCAAAGAAGCAGGACTTTACGATCCCGGAACCGCTGTAGGTACAATCCGAGTAGTTCCATTATTTGAAACGGTTGAGGACTTACAGGGTTCTAGACAAGTCATGAGAGATTTGTTTTCTCTTCCCTTGTATCGGGCATTGCT
The DNA here is from genome assembly GCA_035285725.1 of Nostocales cyanobacterium 94392. Taxonomy (GTDB): domain Bacteria; phylum Cyanobacteriota; class Cyanobacteriia; order Cyanobacteriales; family Nostocaceae; genus Rivularia. Next base: position 1,780 of record JAYKJL010000210.1, on the reverse strand, counting down.
TGCAGGAGGTTATGAAGTCTATAAAGAGGACAAGGGGACAAGGGGACAAGGGGATAAAGAGACATTTTCTTCTCCTGTTTCTCCGTTAAGTCCCAACTTACAAGAAATAATGTTGGGATATTCTGACAGTAACAAAGACTCTGGTTTTCTGAGTAGCAATTGGGAGATTCATAAAGCCCAAAAATCATTACAGCAAATCGCCGAAGAATATGGCTTAAGCGTGCGAATCTTTCATGGACGGGGTGGTTCCGTCGGACGCGGTGGTGGTCCTGCTTACGAAGCAATTTTGGCGCAACCAGGTAAAAGTATCAACGGACGGATCAAAATTACTGAACAAGGAGAAGTTTTAGCTTCCAAATACTCCTTACCCAACTTAGCGCTGTACAATCTCGAAACAATAACCACAGCCGTAATCCAAGCCAGTCTCCTCAGCGCAGGGTTTGACAATATCGAACCCTGGAACGAAATTATGGAAGAATTATCAGCGCGATCGCGATCGCACTATCGGGATTTAATTTATGAACAACCCGATTTTATTGATTTTTTCCATCAAGTTACCCCCATCGAAGAAATTAGTCAGTTACAAATCAGTTCTCGTCCTGCTCGTCGTCCATCAGGAAACAAGGGTTTAAGTGGTTTGCGGGCAATTCCTTGGGTATTTAGCTGGACGCAAACCAGATTTTTGCTACCTGCATGGTACGGAGTCGGTACAGCTTTACAAGAATTTTTAAACGAAGCTCCTGACGACCACATACAGCTACTGCAATGCTTTTACAGAAAGTGGCCATTTTTCAAAATGGTGATTTCCAAAGTAGAAATGACCTTAGCAAAAGTCGATTTACAAATGGCTCGACACTATGTAGAAGAACTATCCAAACCCGAAGATAAGCAGCGCTTTGATGGGGTATTTAACCAAATTTCCAGCGAATATTACCTGACAAAAAATTTAGTCTTGCAAATCACCGGACACGAAAGACTTTTAGATGGAGATCCAGTTTTACAGCGTTCGGTACAATTAAGAAATGGTACTATTGTACCTCTAGGATTTATCCAGGTATCCTTACTTAAACGTTTGCGGCACAGCAAAACCAGCGCAAGTTCTGGAGTAATCCACTCACGTTACAGCAAAGGAGAATTACTCAGAGGTGCGCTATTGACTATTAATGGAATTGCGGCTGGGATGAGAAATACTGGTTAAATAAAGGTCAAAGGTTAAAGGTTAAAGGTGGAGAGTTAGTTGACAGTTGACAGTTTATTTCTCCCCATCTCCCCATCCCCCATCCCCTTGTCCTCATAATGAGTAAACAATCATCACAAAAAAGATTACTTATTTGTACCTTTTTAGCCCTTGCATCTGGCTTTTTTGGCGGTTATGTTGGGGGAAAAATAAGTGTACAAGCTCACAGTCAAAATTGTCAAAACCAGCGTTGGGAATTATTTAAAACAGGTTGTAAATTTGTAGTGGCACCGGGTGCAATGTGGCAAGGTAGCACTACAGGAATTTGGACTGGAAGTGTTTTGGGTGCCTTTTTTGCTGGTTTAGTAACTCGCAAGGAATAAGGGATAGGGAGGATGGGGGAGATGGGGAGATGGGTAGGTTTTTTAGATTAAGCCTATTTTTTGGTTTTAGAACTAAAATCATTGGCTATAACCCAATACGGTTCAGTTAAGGTTGCCATTTGATTGATCAATCGATCTATATTTCATTTTGTGGGAAAACCAAGAATTGGGAGAAGTTGGGGGGAAGAAAATCTTCCCCCAAACTGAGTCCTTCGGACAC
>JAYKJL010000209.1:0-6193 GCA_035285725.1 Nostocales cyanobacterium 94392 | reverse complement strand
AGGTTGAATCAAGTCAAATGTCAGATGATTCTCAAAATTCTGATACTTCCCAGCAAATTCTTCAGAACATTTCCCAACAGCTAAAAAATAATACTACTATTTCCGATTTACTCTTAAAAGAAGCGAATCAGTCACGACAAGATAACGCTTTGGGATTAACTTTAACTGCTCAAGCAGCTACAGAACTAAATGCAGTAAATACCAGAGAAAGACAAAGTGCGATCGCAGTTGGGAATCGCGCTGGGTCTGAACTCAAAAGCTATTGATATCAAAGTTTGGAATGGTCGAGCAACTGCTATTGATTTTTCTGGGATAAACGAACGCATAACTCAAATTTTTCTAGCAGACTCGACTCACTTTACTTATGCTACCGATACACCTTTAGATAGCGGTCAAGCCACTACGATTTTTCTACGTAAAATACAGCCGCTGAAATTTCCTAATTTAACTACAACGAATATAACAAATTTATTCGTTAAGACTAAAACTAGTGATGGTAAAGCACATCTGTACACTTTCAACCTAAAGAAGAGTAATAGCTTGCCGACTTACAGTGGTCTAAGCATATCGAATCAAACTTCATTACCCCAAGGAATAGAACCGACCATTAAAGTCGATTCTTTCCGGAGAGCGACGATTAACGATATTGAACGTGGTTTGGTTTCCGCTATCCGTAAGGGTTATACTCCACCATCTGACCCTGTTGTTACTAAGGTTAGAGAATTTATTGCATTGGCTCGAAATATCACCGATAAATCTTTGGTTGAAGTTGCTCAAACAACAAAAGTATCTTTACCTCTATTGACGGAATTGGGATTGCTAGGGATTGAAGACAGTTTGAAAAAACCGTTACCCAAACAATCTCAAGCGAATAATTAATTTCAACATTTAAATTAAAAATAATAATTGAGTGAACCAGTATTATCCTGCAATATTTTATCCACGTTTAATACTTAAATTTATTGCGGAGAATCCGACACCAAATTTTAAGCAACGTTTTTATACAATTGATAGTAAGCAAGTAAATTTATCAAATAAAGAAACCTATGACAGTGACTATGTTTTAAACAAAATATTTTACGCATTGATTTGTATCAATTTTTTTGTTTCGATTTATTTTTATTTTCTTGATTTATATCCCCTTTGGCTAATTCTTGCTGTATGGACTTTTGTCAACTTAGGCTGCTTATGCAGGGTAAGCGCATCTTAGAATGTATATGAGAATACAGATTATTTAGCGAAAAGATGAATGAAATAACAGATTTGAGTATGAAACATTTCAAGTAGTACGCTGATAATCAAAGCCTCTATTTTTGATCAGGGATAATCTCGTGGCATCCGGTTTTAAATCTCCACAGAAAAAGACTAAAAGCTCCAAAGCTTTGAGTACAGCGTCGGCGACCTTATTAACAGAAAAAATAGAAGAAATTTGAGAGTGTTGTGGAAGATCCCCGTGTTGAAAGAACACGTGTCCACTTGTTAACAGATATTTTAATTATCGCAATACTATCAGTAATTGCTGGAGGCAAGGGATGGGAAGATATGGAAAATTATGGAGAAAGTAAATATGAATGGCTCTGCCAATTTTTAATTTTACCTTACGGTATCCCAAGTGCAGATACTTTCCGTAGACTATTTGTTCGCGCAGCGTCTCCGAAGGAGAAACGTATCAATCCAAAAGTATTTGAGCGGTGCTTTAGATGTTGGGTCGAATCAATAGTTGAAAAAACAGGAGCGCAAGTAATCCCCATTGATGGCAAAACTATCAAAGGCTCTTATGATAGGGTTTTGGGAAAAACCGCTCTGCACCTTGTCAGTGCGTGGTCAAGTCAGCATCGTCTCGTTTTGGGACAAGTCAAAGTGGCTGATAAATCAAACGAAATTACTGCAATTCCGGCATTGTTAGAATTATTAGATATTGCAGGATGCATTATTACTATTGATGCAATGGGTACACAAACAGCAATTGCATCTCAAATCAAAAATGCCAACGCTGATTACATTCTAGCACTTAAAGGGAACCATCCTACACTTCATACACAAGTAAAAGATTGGTTTGAAAAACATTTAATAGAAGGCTTTGAAGGAATTACTCATAGTTACGATAAGCGGGTAGAAAAAGCGCAAAGTGGGCGGTGTCGGCTTCCGTCCCGCCCAACTTTGTAAGAGAGGGCATCACCGCACTGAAAAACGCCAAACTTGGTGTGTTCCTGTTTCTGAACTACCACCCCTACATAACCAACATGATTGGGCTGGATTAAGGTGCGTAGTTATGGTTGTTCGTGTGAGACATCTGTGGAACAAAACAACCCGTGAAGTGCAGTTTTATCTGACTAGTTTGGGTTGCGATGCTTGCAAGTTAGGGCAAGCGATTCGCCTGCATTGGAGCGTTGAAAACGGATTGCATTGGACTTTAGATGCCCAGCAATTACTTCATCTTCAACCATTGGTCGCTGGGTCTTTTTTGCATGGTCTCGATTGGTTCGGCTCTTACTCACAGTTTCCCTCCAATTCCTCATTATTTCTGAGTTTCACATAATTTTTTCTCAGAAAAATATTAATTGAAGAGTTACTGATAATAATAATCGTTCTTGTGAGCGGAAGAGTCTGGCGTAGACTCTTCCCTTGCCACTCAATGTGATTATCATTCTCGCACCAATATATTTACGTATTTAGATGTATTGACATTTGGAACTTTTGCTTAACTTGTCACCAATGAGTCAAAGCCAATTACCAACTAAAACAAAAGCTGCCCAATAGTAGGGATGCTGAAACTTAGATTGTTGCAGAACTTTTATTTGAGCGCTACGCAAAGCTTCAGCCTTAGTTACTCCAGGCTGATTTAATTGTTCGTAAAAATTGACCATCATCTGGGAAGTTGACTCGTCATCTACTGCCCATAAACTCGCTATAGTACTACGGGCACCGGAGCGTACAGCTACACCAGCTAATCCCAAAGGAGCGCGTTTGTCACCGCTAGCCGTTTTACAAGCGCTAAGAACCAATAATTCTATAGGATTAGTATTACGTTGTTCTCTGCTTTGAAGAATATCGCTCAACTCTTTTACATCCAGACGGTTATCCCAAGTAAGAACAAACGTGTCTTCTGCTTTAGAACTAAATTCACCGTGGGTTGCTAAATGTACTACGGGGAAAGGAGTTTTACTAATATGTTTTTGCAAAGCTTGGCTGGTAAAGTTTTGATTGAAAAGTACCTCGGTCGGAATTTCGTGATTGATTTGATCGATTTCGGTTTTTACTCCAGGTAACGCTACAAAACCCTGCCTTCCTTCGCTTAATGCACCAACTAAAACTTTGATTTTCTGACTTTCCAAAGGTTGAGGTGCTAGCAATTGCATTCCTGGAGCTAAAGCAAGATTATATTTTTCTAGTAAATATTGCTTTCCATCGTACAACGCTGCTATTGGGACATTTTTTAACGAACCATCTAGAACAAATGCCAAAGTTTTAATATTATTCGCGGCTAAATCTGCTTCTAACGGTTTAACAAGTAGATTATAAATTTCTTGGCAAATAGCAAAATGTTGTTTTTTGAGAAACTTACGTCCGATCGCATGGCGCATTTTCTGCACCATTGTTTCCAATTCGTTTTGAGAAATAGCTATAGTATAGTGCTGTAAAGGTTGATTAGGTAAGGAAAGAATAGTTTCCAAACGATTTGGTAAAATAATTGGATAAATAACTGCTGCTTGGGTATCAATTTTGTCTACTTGAGTCGGATTCGCTTTCAAGCACGGCTCGTTAAAAAAATTATCTAATTCTGCCAATTGCAGAGATTCAATCACTTGACGAGCTTTCAACAGTTTATCTTGGCTTGTCTCTTCCATTTCAGGAGTTAATAATAAACTTACAAATTCTCGATAAACGGGTTCTACGCTTTCACGAAACGAAAATTGGATGTCAAGATTACTAGCAACCAACTCATTACGAATAGAATCAAGGGTTGTAACAGCGTCATCATATGCAGTAATTGCTTCTATAAAATTATTTTGCTTTTTTAATAATCTTCCTAGCTGCCATTGCCAGCGATAAGCAACATCGGCAGCATTACTTGTTTGTGCAAGTATTAATGCTTTTTTAGTTAAGCTTTTTGCTGAATTTAATTGCTGAGTTTGTTCGTAAATATGTCCTAAGTAACCAAGAGCGTAAGATTGCGCTCTGTCATCTCCTATACTTTCAGCTTGTTGAACTGCTTTTGCAAGAATTTTTGCGGTTTCTTGTTTATCCGATATTGCCCTGCTGTCTAAATTTTCTAGGCTTTGCGCGTAGTTTACTAATGCATATACTGATGTTCTGCTAGGTACTAAACTCTGCAATTGAGGCTGTATTTGTGCTGCTAATACTTTAGCTTGTGACAATTTTTGAGTATCTACTAGAAGACGTAGTTGATTTAATTGTGCTTGAAGTTTTATGGCTGGGGATCTTGATTTCTCAATTGCTTGATTGTAATATTTCAAAGCCTCTTGAGTTTTTCTTTCAAAACGAGAGGTGTTGCCCAAAGCCAAAAGGATTTCGCTGATATTAGTATCGGAGTTGAGTTTTTGAGCTATAGCTAAACTTTGCTGTAATGTTTTCTTGGAATCGTGCAGATTTCCTGTCAGCCTCAGAGTATCTCCCATCGCGAGCAAACTAACAATCTTTAAAGGAGAATCGGGTTGCAACACCAGAGTTTGATTAACTTCTTTTAAAATATTTAGCGCTCGGTGATGCATTCCCAATCGACTATAAGCTTGAGTTTGATTGAGCAAACAGCGAGTTAATCCAGTTTGATTCCCAGCTTTTTTGTATATTTTTACCGCACGTTCCCAAACAAGTAATGCATCTTCAGTTTTACCTTCAGATAACAGCAAACTTCCTTGAATGTTCAACATATCTGCTAGCAGACTTTGATTGTTCTGTTGATAGGAGGATAAAATCTCAATACTTTTGGCGATCACCTTGTGTGCTTCGGTGAATTTTCCTAATTTTTGGTATGCTTGTGCTAAGTTACCCAGCACCATAGCTTCGTTGATAGTATCGTTTCTCGAAATCAAAATTTTACGTGCCTGCTGCCATTTTAAAATTGCTTCAGTAAACTGTTGATTTTGATAGTTTTGTTTACCCGCTTGTGTTAATGAGGCTGGGGAATCAACAATCTTGTTTGTTTCTAAAGACTTCGCGTATTTCTGCACGTAGCTAGATTTTGGAGCTAATGCAACCGCATTTGATATAAATATACTTGAATCAAAACTTTTATTAAATATGGTAAAAGTAAATAATAAAGTTAATAATCCGCAAGAAAGATTATGTATAGCTTTTGTTTTAAGTTTAGATTTAAATTTTAAGTAAAAATGTTTAAGATCTTTTTTAAAATTAAAGTTCATAGTTTTTTTTGTAAAAAAAATAGTATTGAATCTTAATAAGAATAGATTATATAGCTGGATATATATAAATTTTAATGAAGCAACTTATTCATTTTAAATAAAGCATTATACTTAATACTTAATCTAGTCTAGAATTGAATAACAATATTCCTATAACTATACCGCAGTAGCATTCATTGCATTGATTTTTTTTTTAAAACAATGTTGATGATGAAAAATCAAATTCTTGACCTCTTTCTACAAAACCACAAAAACCATCCTTTTTTGCATTGGGAAGCTTATCTGGTTGATAGTGGTAAAGCCACATTTTATTTTTTATGGATAATGGTAAAGTTAATAATTCCTGATAATGGGCATGAACTTTACTAGGAAATTTAGCAGTTTCGCAATCTTGAAAAATAATATCTGCTTCCTGATAATATTTATCTAAAATACCTAAACACATTTGTGTATCTGTTGTTAACAAAACTTTGATGCCATTGACTTCAAAAAATAAACCATAGCTAGGCATAATGGCATGACCAGAATTTACATGAATAACTTTAATTAAGTTAAATTTAATATCTTCCCAGATAAAATTTTTCTTATCATCTATTTCTAATTGTTCAAAAAAGGTTTCTAAAGAAGCCATTTCATTTTCTATGTATCTCATTCCTCCTGATAATGAATGAATCCAAAGGTTTTTAGCTAAGTCTGTATCTAGATAAAGGTTTGGCTTTTCGCATCTGGAATCAAATTTGGTACTGAAGCCAATATATTCAAGTCCACCAACATGATCTGCATGAATATGACTAATATAAATATCGGTA
>JAYKJL010000208.1:0-2970 GCA_035285725.1 Nostocales cyanobacterium 94392 | reverse complement strand
AAAATATTTCCTGAACCGATGGGAATTGATTGAGCTAATCCTAGACGCACTCTCGCACCACGGGTAGGGTAACGTTTATTGTCGCGTTGGTCAAGGGAAAGAGCAAAATTTAAGGTAAATAAGTCATCTTGCCCGTTTTGGCTTTTTGTTAGGGGGTTGCCTAATTCATCTACTGGTTGAATTTCGGATGTAAAAGCTTCGCTACGGGTAGAAACTCGCTGATAGGAAAATCCTGCCACTGCTACTATATCTTCTTGGATTGGACGAAAAACTTCTACCCCGCCACCCAAACGATGCACCCAAGGTTCGTCCCCATTCGGTAATTTCACTTCCCGATTACCACCAGTAAATACCGCTTGCACGGAGCGTTGATTGAATAGATTAATTGCATAACCAGTACGTTGAGTATCCCCTGCTATCCAAGGTTCAAGAAAGCTTAATTCTGTATTGAAGACGTTTTCCCCAGCTTCTACTCGCAAAGCAAGATTCTGGTCTTTTCCCCCCAGATTTTTGTATTCTACACTACCACTAACTGCTTGCCCTGTATCTTCGTCTGCACCTGGTGATACAATTCTCGGTTGAAATGGCCCCTGGAGAGCAGAAGGGGCTGGTGCATTGGCGCTAAGATTGAAAGCTAGGGGATTACGTTCTACTATATTTATTACCATCACCATCTGTTGCGGATTGCTGGTAGGTTCTAAGGTAATGCTGGCTTTCCTGACAATATCTAATTGCGATAATCGCTCCAATCCCTGTTGGGCTAACTCTGCATTGTAAGTGTCTCCTGGTTGCAAGTCGAATTCCCTGGTGATGATATAGGGTTGGGTTTTTCCCGTTGTGGGTACGCCTTTATCAGTAACGAAATTAACCTGAATGTCTGTAATTGTGACATTTTCTGCATTATCAGTTTCGCTAGGAGTAAGGGATGAGTCTTGATTAAGTTGGGGGATAGTTTTTTGTGAAGCAACAGCGACAAATAAATTCGATATAGCGGCAAAAAATAAGGTAAGGAAAATTACCACACCAGATATTAATCGCATTTCCACAAGCCTCACACTTCCAAATCACTTCCTTCATATATAACCTGGGTTTGCGGATAATTGTGAAATCAGGATTCAGGAGTTTACATAATTATTTATCCACAACCTAATCGCGAACGTTTTTTGAAAAATGCTGTTTGTAAACCTTGAGTATAAGGACTTAATAAAGCCATTTGCTCAATTGACAGATGACTAAATATTTCCTCAATCAAAACCTGACTCCATTTTTGTGTCATGTACGATTTCACCCCCACACTCTCCATCACCATGACACATAAATCAACTAATTCCTCTTCAATTGCGACTAAATTTTCTTCTAATAAACACAACCATAAATAAGCTTGAAACATATTCAAATCCCGGATACAAGAATGTTTTACTCCTGAATCATTTAACCCTCCCCGACAACTACGATGATTAGGAAACATTTCTACTAATCGCCCATAAACTGTTTCGGCTATTTCCTGCGCTTTAGGCAACATCTGTTCTACCATTTTGTAACTAGGAGAATAGGAACTATGTTTTATGCCTGCCGCGCAGACTCTCTGCCAAGGAATACCGACTTGTTCCTCCAAAAATTTGAAGTATGGCTCTAATAAAACTTTTTCACTATGCGTTATATTCGTTGCCAAAATTAATTGATTACTGAAATTAATTAGTGTTGTCATAAAGCCAAGAGTCCGCCAGTCTTTTGATGCCATGTGTGACTCTTGGAAGATAAATAATAATTCTTCTAACTCATTGGCTAATTCTTGAATATTTTCAATTCCCCATCCCTGAGGAATTGTTGTATATTCACCACTGTTATTGTATATTTCATTAACAGACAAAATTTTCTCAGTTGCATTTTCAAGGTAGATTTCTAATAGCTTTTTGTATAGCGATATAGTTAAAGACGTAACTTGTCTTGCTTCATTCAAGTCTACAAAGTTACCACTGTAGAGAGCTTTCGTTTGAATACCCGCCATTTGACACTTGACAGCTAACAATTGATTATCAAGTTTGTTCACTGTTGCCGCTCTACCTTCAAAAGCAGATGTTTCTGTTAATAAAATGTAAGCAGAAGCGTTATCAGGTAAAGGTAAAGCGGATAAACTAGGTTGGTAGCGCTTTGCCCAAAGTTGGAGCAAGTGTTTCACTGTGGGAGATTGCAATACTTGAACGCTCTTGAGCATAGGTTTTATAGCAGATTTTATTTGGATTTATTTTATTGAGTAAAGAAATTGTAATACTTGTCTGTTTTCAACGATACGATAAGACAATCTGATTTACAAAAATAAATATTAACCAATCAATAAACTATAGATTCGATATATTTGATTCAACGGGAAAGGAGTAAAAATCAAGATTACAGCGAAAAATTACAGCCCACAAGTTTATTGAATTTTCTTGCTCAGAGTTGTATTGTCTATAATCCAATCCAGATTTAATGAGAGAAAAGGATAAAAATTAAAAACGAAAATCCATAGGCAAACCCAATCACAGCCAACAGCCTAGTAATAGGATACCCCAGGGCTGTTGCCTGGATTATGGAGGCTCCGCCTGTGGGTATGGGTTCCCATCTCCGACTGGGAAGCATTTATTAATAATTCCTCTTCCCATCTAATAACAAAGGAAAACTAATATTTTTTTCCCTGAAACATAACCGCAGTAAAAAGTGAATTACCCCCGCACTACCCACCATTAAATCTGCTGTGGGTTGATGAAAGTTTTCTACTAACCAAGTAATTGAACCGCTATCAGTTTGACGGTAAAGATTTAAGGTTGTATTTGCAATATTATTTGCTCTTTCCAACCATTCATCATCGCCAAGTACTCTTGCTGCTTCCAAATAAATCTCACCCAATCCAGTCAAACCATGACACTGACTAAGGTTACGATATCTCATATCTACTGGATGAATTCTTAGGGCATGACTAGCAATTTCGGC
>JAYKJL010000207.1:0-15036 GCA_035285725.1 Nostocales cyanobacterium 94392 | reverse complement strand
CGCTACAAGTCTTATCGCTGCGTTCAAATTTTTGCGAAGCGTCACAGCAACGGCAATAATGCGGGAGGAAAATCCACACCGCATTTTGCCTCCCCTACAAGAAAATGTGCCGGTTGCGTAAGTCCTATTAGGGATGAGATCGAAAGATCCAAAGGGATGAACAGACAAGGGATGCGGAAAAATGGCGTTGCAGAATCCGGGTATGAATTTAGATTTTGAGACGTTACACTGTAACGTCTCTACACAGGTTTCGGTTATCGATAAAATTTGATATGTATAACCTTGCACTCACGCTCCGCTAACATACTTTTTTTCAGCAACGCCGGAAAAATTGTTAACTTCTAACTCTTAACTCTTAACTTTCGTACAGATGTAGCAGTAGTACATCTGGGACAACAAACTCCTCATTCGTTCGATCCCTTTTTTGACTTACGCAACTGGCATATTTTTCTTGTAGGGTAGTTGTACACTGTAGCAATTCTTAACGCAATCATATGAAAGTGAGAGTACGGCACCACCAGAGTTTTGTGACACTTGCGGCTATTCCTACATTTTTTGAATAATTGTGTATAAGATAAAAATAAAATATTTTTTAAATCTTTAAATTAGGCATAGAATATCATTTGTAAAACTCGGTATGATAAGTTAAAATACCGCAAAATAAATATGTATTCTCAAGCAAAATTTATAGATTCAACTATCGATGAATACCTGCAATTTGATTTAGAAAGTATAATACGTCACGAATACATTGGAGGACAAGTTTATCCCCTACTTAAGGATTCTCGTAATTTAAAAATTATTAGTGAAAATCTGTTTGCAAGATTGCGTACTCATTTGTACGGCACTGATTGTCAGGTTTATACATCTGATATGAAAATAAGAATTGAATCAATAAATGCTTTTTATTATCCAGAAGTATCAGTTGTTCGTGATTATGAAGATAGAGAACTATATTACAAAACTCGTCCTTGTTTGATTGCAGAAGTTATTTCACCCATTACAGAACGTATAGACCGTAACGAAAAATTATTTAATTATCGGCAATTATCAAGTTTACAAGAATATATTTTAGTTCATCAATCAGAAATGAAAGTAGAAATTTATCGCAGAATTTATCACAATAACTGGTTGATGCAAACTTTAACTGAAGATAACATTTTGAAGTTACAATCAGTTGATGTTGAAATTATGATGGCAGAAATTTACGAAGATGTCGAATTTGAATAAGAAAATTAACAATAAATAATATCTTTGTGCTTTATTCAAGCTCATGAATAATAATTTCTAATTAATAATTAATTATGAAAAAGCTTTTAATTACTGGTGCAAGCGGGTTTCTAGGATGGCATTTATGCCAATTAGCGGGCATTGAATGGGATGTCTATGGAACATATTTTTCTCATAAATTAGAAATACCGGGAATTCAACTTATAAAAGTTGATTTAACTGATTTTTCGCAAGTCAAAAGAGTATTTCAAGAAATAGAGCCAGCAGCGGTTATCCATACTGCTGCACAATCTCAACCGAATTATTGTCAAATTCATCCAGAAGAATCACTATTAATTAATGTTACAACATCCTTGAATATTGCGGGGTTATGTGCAGACAATTCAATTCCTTATGTTTTTACTTCAACAGATTTAGTGTTTGATGGTTTGAAGGGTTTTTATAAGGAAACAGATAGCGTAAATCCGGTAAATATATACGGAGAACACAAAGTTATCGCGGAAATTGGAATTTTAGAACTTTACCCCCAAGCGACAATTTGTCGAATGCCTTTAATGTTTGGGAATGCAACTCCTACAGCTTCTAGCTTTTTACAATCATTTATGAAAATGCTTCAAGAAGGAAAAGAGTTAAAGTTATTTATAGATGAATTTCGTACTCCGGTAAATGGGAAAACGGCGGCTAAAGGATTATTGCTAGCTTTAGAGAAAGTTCAAGGAATTATGCATTTAGGTGGAAAAGAAAGGATTTCACGTTATGATTTTGGTAGCTTATTAGTAGAAACATTTCAAATTCCCGCAGCCAAAATTCAAGCTAGTAAACAACAAGATGTAAAAATGTCAGCACCTAGACCACAAGATGTTTCTTTAGATAGTTCCAAAGCTTTTAAATTGGGTTATACAGCGTTAAGTTTGCGAGAACAATTATTAGAGGTCAAAGGTTAAAGGTCAAAGGTCTAAGGGGATGTTTGAAAAGTCTAAATTAATACCATACCCGGCGAATAAATTCGCTGCTACACAAGCAAAGTCCGCCTATGCGCGAAGGCGCACGCTACGCTAACGCGGACTAATAATTACCCGCATTAAGGATTATAATTTGTGTAGCTGCGTGATATATTTTATTCGCCCAAAACTTTTCAAACACCCTCTAAGGTGAAATACTCCCAACTACTACCAACTATCAACTATCCACTATCAACTATCAACTACCAACTACCAACTACCAACTATCAACTATCCACTATCAACTACCAACTATCAACTACCAACTACCAACTATCTTTGGTGCTTTTCTCTCCGTTACCAATGATTCAAACTGGATTCTCAAAATCTAACTGTACTTTATCTCCGCGAAATCGGGTTAAGCCGTATTCGATTATATCTCCTGCTTGGTTGAGGTTTACTGATTCTACTAATAGGATTGGTTGGTTAAGAGCTACTTGCAGTAATCTAGCATCTTGCGGCTGAATTAAACGGGCTGAAACGCTGGTACTCCGACGAATATGGTCGCAATTGTACAGCTGTTGCATTAATTTGGATATTGATTTTATTTCTTGCAATAATTCAATATTTTTTTGTGCTAACAAGTCTGGAAATAATTTGAGGGGAAAGTAACTTGTAGCAACAACAATTGGATCGGAGTCTGCAAAACCAAGACGTTCTATCAAGGCTACTGGTTCACCTTGGTTTACCTGTAAATTTTCCGCTACTGAAGTATCAGCATTCACTTCTATGGTGCGTATCAGTTCGTAGCTACCTTGACGACCTTGAGCTTTTAATGCTTGGTTATAACGTACTCTTTTACCGATGGGGTAACGGATTGTTTTCTCTGCTACAAACATACCCCGTCCTCGATCAACTCTTAATAATCCTTCAACTTTTAATAAGGCGATCGCTTGTCTGATAGTATGGCGATTTACGGCAAATTGTTGGGAAAATTGAGCTTCTGATGGCAGTTTTTCACCTTTTTTATAAATTCCCTCGTTAATACTTTCTCTGATTTGAGCAGCTATCTGAATATATATGGGTAAGGTTTCGCGCTTCATAATTTAGTCATAAATTCTTGTTGTCAAATCGTCGTAGTTAAGTTAACATATCTGTGATTGTCTAGATGTCTAGACAAGTGACCGCGATTTGAAAATACGTTTTACATTAGGGTGTTTCATTACATTATTTTGTGATTAATATTAGTTTTGGTTAAATCTTTGTATTTTCGTTGTATCTGTTAATTAGAAACAAGTCTAATTGAGACTAGTTATCTTCATTTTCAGAAGTTGCGATACATGAAGTTTAAACAAACTAAATTAAAAGTCATTTGTAGTAGGTTTGATTTTTGTGAATTTCGAGTTCTCCTGTTTTTGGTATCTGGGGAATAAGAGTCGATGTTTTGTTTTTTTACGATTAAATCCTGATTAAATCATTAATCATCAGGATTTGATGTATATTTTTGTGATTTATGGTATCCCAGACACAAAGACAAGCCTTTATGGCTACTTTAGCAAAAGCTGAGTTAAAGCAACTGGAGGAATTAGTTGATCGGTTAGGCTTGTTACCTGAATATAGCTTTTTGCGATCGCCAGAAATTGGTAGCGCAATGGTCAGGGGTCGCATCGGGGGGACTGGTAGTGATTTTAACTTAGGTGAAATTACTATAACTCGCTGTGTTGTAAAGATACAACCAGGCAATCAAGGGTGTATTACAGGGTTTGGATATGTAAAAGGGCGATCGCGTCGTCATGCAGAACTAGCTGCGTTATGCGATGGGCTGTTGCAATGTCCTTCCTGGTATGAACGAATTGAAGCTGAAGTGATACAGCCACTGAATGCGACAACACAGCGTACTCATGAACTCGAACAGCGTCAAACATCTGCCACAAAGGTAGAGTTTTTTACTCTCGTCAGAGGAGAAGGTCAGTGAGAATTACGCAGTTACCAGGATTAAAAAATCCAGTACATGATGCCCAGGATACCTTTCGAGCTTTACTTGCCGCGATGGCACAACCCGGTAAAGTGTTTGATATAGAAGTTATAAAAAATACTTTTTTACAAATTAAAGCAGCTTATGCAGCAACTTGTTTAACGTTATTAGATTTAGAAACTCAGGTGTGGTTGCAACCGGGATTTAGCAATGAATTAAAAGCTTGGTTGCTGTTTCATACTGGTTGTAGTTTTGTCAGCAAGCCAAATTTAGCAAATTTCGCGCTGATTAATGATGTAGAGACAATACCGGAACTCTCAAACTTTAATTTGGGTACAGCAGAACGCCCTGAAACCTCAACAACGCTGTTAATACCAGTTGAGAGTTGGGAAGGAGGACAATCTGTAGAGTTAATTGGACCTGGAATTTTAGCAAATCAGCAAATTTCGCCGAAATTACCGGCTCGTTTTTGGAATTTTTGGAAAGCAAATCATCAAACTTATCCTCAAGGAATTGATGTATTTTTATTTACTGATACTCAGGTGATGGGACTACCCCGAACGGCTAGTTTTCATTTTTAACTATATCTCTAAGTATATTTTTTCGTAAAAAATCCGGTTTTTTTTTTGACTTATCAATAATGGTGCATTTGGTTGGTAATTACGAATTAAGCAAGACAGCGCTCGTTCAGAAATGTTGTTAACCTCGTCCAAACCAGGAATCTACCTATGACTCTCAATATTAGAACCGCTAACCTTGAAGACGTACCTCTGCTGATCGAACTATGTGCAGGAATGGATGGTGAGTCTCCCTTACCAAATGTTTTAGCAGAAGAGATTTTCGCTGCGATTGTCAAAATTCCTAACTACCATATTTATATTGTTTACGAGAATCATCAACCTGTAGGTACATTTAGTCTGCTTCACGTACCAAAAATGATGCACCAAGAATATCATAAATATGCAGTATTAGATGGCGTGAGTGTGACTCACAAACTTCGCGATCGCGGAATTGGTAAGCAAATCATCAAAGCTGCGATGCAACTGAGTCAAGAAGCTGGATGTTATAAATTAATGCTATCTACCAACTTGAAAAAAGAACGTAACCATCAATTTTATAAATTCCTAGGATTTGAGCAACATGATTGGAATTTTCCAGGTATGTTGCAGACTGCGTAATGGGGAGATGGGGAGATGGGGAGACCTTTGGAACAAATTAACTGTCTACTGTCAACTCCTAATCTCGTACAGACTTCCGCAGTGCTACATCTCTAAAGATAAGCTGTTGCGTATTTAATTTGTATTTCTCTAGCGGGCTGTCCGGCCCGCACTACAAGAATTTAATGCAATTTGAATATATAAATTAAACGCTTTTTAGCTTACCATCAGTTATCAGTTATCAACCAACCACCAACAACCAACCACCAACAACTAACCTTCACCTTAAGAATATGTTAAGTAGCTATTCCGAATATTTAATACACAGAAAGTGGATGGAACAAGCATTAAAGCTTTCGGAAGCGGCTGGAGATGCAGGTGAAGTTCCTGTGGGCGCTGTTATTATTAATTCATCAGAAAATGCAATTGCTTTATGTGAAAATAGAAAACAACGTGACAATGACCCTACCGCTCATGCGGAAATCCTCGCGATACGTGAAGCAACGCGCAGGTTACAAAATTGGCGATTACATGAATGTACTCTCTACGTTACTCTCGAACCTTGTCCGATGTGTGCTGGTGCTATTGTGCAAGCCCGTGTAGGTCTACTAATCTATGGAGTAGATGATCCGAAAACTGGAGCGATTCGGACAGTTGCCAACATTCCTGATAGTGCGGCTTCTAATCACCGTTTGCGTGTAATTGGAGGCATTTTAGAATCTGAGTGTCGCCAACAGTTACAAGCTTGGTTTGCTAATCGGCGACATATCATAACTTAAAGGACAGAGGTAAAACTGTCCAGTGAGTGCTACAAAAATCGGGGGAGAAAATCTACGGTGTTACTAATCAAGAATTCTTTACATTTTGATTCACTCAATATTCAGCAGTCACCGTGATGATGGAATTTGATTCAATATTTGATACTGTGAAAGGCAAAAGGCAAAAGGCAAGAGGCAATAGTTCAGGTTTTGGACGGAGTTTAAATACCCGTGCAAAACATTTTTCCTCAAACGATAGGACTTTGGAATCATTGATTGAGCCAGAGAAGGAAAAAGCAACAAATTTAACTTCTCTCAAGTCAGACTTATTGAACATCTGGTCAAAGGGTGTTAAAGCAAATACTAAGTTGGCTGATACTGATTCGCGCATTTCTCCTTGGTTAAGTTCTCTAACTTACCTATTGGCAGGAAATATACTTTTACCTTTGTATTTCAGCCAAATTACAATTATAGGACAGGAAAACTTACCTAAAAGCGGTCCTGTAATCTTGGCTCCTACCCATAAAGCCCGTTGGGATTCGCTGCTTTTACCTTATGCAACCGGACGATATATTACCGGACGAGATTTGCGTTTTATGGTTACAAGTACTGAATGTCAAGGCTTTCAAGGCTGGTTTGTACGGCGTTTAGGAGGATTCCCCATAAATGCAAAACGCCCTTCAATTACAACTCTTCGTCATACTGTTGAATTGTTGCTACGTGGCGAAATGTTAGTTATCTATCCTGAAGGCGGTATTTTTCGAGATAATGAAGTTCACCTGCTCAAACCAGGAATTGCACGTTTGGCAATGAGTGCTGAATCATCCCACCCCGGTTTAGGAGTGAAAATTGTACCTATTTGTTTCAATTACAGTCACCCTTATCCAAGTTGGGGCGCGGATGTCAATATTAGCATCGGTTCACCAATCAAAGTTTCTGACTATGCTCAAGGCTGCATAAAGCAAGATGCTAAGAGTCTTACAGATGATTTGCATCATGCACTTCAACAACTCAACTATGAATATGATGATTTAACTAGTAGTGGTATGTTAGGAATATCAAATTCTTGAGAGTTAGTGGATAGTGGATAGTTAGTGGTTGATATTGGATAAGTCAATCAGTGGAAATAAATATATCAGCTTAACAAGATTTAAATTGTCCCGCAGGGACATATTATACAATTCTTCGCGTCTCCCGGAGGGAGAAATTACGAATTAAGGTCTTCGCAGCCTGTCCCGGAGGGACATATTACGAATTACGAATTATATTCACTACTCCCTAATCCTAATTACATAAATTTATTTAAATTCCTAAAACTAGTTGCCAACTCTTTAATTTCCCTGTATCTTGGGGTGCCCTGTCAATAATCCATAATTGCCAGTTTCCTTTGGCTGACTGCCATAGTAAATTTTTTAAACTTGGATGGGTTTGTACTGAGTAAGTGGTTTGTAATTCTTGACGACGACCTAAAGTCCGACTTTGTAATAATACCCGTTGATTGTTTGGGGCAATCAAGTAAATTTCTAAATCGCTTAAAAATTCATGGGTGATGTTAACGCTAACTTGAATATCGCGGACGTTGCTAGACTCTGATATCATAATTGCGCTTTTGATACCTTGTTGGGAATTATCGGGAATCGATAATATTGCATTATTACGTCCTACTATATTCTTAATTGCGATCGCGGCATTTAGTTGGAGTTTCTGTGATGCTTTCACGGCATTTTCGGCGTTAACTTTACCGTAACCGAACCAATTTGAATGACCATTATCATCATAGCTGCCGTAACGCAAACCTAATTGTGGATCAGGTTCTAAATCAACGATTTTATCTGCGGTTTCTTCAAGTATGCGTTTTACTTGCTGATTTGTTAAGTCAGGATTCGCTGACAAAATTAGTGCTGCAACTCCAGCAACTACGGGAGTAGCGGCAGAAGTGCCACCAAAATAAGGAGTAAAATCATCTTTCGTATAACCTGCGGCTGCTAATTGATCTGTGGTGAACATTCCTCTTCCAGGAAGTGAAGCTGCAATTGCTGGCTGAGTATAAATAAAACCAGTTTGTTCAAACCACATTCCCGGTTGAGCGTTATTACTAGGAGCGCATATGGAAATATTACTACCCCAATTGCTGTAGGCGGCTTTTTTATTCAAGCTGGTGGATGCGGAAACACTAATGACATCTGGATGTACCGCGAAACCACTGAGCCAACGTGTTTTACCTGTCACAATATCTTTAACCCAGCCGCTTTCATGTACGGTAGCGTTAATGGGACGATTTGCATTACCCGCAGCAAATAGAATTACACAACCCTTACCATCACGTCCTTTTGTCGCAGCACGAGTAATAGCAGCCCGTTGACGTAATGAAAGAGGAAAATATACCGCAGAAGCTCCCCAACTGCAAGAAATTACACTTGCTCCTTTTTGAAGCGCCCAATCAAAAATCGCTTCAATAGATTCATCATCCAAAAATCCACTAGTACGAATAGGCATAAATGCACAACCGGGAGCAACTCCAGCAATTCCTGTACCATTTTCCTCTGCGATCGCAATTCCTGCACAAGCAGTACCGTGACTTGGTTGTTCTTGTGATGGTAAGGGTAAGAAATCTTTATCTTTTAAATCTAAGGGAGCGACAATTTTTCCACTACCCATAAAATCGGGATGATTCAAATCAAAAGAATCATCAACAATGGCAACAACAACCGAACGAACTCCCCGTGTAATATCCCAAGCTCTTTCAACGGAAATATGAGAACCATGAGCCAATTGATTCCCACCATTGTGATTGAGATACCATTGTTGAAAATAAAGCGGGTCGCGAGGTTTGTAATAAGATTCTTGACGGATAATAATATTAGGTTCGCTAGCTAATATTTCAGATAATCCTTGTAACTGATTAGCAATTTTGATGGGATTTTGTGTAGCTTGTTCACCGACAAAAAATACAAAAGTATTAGGAAGACCATCAACAGGTTTGTCAATAATTAAACCAAACTTTGCTGCAATGGAATTAATTCTGGTAGTATCAACCCAAGAAGCAAATTGAATTGTCATTTGGTCGCTCAAATAAACTGCCGTACCAGGATTACCTTTGATTTGGTAAACATGACTGGCAAAAGCCACATTTGTCGAACTCCGCGCTTGGGACATTGCCATCTCTAATTTACTAGAAGCAACCCGGAATAATTCTAACCGGGAAGTAGGAATACTGCTACGCCAACTACCTAACAAATCTCGAGCTAATTGTGGAACCGGAATATTAGTATTACTACGAACGGTAAAACGGTCTGGAACCTTTTCTAAAACTAATTCTTCACCACCGCGTTGTATAATCATTCCTAAACTACTTGTTGGTATATTCGACGGAGAATTTTCTGGAGAATTTGGGTTCGTACTCATGACAGCTATTTTCGTGACTGTAATGTTTGTGGGAACTCAGTTGATTTGATTTTCAGTCTAAATCAAAGACAAGAGTGTATGTAGCTTTGCTTTGTTTTCATAGCAAAACAGAGTTAAGATACCCTTCAGTTCGATGCCCGTCCTGTTTAGTTGTCCCAAGTATTTATCCCCATGAAATTTGCTCTAACTGTTCCCAATATTACTCTTGCTTTACTATCGGTAATTGCAAGTTTTAGTCTGCCATCACCTAGCTTAGCTCAGGTGAAACTACCCAGTGGTAGCACGCAAGTACAACCTGTACAGCCGATAGAACCTATAGAATCAGATCGTGTTGATACAATAAGTCCCACCGGACAAACCAGCAGTGTTTTAAGCCTTGACGGTGGAAAACGTTTGATGTCTGAGGCTGGTAATGCTGTTTCTTCGCAAAATTACGCTTTAGCCGAGAGTAAACTCAAGGAAGCACGTTTAGTTTTCAATCAATTATCAAACTTCTACCAGCAACTAAACTCTAGTTTCGCCGGAATCGACAACAGAGTCGCAGATTCCCAGCGTCAAAAAGCTTTATCTGCCGCTCAAATGCGAGATGAAGCTACCTATCAGTTAGCATTAGTAAACAGAGCGCAAAATAAACCAGAATTAGCTGTACCTTTGTTAGTACAAATTATCACAAGTCAGAATCCCAGCCGAGAGTTAGGCAAAAAAGCTTATCAACAATTGTTTGAATTGGGTTTTGTTGATTCTCCTTATCCTAGAAGTGGTGGTAACGCTTCTTCACCCAAAAAATAACTAAGTTTTTTTATACTCATCATAAAATTATTAAATATACCACCGTTAAATTTTAAAAGTTTTGGCGGTGGCTTTTGAATTTCTGGTGGTAGTATTAAATTATCTATAAATCAATACAGTTCAGTTAAGAAAATTAATTAATATTGCGATCAAACAGACTGACTTTTCTGGAGGGGGCTTGGGGGACGCAGCTGTCCCCCAATCGGGGGTTTGGGGGAGAATCCCCCAATTCTTGGTTTTCCCGCAAAATGAAATATAGATCGATTGATCAATCAAATGGCAACCTTAACTGAACCGTATTGGAATAAGACCTTTGTAGATTTGAGATTTTAGATCCAATTCAAATCAAAAATCCAAACAAAATTTATGGCTGTTGATTAGTTGCCCATTTAATCCATTGCCATAGAGAACCCAAGCCATTAAGATGGCGTATACCTGGAGCTTTGGCAACAACCAAAGCATCTGCGGCTCTTTGAGCAGCATATTGCAAGCCTAAGAATGTATCAATCGCAGCATAAGGACCACCCAAAGTTAAAACCCCGGAAACATACATTCTGCCGCGAATATTTCGCATCTCTTTCATTTCAAAATCTTTAGCAGCTTGCAAACCACCATAAGGAGATAAAGACAATTTATAGCGGTTAATTAAATCAGCAAATAAAGGATTATCTTGGGGTTTAGCTTCCAACCCTGTAGAGTCAATAATGAAATCTGCTGCGACCTCTAACAATCCTTTCTGAGTTCTAATGTAAGAAAGAGGTTTTCCTTGATTGTTGCGTTCTACTTTTTCTACTTGACCGAACTCAATATTGTACCAGCCAGAATCTAAACCTTCCTGAATAATTTTTTTCCAATCTGTACGATCTGCTGTGGTAGTTCCACCCCAATCTTTAAGTAATTCATAACGTCTTGCAGGGGAAGCCGCTTCTAACATCGAACGCATATCACCCCCCCAAGTCGCTTTCGGCCAGTTATATGGCTGGAATTCCCAGTGATTCTCTACTTTACGTTGAGCCGAGCCGAACTTATGACCTTTTTTAACAGGAGTACGCATCACATGGATAACCATTATTTTGGGATTCTTCCGTCTGGCTTCCCAAATTCTTTGGATAATTCGAGAAGAAACAATCCCTCTGCCTCGAATAATTACCGTCCCACCCCGACTTTCTAAATGTTTGTAGATATGGCTATGCTGTTCGTAAGCATTAACTACGGATTTAAAATCCTCTGTGTCTTGACGATATTTCTGTAAATCAGGTAAAAATTTAATCGCCGGATATCCTGTAGCAATATGTACATAACGACCGACCAAATACCCATGAGACCGTTCCGAAGCGTTGGGGACAGAATAGGCGATCGCATAACGACCATCGGTTGTTTTACGGATAGCTCGGATACGACCATACTTAAGCATCGAAGACCAGCCAATACGTTCAGCTTCTCGGTCGATAGACTCAAAAACTTTTCCTGACATGGGAGTATAAGTATCTGCAAGCACTGGCTCGGCAAAAACCTGCCACAGATGCTTTAGCGCAGAACTAACTTCACCAGAAAACACTTCTCGCCAAGCTTCTCGCCAAGCATAACCTGGCCAACCCCAAAGATTATCAGGGCAAGAATCAGAACCAGAGCGCAATCTTTCATGGGAAGGAATTTGAGAATTTTCACAAAGACGCTGGTAACGTCCATATGGTTTTTTCTCTAAACCCAGAACAGTAATTTTATCTGGCTTGACTCCATAAATTCTGATATGGTCTACCCATGCAAAACTACCAATACCCCCTCCCAAAGCAACATATTCTTGCTCTTGGACAGGTTCTCCTGTATCGTAAAGAGATTGCGCATCTACAAACTCTGATGCCATAAATTCCCTTGACGGGAAAGAACTTAACTCTGGGGGTTCCGAGGTTACAGTTATGGTATCTGGCTTGTCAGTTTCTGGGTTAAAGACAATAGTTGCAGGTGGAGATTGATTTACTTGTTGACCAAAATTAACAACCTCGGTTTCTGGATTTAATATGGTTGGAGATTGATTGAGGATTTCCGTACCCTCAATCTCCTTGTTCAAATTTACACTTACCTGAAATGGTCCAATTTGAAGCGTATCTCCACTTTTGAGAGGACGACTGGATTTGTGTAATAAATTCCCGTTAACCCTTGTACCATTAGTACTTATGTCCTTAATTGTTAACTCACCGTTAACAACACAAATTAGGGCGTGAAAAACAGAAATCTCTCTGCTTTTGAAAACTACTTTAGACAAAGATTGCTCTTCATAAGTATCGGGTATACCTACTGCTTCTCTACCTATTCCTAAAGGAATAGTAAAAGAATGCTTTTGCAGTTCTTGATTACCGGGGTCTTCCCAAGTTAGTATTATTTCCATAATTGTGACTATAGAGTAAATATATTAGTCTTGAGGTAAAACAATTGTTTGACCTGCTTGTAAAGAAAATCCACAATGCGGACAAAAATCCCCTACATAATCGAAAGGAATTTGATGACCATTTGGACATCTAAGCCCAAATTGTTGCGATTTAATAATATCGAGTTGTCTAATCTTTAGAGAAATTTTACCTAGTTGAATTACTGTTCCTAAAGAAATATTTGCCTGTTGAGCAATAATTTTTTTTCCATCAACAATTACTGGATTCGGTTGAGGTCTATCAGATGTTAAATTTTTCAAAAGAAAGCAATTTTTTTGAAAATCATAAAATATAACTACGTGCAAGCGAGACACACTTTTCTCATTTAGAGGTAAGATAATATCGCATTTTTCTTCATCTCTACCAATGAAAATTTTTCCTTTTTCCTTAGTATTATCTTTTGAAGAAAATGTTCGCGAACGCTGATGACCCTCCTCAAACCATTCCAAAGTTATTTTGTACATCAATATATTTCTATATGAGGATTACAAACACATTTAAGCAATATTCATTCAGAAAATATAGTGGCAGAATATACGATATGATTTTATCTATAAAGAGGTAATTAAGTAGGTCGGCGTTGAAAATTGTAATTATGGTAAGGGAGTAGGGAGTAGGGTAAGGCTTTAAAGCCAATTTATCTTTTTTTACATAGTTAGATTTATTGTTGCCGACTTACTTAAATCACATTGAAAGAATCAATTAATTTCTCTAGATATCATTAAGAGAATAAAGCTAGCTATGAACAAATATTATAAAGATTAAAGAATAGTAAATATCTTTTACTTAAGAATAAATATAACTTAAAAATTCCCTCGCTCCAAGGGTTAAAACCCCCATCCCCATCCTAAACTCCCTATTCCCCCAATCCTGTTCCCTATTCCCTATTTTTAAATCCCACCTACTTAATAAACTGGCAAATAAATACTAAAATATAAAATTCATCCAGGCGTGCAATAAATTCCATGACTGCAACATCCCAACCCCCATTTTCTCCTGAAGAAATCGCCAAAGAAGGCATAAAACCCCAAGAATACCAAGAAATAGTCCAGAGATTAGGTCGTCATCCCAATAAAGCAGAACTAGGAATGTTTGGTGTAATGTGGTCGGAACATTGCTGTTATAAAAATTCTCGACCTTTATTAAAACAGTTTCCGACCACCGGAGAGCGGATTCTCGTAGGTCCGGGTGAAAATGCTGGTGTTGTAGACTTGGGTGATGGTTTCCAACTGGCTTTTAAAATTGAATCCCATAATCATCCTTCAGCAGTGGAACCTTTTCAAGGTGCGGCAACGGGAGTTGGTGGTATTCTCAGAGATATTTTTACCATGGGTGCGCGCCCCATTGCGATATTGAATTCACTGCGTTTCGGTAATTTAGAAGATGCCAAAACTCAAAGATTATTTAGTGGAGTGGTATCGGGAATTGCTCATTACGGTAATTGTGTCGGTGTTCCTACGGTAGGTGGTGAAGTCTACTTTGACCCCGCTTATTCTGGTAATCCTCTGGTCAACGTGATGGCATTGGGTTTGATGGAAACACCAGAAATTGTCAAATCTGGTGCATCGGGTATCGGTAATCCGGTGTTGTATGTTGGCTCTACTACCGGACGCGACGGTATGGGAGGTGCAAGTTTTGCCAGTGCGGAATTAAGTGATGAATCTGTGGATAACCGCCCTGCGGTACAAGTTGGCGACCCTTTTTTAGAAAAATCTTTAATTGAAGCTTGCTTAGAAGCCTTTAAAACGGGTGCGGTAGTAGCAGCCCAAGATATGGGTGCGGCGGGTATCACCTGTTCCACTTCCGAAATGGCTGCAAAAGGCGGTGTGGGTGTGGAATTCGATTTAGATAAAATTCCTCACCGGGAAACGGGAATGATTCCCTACGAATATTTACTCAGCGAATCTCAAGAGAGAATGCTGTTTGTGGCAGAAATTGGTAGAGAACAAGAATTAATTGATATTTTTGTCCGTTGGGGATTAAATGCAGTAGTCGCAGGTAAAGTTATAGAAGAACCGATTGTGCGGATTCTGTACCAAGGAGAAATCGCAGCCGAAATACCCGCCACAGCTTTGGCAGAAAATACCCCGATTTATCACCGAGAATTATTAACAGAACCTCCAGAATATGCTCGTAAAGCTTGGGAATGGACATCTGACAATTTACCACCTTGTAGCCATGAAGGTATTCAAATAAAAGGAAAACTACAAACCTGGAATGATATTCTGTTAACTTTACTCGATACACCCACCATCGCTTCCAAATCTTGGGTTTATCGTCAATACGACCATCAAGTACAGAATAACACCGTTATGTTACCCGGCGGAGCGGATGCGGCGATTATTCGATTGCGTC
>JAYKJL010000206.1:0-7330 GCA_035285725.1 Nostocales cyanobacterium 94392 | reverse complement strand
TTTGAAGAAGGCAGAGGGCAGAGGGCAGAGGGCAGAAGGAACAATTAGTGGGGGATTCAGACCCGCCACTAATTGTAAGCCGCCAAACTTCGTTGTGGCGGGGGTCTTAAACCCTTGCTCTCTACGGTCGCGAGAAGTACGAGACAGATTCCATAAAAGCCCTCTGCCTTCGTACTTCTGCCTTCTTGATCAAGTGCGATCAAATACTATGGAATTACATCAAAGCTGCTTCCATGAGCAAAGAATCATCTGCTTCTTGATAAACTGGTTTTTGGATTGTCAAAACAGAACAAGGTGCATGATGCAGTACATAATTGCTAACGCTACCCAAGAAAAACTCACTCAATCCTGTCCTTCCATGACGACCAACTACAATCAAGTCAATTTCTCGACTACGAGCAACATTACAAATCATATATCCTGGAGAACCAGTAGCTTGAACAAATTCAGTGTTTACACCATTCGCTTTAGCTTTATTCGCAAAGGATTGTAACAATTCCATACCTTGTTGTTCTAAAGCTTCCAATCTTTGCATATAGTAATTAATTGCTGTTTCACCATGTACGGTAGGATGATAACCATGTGCAGCAATATACCCTGGTTCGGGATATATTTCATTGAAGGGAAGTATGACATGGGTAACTATTAGTTGAGCATTGGCAGCTAAAGCTAAAGATATAGCTTCATCCAAAATATGTTGATCAGTTTCTCCGTTATCTATAGCCACTAAAATTTTCTTAAACATATTTTTACCTCTTCTGTAACAATCAAAAAATCAATATCTTGATCGGAGCGCTGTTACTTAACCATTCAATATTAAAATTAAATGAAAAATTTGAGGAACTTGTGAGGAGAGTCTTGAGAATTAATTAAAATATGAAATTATCAATTCTAGCTATTTTATCCTAAAATCATGCTCCCGAAAATGATAATTAAAATTTATTTTATTTATTTTAAAATTAATAATTGTAAAATATTTTTTTAAAATATATCCAAAACATTAAATAATCATTATATTTGTTAAAGAAAGTTAAGCCGGATTTATCTTTTATTCTAAAATAAAAATAGCAATGTGATTGACAGTGTATTAAAACATTTTTTTGAAAATCTTAAAATTAAATCAAAAAAAATCAATTCTAAACCTTTATTGAATTTCAACTGCCACAATTTATGAAAATTCTAGTTGTAGAAGATGATGAACTTGTTGCTCAAGCGCTGAGTGCTGTGCTGACTCATAAAAATTATGCAGTTGAAGTTGCTCCGGATGGAGAAGCAGGTTGGGGTTTATTTGAAGCTTTCGACTACGATTTGATTATTTTAGATATAACTTTACCAAAACTTGATGGTATTAGTCTTTGCCGACGAATTCGTTCTAGTAACTTGTTGATTCCAATTATGTTGGTGACTGGATGCAATAGTTCCCATGAAAAAGCTGTTGGTTTGGATGCTGGAGCAGATGATTATCTAGTCAAGCCTTTTGATGAAGAAGAATTAGTTGCTCGGATTCGAGCTTTATTACGTAGAGGAAATGTCAATTTACCTCCGGTATTAGAATGGGGTAATTTGCGGTTTGACCCTACAAGTTGCGAAGTTAATTATAATACAAAAAAAATATCTTTAACACCTAAAGAATATTCATTATTAGAGCTATTTTTACGTAATAGTCGTCGTGTATTCAGTTGTGGAATGATTCTAGAGCATCTGTGGTCTTATGAAGATATTCCTTCCGAAGAAGCCGTTCGTACTCATATTAAAGGATTACGAATGAAGCTGAAAGCAGCAGGGGCTCCGAATAATTTTATTGAAACTGTATATGGTATTGGGTATCGGTTAAAACCAATTGAAGAAGAGAGAAAGACAACAGGAGAAGAAGACAAGGAACAAGCATCGAGTTCTCAAGTAACGAAAGCACAAACTTTGGCTGCGATCGCAGGAGTTTGGCAAAAATACAAAGGGCGTGTATCTGAGCAGGTAAATGTATTAGTCACAGCAGCGCAAGCATTACAAAATAATCAATATTTGACGCAGGAATTGCATTCTCAAGCAGCCGCAGAAGCTCATACCCTGGCTGGTTCTCTAGGAACTTTTGGGTTTGGGAAAGGTTCCAAATTAGCACGTCAAATTGAAGTTTTACTCAAAGAAAACCAGATTTTAAATCAAACTGAAATACGACAATTTAATGATTGGGTAAATGCTTTAATCATTGAAATTAATGTACCATTTTCAAATTCAGTTTTATCTGACAATAAAGATGAGCTACTTTCGGAACATCCTTTAATTTTGGTAATTGAACCATATCAAGAAATACGCGAATATTTCATCGAAAAAGCTGCCAATTTTAAGTTAAAAGTTGCGATTGTAAACAGCATTTCCCAGGCTAGACAAGAACTCTACCAGAAACATCCAAATCTAGCAATAATTGATGAGAATATTTTAAGAGACAATAATGGTTTAAGTTTATTAACAGAGTTCAACAATCGTAAACCGTTAATTCCAGTCATAATCTTATCTAACAAATCATCTCAAGAATTATCTCAAAAAGCAGACGCGAATAGAAAAATGCCATTTATTTACAATGGTGAAAATACAATATTGCAAAAATCTGCTTCCTCAGAACAAATTTTAAAAACTGCGGTGCAATTAATTAAAAACTTAGAAGATGCACAAACAACAGTATTAGCTGTAGATGATGATCCAAAAGTTCTCGAAGTCTTGCAAAATTTACTTAAATATTGGGGAATTACAGTAAAAACCTTAGCAGAACCGCAAAAATTTTGGCAAACCTTAGAAGAAATCCAGCCTGATTTATTAATTTTAGATGTAGAAATGCCAGGATTTAATGGCATTGAATTGTGTCATCAAGTCCGCAATCATTCGCGCTGGAGCGTTCTACCAGTATTGTTTTTAACGGTTCATAATGAAGCAGAAACTGTAAATCAAGTTTTTAATGTTGGTGCCGATGATTTTGTTAGCAAGCCAATTGTAGGACCTGAATTAGTTACCCGAATTGTCAACCGTTTAGAAAGGATTAATTTAATTCGACGGATGACAAAAGAACGGGAAAAAGGTCAAAACATCGAATCAGAACGTTGGCGAACAATTTTTAACGCATCCCCTGAATGTATCAAATTAATTGATTCACAAGGAACTTTATTAGAAATCAATCCCGCAGGTTTAGCGATGATTGAAGCAGACGAAACTGCAATAGGTCAAAATATTTATTCTATAATTTCTCCAGAATATCATCAGGCTTTTGAAAATTTAAATAAAAGTGTTTGTGAAGGTAATAAAGAGACTTTAGAATTTGAAATTATCGGTTGGAAAGGTAGTCATCGAATTGTAGAAACTCATGGAGTACCTTTACTCAACCCAGAAAATGGTCAATTTGTGCAATTGGCTGTAACAAGAGATATTACAATGAGGAAACAAGCTGAAGCACAAACAACACAAATCAATCTGTTACTCAAAGCCAAAGTTCAACAACAAGCAAGTATCGCACAATTAGGACAATTAGCTTTATTAAATAAAAATATATCTGCTTTGATGGATGAAACTGTGGCGCTAGTTGCTCAAAGTTTAAATATCGAATTTTGTCATATTTTAGAACTTTTACCATCCGGTAATGTCATGTTGCTACGTGCGGGAATTGGTTGGGACGAAGGATTAGTCAGACAAGCGCTGTTAAGTTTCAATGATTCCCTAACTAGCAATTCGTTATTGACAAAAGAACCCGTGATTATTGAAGATTTGTGCCAAGAAACCCGATTTAACAGCCCTACCTTACTTGAAGAACACGGCATTATTAGCGGTGTAAGCGTACCAATTTTCGGGGTTGGCAGTGCTTATGGTATTTTAGGTGTATATAGTCCTCAGAAACGGGTTTTTACTCAAGATGACGTGTATTTTTTACAAGCCATTGCTAACGTTCTTTCCGGTGCGATCGAAAAACAACATATCGAAACATCTCTGCGTCAAGCCAAGCAAGAATTAGAAAATCGAGTCGCAGAACGCACTGTAGAATTAGTAGAGATGAACGAACGCTTACAATTAGAATTAGCAGAACGTCAGCAAGCGCAAGCCCAATTTTCCGGGATTGTAGAAATTGCCTCCGATGCAATCATTTCTACTGATAGCAATCAGCGGATTACTTTGTTTAATCAAGGTGCTGAAAAAATTTTCGGCTATTCATCAAAAGAAGCACTCGGACAACCTTTAGATTTACTTTTACCCCAACCTTCAGTAGAAGTTCACCGTCATCATGTAGCCAATTTTGGCGAATCCTCAACTCCATCTCGAAAAATAGGTGAACGTCGCGAAATTTACGGTAAACGCAAAGATGGCAGCGTATTTCCCGCAGAAGCGTCGATTTCAACCTTAAAATTAGGCAATAAGATAATTTATACGGTTTATTTGCAAGATGTTAGCAACCGCAAACAAATTGAACGCATGAAAAATGAGTTTGTTTCAGTAGTTTCTCACGAACTCCGTACCCCTTTAACTTCGATTCATGGTTCTTTAGGAATGCTCGCTACTGGTTTAATTCCAGCAAACTCCGAAGATGGTAAACGGTTAGTGCAAATTGCTACCGATAGCACGGAACGCTTGGTAAGACTGATTAGCGATATTCTCGATATCGAGCGCATCGAATCCGGGAAAGTCACGATGTGCAAGGAAATATGTGAAGTTTCTGAGTTAATTGTCCAAGCAATAGATATTACACAACCTTTAGCCGATAAAGCCCAAGTTAAACTATCAGTCGAAAATTCACCAATTCAACTACAAGTAGATGGCGATCGCATTATTCAAGTATTGACAAATTTACTTAGTAATGCAATAAGATTTTCTTCCGTCGGTAACACAGTTTGGTTAACAGCTTTTGAGCAAGATTCAGAAATATTATTTACAGTTAAAGATACTGGATGCGGTATTCCCCAAGATAAATTAGAACTGATTTTTGAGCGCTTTCAACAAGTAGATTCTTCAGATTCCCGTAACCATGAAGGTACGGGTTTAGGTTTAGCCATTTGTCGCAGTATCCTAGAAATGCACGGTGGAAAAATTTGGGCTGAAAGTATCATGGGAGTTGGAAGTACCTTTTATTTTACTCTGCCGATAACAGTTAACAGTAAATAACTAAAAATCATCATTTAAATCAAATAATCTTTTGGTATTAGTAATGACAGTAAAAAAAATATTAGTAGTTGATAACGAAGAATACATTCAGGAAGTGACTAAAATTTGTTTGCAAACTACCGCAAAGTGGGAAGTAATAACAGCTAGTTCGGGAATTGAAGGAATTCAAAAAGCCGAAACAGAAAAACCAGATGCAATCCTTTTAGATGTGATGATGCCAGATATGGACGGTATTAGTACTTTTAAGGGT
Organism: Nostocales cyanobacterium 94392; assembly: GCA_035285725.1. Lineage (GTDB taxonomy): Bacteria > Cyanobacteriota > Cyanobacteriia > Cyanobacteriales > Nostocaceae > Rivularia. The sequence continues at coordinate 1,947 of JAYKJL010000206.1, read as the reverse complement.
CTTAAAGAAAACTCAGCAACTAACACAATTCCAGTAATTTTACTTACCGCTAAAGTGCAAAATACAGAACGTAGTCGCTACACAGATTTAGGAATTAAAGCGGCGATCGCCAAACCCTTCAGTCCCTTAACATTAGCACAAGAAATTTCCGAAATTCTTGGTTGGGATGATGATTAGTTATGAAATCCGTTGATATCAGAATTAGATATTTGTGAGCGCAGAGTATCGCCCTTAGCAATGAAAACTTTTATAATACGCTCAAAAAAGGATTTATTATGACTCAAGCAATAACCAAGTTAATCACAGTACAAGAATTTCTGGAAACAAAACCAGAAAACGGACGCTATGAATTGCATAATGGGGCAGTTGTTCAAATGTCACAACCAATCGGGGAACACGAAGAGGTAATAGGTTTTTTAACTACGCCGATAGTAATTGAATATACAAAGTTAAAACTTCCTTATTTTATCCCCAAAACAGCATTAGTACAATCAGTTAGTAGCGAATCTGCCTATTCTCCAGATTTATTGGTGCTGAACAAACCTGCTTTAAAATCCGAAGAATTATGGACAAAATATTCCACCGTACAGCTAGGTGCTTCCATTCCCCTAATTGTTGAAGTTGTCTCGACAAACTGGCGAGATGATTATTATCATAAGCTAGGTGAATATGAAGAAATCGGCATACCCGAATATTGGATAGTCGATTATTTAGGTTTAGGTGGCAACAAATTTATCGGCAAACCGAAACAACCGACTTTATCTATTTATAACTTGGTTGATAATGAATATCAGGTGACTTTATTCCGAGGGAATGACCAAATTGTGTCTTGTGCTTTCCCAGAACTAAATCTTACTGCACAACAGATTTTTGATGTTGGAAATTAACAGTTTGCAGCTAATATTGATCACATATTTCATGACTTTCTTTTCACAAAATAAATTCCTGAGTAAACACAGTACCTTGATAACTAACTTCAACTTTGAATTCTTTATTTGATTCTTCGCTAAACTCTAATTGAATCAGGTTATCACTTTGTCTTGCACTGACTTCCTGGCTGATGGAATCAACAGTATTAGGATTCAGAGTAATTTTTAAGTTCAAACCGGGTGGTAAATATTCTTCTTGATGAGGAATAATTTGTACCAGTACACCTTGTTCTCCATTCTCTTCTTGTTGAAGATTTACAATTAAAGCTAAGGTTTTATTTTGCAGTAATAGTCCAAAATCAAATAATTTAGTTTGTGAAACAGAAAACTTATTTGAATTTTCGCTATTTCTAGCATAACCCCACATCGGATTATTTAAAACTTTAATCCCAACCAAACTTGTAGATTGCCAACCTTCTTCAAATATATCATCCCACCATTTACTCAAATTTACGAATACTTTATCTACTTGACTTTTTACTTCACTTAGGGTTTCTAACACTGTGTTATTACTTGCTAATACAGGTAATTTAATCGCAGATGGCTCTAAAAAACTAGCGTATAGCAACAGGTTATTTAACTCGGTGTCAAGTAAAGACAGTGGGAATTGATAACTACCATCTGGTTGGGATATTAAATCTAGTGATTGAGAATATTGAGAATATTTAAATAGTTCATCATAACGCAAAAAGCCATAAATATTTAATTTTTCCTCTTCTTCTAATACCTCTAATAACACATAGAAATGAGCCGCAATTTCGGCTGAGGTGATAAGTTTTTTTGGTAGGATGATAAAATCATCAACCAAGCTATCAGCGATAATTAAACACAAACGAAAATCATTGATACAAAGAAAAGAAACATCATCAATTCGATTAATACTATTGTATGGTTTAATTTTGATACTGGGATTTCTTTCTTTGACATACTTTTCAAAACCAATTTTTCCTAACGTTTTTAAATATATTTCCCATTGATTTTTATCAGGCAATTGGCTCAAATTCTCTTCACTGATTAC
>JAYKJL010000205.1:0-19977 GCA_035285725.1 Nostocales cyanobacterium 94392 | reverse complement strand
AGGTGGGCATAAATATTTATCGTTGAGACAAGGCAGAAGGCAGAGGGCAGGAGGCAGAAGGGAAGAGGTTTTTGGGCAACTTTACGTTTCGTTACATAATGAAGGTTTTTTAGTGCCTACCTACTTACTTAATTTGTCTAAGCATTACTTACACCTGCTCGTAAAGATTTTTAATATACACATCAACTTTTTTTGATTTATTTTTTGAGAATTGTGGTATTGTTTACTTGAAACATCAAGTTTTTTTGAAATGATATAAATGTCCCTCTAACTATGTCAGTAAATATCATGAAAGGTACAGTAAAGAAAATAGGTATGTTGCTGGGAGTATTGGTTTTGACGGCTAGTTGTGCAAATAACTCTAACACCAGTAATAATTCTCAGTCGGGGGAAAAAGCTACCGAGGTTAGTAATTCCCAAACAGTTGAAGCAATAAGGATTGATGGTTCGAGTACTGTATATCCAATTACAGAAGCCATCGCGAAAGAGTTTAAAAATGAGAATCCAGCAGAAATAAAGGTAGATTTTTCTGGTACTACAGGTGGGTTTGAGAAATTTTGTCGGGGAGAAACAGATATTAGTAACGCTTCTCGTCCGATTCTCAAAGAAGAGTTGAAAAAGTGTACTGATAACGGTGTAGCATTCACTGAACTTCCCGTTGCTTTTGATGCTTTGACTGTAACGGTGAATCCCCAAAATACTTGGGTGACAGATATGACCATGGCTGAATTGAAGAAGATTTGGGAACCCGCATCCGAAGGAAAGATTACCAATTGGAAACAGGTACGTGCTTCTTTTCCCGATAGACCATTGAAATTGTATGGTGCTGGTGATAAATCGGGTACTTATGACTACTTTACAGAAGCGGTAGTGGGTACATCTGGAGACACTCGTAAAGACTATACAGGGAGCGAAGATGATGATGTTTTAGTTGCAGGTGTCAGTAATGACCCTAATGCCTTGGGTTATTTTGGTTATGCGTATTACGAACAGAACCAAGATAAACTCAAAGCCTTGGGTATAGATAGCGGTAAAGGAGCAGTATTTCCTTCGAGAGAAACCGTTGAAAAAGCAGAATATCAACCACTTTCTCGTCCTTTGTTTATCTATGTAAATATTAAGTCTGCTCAGAAAAAAGAAGCTTTGAGAGAGTTTGTAAACTTCTATATTGAAAAAGCACCAACAATTGTAAGTACTGTAGGGTATGTACCTTTACCCCAAGAAGCTTATTATCTAGATAGCGTCCACTTTAATAGAGCCAAAGCAGGAACAGTATTTGGGGGACAAGCCCGTTTCGATTTAACTATTGATGAACTGTTAAGAAAACGAGCTGAACTTTAAAGACTAGCGGTAGAATTTTCAGGGTTAGAGAGATGAGTACGAATAATTCGCAAAGCAGTGAAGCACCAGTCAAAGCAGGTAGTAATCTCAGTTTTTTTGAAAAATACCTGACAGTTTGGGTGTTTTTATGCATCATTGCTGGGATTGCATTAGGAAGAACATTTCCTGGGATAGCAACAACATTAGATGCGATGAGCGTCTTTCAAGTATCTATTCCCATAGCGGTGTGTTTGTTTTTCATGATGTATCCCATCATGGTGAAAATTGACTTCAGTCAAGCTGTGAATGCAATTCGCGCTCCCAAACCTGTAATTATCACCTTGGTAATCAACTGGCTGATTAAACCATTTACGATGGTAGCTTTTGCTCAGTTTTTCTTAGGATGGTTATTTCGTCCTTTAATTGAGGGAAGTGAAATAATTCGCGGTAGCGAAGTTACACTGTCAAATTCCTACATTGCTGGGGCAATTTTATTAGGAATTGCCCCTTGTACTGCAATGGTGTTGATGTGGGGATATCTTTCTTACGCCAATCAAGGTCATACTTTGGTGATGGTAGCGGTAAATTCCCTAGCAATGCTGTTTTTATACGCACCTTTGGGTAGATGGTTGTTAGCAGCCAATGATTTAACAGTTCCTTGGCAAACTATCGTCTTATCGGTGCTGATTTATGTAGGGTTGCCATTAGTTACCGGGATATTCAGCCGTTACTGGATAATGAAACACAAAGGTAGAGAATGGTTTGAGAGGCGATTTTTAAAGTATCTAACTCCGATTTCCATCACTGCTTTACTGTTAACTTTGGTGCTACTGTTTGCGTTTAAAGGCGAATTAATTGTAAAAAATCCCCTGCATATATTATTAATAGCCGTACCGTTGTTTATCCAAACCAATTTTATTTTCTTAATTACATATGTAGCAGCGCTGAAGTTGGATTTATCCTACGAAGACGCTGCACCAGCGGCTTTAATTGGTGCTAGTAATCATTTTGAAGTCGCTATTGCTACAGCCGTAATGCTGTTTGGTTTGAATTCCGGTGCAGCCTTAGCAACAGTGGTAGGAGTTTTAATTGAAGTACCAGTGATGTTGATGTTGGTGGAATTTTGTAAACGCACTGCGGCTTGGTTTCCACGGGAACCAGAAAAAGCAACTTTACGCGACCCACGACCAGCTTTAATTGTACGAACAAATGACCATGATTCACCCAGATGAATCTTAATTATCTTAGTTAAATTGATTACAGTGTGCGTGCATCCCTAGTCGGAGATAAGGAGTTATAAAAAACCAAAAAAATCGGGAATATGAAGTCATTTCTCAAAGAAATTGTCCGCCGGGAAACGTTGGCAGAAGCATTGGGAACCTTCATTTTAGTATTTGCTGGTACGGGCGCAATCATGGTTAACTCCCTGAGTGGAGGTGCAGTTAGCCATATTGGTATTAGTTTTGTGTTTGGCTCCGTAGTTGCTGCCATGATTTACTGCTTGGGACATATTAGTGGCGCACACCTTAACCCAGCCGTAACCTTGGCATTTTGGACGAGTGGCTTCTTTCCCAGATATCTAGTTATGCCGTATATTGCAGCACAATCTATTGGTGGTATAACCGCTTCGGCTTTGCTGCTAATCAGTTTGGGGCGAGTAGCTAATTTAGGAGCAACTACACCTTTAAATAATAATTGGTCGCAATCTTTTCTACTAGAAATAATACTTACTTTTATTCTCATGCTTGTAATTTTTGGTTCAGGATTAGACCGCCGCGCCCATGTTGGTTTTGCAGGTTTAGCAATAGGCTTAACTGTAGGTTTGGAAGCGGCTTTTATGGGACCAATTACGGGTGCAAGCATGAATCCGGCTCGTTCTTTTGGTCCGGCTTTAGTGGGAGGAATTTGGCAATATCATTGGGTATATTGGGTTGCACCGATTATTGGAGCGCAGTTAGCAGTAATAGTATATTGGCATCTTTCTAACGGGTTTCGGGATGTTAAATGATAGCGACGATGTAATGGAATTTTGATTGTCAGGAGTAACAAGTTTCCATGACCCATTTATTAATTATTGGTGGTAGCGATGCGGGTATAAGTGCTGCTTTACGAGCGAAGGAATTAGATGCAACGGTTGATGTCACCATCGTTGTAGCTGATAGTTACCCTAATTTCAGTATTTGCGGTATTCCGTTTTTTCTCAGCGGTGAAGTACCGCATTGGCGGAATTTAGCACATCGCACGGCAGAGGAAATTACTCAAACAGGTATTAATTTATTGCTTAACCATCGAGCAGTAAGTATTGATGCTGAAGAGAAAAAAGTCAAGGTAGTCAACGAAGAAAATCAAGAAAAATGGTTGAATTACGATAAGTTAGTTGTTGGTACTGGTGCTGTACCTGTGGAACCTGGGATTGAAGGGTTTAATCTACCAGGAGTATTTTTGTTACATTCCATGGCTGATAGTTTTGCAGTTCATCAACATTTAACTGCTCAACAACCTGAATCGGCAGTAATTATTGGTGACGGATACATCGGTTTAGAAATGGCAGATGCACTGACTCACCGGGGTATAAAGGTAACAGTGGTGGGGCGTTCTCCGAGTGTGATGAGAACCGTTGACCCCAGTATTGGAAATTTGATTGCTGCTAAATTAGAAAGTCATCAAGTTGAGGTAGCGTCGAGCGTTGAAGTTAAAGCTATTCAACAACAAGATGAGCAGTTAGTAGTATTGGGGACTAATAACTTCCATAAAAATGCTGACATGGTAATTGTAGCGGTGGGAGTGCGACCATTAACCAATTTAGCTGATGGAGCAGGATTGAAAACAGGATTACGCGGTGCAATTCAAGTTAACCGTAAGATGGAAACAAATGTCCCTGATATTTATGCAGCAGGAGACTGTGTAGAAACTTTTCACCGACTGCTAAATGAATATATCTATCTTCCTTTAGGAACTACAGCACACAAACAAGGTCGCATTGCTGGAGAAAACGCTGTTGGAGGCGATATGCCGGAGGCATCACGCTCCGCGTATCGCGAATTTGCCGGTTCATTGGGTACTCAAGTAGTGAAAATTTTTGACTTGGCTGTTTCCCGTACCGGGTTAAGAGACTCGGAAGCCAAAAATGCTGGATTTAACCCTTTAACAGTTGAATTTGAAACCTGGGACCACAAAGTTTACTACCCAGGAGCAAAGAAATTACACATTTTAGTTACGGGAGATTGGCAAACCGGGAAACTTTTAGGCGCTCAAATTGCCGGACATTATCAAGGAGAAGTAGCCAAACGAATTGACATTTTTGCTACCGCTATATTTCACAATATGAAAGTCGAAGACATCAGCGAACTCGACCTGAGTTATACACCACCCCTTTCTAGTCCTTGGGATCCAGTACAAATGGCTGCTCAAGCTTGGGTAAAACAGCAATCTCATCGTGGTTAGAATTTCGATTAATTAAAGATTATTGATTAAGTACTCATACATTTTTTATTCCCTATTCCCTATTCCCTATTCCCTATTCCCTGTTCCCTGTTTCAACGAATGAACTTTCCAGAAAGTCTAACTACTTATGACCGATTTCAATCATCCACCCAGAATATTATTTTTATATGGCTCCTTACGAGAGCGTTCCTATAGTAGGCTTGTAGCAGAAGAAGCAGCAAGAATCATTACCGGATTTGGTGCAGAAGTCAAGTTTTTTCATCCCCATGAATTACCGATTCGAGATAGTGTACCCGAATCTCATCCCAAAGTTCAAGAATTACGGGAATTAAGTCAATGGTCTGAAGGTCAAGTTTGGTCATCTCCAGAAATACACGGTAATATTACTGGGATTCTCAAAAACCAAATTGACTGGATTCCTTTGAGTATCGGAGCCGTTAGACCTACTCAAGGTAGAACTTTGGCTGTAATGCAAGTCAGCGGTGGTTCTCAGTCCTTTAATGCAGTAAATTCGATGCGGATTTTAGGACGTTGGATGCGGATGTTTACAATCCCCAATCAATCTTCCGTTGCTAAAGCTTATCAAGAATTTAACGAAGACGGAACCATGAAAGATTCCCCTTATCGCGATCGCGTAATTGATGTCATGGAAGAATTGTATAAATTTACCTTGTTGTTACGGGATCAAGTAGACTATCTTACCGACCGTTACAGCGAACGCAAACAAGAAGTAATCAAAGCAGGTATTAGTGCAGATGATTGTCTGCCTAAATTTTAGAGTTTTCCCAATCAACTGTTTATTAATCTCATAATAATTAATATCATGAAAAAAGTCATGTTTGTGTGTAAAAAGAATTCTCGCCGTTCTCAAATGGCCGAAGCCTTCACTCGTACTTTGGGAGAAGGTAAAGTAACTGTTACTAGTTCGGGTTTAGAATCGAGTTCTGTAGACCCCAAAACTATAGAAATCATGGCTGAAATTGGTATCGATATCAGCAATCAAACATCCAAGCCTTTAAGCGATTTTAATCCTGAAGATTACGATGTTGTGATTTCTTTATGCGGTTGTGGTGTAAATTTACCCCCAGAATGGGTGACAAGAGATATATTTGAAGATTGGCAATTAGAAGATCCACAAGATAGAGATGTTGAGACATATCGTCGTATCCGCGATGATATTAAACAAAGAGTATTAAAGTTAATTGAAACTTTGAGTTAGTTGTTGAGATTTCGATTTGATATAGCAATCCGAATTAAGATATGAGAAAATACGTAGATTTTACATTAATTTGTAAGTTAAATTTAATTTAATCCTGGCGGCTGTAAGTCGCACGCCACTTGCTACAACCGGGGGAACCCCCGCAACGCAGTGGCTTGGCTACACAGACAAAACCCGGATGGTGCGCGGGTTTTTTTATAAAGTCCACGCAGGTGGACTTTGCTTGTGTAGTAGCGGTTTTAACCGCCAGATTATACATAAATTTCTCACAAATCATTTCGGATTGCTATATCAGCCAGTAGTTGGTGCGTGACGCTACAAGTTTTATCGCTGCGTTCAAATTTTTGCGAAGCGTCACAGCACCCTACAAGAAAATATGCCAGTTAAAATCCTTATCCTATAAGACTTTTTACTTCCGTGCAGCGGTACTAGAGTCGCGTGTAATGCAGCTTACTTCATTTGCTGCAACACCTCACTAATCACGTCCGATGTTACTTGATCAGTGATTGTCACCGCACCAATCTGTGTTGGTAATATAAACCTTACTTTTCCTGCTTTCACTTTCTTATCCAACTGCAAAGACTCGATTATCTCTGCAATATTCAAACCTACTGGTAATTTAGTCGGTAAACCCGCTTTTTCAATTAAAATATTTTGTCTTTGCACTTCCGAAGACTGCCACATTCCTAGTTTCACCGCAATCTCTCCTGCTGCTACCATACCGATCGCAACTGCTTCACCGTGATTAACGACACTATAACCTGTCAAGCTTTCTACGGCATGAGCAATGGTGTGTCCGTAGTTAAGAATTGCCCGCAATCCTGCTTCTTTCTCATCTTTACTAACTACATCAGCTTTTGCTTGACAAGAGCGCGTTAATATGTAATCTATTAATAACTTCTCTTCGCCAGAAACAGCACTGATCAAATATTCCATCTGATCAAGACGAAGGCAATTTTCCATTTGTGCGAATAAATCGGCATCCCAAATCACTCCGTACTTGATTACTTCTGCCATTCCGGCACGTAATTCTCTTTGTGGCAGAGTTTTCAAGACTTCCGGATCAATTAATACCAAACGGGGTTGGTGAAAAGCACCAATCAAATTTTTTCCTTGGGGATGGTTAACACCAGTTTTACCACCGACAGAAGCATCTACCATTGCTAAAAGTGAAGTCGGCACCTGTACAAAGTTAATTCCTCGTAGCCAAGTAGCCGCAGCGAAACCTGTCATATCGCCAATTACACCACCTCCCAAAGCCACCATTGTGGAGGAACGTTCTACGCGATTTTCCAGAGCGGTATCGTATATTTTTTGTATCGAATCAAAATTTTTATACTGTTCGCCGTCGGGCAAAATGCAGCTACAAACATCAAAATCAGCAGCTTTGAGTGAATTTAAAGCCCTGTCCCCATAGTGTTTAAAAACTGTGGGGTTAGAAACTAATAATACCTTTTTCCCCAACTGCAAACGATTGATATAATCGCCGAGGTTATCCAAACCTCCCGGTGCGATCGCAATTTCGTAAGACGACAGTGGTAGATTCACATTAATTGTGTTATGCATCGCTTTACCCCATAAAAGCCCCCTTGGAGTATATATTGTATCTTAATTTGGGGGATGGGGAGATGGGGAGATGGTGGGATGGGGGGAAGGGGAGAAGAAATAATTCTCAACTCCTAACTCCTAACTCCTAACTCCTAACTCTCAACTCCTAATTCATGCCCCATTCCCAATCCACCATAACTAATGCTTCAATAGATTTATGCACGATTGTGGAGAAAAATAAATGCTTGCTGTAATTTCATATATTGGTTTCTTAGTTCTGTTTACTGGCATCGCTGCTGGTTTACTCTTCGGTTTACGTGCCGTTAAGTTACTTTAATTTTAATAGGGTATGGGGAGTTAGGAGTTGGGAGTTAGGAGTTAGGAGTTAGTTGACAGTTAATTGAGTTATTGGGAATGGTTGCGTTTCCTTTGACTTCTAACCTCTAACCTTTAACCTCTAACCTTTAACCTCTAACCTTTACCCTCTAACCTTTACCCTGCTTCCTCTCATTGACAAGCCGAGCAAGTTCAACATTTCGCGATCGCTATCGTATCCGGGGCAAGGTGTGGTAACGGTTAACATATGTCCATCGTCGCTGGAAAAGATGGAGTTGGCACCTGCCATGAAGCACATTGCTTGTTCGACTTGAGAAAGTCTTGACCTACCGGCACTCAAACGAACGTCGGATTTGGGCATTATAATACGGGCTGTGGCTATCATTCGCAATACTTCCCAGATGGGGACATCGGGCTGATTTTCTAAGGGAGTGCCTTCGACTTGAGAAAGAATGTTGATGGGTACGGATTCTGGATGGGGTTGCAGGCTTGATAAAGTACATAACATGGAAACTCTATCGTCAACGCTTTCACCTAAACCAAGGATACCGCCAGAACATACGGTAACATTTGTTTGACGAACATTGTTGATCGTATTCAGGCGATCGCCATAAGTTCGAGTCGTGATAATGGTACTGTAATAATCTTGGGAAGTATCGAGGTTATGATTATAAGCGTAAAGTCCCGCATCTTCTAAACGCTTTGCTTGTGATTCATTGAGCATTCCTAAAGTGCAGCATACTTCTAAATCTAATGCTGTGACTTCTTTTACCATCTCTAAAACTTGCTCGAATTGAGAATTGTCCCGTACTTCCCTCCAAGCAGCACCCATACAAACCCGACTGACACCGTTTTGTTTAGCTTGCTTGGCGATATCAATTACTGTTTGCTTATCTAGTAGCGATTGTGGTTTTACTTCTGTTTTGTAGCGGGAAGATTGAGCGCAGTAACTACAATCTTCAGGACAAGCGCCGGTTTTAATCGATACTAATTTACAAACCTGTATCTTTCTCGAATCGTGGAATTCTCGATGTATGCTAGCAGCTTGATAAATTAACTCTAGCATTGGCGTGTCATATATTGCGCGTATTTCTGCTTCTTGCCAATCGTAGCGTATTCCCACAGAGCAAATAATCCTTTTTTCAATTATTAATCAACAATTATTAATTATCACGTACTGCTACAAACTATATATTAATAATTATTTTTTCTCAATCGTCCCATGTATTTTGATAATTCAACCTACTTTTTTTCTGAAAATCCTCTGGTACATTATTTAGGGTAAGCAATTACTTTGAGATAAAAGTAATCTGAGCTACATTTTATTCTACCAAAACGAACTATGAATACACAATCTAAACAAATTATCAAATTAAATGAAGTCTATAGTACAACAAAATCTACTAAGCTGGGTGGTTATTTTTTCCGCAAGGTAGAAAATTTCAAATCAAGCTTTAATTTGGTGGAAGTTCCCCAAAAAGCCTATAAGTTTCTGATTTTATCGATAACAAGTTGTGTTATGTTTTTGCTTCTGGTGATTGGTATTTTCCTACACGGATTTGATCAACCAGCAGATCAATTCATCCCAGGACATGGGAATATAGCGATAACTAGTAATATATATCGTCAACAGGTGTTATCAGATTATCTGAAAACGATGACAGGGACAATTTTACAAGAAAATCCTCAATCAATTAGAAAAAACGCGGTGACTTTTCGGGCAATAACTCAAGCAACTTTAGAGGAACTTGACCCCATACGCAAGGGTTTTGTGATTATGTTTTTACAAGATGCAAAATTACTTAAAATTTCCGCAGAAAAACAAGTATCTTTGTTGATGGGTGTAAATTTAGCCGGAGTCAACCTACAAGGAGTAAATTTCCGGTTCAACAATTTGCAAGGTGTGAATTTTCATCATGCGGATTTGCGTGGTGCTGATTTACGTCGAACTAAATTAAACAATGCTAATCTCACTAATTCTTGTTACAACAATTACACTTTATTTGACAAAAAGTTTGACCCAGTTGCAGCAGGGATGAGAAGAATAGAGCAATCTCAAGTATGTTCTTAATCATGCTTTTTTTATCACAAATATTATTGTTTTTCGCTCATAAGTTCTGAAAATAAATGGAATTGCAACAGCCATATATAGTTACTAAACGCTTATTGTTACGATTGGCTAATCAGGAAGATATACCATTAATTCTCAAATATTATACTGACAATCAAGCTTATCTGACTCCTTTTTATCCTGTATGGTCGGAATCTTTTTTTACAGAAGCATATTGGCATAATGAAGTAGAAAGAGCAATCAACGAATTTATCCAAGAACAGTCATTAAGATTGCTGATTTTTTGTGAAAGTGAGTCTACAATAATTGGAACTATTAATTTCGGAACTTTTATCAGGAGTGCCGCACAATTTTGTACTGTCGGTTACAGTTTAGCAGAAAAAGAACAAGGTAAGGGTTATATGACAGAAGCCCTACAAGCAAGTATTGATTATGTATTTAATCAGCTAAAAATGCACCGTATTATGGCAAATTATATGCCTCACAATCAAAGTAGCGGAAATTTGCTCAAAAGGCTAGGATTTGTGGTAGAAGGTTATGCTAGAGACTATTTATTAATTAATGGTGAATGGCAAGACCATATTTTAACAAGTTTGATTAATCCTCAATGGGAAGCTGAAAAATTTCGACTATAGAAGAAGTTGACAAGTATAGGAATCCGGTTTTATTTTTGAATAAGTTGTAAGGAATAGGGAATAGGGAGCAGGGAATAGGGAGCAGGGAATAGGGAACGGTTAAGTGTACTGCCATATGATTGAATATTAAATTAGGATTCCTATAAATAATCCAGGACTTACGCAATTGTCACAAAACCCCGGTTGGTGCGTGACACGCCAATCTTATTATTACGTTAAAAATCAAGCATAGTGTCACAGCACCCTACGAGCAGAATATGCCAGTTGCGTAAGTCCTATAATTATGAATCCAAAATCTAAAATCTAAAATCCAAAATTAATTATGGGGTTTTTCTCAATGTTTAGTAAATCAACAAAGCGTTTTTCCGTATTTTTGAGTGCTGCACTTCTGAGTGTGTTTTTAACTGGAATTTCGGCAAAAAAAGCCGAAGCATTAATACCGAGATATATTTTAATTCCACTGACAATACAAGCAACAGGATATGCATTACCACGTGTTTACAAAAGACTAACTCCGCAACAGCGTAAACAAGTAGACGCAATTCGAGATGAAGCATTTACACAAATTGGTAATGTCTTAACGAAAGCACAACGCAGTCAAGTTATGCAATCGTTAAAAACGAAAGAAGGAAGGACTAAAATAATTCAATCGATGAAATTAACACCAAAACAAAAAACTCGTATTCAATCAATAGTTAAAACATCTCGTCAGCGAATTAATGCAATCATTGGTGAATAATTCAATTTTTACTTGGGGCTAAGAAGTCGGGTTTTGATGATAATTATAAGTTGATTATGGATATTTCTAGTAAAAACCCGACTTCTATGATTATTGTCAAAACAAAAATAATGTTATTGATTTTTATTCAACTTTTTCCCTTGAATATCAAATCAGTAATAACTGGAGAATGGTCGGAATTAGAATTATTTCCAATATCAACTATTGCAACTTGAAAATGCTTACTAACAAAGCAATGGTCGATAGGAATACTGAAATATTTTTCCATTATAAATACCAGCCATTTTGGATAATGTAAATATGATGCCCTTCGTATCCAACTAGGTAAAATTCCATTACCCAAACGGGTATTATGTAAATTAGTTTTTGTCACAAATCTTTTATAATAAGGCGACCAAGGTGTTACATTAAAGTCTCCAGCTACAATCAACGGAGCTTTGATTTTGGTAATGTAATCGCTTAATGCTGCTAACTGAAGATTGCGTTTACGAAAAGTTGAGGGTTTTACGGGTACAGAGGGATGAGTTCCAATAAATTCTACAGGTTCACCATCGATTAGTAAAGTTGCAATTAAATTATAATTATTTGTATTAAAGTCCTCTGCCCGCGCATTTTTAAGAGGTAAATTAGTGAATAGAGCTAATCCACCAACGGGGCTTCTAAAGTTATTAGGTAAAATATCTTTCAAGCCATCATTTAATTCATTAAATGCTTTCTGGTCAATTTCAAGAAATAAAGCAATTTGAGGAGACTCATATCTAGCGGTATCTATAATTTCTTGATAATGATTATTCTGAATATTAATATTGAACTGTAGCAATCGAGTTGGTAATACAGAAACATCATATGCAAATTGTTGTGAATGCGGTAAATACCAGGGTATGACTTCCATTGCATTGAATGCAACTAACATTAAGGCACAGAAAAGAAAGATGTTATTTTTAAAATAACGCCGAATATTTAATACAAATAAAATCCCTGCAATAATTAGCGAGAGGATAAAATATTGAAAGCGGAAATGAGTTAATAGTTCTATCGGATATTTCCAAGCAAAATTGCTTCCCAATGAAACAATTGTCAAAGCAGACAAGCTCAAAAATGTTAAGATAAAAGTTATATTTCTAAACATATTTTTGTGACAGAAATTAAGATAAGGATTGTATTCATATCAAATTTATTTAGCTAAATCCAGAACACTAAGCTACTTTTCATAAAAATAAACTATTTACCAACTACCAATATTCCCTATTTCCCCTCACAGATGTACCATAAAAGGTATGGCAAACTTACCCGTAATGGTAATGCAAACGGCTGAAACTACTAATCCCCTAATCAATCTCAATTACGAACCGGCATTTGAATCTTTAGGTTTTGACTACTTTGATGAAGTCATAGCAGAAGAATTCCCTGTTCATCAACTCCGCTTTCGTAATGATACATTGCTTCCCCTGCTGGGATTGAACCCACAACAAGTGACTGACGAAGATTTTATTCAAGCTTTTGGTAAATTTGAGCAGCGTAAACCCCTGCTAGCAATGCGTTACCACGGTTATCAATTCGGTGAATACAATCCAAGATTGGGTGATGGTAGAGGTTTTCTTTACGGACAAGTACGCGGTACTGATGGCGAACTTTATGATTTCGGTACAAAAGGTTCCGGTAGAACACCTTATTCCCGTGGTGGTGATGGGATGCTTACTCTTAAAGGTGGGGTAAGGGAGGTATTAGCGGGGGAAATGCTCCACCGTATGGGTGTACGCACCTCTCGTTGTTTGAGTTTAATTGAAACGGGAATGCAACTGTGGCGGGGTGATGAACCTTCCCCCACTCGTTCGTCAGTTATGGTAAGGATGAATCGTTCCCATATTCGTTTCGGTACTTTTGAACGTTTAAACTATTTAAAACGTCCAGATTTAACGAAAAAACTTTTAGACCATGTAATTGAATATTACTATTCCCATTTAATCGATGAACCAGAAAAATATAGTTTATTTTATGCGGAATTAGTTGAAAGAGTAGCCAAATTAGCAGCACAATGGATGGCATCTGGTTTTTGTCATGCAGTGTTAAATACAGATAATATGTCGATTACTGGGGAAAGTTTTGATTACGGTCCCTATGCATTTATTCCTACTTACGACCCGCATTTTACCGCAGCATATTTTGATTATTATAACCGTTATTCTTATATCCATCAGCCAGATATTTGTATGTGGAATTTAGAAATGCTCCAAGAACCACTAAAGGTTGTAATTGATAAGTCTGATATGGATAATGGTTTGATAACATTTGGTAAACATTTTCTGGGTAATTATCGTTTATTAATGTTGAAAAAACTAGGATTTGAGCAAGAATTACCAAAGTCTGAAACTGACGAACTGTTAAAAGCAACAATTGATTTTCTCAAGCATTACCCTATTAGTTATCATCAATTTTTTGCTGATATTGCCGCAACGTTTTCTCATAAATGGCAAGATGATGCCAATTATATTTTAGAAGGTTCTGAGATAAAGCAATCTTTAGGTGTCTCAGAATTATTCGTTAATTGGTCAGGAATTTATCATCGAATCTTGAATAGTATGGCAAGGGATGAAATGGATAATATTCCTCGAATTTTAAATAATTATAATCCTCAAACAGTAATTTTAAGACCAATAATTGAATCAGTTTGGGAATCAATTTCTCAAGAAGATAATTGGCAACCTTTTAATGATTTAGTTAAAGAGATTGTTAGTAGTTAGTGGATAGTTGATAGTGGATGGTGGATGTTAGTTGGTTATTGCTGGTTAATGGATGGTAGTTAGTAGTCTTGTCAACTATCAACTATCAATATAAAGGTTAAAGGTTAGAGGTTAAAGGTTAGAGGTTAAAGGTTAAAGGTTAGAGGTTAAAGGTCAAAGGTGTAATACATTCTATCAACTATCAACTATCAACTGTCCCAAAACTATGATTGGAATTAATTTCAATTACTAAATCAACTGATGGACATTCTAGTAATGGTTTAATGAATAATTCTGGATGCAATGCTTTCCAAAAGTAATTGACAAATTCTTCAATTTGTAAGTCAGTCATCCCAGGTTTACCGCTAGCTTTCATTTGATGTTCGGCTTGTTTGCGCCATTCTAAAGACAAACGGTAATCCCTCGGACATAACACAATTAAACTATCCAAACGTTGCCATAAGGGTAAATAATCGTGAAGTTTATCGTTCATATCTCTGGCAAATACTTTATCATCTGCCGTCATAATCGGTAACGGTGGATTAGTAAATGCTGCTGAATTAATTGGCTTTACCCCGACAAACCAACCTTCAAATAGCACAATATCAATATTTTCTACTGTTTCAAAAAAAGCGCGATCGCCATTTCCAGAATGTAGCGATTTATCGAAGCGAGGAACCCTTACAATATTTTTACCTTGAAGAATATTATCTAAAAGATTTATCCCCAAATCAACATCATGAGTTCCCGGAGGTCCCCGCCAAATCAAACGGGGGTCTTGTTGTTGTAAAATTAAACGTGCTTGATAAGTTTTGTATAAGTCATCCAAAGACAAGCTCAAAGCACGGTATCCTAAATGTGACAAAATCAAGTTGAGAACTTTACAAGTTGTGGTTTTTCCCGTTCCTTGTCCTCCTAAAATTCCTTGGATAAAAGGACGTTGAATTTTTTGATACCGGGATGCAATTTGCATTGCTAAAGGAAGCCATAAATCCCATAATGTCGGCAAAATCCCTTCAGCTTCTATCTGTAAACTAGTTTGGCACAACTCTTTGAAACTAGGATATATAGACTTGAGTATACGCCAGCGTTCGTGTATAATTTCTGTGAGATTTTCGGGTGTAATACCAAAAATTTTTGCTCTTAAATCATTTGCGATCGCGTTTGATATTAAATTTTGGTGAGGGGTTTCGTCTTTTAGTGATATTTCAGTAAGCATAGTAATTTGAAATCAATAATCGAGTATTGAAAAAGATATATTTTACATTATGAATAATTACTGCCTAAAATTTTCGTAATATAACGAATAAATCATGTATAAATATTAGGTTACAGTAGCCAGTGAAGATAGATTATTAAAATATCTATATTTTTATATTTTTATTCATCGTTATATAACACATATGGATATTATTCAATGCTCAAATATTAAATATATAAATATGCAAATTTGTCAAAATCCTGCTTGTTCAAACCCTTTTAATCCTGACGGAAATAAATTTTGTATAACTTGTGGTTCTAATCACATGGGTAGGGTTTTTAAAAACCGTTATACGATCCAAAGACAATTAGGTGAGGGTGGTTTTGGAAAAACTTATCTAGCAGAAGATAAAGATAGATTGGATGCGCCTTGTGTAATTAAACAATTTCAACCGCAACTGCAAGGTACAGGAGCTTTTGCAAAAGCAACAGAAATGTTTCGAGAAGAGGCTAAACGTTTATTTGAATTAGGAGAAAATCATAGTCAAATTCCTCGCTTAATTGCTTATTTTGAACAAGGAAATAATTTATATTTAGTACAAGAATTTATTGCTGGGGAAAATTTGTTAAAAGAGTTACAGCGACATCTTTTTACTGAAGCAGAAATTCGAGAACTGTTAGTTGATTTACTACCAGTTTTACAATTTATTCACGAACAGAATGTGATTCATCGTGATATTAAACCAGAAAATATTATCCGTCGTCATACTGATAAAAAACTAGTTTTGATTGATTTTGGCGGTGCAAAGCAGATAACACAAACCAGTTTAGCACGACAGGGAACGGGAATTTATACTATTGGTTATGCGCCTTTAGAACAAATGCAGGGGTATGCTTGTGCAGCCAGCGATTTGTATGCTTTGGGTGCTACTTGCGTGCGGTTGATGACTGGTTGTTTGCCTTCACAAGATACTTACGGTAATCTTTTTGATAATCTTTATGATGTTAGAAATGCTTGTTGGTTATGGCGAGAATGCTTGCAAGAAAAAGGTATTAAAATCAGCGATGATTTAGGATTAATTATTGATAAATTACTTAAACATTTAGCTTCCGGAAGATATCAATCTGCATCAGAAGTTTTACAAGCTTTAAATAATAATGTTACATTTACTAGTAATACAGAGAAAACTACTATCTCAAGCGTTCCGACAACAATAATTTCTACACCACCATCAAATCATCAATCTTACAGCTTAGAGAATGTCTCTTTATCTTATGTTTTAAAAGGACATACAAATCTCATTCGTTCGATTAGATTTAGTAGTGATTCTCAAACTCTCTTTAGTGGTGCTAATGATAAAACTATCAGAATTTGGAATCTACAAAAAAGAAATTTACAAAATCATTTTTCTGAGTCTGGAGAATGGATTGTATTAGCAACTACACCCGATGGAAAAACTTTGCTTAGCGGTAGCAGTGATAAAACTATTAAAATTTGGAATCTTCAAACTGGAAATAAACAAAATATAATTAAAGCGCATTTTGATTTAATAAATTCACTGTGTATCAACCCCCAAGGGGATTTACTTGTTAGTTGTAGTCGAGATAAAACTATTAAAATATGGCAGCTTGATAACGGTAAACTACTCAAAACTATTTCTGGAAATGCCGGTTTTATTTATACAGTGAATATTAGTCCTGATGGAAAAATTATTGCTAGTGGTGGCAGCGATAAAGTAATCAAGATATGGCAATTAGATGCCGGGGAATTGTTACAAACTTTCACAGGAAGTCCAGGTTTTGTTCGCTCCATTGCTATTAGTTCATCTCTACAAATACTCGCTAGTAGCGGCTTTGGTAAAACAATTAATTTATGGAATTTACGTACTGGAAAAATTCAACAATGCTTAGAAGGACATGATAATATAATTCAAACTCTTGCGATTTCACCAAATGGAGAAACTTTAATCAGCGGTAGTGATGATAGGACTATCAAAATTTGGAGTCTACGAACTGGAGAACTTTTAAAAACCTTGACTGGTCATAATGGTAGAATATTTTCTATTGCTATCAGTCCCGATGGACAAATGTTGGCAAGTGCTGGTGAGGATAAAATCATCAGAATTTATCAGTAATTTCTGTTGAGAAGTCGGGTTTTTATAATCAGTATCTCTAAGATTAAAGCAATTTTTAAAACCCGACTTCTTTGTTTGATGAGAAGTTGGGTTTTTTAGAATAAGTATCTGGGTTGACAACTATCACTCAACAAGTAAAACTGATATTTTTACAACTGAAAAATAACTAGGGTGCTAACCAGTTAAAGGGAGCAACAGGGATATTTCGTAAAACCCAGTATACAAGAACGATTTTTAAAAACCACCAAATCCAAGCAGGTTTGATGTAAACTTGAGGAATTTTTTGTCCTAAAATCACTGGTGAAGTGTAGGAAATAAAAGAATAAATTAAATATGGTGTAGCCAATACCATCAGCGGATTTAAATCTAAAGCGGCTAAAAAATGTCCGTGGAGTAATTGATGTATAGCTCGTAAGCTACCGCAACCAGGACAGTATAAACCTGTAATTGCTCGGAATGGACTAGGAGGATATAATTGAGAAGCAGCAGGATTCAAATAATATAAAATAATCCCTGCGAATACAATAAAGCTAGTTAAAGTTATGACTTTAAATGTCTTTACTGAAATCGGTGAAGATTGACGACGTGAGTGTGATGTGAAACTCATAGTTTTGAGGATGATTTTGTTAATATTTAAGTTTTATTTATTGCGGAGATATTGAACTGAGTACAAGTCCTAAAACGAAATAAATTACAATTATAGCCAGTCCCGAACCGAAAGATATCCACGACCATAATTTAGCAGATTTAGATGCACTAAGAGCGCCTTCATAATCTCCTGCTGCTAATTTTGAATTAACTTGTGCAGCGTAAACAATAGCTACAATTCCAAAAGGTAAACAGCAGAAGATGGTAGTTAAGATTGCTTGCGGCAAATAATTTGGTACGTTTTGTGATTGCATTAAAACATCCTTAAGATAAAGTTAATAGCCTTCTTATACTGTTGTTTTTTTTGTAAAATCTGTTCCACCAAGAAATGAATAGAGCAATTCTAGATTTTAAACTTGAGATGAAATTTTAACCAGTTTTTAGATCCTAATTTGTAGTATAGAACTCCTGATAAAATCATCTATGTAATGTAAAATCCGTTGTGCGTCTTCACCATTTAGGCTTAAGATAACAGAACAATCCAAAGTCGGAAATACTACTTCATAAAAATCAATACTCAGTATCTTCTCTTGACAAAAGATTGGAATATGAAATTAAATTAGCAATTTAAGAATCATAAGTAATAATTGTTATCGTTAATTTCGATTTGAAACGCAATTAGATAAAAATTACACAAAAATGTAGAGACAGCCTGTAATACATTCCGTCTCTACACTATCTATTCTGTTTATTTGCTAACCTACCAAATACTAACCAACCTCTGATAATACCGTTGTATCCTCGGAGCTTTAGTTTGAGGTGATGCAAGTTTTAACACTATTTCTAACAACCAAGGTGCTAAACGCTGACACCAAATTGCTAAATGACTTTGCCAACCTACCAAGATTTCTGATGAGTCTCTTTGCAATCCTTTGACAAATGCTTGCGCTACTTTTTCAGGTGTCATGGGGATCACTCCGCGATATAGTTGCAAGTCTCTTACCATATCGGTATCTGTCAATGTTGGCAATAGTGCAACTACTTTGATGTTACGCGGTGCAAGTTCCCGACGCAAGGCTTCAGTAAATCCTAATATTGCAAACTTAGTCGCTGAATAAGTTGCCATTGTTGGGGCTGCAACTTTCCCCATTAAACTCGATACATTCACAATTGTTCCTTGGTTTCGCTTTACCATCCGTCGCGCCACCATATGAGTCATGGTGTATGTTCCCAGCAAATTCAAAGATAATTCTTCTTGTACTTGAGGTAATTTGCTTTGCAAAAATGAGTTCTGGTGAGCCACACCAGCACAATTCACCAACATATCTATCGGACCGTAACTTTGCCAAAGTTGAGCAACTGCAACGTTTACAAATACTGGCTTTGTTAAATCCAACGGCATAATTACCGCTTCTACATTCATTCCCTCAATAACTTTAGCAACTTCTGCTAATTTATTGCGATCGCGAGCAATCAATATCAATCTTTTGACTTTTTGTGTCGCTAATTGTAACGCGATCGCACGTCCAATACCACGGGAAGCTCCAGTAATTAAGACGGTTTTACCTTGAATATTCATTTTTATCCTCCATACTTCAAGTATTAATGGAATATTGCTCTTCGCCGATATATTTACTGGGGATTTACACTAAGGATTTACACGGATATCGACAAAAAGTTAAAGTTAATGCAATTGAAATCTATTCACAGCAATCGGAACAAGCTGTTTATGGTTTATTTTTCTAACTAAATCAAGATATTTGCGTTTTTTGATTAGATTTCTCTTTCTAATGGTTCCCTAATCAATATTTCTTTTAATCCGCAGTTGCAGATATCGCTAATATGTTGCATATTCCCCCGACACGAATTTAAATTATCGTCGTCATGCATCACACTCTAGCAATTAAATCAAGGTTGTGCAACAATCTTTAATAAGTATTTCTTAATACTACTTTACACAAAGTATATATGAATAATATTCTCTTAAATAAGTTTTGTTTAATAGTGGTTGAGAAATATTTG
>JAYKJL010000204.1:0-20092 GCA_035285725.1 Nostocales cyanobacterium 94392 | reverse complement strand
ATTGAACTTTCTTCACCTTTAACGGGTTATTTGGGAAGAATTAAAGGTACAGATTGGAACAGCGATAAATTTTACTTTCTTCGCGAGTTAATAATTTAGTTAATAATTACCCTAGAGTTAATATGCTTTCTTGATAATTGACTACCAAGGGTAGAATTTTTAACCATTCTGAACCTAATAAAACTTCTGTAATTTCATCACCAGCGAATACAGGAATTTCATAATCCCGTTGATCTAATAATACCTTACCTAAATATTTGATAAACATTGTTTCTCCTTTAGCTGTGAGCAATAGTTCATCACCAATATAAGCCCATTCAAAAGCATCTATATCTTGTTTATTAATTGCTAAAAAGCCTGTGAAGCCCGTATCTAACATCACATCCACAGGCACATTAAATTCATCAGCAACAATCAATTCTATTTCAAAAAATAGCTGCCCTTTATCACCAAAAACCCCTTGAATCATATTGTGCCTGTAGTTCCATTTTCATTTAGGCAAAAAACGCAGTGGGTAGCGCTTGAGTACTTGTTAAGCGCTTTTTTATGAGCATTTTCTATATCTTCATCTATAAAATAATCGCCGCTATTAGGTTCTATAGCTATATACCAACCATAGTGTTTATCAATCAGTTCAGGACGTAATCGCTCGAAAATTGCCCGACAGCGATGGTAGAATGTTTCTCTTTGGGCTTTGCGTCGAGCTAGTTCTTCTGGTGGTATGGTAATTTCTGGAAATATTCTACCTCGGCGTACCGTATGTTTTGGCTGTGATTCAGTCATACTAAAAAATTGCGGTTTTTTAAATGCTGTTTGAATACTAACTTAGAATAATAGAATAAAAAAACTGGTAAAGTCTACTAAGTAGCAAGGTATAATTAAACCGTTAAATTGCCGGGTTTCGACTTCGCTCAACTCTATAGCTTTACTTCTTCTGTTGGTGTTTTGACTAAACGTTCCCATTCTTTTTCGCTGTAATCATCAAAGTAGTTTGCCACCCATTGAGAACTATATTCATGCATAATTTATTTTCAGGTAAATTTTATATTTACTAAGACTTACGTACTGTACAAATTAATGATGGTATGCGTTGACAAAAATAGGTCATTTCAGCTTTTGATAATTCATGGGTATATAGTCATATGTAGGGGCTTAACACTGCTAAACCCCTACGATGGATATGGCATCCAGGCACCCATATTTTGCATTTTCTGTCAATCCGTAAGTCCTATTTACCATGAAATTATGCATCAATTTAGGAGATTATTAATAGATGTCGGGTATACAAAATTCACCAATCAAACAATGACTAGCTTCTTCCGCGCTGAAATTGATGCAATGACTGGATATATTCCAGGGGAACAGCCAAAACCCGGTAGTAAAATCATTAAACTCAACAGCAACGAAAATCCTTATCCTCCTTCCCCCAAAATAAAAGATGTTTTACAAAATTTCGATTGGGAATGGTTACGACGATATCCGGATGCTTCTGCTACTGATTTTCGTAATGCTATTAGCGAAGTTTTGAATGTTCCTGCTGACTGGATAATTGTTGGTAATGGTAGTGATGAAGTGTTGAATTTAATAATTCGCGCTTGTACGGATTCCCATAGAAAAGTTGTTTATCCTATGCCTACCTACATCCTTTACCGTACTTTGGTAGAAATGCAAGCAGCCCAAAAAGTAGAAATTGATTATTTAGAAAACTATAAATTACCGATAGATGAATTAGTAAAAGTTGATGGTGCAGTAACAATTATCGCTACTCCCAACAGTCCATCTGGACATATTGTACCACTAGAAGATTTACGGGAATTAGCAACAAGATTATCTGGTATTTTGGTCATTGATGAGGCTTATGTAGATTTTGGTAATGGTGATGCTTTATCTCTAGTTAAAGAGTTTAATAATGTAATTTCTATTCGTACTTTATCGAAGGGATATTCACTTGCAGGAATAAGATTGGGTTTCGCAATTGCTAATCCTAATTTATTGCAGGGTTTGTATAAAGTTAAGGATAGTCATAATATTGATGCGATTGCTTGTGCTGTCGGTGCTGCTGCAATTCGCGACCAAGATTATAAGAATTATTGTGTGAAAAAGGTTAAAATATCGCGGGATAAGTTATCAAGTGATTTAAAAAAATTAAGTTTTAAAGTTTGGGATTCTCATGCTAATTTTTTATTAGTTCAGCCTCCTCAAGGTAATGCGGAGTATTTGTATTTAAGGTTGAAAGAACAAGGTATTTGGATTAGATATTTTAATCAGGAAGGGTTGAAAGATAAGTTACGGATTACTGTTGGTACGGATGAGGAAAATCAAGTATTAGTTGAGGCTTTGGTTAAGTTGATTGAGGGTAATTAAATAATTAAATATCTATTTAACGCAGAGGAGCGCAAAGGTTTTCGCGGAGTAACGCGGAGTTTTTACTTTAATTAAAATTACTTTAATTTAATCAATTGATAATTTTGCACTTCACCGATAATATGATGGGGTTGCGATATTGTGGAAGCTTGTTGTTCGCTTATCCAAGCATAACCCGAAGTGGTAATTTGGGAAATTTCATTTACTCGTTTTCCATGCTTTGGAGTATAGAAATTGATTAATATTCCTGTTTTACCATCAACATCAACGAAATTAATCGGATGATTTTGCAAAATTTGAGCAATTTCAGGTTGCTGTAAAAATGCTTGAAAATCAGGGTTATAGTTACTTAAAAAACCGAAACTACCAGTTACCGCTAAAGTCAACCAAGCGGAAATCAACCAAGCTGCTATCCAATAACGAGCTGAAATCAAATTTTTATCAAAGCGACAACGAGCAATCCAAATTAAAGGTAAAATTAACCAGCTTAGCCCTAATACTAAACCAATGGTGGCATAATTGCGGATTTCACCATCGCTATCGCTAACTACAAAAACTACTATACTTGCTAATAAAATCAGAATACCCAGTGTAGCGAAGGTATAGTTTATAGTTTTTAAAATATGAGTTGATGATAAACGTACTGATGAAAATAAAGGTATATTTTTTATTTCTATTTCTTTTCTTTCTTGATTCCAAATGTTTCCTAGCCAATTCAATCCAACCGCAGCAAGTAAAGCAATAAACGGATATAAAGAAAGACTGTAATGAGATAAACGAGTTGAAAAAATACTCAATTCGATAAATAAAATTAGCGGAAAACCTATTAATATTAATAAATTTTTCTCTGTAGCACAAACATCTTGCTCGCTATTTTGATTATTAGATTGCCAAATTTTATAATTATAAGTATCAGTTTCTTCCGTAGATTTAAAATTATATTTAGATAAAAAATCCCTAATTAATAAACCCGCACCTAATAAACAATGAAACGACCAAGGGAAAGTTAAAATAGGAATATGCCAAAAATAATAAATCCAGTTATTATTTTCACGTTCACTTGAACCTTGTTGGATAACAAAATTGATTAACTGTGTAAAACTATCATCGCCAAACCGTAAAGAACTAAGTTGAAGCCAAATTATAGTCGGTAGCAATCCTAAAAAAAATCCCAAATATAACATGGGATTTGCTAAATGATGATGACGGCGATGCTGTAATATTAAATAAGGTAACAAAGCTATTAGCGGAGGAAAAATCATAAAGCTTCTTAATAAGAAACCTAAACCAAAACTAGAGCCAGCAATCAAACCCCAAATATAACGATGTTTAAAATTTAATTCCGCTTTTAATAAAGAAAAAATTCCTAAAAGTACTAAAAACACCAGTGGTACATCTGGAGTTCCTAAACGAGAATATTGTAACCAAAGAAACTCTACACTCAAAATAGCAGCAGCAAGCCAAGCAACTTTTTTAGTTAATAAGATTTTGCCTATTTCATATACCATAAATACGCTCAAAATACCTAAAATCATATTTGGTAAACGAACGCTAACTTCATTAATGCCAAACAAGCTGTAAGAAACGGCAAGTAACCAATAGAAACCCGGTGTTTTATGATGAGGATTTTTCCAAGGATTAATCCAGTCTTCTGAATCATACATTAATCGCGATCGCCAAGCGTAAAGTCCCTCATCATGAGCCATTAAGCTATGATTTCCTATACCTAGTAACAATAGTGGAACTATCCAAACGAATAAACTTAAATAAAGACAACTACTCCAAGTTAAAAAATTTAGTTTAATAAAAGATAACTTTAATTTAGATGACATTTGATTAGTAAATATAGCAGATAACAAACTTAATTAAAAAATTGGGTTTTTCCCTGAAATATCTGGGAGACAACACAACTGTCCTAAGAAGATGTTTTAAAATTATCCTGCGGTTTAAACCGCTACTACAAAAACAAAGTCCACCTGCGTGGACTAGTTAGTTTAGAACCCGCGCAGGCGGGTTTTGTTTGTGTAGCCGCGACTTCTAGTCGCCAGCTAAAGTATTAAATTAGACTTTCAAAACATCCTCTAAAAACCCGACTTCTCTCACTAATTACGAATTACGTTCGCGAAGCGTCTCCCGAAGGGAGAAATTACGAATTATATTCACCCAGAGTCCAACTTAACTAAATTAATGGTCAAGTCTTTTTTTTAAAATATATAAAGTGGTACACCAGGGAATTTTAGAATGCTTCGACCAAATCAACGCATGAAGTTGGATGACACCGATGATAAGTTATTTTACGGGCTGCCTCGTTTTGTTACCCATGTAGATGAAGGATTTATTCAGCAACTTACAGATTTATACCGTCAACGTCTCCAACCCAATACGCGGATTTTTGACATGATGAGTAGTTGGGTGTCTCATTTACCAGATGAAATGCAATTTAGTCATGTTGAAGGACACGGAATGAATGCTGAAGAATTATCACGTAACAGCCAATTTGACAACTATTTTGTCCAAAATCTTAACGAAAATCCCAAATTACCCCTCGAAGACCAAGAATTTGATGCTGTTCTCAATTGTGTTTCCGTACAATATTTGCAGTATCCGGAAGCAATATTTACCGAAATTCACCGCATCCTCAAACCCGGTGGTATCGCAATTATCAGCTTTTCTAACAGAATGTTTTACCAAAAAGCAATTCAAGCATGGCGCGATAGTAGTGAAAGGGGTAGAGTTGAATTGGTTAAAAGCTATTTTCAATCGGTTCCCGGATTTACTCCTCCAGAAGTAATCATAAATCAATCTTCAGCACCAAATTTCCTCCAGTGGTTAGGTGCGGGAAGCGGCGACCCATTTTATGCTGTTATAGCTCATCGAAATTAACAGTTAATAAAAAAGGTTAAAGGTTAGAGGTTAGAGGTCAAAGGTTAAGGGTTCGAGGTTAGAGGTTAAAGGGACATTTGAATACTTTTAACCTTATATTTCCAGTTTGGTTAAGAAGTTTAACTGTTGATTAACATACTCAAACGTTATCAAAAAGTAATTTTTGTTTATTCACGTATGAAGTATAAAGGATGAGTCATAAAGTATCAGTTATAAAGTATAAATTGTTAATCCTTTATACTTTATTCGGTCAAACTTAAATTAGAGGAGTAAAAGATGAATTTTCCCCGTGTGTATAAGATATTAGCAGCCCTACTTCTTTCGATCGTATTACTGACAACAGCCTGCGCTCAACAAGCACCAGGACGTTTCGATCAAGTACAGCAGGAAAGTAGTCAGCAGAAGAAAGGACAAGCGGTTGCTAAAGATGCAACTCAAGGTAGTGAATTTAACAAATTCTTCCCACAAGCATCAGATGGTTATCAGCGAGTTTTTACTCAAGAGAAGAAAGGTTTTGCTGAAGCGAAATTGAAACAAGATGGTAAAGATGTCGCAGTCATGGCAATTTCTGACACCATCAGTCTACCCTCAGCAGCAGCCAAATTCTCTAATAGCACCAGAAAAATCTCCGGTTATCCAGCACTAGAAGTTGGGAATACCCAAACAGCGATTTTAGTTAGCGATCGCTATCAAGTAAAAGTATTGTCCCGTAGTCCTTCATTTACAGCCACCGATAGAGAAACTTGGATCAAAAAATTTAACCTTAGTGGTTTATCTAGATTAAAAGCATAGTTAACAGTTGATGGTTGATAGTTGATGGTTGTTGGTTGATGGTTGATAGTTGATGGTTGTTGGTTGATGGTTGATAGTTGTTGGTTGATGGTTGATGGTTGTTGGTTGATGGTTGATGGTTGTTGGTTGATGGTTGATAACAAAATGTCCACTAACTACCATCCACTAACCACTAACCACCATCCACTAACCACTAACCACTAACCACCATCCACTAACCACTAACCACCATCCACTAACCACCATCCACTAACCACTAACCACCATCCACTAACCACTAACCACCATCCACTAACCACTAATTACCATCCACTAACCACTAACCACCATCCACTATCCACTAACCACCATCCACTGTCCATTTTTTCAGTAATAAATTAAGTAATCAAGGAGTCTACTATTGTGAGCAAACCGATTTTTGAATTGGTTGATGAATTACCAACTAGTGGTTTAACCGTTTCGGTGCTAAATTCACTCGCTGCTATTACCCCCGGCCAGTGGAAAAATACAGTTGGTTTTGTCAATACGATTAAAGAAGTCACTGGTGAAACTGACGAAAGTCTCATACAAACCATTGGAGAACGGGCAATTTATCTTTATAATGACCGTTCTCAAGGATATCAAAAAGGTTTATGGCTGTACCAAACCGTTGACAGAACCGATAAAGCCTTGGGTACAGCGGCTTTAGCGAATAAAGTAAGTGGAAAAATTCCTTTGTTTGGAGGTTTAATTAACAGATTTACTCCCAAAGCGGATAAAGCCCAAACTATTGATTTATCTTTGAAATTAATTGCCGAATTACTGGCTTTTTGCAGCATCAATGGTATTCCTGGAGATAGCATTGGCGATTTTGTCGCTTCCTTGGGTGAATACAGCGGTGAATCCTACATCCGTATGGTAGGATTAATCTGCCTTGATGGTTTGATTCCTCTAGGTCCGGATTTTATCCAACAAGCTCAATCTGCACTTAATGGAATGAGTCCTAAAGAATTAGAAGATAATTCCACATTTCAGCAGCTTAATGATTCAATTCCCGGTAGTAGTTCCGAAGGTAAACTTAACTTTATCAGTTCCAGTTTTGATTCAGTCAAAGGTTGGATGAGTGATACTGTATCTTCCAATAATTTAACTCCTCAAAAAATCACAAGTCAGTTGAGTGGTTTTGTTGATTTTGCCGACGATAAGTTAGATTATTTAGCCGCTTTTCTCGATATCAGCACCAATTACTTTGAGCATACAGGTACCCAAACCCTTGCCAAACGATTGATTGAACGGGCTGTAGCCGAAATTTAGTTTCATCGCTTTTCAGGTAATTGGTAATAGTTCTTATTACCGATTACCTACTATTCAAGTTAGATTTTCGACAAACAAAGATTAAATATTAAATTCTCATAAAATTCTTTTATAAAAGTAAATAAACGAGCATTATCTAAGCTAATAAATGTTTAATTTCTACTCGAAAAATGTAACCGAAAATCGATATGATAATTTGATTCAGCATTTTGTTGGAGAGAATTTAATTCATCTAAATGAATCAGCATCATATCGAAGTAACGGTAAAAGCCGATAATTTCAAAAGTAATATTCGCTATATTCGCGATCGCGTTCAGCCTGCTCAACTGTGTGTAGTCATGAAAGCCAATGCTTACGGACATGGTTTGCAGCAGTTAGCACCTACAGCAGTAGTCGCAGGTGCGGACTATATCGGTATTTGTACGAATCCGGAAGCAACAATTATTCGTGAGTTGGGTTTAGATGTAAAACTATTGCGGTTGCGAATGGGTTTACCTGAAGAATTGCAAGAATCCATCGACTCATTGAACATTGAAGAACAAATAGGAACCATCGAAGTCGCAAAATATCTTTCACAAGCAGGAATAAAACGCGGTAAAAAAATTCCCGTACATATCAACATCGATACTGGAATGGGTAGAAGCGGTTTTTTCCCCAATCAAATAGAGGAACTCAAACAAGTTTGTGGACTTCCCGGTATTGATATTGTCGGTGTTATGACTCACTTTGCTAGTTCCGATGGAAAAGATTTAGGATTTACTCAATATCAGATAGGGCAATTTGAGAAAGCACGTCAAGCCCTGAAGAGTTACGTAGCTCATGACGTATTAACTCATACTCATAATAGTGCAGCGACAGTACGTATAAGTAATGAAAGCAATGAGTTAGTAAGAGTCGGAGCAGCTTGTTACGGAGTGCGAACCTCCCAGGATTTTGAAAATCCTCCCGAACTCAAACCCGTAATGTCAGTAAAAACTAGGGTAGCACAAGTAAGAAAAGTACCTAAAGGAAAAACCATCGGTTATGGTAGTTTATTCACAACCCAACGAGATAGTTTAATTGCATCCTTACCAGTAGGTTTTGGTGAAGGTTATCCCCGTTCGTTGTTTAATAAAGGTATTGTGCTAATTAAAGGTCATCGCTGTCCCGTAGTCGGACGAGTATCGTTAAATATCATCACAGTAGATATTACTGATATTCCAGAACCAGTAGAATGGGGTGATGAAGTAGTATTGGTGGGAACTCAAGGTAAAGAAGAAATTACCTTCGAGGAACTTGCAGATAAATTTGCTAGTGTCCACACCGAAATTAACTTGATGGCAGGTTTTATGAATCGGGTTAGTTACTTGTAATCAGTAATCAGTAATCAGTTATCAGTTATCAGTCCTGACGGAAACTTTCAACTGTTAACTGATAGTACCGTTCCTGTTAGAAAAATTTTACCATTCTTTACATCTTCAAAGATGCAACTAGCTTTCATCCCCGGTTTGAAAGCACTGGGTTTTGCGGAAGCCGCCTTCGTACAGCATTTTTCTTATAAATATTGCCTATATTTTAGCAAAATAGACAATTCAAATTTTCCGTCTGCACTATTTAATCAGGTAACTTCAAATTCGCGACAATTGCATTTAAATACGGTTCAAACACCGACAAATTTTCCAAATTTTCAAACTTACTAGTTTTTAAATCGGGAGCGAAAGCAGTGTTAATTAAATAAAGCGCTTTACCATCAAAAGCCACATAACCTGTATGCTGCTCGTATACTCCACCCTTTTGTTTAAGTCCAGCAAAACCGTAACGTACTCCTTCTAGCTTGCCAACTTGTGCTTTTTGGAGTGGATAAGGAGAAAACAATATATTATCGGCTGTTTTGGCAGTTTTTAACTTATCGGTGTAAGCATATTTACGGCTTTTAGCTAACTCTGTATAATGATTTGTCACCCATAAATTAAGTGCAGTAGCTACCTGTATGGTATATTTAGGACTTTGATAATTGACATTAGAATTAAGTGGAATACCAGCATCAAGCAGCATTTTTTGAAAATTAGCCTGTCCTTCCAAGGGTAAAATTTTGATTTCCACCGTACCCAAAGCTTTCCCATTTCCAGAGACACATAGTAAAGAACTATTATTTTGTTTGCAAGGATTAATCTTCCAACCAGGTGGAAGGGGAGTTTCTTCTATCGAATTTTCCCAAATATTAATTCCAGCGGATTGTCTACTTACTAAAGTTGAAGTTGGTGTTTTCATCGGACTTGCTTCTGAGTGTTTATCCGTAGAAAAATGAGAGATGCCAGTTGCAACACCAACAGGAATTAGTATAAAACCCAACAATACATGATAGACTCGTATCATTTTACTTAAAAATCAAAATATAACGTAAAAAATAAGTCAAAGGTTAAAGGTTAAAGGTTAAAGGTTGGAAATCAACTGTCAGCTGTCAACTGATTTAAAAATCCGTAGTTCCTAAAACGGTTTCATCTTCGATGTCATCATCTAATTCTAAAGGTGAACTTGGTTCCCCTTCTACGCTTTCAATTTGTCCTATGGAGGGGATTTGATTGTATACAATTTCGGTTTGTTCTCCTGTCCCTGTATCATATGGTTGTGATTGATAGGATAGTAAACGTTGAAGTTCCTCAAATTTATCTAAAGAAAATACGGCACCATTTATTAAAGCAGTTTCTTTGTGAGCCTCTGCAATCATAGCTTGAAATAAACAAGCGTTGGAAAGATTGACTAAATCCAGGTTTACTCCTAATAGGTTAGCACCTGTGAGATTAGCACCAGTAAGTTTAGCATTTGTGAGATTTGCGTTTGCTAAATTTGCACCTGTTAAGTCGGCACCAGTTAGGTTTGCATCTGCAAGATTTGCACCTACTAAACAAGCATTTTTTAGCTGAACATTTGATAAATCTGTATTAGTAAAATTGACTTGGGTTAATATTGCTTGTGTTAAATCGGCTTTTGATAAGTTGAGGAATGTCAAAGATTTTTTACCAATTCGTACTCTTGTAATGTCTTGGTGAAAAACTGCTGTTTTAGCAATCAACTTTACTAATGCTTGGGGTTGAAATTCTGTTAATAAAGTCGGATTTCCGCAAGGTGAAAAAGTTTGTGTAGTTTCTCGGTAGCAAGCACTGAGTAATAAAAATACATTTATTCCCACTGCTGCATTTACCTTTTCTACATTTATCGGGTTTTGTAGTTGTTTAAAATTAGACCAAGCTTGATGTGCTATTCCTTCATCTAACCAACGTCCTCGACAGTAAGCATACCAAAATGGCTGTAACCGATTGCATAATAATTCAAAGGAGAATTTATGTTTTTGTTCTCTTCGCAATCCCTCAATCACCAGCTCTTCGATTTCTGCGGTAAGAATGCCGTAACCAAGTAAATTATAAAGATGTTCAGCGATGCTTTGGGGAGAATCTATGGTAAAAACCATTTCCCCATAACTATTGGGATCGCGTTTCGTTAAAAGTTTTAATTGACTAATTATTGCTTTAGCACAGGGGTATTCTCCCAAGTTAGAGTGAGAGAATTTAAAGTGAGAAAATTGGGCATAGGAAAATGCTCTAAAATAAAATGCTGATGGGTTACTAAAATCATCCGTTAAATTAATCTTTTCCTTGCCGGATAATAAAATTTTCAGCGCTACAGATTGAATTTCGTCAGATAATTCTTGGGGATGAATAGATGTGGAAACCATAGCGGATGAATAACCCAATAACCATTGATGAAGAGCCTCATGAATCCTCCATAATACTGTAGCGCTGTTGGTTATTTGAGGATTGGTTGCGAGTTGCAATATTTCATCGTCAAGTAGTTTATTGCGGTGTAAAACTGCGAGTAAATATAACGTTAAAGGATGACGGACAAATTCAGCAAGTAAAAAATGAGAGTTTTTAGAAAAAGCTTTATTTGTTTTCAATAATGTAAAAAAGTTTTGAGCAACAGTCATCGACTGAACTTTTGATAAATTTGCAAACCACTGCTTCCATTCATCTTGTCCCCAGGGTTGAATTTGAATTTGCTGTAATTTTGATGCTGCTTTAATAGCGATATCTTGTAAAACCCAACTTTGGCTGGTCAAAATAATTTTATGTCTTTTCCCCCGTTGAAACTCAAATAATTGCTGGATAAAGATGGATTTCACTGCGCTAAAATTAGACAATTCATTTAATCCATCAAGTATTAATAAATATTTATGATGAGCAACTTTGAGCCAATCAGATAAGTTTGTCATGTAGTTATTTATCAAACCAGATTCAAGAGTTTCTAAAAAAGTTTCTCCTTCTTCAATATCACTGAGGTTAATTAGAACGGGTATCCAATCTGGGTAGAACTTCCGTGCTACTCTTGCCGCAAATATTTGACAGAAACTGGTTTTTCCATAACCACTATCTGACTCAATTACAGTAATTGTTTCTAAATCATCTAATTGGGAAACCATCCACTTCATTAAATCCACTGGCTGATGATTTCCCTTGAGAGGTATACCTTTGGGTGGAACATATACATCTTTAAGAGAAAATGATTCTATTAACAGTGGTTCTCCGAGTTTTTTTATTAAGTTAGCTCTATATTTTTCTTTGTTACAATCAATTTTATCCTCCGAATTCCAATGAATTTCCGTAGTTCTTAATTCTAGAGAATTGCCGATTTTAAAAAACTTTTGTAACTGAACCAAACTTACCGGATTTTCGCTGACAACTACAATTAAATGTCCCAAAAGTTTATGTTCTAAACGTCGAATAATCAATTCCGCTTCTAATTTGGGAACGGTATTTACAACTAACCAAGCTACAGCAATATGATTAATCTGCTGCACAAAAGAAGAATGAACAACCTTGTGTAACGCTTCTTCCGCTTGTACATCATTGAGTTTTTCACCCCGGAAAATTTTGATCAAAGCTTGCAAATGCTCATCCCGCAAAGGTTTAACCGAACCATTACCAAATAACTTCTCCCCTTGTCTCCCCACCCCCTTGTCTCCCCATCCCCTTGTCTCCCTATCCTTCGGTATCAATGTTCTTTCCAACCAAATCCGGGAGAGACTTTCTTCCTCAATTAAAACTTCTTCTAAAGCTTGTAGATAAGCAACTTGAAAAGCTAACCAAGTAGCTTCATTACGTTTAAAAGGCTTACTTTGTCCCAATACACCCAAAACACTCTGTGTTAACCGAGCAAATACACCAATTTCATCCCAAACAATCCCTAAAGGAAGTTCTAGAATTTCTGCTAAAGTACATATATCAAACGGTAAAGGGCTTCTAACTTCCATATCCCGAATCATTCGCAACGCTACACCCGTTATTTGTGGTTGCGAAAACTCTTTTATTTGGCTTATTTCGATATAGTTTTCTACTAACCAATGCCGAATGCTTAAGTTCATTGATGTAAGAGTTAGGAGTTAGGAGTTAGGAATTAGGAGTTAAGAGTTAGGAGATAGGAGTTAGGAATCAAGAATTAGGAGATAGGAGTTAGGAATCAAGAGTTAGGAGATAGGAGTTAGGAGTTAGGAATCAAGAATTAAGAATCAAGAATTAGGAGATAGGAGTTAGGTGACAGTTATTATTTATTTCTCCCCATCCCCTTGTCCCCTTGTCCCCCCATCCCCTTCTGCCGAAACCACCGAGGTACATCTAGATACTTCATCTTTTGCACAAAAACTATGAGCGATCGCCCTCTAAAATTATTGTTAATTGATTCTGATCCCATTTTTAGATTGGGATTACGTCAAACTCTCGAACAATTCGCGGAATTGCAAGTTGTAGCAGAAGCCGAAACCTACACCAGCGCATTGCAAATTTTAGCAGAATTAGCACAGATTGACCCTAATCAAATAAATTTAGTAATTTTAGAACCGGATAACAATCGTTCTGCAAATCGCCAAGAAATGGGTTTACAACTGATTAGACAGTTGAAAAATCAATACCCAAATTTACCTATTTTGCTTTTATGTCATATTCTCCAACCCGGAATGCTGATTGCTTTCAAAGCTGCGGGAGTAAAGGGTTATTGTCCCAAGGGTACACCCGTTTCGGAATTAATTGTTGCCATGGAAGAAATTGCACAAGGAAATTCTTATTGGGTTAATCAAGCCCAAGAATACAATGATTGGCAAAGTGACAAAATTGAGCATCACAAAGGCAAATATCAAAACTCTCTAGTTAATAAATTACGCAATAACTTGCACGGATCGGGAACTAATTATATCAAAGCTAATTTGAAAGAAGTTACCAGACAACTGCAAATTCCCGGATTAACACTACTAAATAAAGCTATTTTAGCAGGAAGACGAAGAGAACTAATTGCAGCACAATGGTTGCTCGATAATTTAGCTGTTCCACCCCAATTGCAACAGCAACCCAGATCAAATCCTTTTACTCCTGCAACTGAATTACCATTACCCAAACTCGATAGCTCTATTATCGTCCGAAACTCTACAAGTAATCCTTTAGCTCCCCCTTTACTAAGTCCGAGAGCTTTACAAGCAGCATTATTTGCATCTTGTATTAATAAACTTCAATTTAGTTTACAAAATGTAACCGAGATTCCTTTAGAAATAGATATTTTAAGAGAAGATAAAAAACGAGAATTACTTTATTTATTACTACAAAAATTTGCCGATTCTCTTGATGAATTACGTAATTCTGAAGTAGAAAATCATCGATTAGATGAAGTTAAATATATATTGTTATCAGATATATGGCAAGCAGTTATCAAGGATTTTTTTGGTAAATTTACCAGAATAAGAACAGCAGGGATTGAATTAGAAATAGTTAATATATTGTTAGAAGATGCAGTGATAGTACAAACCGGGATTATTAACAAAATTCCTTTAATCACCGAATTGTTATCTTATTTAATATTTCAAACAGAATTAAATATAGATAATACATCTTATTTACCAGGTACCGAAGAAGCCAACGAACACGCTACCATGATATTAGAAAATATGCTGATTTATCTCGCTAACGCTGTGATGCAGCCATTATTAAATAGATTAGCAGATACAGAAGTTTTCAAAAAAGATTACTATAATCGCCAATTAATTTCTACGAGAGAAATCGAACGCTTCAGAAACGATTTATCCTGGAAATATCGCTGGCAAAACTATGTTGGAGAAGCTCAGAAAATATTCGAGAGTCGTTACGAATTATTCGTTCTTGCACCTCGCGGAATTGCCAATGTTTTTGTATATGCACCTCGTAACAACGAATTAGCAGAACTCGGAGGAATCCCTTTAATCGTAACATTATTATTAGAATTACGAGATGCAGCTACACCTCGTTTACAATCCCTATTATCCTTTTTAGGTAACGGTGTAGTTTTCGTTCTCACCCGTATAGTTGGTAGAGGAGTCGGTTTAATCGTTCGTGGTGTTCTTCAAGGTATTGGTACCGCTACTTTACCTGATAAGAAGAATAATCGGGATTAAAGGGACAAGGGGACAAGGGGACAAGGGGATGGGGAGATGGGGAGATGGGGGGATGGGGAGCAATAAATAACAACTAACTACTATCAACCATCAACTAACCACTATCAACCATCAACTATCAACCATCCACTAACTACTATCAACCATCAACTAACCACTATCAACCATCAACTATCAACCAACCCTATTATTTAAAATTTCTTAAAAAGTGAAAAACACTGTCCCAAAAATCTTGCGATCGCGAATTTTCTAATCTTTGCTTTTTCCACTCTGATGCTGTTTTTTCGACTATTTCTGAAAAGCTAGAATAAACTGGAGATAAATTAGCTAATTTGTCAATTTTAATTTTTTCAGTCATTGCTAAGGCAATTATATTGATTAACTCTCTTGCTTGAGAACCGAATATTGATGCTCCTAAAATTTCACCGTTACAACGAACTATGATTTTACAAATACCTGTAAATTCATCTGTCAATTGAGCAGTTGCTAATGTTTTAAAATACTGTCGCAAAACTAAAATTTCATCTTTAGCATATCTATTTTTAACTTGTCTTTCCGTCAAACCAACTTGCACTAACGTCGGTTGAGACAAAATTCCCCAAGGAATAACTTGATAATTTATTTCATATCTAGGCAAAAACAAAGCGTTTTTAATCGCAATTTTCGCTTCGTAATCAGCAATATTTGGTAAATTAAAACCACCAATCACATCTCCACAAGCGTAAATTCGAGGATTGGTAGTTTGGAGCTTTTTATTTACTAGTAAACTGCGAGAATTATACTTCACTCCTACCGCAGCTAAATTTAACGATTCTATAAAAGGTTTTTCTGCAACAGCTACTAATATTTCATCGGTTTCGATGGCTGTATTTCCTGCTTGTAGCCATTTTTTATCTTCAATTAACCGAATTTGACTTACGGTAGTTTGCGTAAAAACTCGTATTCCATCAACTTCTAACTGTGCTTGTAGCAACTGAGTAATTTCTGAATCAACCGGAGAAATAATATAAGGACTATTAACTATAAATGTAACTTTGTAACCCAATCTCGCTAAAACTTGAGCAATTTCCACACTTTGGGGTGTACCACCAAGAATTACCCAGTTTTTCGGCGGCTGGGAACTGCCTAGAACCTGCCAAATATTGGATAAAGTCAAAAACCCCGTTTGCTGCAATCCCTCAATTTCTGGAACCCCTGGAACCGAACCTGTAGCCAGTAAAAAATTACGTGCAGTTAATTTACGGTTATTAACAATAAAATTTAAGTTTAATTTTAAATCCGATGAAACTTGAAAATAGCCGCTACCCAGAATAACATCAACACCTTGAGCCGCTAAAAAAGCCGGTGAAAGCTGTTCTCGAACATTCGCAGCCACAGCAGAACCCCACAGCAGCGTTTTTTCCAAAGAAACTTGATATTCTTGTTCCCCATCACTTTGAGTACAAACACCAAACCGAGTTAAATCATTAAATTTACCAACAAACTGACTAATTTCCCCGATACCTTGAAGTTGAATCAAATCATCACGAAACTGCGGTTCAACCAAAGCAACCTTTGCTCTTCGTTGAACAGCTTTCAAAGCAGCCTCCCGTGCGGTAAGACTACCACCAATAATCACGATATCGTAATCAAAAGACATTTAAGGTTTAAGGTCAAAGGTCAAAGGTCAAAGGTCAAAGGTGTAACAAATCATAACTCCTACCTCCTAAGTTTTAATCCAAAATCTAAAATCTAAAATCCAAAATCTCCCTTAACCCTTGTACCAAACGCTGATTCTCGCATTCTAAGCGTACTGCTACGCGAAAATAGCGATCGCCTAATTCGGGAAAACTTAAACAGTCGCGGATCAGGATTTGATGATGCTTAAGTAATTTTTCTTGTAACTCTGAAACGGGATGCTTTGACTCTACTAATAAGAAATTAGCAGCGCCCTCAAGCGGTTGCAAGCCTGGGATATCGGCTAAAGCTGCAAATAAATCATTTCTCGCTTTTGGTAGCCATTCCCAGGTTTGCTGCTGAAATTGTTTGTCCTCTACAACTGCGATCGCAACAGCTACAGCAAGAGAATTTACCGCCCAAGGATCGCGCCAATTTTGCCATTTCTGTAAGCGCTCTGGATGAGCAATAGCATATCCCAAGCGCAATCCAGGAATACTGTAAAATTTAGTCAAGGAACGCAATATTACTAAATTAGGATATTCGCTCACCACATCAATCAAGCTTTGTTGCTCGGAAGGATGAACAAAATCCATAAAAGCTTCATCCACTACTACTAAAGCAAATTCTTTGAGGTAAGGTAATATTTCACCCCGCAGGAATAATTTGCCCGTAGGATTGTGGGGATTGTTCAACAATAGTCCTTTATCTTTTGTCGTATTTAATTTGTCAAGAATCAATGACAAATCTGGAATAATTAACGACATAGGAAACTCCAACACTTCAGCATTGAATGCTCTCAAAGCTCGATAGTAGTCGCCAAAGGTTGGAGTTACGAGGACTGTTGCGGCAACTTCTGCTAGTTCCCGACCCGCCCAAGTCAGTAATTCTGCGGAACCGTTACCGGGCAAAATAAACTCAGGAGGAGAGTTGTGAAAGCGACCCAGAACTTGTTTTAATTCGCTGTAATCTGGGTCGGGATAGTGCCGGATATTACCCAATTGAGACTTGATAGCCCAAACAGTGCTATCGGTAAGTCCCAAAGGATTAATGCTGGCAGAAAAATCCAAAATAGCATCACGGGGACAACCAGCTACTGCTGCTGCCCAAGCTAAATTTCCCCCGTGTTTCGGTTGCCGCATCAAAAAAAGGTTTAGTAACTCAAGAAAGTTTACTCTTTTGGGGGAGCAACTCTTTCTCTAAAGAGTTTACCAGCGGAGAAAGCAGGAACCTTCGTTGCTGGAATTTCCATTTTCTCATTAGTTTTGGGATTGCGTCCTTCCCGTGCTTTACGCTCGCGAGATTCAAAAGAACCGAATCCTACTAGCGTCACTTTATCGCCCGAAGAAACGGCTTCAACGATAGTCTCTAAAGCAGCGCTTAAAACTGCGTCGGCTTGTTTCTTGGTAACGCTAGCCTTTTCAGATACAGCATCAACTAATTCACCTTTATTCATGTCAAACTCCGTGTCGGTTTACTGTGCGTTTGGGTGCAGACACCCCTGATGTATCCTTGCTTGCATCCTTGGAAAGGAGATTGTTAAAAGTCCTGCTTTTTGAGTATTTATGCTTAAAACCGCCGTAACTCCCATCAGCTAGACTTTTCAATGAATCATTCTAAGGTGTTGTAGCCCTAAGTGGATACATAAAACGATTATTTTATATAGTTTTCAGGATTTTTCATATCCAAAGCGGAATTTTTGTACTCAAAACATTTTGCTCAAAGTAACAAATATCCAGTTGGAATAACTTATTAAAGGGGTAAGAGCCGAAAAAACCATGGCTAGCAATAGGGGGAGTAAGGCTCCTAGGATAAACAGCGAAAAACAAGATTTTAGAGCCAATACAGAGAACAAATGTTTTTCTCAGAAGCTAATTACAATGATTTTTTTGTTTACACATATTTTTCCTGTTTTCTGTTAATTCCCTATGGATCTAGGTTTAAAATTTTTTATCTAATTAATTACAAAAGTAAAACTTTAGTTATAAGTTTTGTAAAGTTTTGAGTTATATGAGTTACTTTTAGATTTTGGGATAGCAATTAGGCAGCAAAATTTATTGTTATCCGATAAACGCTGGTTTGTCCGCAAACGGATGGAGACGTAGCAGTGCTACGTCTCTACATAGATTTGGGATTTTTAACAAATTAATTTAATTCTGAGGCAACTTCAACCCGCCATTCTGTAACATCCTGCGTACTTCCGGACTAGGTTTGTAATTGTAGCCGTAAGAAGAATTTTGGGAATCATCCATCACTTGGGGTGTCAGTAAGACAACTACCTCGTTACGCTGATTATTCTTGTTTGTTCTTCTAAATAGCGAACCTATTAGAGGAATATCCCCTAAAATTGGCACCTTAGATACACTTACCCGGTCGGATTCCTGAATGATACCGCTAAGAATCAACGTCTGACCATCACGCAAGCGAACTAACCCAGAAGTAAGGGAACGCTTAGAAACCAAAAATATTCTTTGATTTCCATTACCAGTATTAATATCTGCTGGAGCTTGAGGAGATGATACAGTCGGAGCTACCGACAGAGAGACAAAACCATTGTCATCAATCCGATCCACTTTCACGGCTAAAGTTAAACCTACAGTTTCTTTATCAGCTGTAACTGTTTCTGTGGAAGTACCATCACCACGAGTTATTTCTCTCCTTATGTTGCCCACAACTTCTTGAGTTAACATTACATCAGCCGTCTGACCTTCTTGAACAATTAAAGTTGGATCAGTCAAAATCTTAGCGTTACCGCTGGTAACTTGAGTTTGTAAAGAAGCAAGAAAACGCTTAGGGAATTGAAATAAAGTTGGCAGAGAAGCTGTAGCTGTACCGAGAGTTCCTTGTGTAACACTTGGATTACCATCCTCATCAAAGGTAACTATGTTATCCGTTGCAGGATTAATCTCAGAAAAACCTGGCTGTAGAGGATTTCCATTGGCACCAAAAGGCGGAATCGGTTGAAAAAAGTTCCCAGTTCCCGTGTTTTGCGTTCTAAAAGTATTACCATTTTGATCTACTACTATCGTACCAGGGACGGTTCCGGGAATACCCACAGAACCATTTGGATCGAAAAATGGCGCTCCTGTAATTGGATTCTGGATTACAGGTGTAGAAGTTACGCTGTTTAAAGTTTCAGCATTAGTAGGTGGTCTTACACCACCAAAATTAGCAGCAGCTGAACCACCACTAACATTAAAGAAATTGTCCGCAACCCCGAAAGAAAAACTAGTGTTTATGTCTTTTGTTTTTAAGAGGTTGACATCAACAATCTTGACGTTAACTGCTACTTGACGACGGCGAATATCAAGAGGAGCAATTTGAGCGATCGCCATTTCGACTAATTTTGAGGGACCAATTAAGGTCATAGTATTTGTTCGCACATCTCCTGATACTTGTAACCCACGAAGTATGGGAACTGAGTCAGTAAAGTTAATACGTTGGGCTGTCAAAGCTGTTTCTTCATTCTCTTTTTCATTTTCAGCCTCTTCACCTACGATTTTTGTGGTAACTCTACTAGTCTTTTGTTCTGCATTTACAGCACTTTCTGCGCCCAAATTAACTAAAACCCTTAGTATTTCTGGTATTGATGCTTGGTTAAGTCTTAAGTTTCGTACCACTACATCACGAGTAGAATTCGGTAGTTTAGCTCCCACA
>JAYKJL010000203.1:0-13662 GCA_035285725.1 Nostocales cyanobacterium 94392 | reverse complement strand
TTTCAATCCTCAACCAAACAACAGCAAACTTTTACCAATCGAAAAACCAACCCCACTTTCAGCAGAACAACGTCAACAAACTTACTTAGCGTTATCTGAAGAATTGGAAAAACTTGGTAAATAACCTCTTGATATAAAGAATGGGGAGCAGGGAGTAGGAAGTAGAGAATAGTAAAGAATTAAGTTCTAAATAAAAAATATCCTCATTTTTTACTACCAATCAATAATTCTTAAACCCCAAATCTCTCCTCCAACCTTCCATGCTCTGCGTTCTCTGCGTCTCTGCGGTTTTTTAATCTGTAATCTCGAATCACAAACACACAAGTGTTGATTAGAAACTTCAAAATAAACCAATTATAAAAATCTCAACAAATCATCATGACTACCACAACTTTACAACAACAAATCTTCTCCGTCGTTTCTCAAATTACTGGACACGATATCGAAGACTTAGAACCAGATATGTATTTAGAAGGGGACTTAGGATTAGATTCCATCAAAATCATGGAATTCCTCAACGGATTAATTCAAATTATCCCCGAATCACAACAACCATTATTCATGGAAGAGTTACCTCTACAAAAATTAATTCAATTACAAACATTAGCAGAAGTTGTCACCGCTACTGAAAATTGTTTATCCTCTCAACAAGATAACTCCCAAGAAATTACCACTCAAGAACAACCAGAAACAGAAAAAGTTGAAATCATCCACGGTCAATATTTCCACTTATTAGGTCATTGGGTTGTAAACTCCATCAGTTTATTTTCTACTTTACGTTTACAAGGAGATTTCGATAACAACACCGCTTGGCAAAC
The DNA here is from genome assembly GCA_035285725.1 of Nostocales cyanobacterium 94392. Taxonomy (GTDB): domain Bacteria; phylum Cyanobacteriota; class Cyanobacteriia; order Cyanobacteriales; family Nostocaceae; genus Rivularia. The sequence goes on along the minus strand of JAYKJL010000203.1, from coordinate 12,844 downwards.
CTGGAAAGAGCTATTAAATCGCCATCCCATGTTACGCTCCCGCTTTCTTATCCCCAAAGACGCAACTCGATTCAAAGACTACGAAATCGAAATCCTCAACAATCCCAATCCGCCCGAAATTCCCGTTACCGATATCAGACATTTAGATAGCGAAACTCAAGAAAAAACTATTAACGAAGAACTACATCGCTGCCTAAATTATGAATGGGAAATAACCCAATTTCCCCTACATAGATTCTTCGTCTTCCGCCTCCAAGATTCCCTTTACCAACTCATTTTAGCCAACGAACATTTAATTTCTGATGCTTTGGGATGTCATACAATACTGCGGGAATTTATGGAAATTTACCGCGCTCATGTTAACAACGAACAACCAAACCTACCCCCAGCTACAACAGTTGCAGAATATCAGCAAATGGTACAATCCATTAATGCTTGGCAAGATACGGATTCAGAAAAAGCCCTTGTAGAATACACCAACCGTCAAGGTACGGATTCTTACTTATGGAATCCTGCAAACAAAAAAGTTACATCGAATTGCCCCGTATTTCACAACCGTCGCTATGCTCTGAGCCATGCTACCACTGCCGCACTGATTTCTCAAACCCGTGAATGGCGATTACCCCTAAACTCCCTGCTATTAGCTGCTTTTGTGCGAACAATTGCCAAATTAGAACAGTCCAATAACAAATCTATTCTTCTACAAGTACCTACCAGCGGTCGATTTTATCCAGGAGTAGATGCTACAAACATAGTAAGTAGTTTTGCTCAAAACTTATCCATCGATATTGGATTACCATCCCTCACCGAAGACTGGGAAACTTTATTAAATAAAATTCATCAAAAGGTACAGCAGGGAATCGCTAATAATTGCGATCGCACTCAAACCCGTCAAATGGGAATAGCTTTCCGAGATAATATCATTTTAGAAAATGGTAAAATACCAACTCGGATGCTACCGATGTATCGTCAGGTATTAAAATCCAATTTGTATTGTCCCTTTACCGGACAAACTCAGATTAAAAAGCAATATGGAAATTTAGAAGTCATCGATTATCGCGCTGGTGGAATCAACGCTCCCGGAACAATCGACATTTTACAGGAAATCTTCGACGATTGTTTGCAACTCCAAGCCAGTTACGACAGCGATTTCTTCCCTTTGGCGGTTGTAGATCAACTCATGGAAGAATACCGAGCTCAAATCGAAGCATTGATTGCACTCAAAACTCCATCACAACAGGTAACGAAGCAACTGACACAAACATCACCAGATGCTGATGTTAAATCTACACTCCAAGAAATAGTAGCCCAAGTTAGCCATAATTCCATCGATGAGTGCGATATGGATAAAGACATGGAATCGGAATTGGGTGTTGATTCCTTAGAGCTTATCCGTATTATTACTAGACTAGAGAAAAAAGTAGGTAAAGTTAATCGCCAAGTTTTACTTAACTGTAGAACTCTACGAGAAATGGCTGCGGTTCTGAGCAATCAACAATCTGTATCAGAAAGCCCCAAATTAGTAGAGATGCCTTACTTAGAAATTATTGCACAAGCCCGACGCACCCCCAACGCGATCGCAGTTACCGATGGGGAAACTCAAATCACTTACCAAGAATTAGATTTACAATCCAACCAAGTTGCTAATTATTTACGTTCTGTGGGAGTTGCTCCGGGTGTATTTGTGGGAATCATGACTCTACGAGGTCCGTTGATGTTTGTGGGAATTTTAGGTATCCTCAAAGCTGGTGGAGCCTACGTTCCCTTAGATCCAATGTATCCCCAAGAAAGAATCAACTACATCCTCGAACACGCTGAAATTAAGATTTTACTTAGCCAAAATAGCTTAACTGAAAAATTAGCAGAATGTTCCCTGCAACAATTATCCTTAGAAACTCTAATGTTCTTAGACAACGGACATAGCACCGAGTATGAGAACAAAATCGCTCAAATAAACAAGCAAACTTGGTCAAATTATTCTGATAGCAAACCACCTTGCGTCAATACTCCCGACGATTTAATGACAGTATTGTATACCTCCGGTTCCACGGGTAAACCCAAAGGAGTTATGCTCAATCACCGGGGTTACATGAATCGTTTGGTGTGGATGCAGAAAACATTCCAATTACAACCCGGAGATAGAGTAGCACAAAAAACCTCTTGCTGCTTTGATATTTCAGTATGGGAAATCTTTTGGCCCCTGATGTATGGTTCCACAGTTTGCTCAATAGGAACCAAAACAGTCAAAAATCCCTGGTTGCTAGCACAATGGCTGAAAGACAACCGCATCAATATCATGCACTTCGTTCCCTCCTTATTTGGGGAATTCTGTAACGCCTTAGAAGATGAAACTTGGAGTTTCCCAGACTTACGCTGGTTAATCTTTAGCGGTGAAGCTTTACCAGTTAACTTTATTCGCAGCTGGATTGACAAACACGGTATGAAAACCGGACTTGCCAATCTCTACGGGCCAACAGAAGCATCCATAGACGTAACCGCTCATATCATCCCACAACGTCCCGGCGAAGACCAAAATAGTATTCCTATCGGTAAAGCAATTGATAACGTCTACGTCAAAATACTCGACGATAAAATGCAGCCAGTTGCACCAGGAGAAATGGGAGAATTATGGCTTGGTGGAGTACAGCTAGCTAAAGGGTATCTCAAAGATGAAGAACGTACAGCTGCATCATTCCGTCCCAATCCTTTCCCCGAAGAAATTCCGGGTGACTTCATTTACAGAACTGGTGATTTAGCAATTCAATATGCCGATGGAAATATTGACTACCACGGAAGGATTGACAACCAAGTAAAAATACGTGGTTTCCGCATTGAATTAGGGGAAATAGAAAGTATTCTCAATACTCACCCATTAGTTAAAGAAGCCGCAGTCTTAGCCATCGATTACGAAAGCGGACAAAAAAGATTAGTTGCTTACTTAGTAGGTAATCAAGCAGACCAGCAAATAATCAAACAATACTTAGCTCAACGAGTACCTGATTACATGATTCCTCAGCGTTGGGAATGGTTGTCGAGTTTGCCCAAAACCCATAATGGTAAATTAGATCGTAAATCTCTCAAAGCTTGTAAAAAGGGAACAGAAAAGTTGTTTTCTGCACAATCGCCCTTAAATCAAAATCTACCTTTAGGTCCCGCACAACGCTGGTTAGTAGAATATTTCGAGCCTCCTTATCAATGGAATGGTTATACACGTTTTCTGTTCCACCAACCATTAGATGCTCTTACTTTCAACCAAGCAGTAAATCTATTAATCGAACGTCATTCCGCTTTGCGTACCGTATTCATTTGCGAAAACGAACAATGGACGCAAAAAATACTTATTCCCGAATCAAATCAATGTACTGAATTTTACGATGCCAGCCATTTAACCACCGAACAACGTGACAAAGAAACCGGGGAATTAATTCAACAAATCGGTCAAAAATTTCAACTTAACCAATACCCTCTATTAAAAATAATTGTTGTTAAAGTCAATGAATCCTGCTACGACATATCCTTTGTCGGACATCATATGATTGGTGACTTGCTCAGTAATAGAGTCATCTTCCACGAACTATGGACAACTTACACCCAACTATTGGGAAACCAAAATCCTGAAATAAAACCAGCTACATCCTATGCTGATTACGTAAAAATACTGCAAGAGCAAGAAAAACAAGGAATATTTGCAACTCATGCAGAATACTGGAAATCCCAATTTCCATCAGCAGACTATAGCCTAAAAATACCCTGCGATTATCAAAAAGGAGCTAATACCGAAGCCACAGCAGCCATCGAAAAGTTCACTCTAGATACTAAAAAAACCAGCACCTTGTTACGGTTCGCCAAAAAACACTACGGTTGCAGCGTCTACACCTTATTACTCGGCGTACTTTACCGATTAACGGCAGAATGGAGCCGACAACCTTGGGTAGTAATTAGCCATCGCAGCCACGGTAGAACCTTAGATAACCAACAATCATTCTTAAACAGCATTGGTAACTTTGCAATCAACTTTCCCATAGGTATCAGCATCGAAAACCATGACAATTGGCAACACACCTTTAATCAGATAGTAACAAAATTTGACCAACTACCCATGAACGGTGTAACCTTTGATTGGATATCATCACAACTGCCCAATCATATCTATCCCGATAATAATCTGACACCAATTAGAGCCAACTACCTTGGCAACCGTACCACTCCCACATACAAAAACTTCGAGTTTGCCGAAACAGACACAGACAAACGCTTATCAGCACCCCTGCAAAAACGTACAACACTAGTCGAATTCTTCTTCTCTTTTACCGATGGAAAATTCAATCTAGAAATAGAATACTCCCAGAACTTCCACAACCAAGCAACTATTCGTCAACTTGGCGATCGCTACTTAGAATTATTGCAAAGTATGCTTGCAGCTATATCTTACGCAAACAACGGTAGCACAGTAAGTAGATAAATCTTGACATAACCCCCATGATACCTCGTATCATGGGGGTTTGTTTACTTGAACTTAATCTTTATTGTAGGGTGTGTAGTTTAGATTAAATTTGAACGGTTCTATAATGTTTGTAGCGTCACGCACCATCAACCATTTATTTGTGTTTTAAAAGTATCCGGCGGTTTAAACCGCTACTACAAAAACAAAGTCCACCGTAAGGTGGACTATTTAATTTGAAACCCGCTGCCACGGGGGGTTTTGTTTCTGTAGCCAAGCCACTGCGTTGGGCGGGTTCCCCGACTTGTAGCAAGTGGCGTGCGACTTATAGTCGCCAGGTAAAGTATTAAATTAGACTTTCAAAACATCCTCTTATTGAGAATGGTGCAAGATATAAATTCGCATCGAACAAATATGCTATTTTATCAAAATATTTTCCATTGAAACTATATTTAGTATCGTTTAACCTGATTAATGTAATTGATTAATTGAATTAAATAGAGATACCTACCATCATTCAATTAACCAAGTAAACATCTACGAAAAAAATATTGCCAATTTACCCATATAAAAACATGAAGACACAAAATAAATTAAGTTCTTGGATTAGCTGTCCTAAACCAAATCCGCGAGCTACTCTCAAATTATTCTGCTTTCCCTGTGCGGGAGGTACAACTTCACCATATAGTAAATGGCATAAATATTTACCAGAAGAAATAGAGATTAACTTGATTCAACTTCCCGGAAGAAGTTATCAAATAGAAGAACCACTTTTTACTAATTTCTTGCCACTTATCAAAACAGTGACATCAGAAATTAAACCTTATTTAAATAAACCATTTGCTTTTTTTGGTCATAGTATGGGTGCGACCCTTAGCTTTGAAATTACCCGTCAATTGCGTCGTGAAAATCATCAGATTCCAACTCATTTATTTGTTGCTGCTTGTCCTGCTCCTCATAGTCCCATCAAGGAACCTTTTATTCATCAATTACCAGAAACCGAATTTATCACAGAACTGCAAAATCGTTATAATGCGATACCGCAATCAATTGTGAATAACAAGGAATTAATGCAAATGTTTCTACCTTGTTTGCGGGCAGATTTTACAATGATTGAGACATATATGTATGCACTTGAAAAACCACTTGATTGTCCGATAACTGTATTTGGAGGCTTACAAGATAAAGCAATAAGTATGAATAACTTAGAATATTGGTGTGTTAATACTAATGATATTTTCAAATTAGAAATGTTTACCGGAGACCATTTTTTCTTACATCATCCTCAATCATATTTTCTACAATCATTATCCCAAAAAATATCCGATATCTTATCAGTAAATTTACCTTTCAATCACAAACACAAACAAATAGCGTAAATCCATTGTTAGAAATTAAATATATTGATAATTTAATTTTTATGCCTGGACTATTTTCTGAAACAAAGTAGTAAAAAATCTCCCTAGTAAATATTTACTAAAGAAATGAAAATATCTCAAACAAAACCATCTAATTCAATATTCTCCAACGGGTTATTAGCCCTATACATAATTGCTTTTTTGACAGGTATATCATTAGGATTCTTTAATCCTTTTATCTCAACCTTAATGGCTCAAAATCAAGTCAATGAAATCTATATTGGAGCCAATTCTACCGTATATTTTCTTGTCATAGCCTTAGTAACTCCCTTCGTACCAAAAATATTACGTAGATTTGGATTGGCTAAAACAATGATATTTGGCTTCGTATTAATGGCAGTTTCTGCATCTCTATTTCCCATGACAACAGAACTACCATTATGGTTTTTAATCCGTATTTTTATGGGTATCGCTTGCTGTTTGTATTTAGTTAGCGGACAAACCGGATTGAACTATTTGTCTCACGAAGGGAATAGAGCAATGGTTAACGGAGTTAATGCTCTAGCTTTAACTTTGGGCTTTGGTGTCGGTCCTCTTTTCGGTTCTTCACTCTACGAAATTTCCCCACAACTTTCTTTCTACTTTGGTAGTATTGTAATTCTGAGCGGAGTCATTGTAGTTTGGATTGGTTTACCTCAAAAAAGTATTAACTTCCAAGCATCTACTCACACCAAAATTCTCAGCAAACTTAAACTTCCTTTAGTTGGTGCATTTGCTTATGGTTTTGCTGAATCTACTTTAGTAAGCTTATATCCAGTATTTTTGTTAAAACAAAATTACAGTGTAGATAAAATTGGTGCAACCTTGGCTATTTTTATAGTTGGTGGCTTAATTTCTACCATTCCAATTGCTTATATTGGAGACAAATATGGTCGATTAAAAACCCTGTTTTTTGCTGCTTGTATTGTACTATTTTCATTTATATTTCTTTCGTTTAGTTACAATATTACTGCTACCAATATATTCGCATTTACTGTAGGGGTAGGATTTTCTCCTATTCTACCTTTAGCAATCGCATTAATCGGTGAAAGCGTTACTCAACATCAACTTTCCACAGGTACTTCTATATTTATGGGTACTTATAGTTTTGGATGTACCGCAGGTCCAATACTTTCCTCTTTTGTCATGCAAAGTATTGGCGACCGTTACATATTTAGTTTAGTAATAATCAGCTTCTCAATCTTTTCATCCTACATCATCAAAAAAATGATGCAGATAAAAACAGTCTAATTTTAAAGGTTTATCCGAACTCTATATTAATCTTTTCCTCCAGTTCTCTGTTATCTTTTACATATCATCAAGGATGAATTTTATGTCTACTTCTCCATTTATGTACCGTATTACCGCACTTTTGTTAATTGTTGAAAGCGTGCTTTTGTTTATACCAATAATTGTTCTTGGTCAAGCAATAGACTGGCCCGCTAGTTTAAGTCAACCTGCCAGTACAGTTTTACCCTTATTAGTAGAACAATCCCAACCAGTTTTCATCGGTTATTTTACTTACCTGATCTACTCGGTGCTGTTTTACCCGATTTCACTGCTGACTATCCAAGTCTTTAAAAGCAAAAGTAATAATAATCCTTATCTGAATTTGGCAGTTGGATTTGGTATTGCCTCAATGATTTGCCGTACTTTAGGCATTATACGATGGCTTGCTCCCATGCCTCTGATGGCAAAAATTTACGTGCAGCCTTCAACCTCAGAAACAACCCGAACTGCTATAGACGTAGTTTATCAAGCTCTTAATCAATATGGAGGCTCTATCGGTGAAGTCCTAGGAGTGAGCTTATTTACAACATTATGGCTAATCATTGTTTCTCTTACAATTCTCAAAACTAGAATTCTACCGCGCTGGCTTGGTATGTTCGGATTCATTTCTAGTATGCTGTTGACAACTCAGTTAGTGGAGTTATTCGGTATAGATACTGGCTCTTTTATCGCAGTCTCAGTAAGTGTCTTTCAGCTATGGTTATTAGCTATGGGAATTGCCTGTTTGATACATTCTTTCAAATTCAAAAATTACCGAAGAAAAATTGACATCTGTGCAAATTGACACTCCGTTAACCTAAACATGGGAGTCACCCCCCATGTTCGGCTTCAGAACCGGACATGAAAGTTTGCCCTTCATCCGGCTCCTCTTCAAATTGACCCTTGTCATGGGTACGTTCGCTGGTTGGAAAAGTTGCCTTTGGCGATCGCATAACTAGCAACTTGGGTTAATAAAGATAGCTGGGGAAATACGTTTAACAAACAAGCTGCGAAGGTGGTTAACAAGGAGTTGGAGAAAACTATTGAGCCATTAATGTCGGAAGTTGAGCGCTTGAATAATGTACTTTCTCAAAGAGAGCAACAACTAACTCAACTTCAAGCACATAGTATAAAACAGCAAGAAGAATTACAGCATTCGTCAAAATCTAATTCGGTAATTGCTGAGTTTGGCGAGATTGGAGAAAATCTTGGTTGGAATGGTTGGAGTGGTAAAGGATACAGAGCAAATAGTGGAACGTTATATACGGGAATTCATGCCCTAACTGCTTTTATTTGCGATTTGAAAATATCTCATCCTAATTACCAAGAACAAGAAATTCCCTTCTAAGTTAAGAACAAGAAAAAAGATTGTACAAATAATTGCTTTCGCTACTTCTTTACCTTCCTGCGTATATTGTTTGACTCTTTGAATACAATCTCGAATATGAATTAGGTAAACTCGACCATCTTTCATAATGGAATTGCCTCGCTAAATACTTTGTCTTGAATTATATAATGTAAAGAATTTATTGTAACTACGTCTACTTTGCGGTTTAATAAGGTTTCTAATTCTTGAATTAGTCCACTGGGAAACCATGCTGTAATTTTATTAATGTCGTAATCAATCAAAAAATCTATATCACTTGTTTCGGTTTCTTCTTCTCTGGCGACACTGCCAAAAATACGGAGATTGTAAGCCCCATGTTTAGCAGCAATTGTTTCTATTTCTTCTTTTTTTCTTGCAGTAATTGTTTTAGTGTCATTTTTATTTTCCTTGTGGTTATATTTCTAAAATTTTATGATATTAATCTCCTAATTTACTGCCACCATACCATGATTCCTCTATACCCTGATGAATAGCATTATCCATTTCTTCAGTAGTTTTTGCTGTACCTTGGTATTTTAAACAACCAGCAACATCAGCCAATGTGGTTTCTAAAAAAGGTTTTTTAGGTTTTAGAAGAATTCCATCACCCATATCAATTGCGATGAGTTCCTGTCCCACTTCCCAACCATGAGACTTTCGCAATTGTTCGGGAATTATTACTTGTCCTTCTTTGGATATTTTTGTGATTTCCATAGTTGATAGAAAGGATAATGTAATTATTCTGTTGTAATTATAGCAATGTCAGCGATCGCACCGATTATTCAATTCAGCTTGTTGTCGGCGATCGCACTTCTCAAAACTGTACCAATCGCTTTTTTCTTCATTACTTCCTAACCCACAGCAAAATCTGTAAACTGTCTTTTATAAGGTGAATGAAATCCGATCACAATGTCTTGTTTGGGAACACCCATTAAAACTAGTTCTTCTGCAATGTTTATCTCTGTTCCATTCCACTGAATCCAAATTTTTTCATTCTTGATATCAATGTGTATTGAACAACCATACACACGACGTTTATTTTCCCAACCTACATTAACAAGTTGATAATGGTCGCGTACAGTATCAAATATTTGTTCTACTTCTACATCGCCATAAGAAGGTTTATAACTACCATATTTTGTCAAAAGTTGCTGAATGTATTCTCTATATTTTTCTAACTTATCCATCTTACTATCTCCTCAGTTTCAGTATCGTAAATTACTAGCTTTAATTGGAATTCTTGAATTTGAAGCTGTAGAAACGGAAGCGTAAAAAAATCATTATAGGTTTCTGCATCAACTGCTAAATATAGGTTGCGTTCTGGTTCTTTTCCCCTAAGAGCAGTACGATAGTTAAGGAACTGTCCCAAAGCAAGATGAAAATCAGTAATAGCTGATGGATTTAGAAAACTTTTGATTTCAACAGCGATTTTTTCTCCTTCCTTTTCTGCTGCAAGTAACTTCTCTGCTCCCAAATCGATACGCATCTGAACTTGACCAAAATCGATATACAGAGGGTCGTTTGTAATATTCCAGCCGTCTTTTTCCAAAGCTAATCTCACAATATCGTGAAATTTATCCTTCGCTGACATAACTTAATTGATTCATCTGGGAGAATTACTATTCTACCTCATAGTTAAGGTGTGCAAAGTACTATTGCCTCATACCTAACTTATCTACGCCTACGCACCTCACAAAACCGTACCAATTGCACTTTTAATTTAACCCGCATTGTAAAGCGATCGCACTTTTAATCTAACCCACGTCGTAAACGCGATCGCAATTTTTATTCAATCAACATCTTCTCGTTTTACTCGCGCAATCGTCATAAGACAGCATTACTAACATTAGTCAAAATAAAATTGATGGTTCTTCAGTTCTTCAGTACTTATTATGCTAAACTAATAGCTAATATGCCAATTTAGCAAGCATCTAACTCGAAAATTTTCAAAGTTTCTAAATCCATATCCAGAACGTTTAATCAGCTTAAGTTTATTATTAATACCTTCGACAGTACCGCTAGTTGTCCCATTATCAAAGTAAGCAATAACTTCATCAAACCAACGGATAATAGTATTGTTACTTTTTGGAAAGTATTTTTTAGCTCTCGATAGCCACATACCTAATTTAAAGACTCCGGTGTACCAATCATTAGTGTAATTAAAAATTTTTCTAAATTTTTCTTTTAGTTCATGCATTACTTTCAGAATTGGGGATACATTTTTAACTTCAATAAGTTTATCCAATTGCTCTTCGCTTAAGTTATATTCATTTTTAAGCAAAGGATATTTACTATTCTTTAATCCTTCTAATATCTGTTGATATTCGGCTTTTTCCGCTACTGATTTTGTTTTTTTGATTGACTCTTCTAGATTTCGTTTTTCTCTTTTTCTTTGTGTATCTAACTCTTTATTTATCTGTGTCATTACATGAAATCTATCTGCTACGACTTGAGCATTTGGCATTAATTGTACAACTAAATTTTTATACCCTTGCCATAAATCTATACTTACTTCCTCTATTCGCTCTAAAACTTCAATTCCCCACTCAGTCATAACTTCAGTTATTACTGCTTTTGTGCGTAGGCGTAGCCCGTCGTAGACATCGCTTAACATTGCAATCACTTTAGATGTATCTAAATCTATTAGTACTGCACAGTAATGACCTTTTCCTTTTACTAAAGCTATCTCATCAATTCCAAGCCTTTTTAAGTTTAAAGGTTTTAAATCCGATAATTCTTCAGATGCATCTTTTAACATACGTTCTATCTCCTCTGTTGTTACAATCCCTTTTGAGGCTACACTATGAATGTCGTTTTCTAAAACGGATTGTATTGTTTTGTGTGCAAGCCGTTTTGTATAAGTTCTTTTCTTCCTCACAAAATTTAGGTCTTCACTAAACGGTTTTCTACACTTTTCACACTTGAATTGTCGCCTATTGATTTCTAAAAAAACGGGTTTTTCTCCAAAGGGTAAGTCTTTAATAATATGTCTATGGTTCTGATGCAATTTGTGGCTTGTTGCACCACAATTAGGACAAATACTATGTAATTTTTTTGATTCGGTTTGTAAAATAATCCCAACCCCGGTATGAAGACGATGTGATATGACTTTTACATCCTCTAAATAAATCAAGAATTTTTGTTAGAATTTTAATATCTTTTTTGTTGAACATGACTGTAAATGTACCAAAAAAATATTTGCTCTATTTACAATAAATAATTAAAAGACCTTGTATGTCAACCTAAATAGTAATTTCAGTCATTAATTAATATATTTTTAAACAGATTTTTATATTGTGTTTTTAATGATTTGGCATAACAAGTACTGAAGAACCAAAAATATTCATATCATTCCCAAATCACATCTACAGAATACCGCTTAATTTGACTATCTAAAGTCAAAATCGGCATCTTCTCAACTTGACTCTGAGCAATTATAATTCTGTCAAAAGGATCTTTATGTAAATCTGGTAAATTCACTACTTGTAAAGCATGAATCATGTGAATTGATAAACTTTCAAATCGATTTGTTGCTAACCGACTTGGAATATAAATTTCCGGTGCTTCTGGTAAAGTCAATTTACCCAATCGTGCTTTAATCACAATTTCCCATGCACTTGCTGCACTCAAGAATAGCTGGTTGTTAGAGTCAGTAATTATATTTATAACCGTAGATGAAAGTTGAGAATCTTCTGTAACCCACCATAAAAAAGCATGAGTATCAAGTAAAGCTTTCATTCTAAATTATCTATAGGATTAGTAAAACTATTAAGAATATCATCAGGTAAAGGAGCATCAAAATCCTCATAAATCACGACTTTGCCTTTATCTAAGCCTGGAATTCGAGGTAATGATTTATCTGCAATTGGAACTACTCGTGCAATCGGATTACCATCTTGGGATATAACTACTTCCTCTCCCGACAATACACGCTGGAGTAGTTTAGCAAAGTCTGCTTGGTTGTCAGGAATTTCTACATTATACATATACAGTCATTCCAGAAAATTAAATTTTAACTATGAAGTATTATTAAAATTGTAATATAAAACTCCATAACACAGCAGCAAATAATGTCCTTTGATTCCGACAAAAACATCGGTGAAGTTTTAAAAGAATACAACATCAGTTCTGTAGTAGTAATAAAACTGTCAAAGCTTGGGGATTAGAAGAGTAAATAAACTATTTCCCCAATCCGAAAAATTCATCCGTTGCTAAAATTCCCTAAGCCCACCTAGTACAGCGCAGCGGAAATAAGTAGACCATTAAATCGCCAAAACTTTACCGATGTCGCGTCCATTTAAAAGGTTTAGCCATTGTTTTATTAAAGTATTCAATGAAACTGAGTATCCGATTTTTTAAATCATCCTTACT
>JAYKJL010000202.1:0-18223 GCA_035285725.1 Nostocales cyanobacterium 94392 | reverse complement strand
CCGTAGAGAGCAAGGGTTTAAGACCCCCGCCACAACGAAGTTTGGCGGCTTACAATTAGTGGCGGGTCTGAATCCCCCACTAATTGTTCCTTCTGCCCTCTGCCCTCTGCCCTCTGCCTTCTTCAATTTTATCCCTTACTGATGGTACATGACCTTGGGTAAGATAAAAGACTGCCATATTACAGCTAGTAGGGTTGAGATGACAAGGAACGGCATCGGTATTCGCACAGCACAACTACGTCCCACAAGGCTTAAAGGTCAAATTCACGTTTACGATGGGGCTGGTAAAGGTAAATCTCAAGCTGCTTTAGGAGTAGTTTTACGTTCAATTGGTTTGGGTATCAATAACTCAAATAACTACAATCGAGTGTTGCTGCTGCGGTTTCTCAAAGGTCCCGAAAGGGATTACGATGAAGATGGGGCAATTGCAGCTTTGCAACGCGGTTTTCCCCATCTAATTGACCAAGTACGCACTGGTAGGGCAGAATTTTTTGATAAGAATGAAATTATCCCCTTCGATAAACAAGAAGCAATTAGAGGTTGGGATGTTGCTAAAGGTGCTATTGCCGGAGGGTTGTATTCGGTTGTTGTTTTAGATGAAATCAATCCTGTATTAGATTTGGGTTTATTAGAAGTTGATGAAGTTGTAAAAACTTTACAATCCAAACCTCAAGAATTAGAAATCATTGCAACCGGGAGAGCAGCACCCCAACAACTTTTAGATATTGCCGATTTACATTCAGAAATGAAACCCCACTCCACAGCAAAATTATATGGGTTGGAAGGTATCGAAATTTATACTGGTTCCGGTAAAGGAAAATCCACCAGCGCTTTAGGTAAAGCTTTAAAAGCCATAGGTAGAGGAATTAATCATCCCGGTTCGACTCGTGTATTAATTATGCAGTGGCTCAAAGGTGGCAGTGGATACACTGAAGATGAAGCCATTTCCGCACTACAACAATCTTATCCGGAAGTGGTAGACCATCAACGCTGCGGTCGAGATGCTATAGTATGGCGTAATTCTCGGCAAGAATTGGACTATGTAGAAGCCGAAAGAGGTTGGGAAATCGCTAAAACAGCTATTGCTTCAGGATTATATAAAACCATCATTCTTGACGAACTCAATCCCACCGTAGATTTAGAATTACTGCCAGTGGAGCCGATTGTAGAAATACTACTTCGTAAACCCCGTCATACAGAAGTTATTATCACAGGACGTTGCCAAAATCAACCAGAATATTTTGAATTAGCCAGCGTTCATTCTGAAGTCTACTGTCACAAGCATTATGCTAATCATGGAGTAGAACCCAAACGCGGAGTTGATTTTTAAATTAATTGTTAGTTGATGGTTGTTAGTTGATGGTTGTTAGTGGGGTATATGTCGGGTTTTTACTATAATTATCCGTAACACGCTTATAATTATCATCAAAATCCGACTTCTATAATTATCGGGTAATCACGTTAATATGATGTAGATACCCGTTAGCGCTAATAAATAACGGCTTCATAATTACCATCAATTATGAATTATGACTTAATAATTATTCGGTCATCGAATTCATATTGTATTATTAACAACTAACAACCATCAACCATCAACTAACAACTATCAACCATCAACTAAAAAAATGGAAAATAGCAACATACTCGATTTAGTTACCGCAGGGCTTGCATTATCAATTCTAATTGGTGGTTTCTTAATGATGTTCACTAACGTTTTTACTACCAAACGTTAATCTTGTTTTTTCTACCCATTCTTTTCTAATTACCGTTCAACAATGCCCCTAAACCTGTATAATATCGCTTACTTAACCGTAATTATACTGTTGGCAAATTGATGGATAAAGTAAATGAATTCTCTTAGAAAAAATGGGTTTGGAGCAGTATTTAAGAATATTGGAATATTAATTTTAGTATTAATTGTCACTTTATTGGGATTAACTACTTATACATTAAGAAAATCTTTTCCCCAAGAAAACGGCACAATTACGATTCGGGGACTTGAAAATCAAGTCAAAGTTCTACGAGATGAATGGGGAATTCCCCAAATTTATGCAGCATCTAACCATGATTTGTTTTTAGCACAAGGTTACGTCCATGCTCAAGACCGCTTTTGGCAAATGGATTTTTGGCGACATATTGGTGCTGGAAGACTCTCAGAAATGTTTGGGAAGTCACAGTTAGACAAAGACAAATTTTTGCGGACAATGGGATGGGAGAAGATAGCACAGCAGGAATTAACAACATTAGATGCCGAGACAAAGGCAAATTTACAAGCTTATGCCGAAGGTGTAAATACTTATTTATTAAATCATCAAGGTAGCGCTTTAAGTTTAGAATATGCCGTATTAAAACTGATACATCACCAGTATCATCCAGAACCTTGGCAGCCAATTGATTCTATCCTTTGGGGTAAAGTTATGGCTTATGACCTGAGTACAAATATGGGTGATGAAATTGAACGTAGTATCCTATTAAAATCTTTTCCTCAAGAGAGGGTAGAGGAACTTTTCCCGGTTTATCCTGATGATTTTCCCGTAATTGTACCTGAATTCAAAGTAGCTAAAAAAGCAGAAAAAACAAACACAAAAGAAGATATAAATTTACTCGCTCTTCAAGAGATTACCCCTGAATTAAAATCGATTGCTAGTAACGTAACTGCAATAGAAGAAATTCTCGGTGGCACTCGAATCGGTGTAGGTTCTAATAGTTGGACTATTTCTGGGAAACGTACAGTAACGGGTAAACCGATTTTAGCCGATGACCCACATTTAGCGGTGCAAATGCCTTCAATTTGGTATGAAGTCGGTTTACATTGTATTTCAACAACTAATTCAACCAGCAATAACTGTCCTTATAATGTTACGGGGTTTTCCTTTGCGGGAGTACCGGGGGTAATTGTCGGTCATAATCAGCGCATTGCTTGGGGTGTAACTAATGTCATGTCCGATACCATGGACTTGTATGTAGAAAAAATCAATCCCGAAAATCCTAATCAATATGAAATGAATGGGAAATGGGTGGATATGCAGCTTGTGAACCAAGAAATTCAAGTTGCAGACTCCGAATCGGTAAATCAAATTGTCCGTTACACTCAACATGGTCCGATTCTTTCCGATGTTTTACCTTCGTTACAAAAGTTTTCCAATTCATCAGTAAATATCCCGACAAATTACGCAGTTTCTCTAGGTTGGACTGTTTTGGAACCTTCCCAGCTAATTACCGCTATCCAAGAAATCAATCGCGCCCAAAATTGGTCACAATTCCGTACAGCTGCTAATAAATTTGATATTGCAGCTCAGAATTTAGTATACGCAGATGTTGAAGGGAATATCGGCTACCAAATGACTGGTAAAACTCCTATACGTAAAACAGGAGATGGACGCTATCCGGTAGCTGGTTGGAATGATGAATACGAATGGCTTGGTTATATTGATTTTGAAGAATTACCCTATAGTTTTAATCCACCGCGAGGATATATTATTACTGCCAATAATGCCATAGTTGATCAAAGTTATCCCTATGTGATTACTAAAGATTGGGTTCACGGATATCGTGCAAAACGTATTGAAGAAATAATTTCTGATACCAATCAACTATTAACTTTGGCTGATATTGAGTCTATCCAAGGTGATAACCTTGATATTAATGCACGGGATTTGATTCCAATATTGAATTCTATTAACTTTGATGATGATAATCTCGAAAATGCCCGTCAATTGTTACTCAACTGGGATTTTCAATTGAAGATAGAATCACCAGCATCCGCAATTTTTGAAACATTCTGGAAAAAATTACTCGCGTTGACATTCCACGATGAATTACCTCAAGATTATCATCCCGATGGTGGCGATCGCTGGTATGCTGTTGTCAAAAAGTTAGTGGAACAACCAGATAATTTATGGTGGGATAATCGCAACACATTACAAGTGGAAAAGCGGGATGAGATATTTCAGCAAGCATTAGTAGAAGCAGTAGAAGAACTAGAAAATAGTTTAGGTCACAATCCCGAAAAATGGATTTGGGGAAAGCTCCATCAAATCAACTTTCGTAATGTTACTTTAGGTAAATCGGGAGTCGCCTTGATTGAAAGACTATTTAATCGGGGAACATTTGCAGTATCAGGAGATGGAGAAACTGTCAATGCTAACCGTTGGAAAGCTAATCAATCATCTTTTGAAGTGACTCATATTCCTTCATTACGGATGATTGTAGATTTAGCCTCATTTGATAACTCCCAAGCAATTCACAGTACTGGACAATCGGGACACGCATTCAATCCTCACTATACCGATATGATTGAACCGTGGCGCGATATTAAATATCATTCCATGCTTTGGGAAGATGACAAAATTGTTCAAAATACAAAATCAACTCTTTTATTAGTACCTGGGCAATAAATTGTGTCGCTGATTCTTCTGTTACAGATATTTCAGGGGAAAAACCCGACTTCTTAATACTTAGTCGGGTGACAAGTCGGGTTTTTATAATAGTTATCTTCTGTTACAGATATTTCAGGGGAAAAACCCGACTTCTTAATACTTAGTCTTTAAATTTTGTTACATACATTATACAAAACAGCTAAAGTTTACACTTTTACCTCAGTACAAAATTTCAAATCAACACTCAACTTAACTAATTCCCAATTACCAATTCCCCACTTCTTGTTATCCTTGATTAATCTTGATATACCCCGGTTGCATTTTGACTCTTTCTATCCAAGCTTGAATCGCCTTGAATCTACTTAAATCAAATCCTCCTTCATCTGCAACGTGGGTATAAGCGAATAAAGCAATATCAGCAATAGTATAACGTTCTCCAACAAAGAAAGTTTTCCCTGTTAAATGATTGGACATCACTTCAAGCGCTTGATAACCGCGCTCATGCTTTTCTTTTAATGCTTCTTGGTATTCCTCTGCTTTACCTAAAATCGAAATCCAATATCTAGATGTAGCGATAAATGGTTCGTGACTAGACTGTTCAAAGAATAACCATTGTAATACCTGTGCTTTTAAAAAACGGTCATAAGGTAAAAATTCCGTTCCTTCACTTAGATACATTAATATTGCATTTGACTCTGCTAAGTATTTACCGTCACCAATTTCTAAAACTGGTATTTTCCCGTTCGGATTTCTGTTTAAAAATTCTGGACTTCTACTTTCTCCTTCTAATATATTTATCTCTATTCTTTCAAACGGCATACCAATTTGTGTTAATAACAAACGTATCTTATAGCCATTACCTGATGGTAAAAAATCATACAAGCGCAGGGTTTCCATGCTGAAAAGTATCAAAATGAAATGATTATTCAATGTAAGATTAAAGTTACAATAGATTGTCCAAAAAACAGAATATATATTATATTTTTTTTATAAATAAAAAAATGTATTACCTGTTTATTCACTGTCATACTGATACGACTGTTAAATACAATACGATGCCTCTGAACTTTTTTAACTTGATATTTTCAAATATACGTATACTTTTTTGAGTATATATAAAAATCAGATTTGGTATTAAAATAAAATTAGATATTTATAGTAACGCTAAACCCTTAAGATGGTGGAATAAATTGTCTTATACTACGAGTTTATAGCTCATGGTGAACAAGTTTGGAGAAGCTCATCATACAAGAATTTAAATACAGCAAATTTCACAATTAATTTAATATTAAAAAACGAGATGTTATTAATGAAACAGACTGCTACATCAAGCAAATTACTTTGAATATTATTGTTAGGACTTACGCAACTGGCACATTTTTGTTGCAATGGGTGTGTGACACTTTGAATAATTTTGAACGGGTAGGATAGGCTTCTTTTGCGTCACGCACCATCCGAGTCTTGTGACACGCAGCCTTAGTCCTGATTGTGTTATCGTCAATTGCAAAGAAAGTTGAAAACGATCACAAATATTTCGTATATCCTCAATATTCACCTTGTTAAATCAGTGAACAGTCAACAGTTATCAGTTATCACGGTTTCAGTCGGGGTTAAATCAGTGAACAGTCAACAGTTATCAGTTATCACGGTTTTTAACTGATAACTGATAAGTGGGGGACTAGCCGTGCCAATTGATTTACAGTTTTTAACTAATAACTGATAACTGATAACTGTTGAGATTTCAATAACCTTGTCATCCCAAAAATTTTCAACTAATTCTGTAGAGTAATTAACTTTATATATAATTCTGATAGGTTCCGCCGATACCTTCATATATATAGCGCTAACCTAATAATAAAAATAGCGTACCAAAAAAGGAAGAACATGGCAGCATCAGGGCATAGTTTAATTATAGATTTTACTACAGTTTTGGGAGCATCAGCGTTGGGTGGATATATCGCTCACAAGCTGCGTCAACCTGTTTTATTAGGATATCTTGCTAGTGGACTGATTGTCGGTCCTTTTGGCTTTAAATTATTAAACGATGTCAATTTAATCAAATCTTTAGCGGAATTTGGCGTTGCTTTTCTGCTGTTTGCTTTGGGTGTAGAGTTTTCTTTCACTGAGGTTAAACGAGTTAAGGATATTGCTATCAGTGGTAGTTTACTACAAATCGGATTAACTACTATTTTTGTAACTCTAATTACGCTTATTTTGGGTTGGGCTTCCGGATTACCACAAGCAATATTTTTAGGTGTAGTTTTTTCTCTTTCTTCTACAGCAGTAGTCTTAAAAACACTTACAGAAAAAGGAGAAACTTATACAGTTCACGGTCAAATTATGTTGGCGATTTTAATCGTTCAAGATTTGGCTTTGGGTATCATGTTAGCAATTTTGCCAGCATTGAAACAACCAGAAAATATTGCTCCGGCTTTGTTTTTAGCTTTAGTTAAAGTTATGGTATTTGGGGCGATCGCGTTTATTTTAAGTCGTTGGATTGTACCAGGTTTGATTCGTAATATTGCGGCAACTGAAAGTGACGAATTATTCTTAATAACTATCATCGCTTTATGTTTAGGAGTGGCTTTAATTACAGCCGCTCTCGGTCTTTCTATTGAAATGGGTGCTTTTGTCGCGGGTTTAATGATATCAGAAATAGACTATGCAGACCATGCTTTAGCTAAAATTTTACCGTTACGTGATACTTTTGCGAGTCTTTTTTTCGCTTCAATTGGAATGCTAATTGACCCAATTATTTTGATTAATAATTTCGGGTTAATTTTAGGATTGGTAACATTAATCATGGTAGGTAAAGCCGCAATTGTATTCCCCATTGTATTAAAATTCGGTTACTCTGTAAGAACAGCAGTAATTACTGCTCTTGGTATTAATCAAATAGGTGAATTTTCTTTTGTATTAGAATTAACTGGTTTACAATTAAAATTAATTTCTGAAGAAGTTTATCTTTTACTTTTAGGTACTACGGCAATTACTTTAGTCGTCACTCCTATTTTATTAGAAAGAGCGCCAAAAATAGCAGATAAACTAACACAAACACCGTTTTTATTCAAATATCTACGACGTTTTGAAGCACCTAAAAGTTTCTTTATTCCAGATACTATCAACTCTCATGTGGTTGTCGCAGGTTATGGTAGAGTTGGACAAGTTGTGGTTAAAATATTACAAAGTCAAGGTTATCCACTTATCGTGATTGATAATTGTGAACCCGCAATTCAAAGACTCAGAAGCAGAAAAATTCCTTACCTATTTGGTGATGCGGATTCTGAATTAGTACTCGAAAAAGCTCATTTAGAAAATGCAAAAGCCTTAGTAATTGCTTTACCCGATGCTGCAAGCACTAGAATACTATTAGAACGCTCTTTGTCAATCTCTCCTGGGTTAGATGTAATTGCGCGATCGCACTCTGACAAAGAAATAGATATCCTCACTCAAATGGGTGCAAAAGAAGTAGTACAACCAGAATTTGAAGCAGCATTAGAATTAGGCACTCATTTACTCAAAACCTTGGGTACAGCAGAATCTCAAATTTATCATGTTATCAACGACATTCGTATAGATAAGTATATGAGTGTTCGACCAGAATAGGTAGGTTGGATGTTTAAATTCAAAGGACAAAAAACGATCAAATCAAACAAGATGACTATATAATTATGAAATGATAAAACCTAAACTCTTGTGATACTCAGAGCAAAGCAGTTTAACGAAGTATGTTTAAGATGATAAGCGCAAGCTCATGCTTCGCTTTAAGAGAAACTCAATACAAAATATAGCAGAACACCATTAGATAGAACACCCGGTAACTAAAAGTGCTTTCCTTGGAATTAAACGAAGAGAATTAATATCCAATTATGCTACTAACTATGATAACAAGCAATAAACCCAAATTAACTTGCTACTTTGACCAACTCTCTCGAAGCCAACCACATATTCGCAACAGTATACCTAACTAATACAGTTTCGTGTTTGGCATTGCAAGAAGTTTTGAGTGTTTGTGTCTTGCTATTATCTTTAACAAGTTTCGCTTGATAGACATAAATCGAACCATCGGGTTTTTCAAAAGTTAACTCTGCGAGTATACTACTTTTATCTAAACTTTGTTCGATAATTCTACCTGCTGCTTTGTAATTAAACCAATCCCATCCGTAACGCAGAATTAATTCTCTTTCGACAATTTGAATCGACTTTGGTAGAATTCCCCAACCTCGATAAATATGCTTAAAGCACTTAATATCACCAGTATGTGTCAATATTGATTGGAATGACTCTTGATCAAGATTGCCATAATATCTTCCTTGTGGCAAATCTATGATTGTCGGAGCAAATCTATGTCCACCGAAATGACTAGATTTCCAAATCCGCACGTTATCCAAACCCAAACTTGAAATAATATTATTAGCGTGAAAATAAAACGGATTTCCGTATCTTGCACAACATTTATCGTGACTACCGTGAGTACAAACTAATATATCTCTTATGGTAGTTGCATCTATTTCATATTTGAGATTTTTTCTCCACAACCATTTTTTTATAGTTGCTGCTGCTTGTTCGATATTTTCCAACTTAAACTCTCGTTTCAAGTAACCTTTACCTTCTCCTTTTTCTTGGTGATAAATTAGAAGCGTTGTAGACTTTACTTTATGCGTTAAATCATTCGCGATTAACTGAAACTTAATCGGTAGTTTAGCTGTTTTTGCCTCTTCCATCAATAACCGCAAATTATCCGGAACCCATTTAGAACTAAAAGCATCCGAATTCCACGGAGGTGGGCATTCTATCAATACATAAGTCTGATTATTGGTTGCAGTACCAATAATATCTTCCCCTGCTTCTCGTGAATTATCAGAACAAAAATTTGTACTCATTTATTTTATATGGGTCGTGTATTTTTACAAACAGGATATTACACATAGATAGTTTGACTTACTATCAACTCCCTCAACAATCATCCTTACTACTAACATTTCTCAATCATAATTCTGCTGCAATACTTTAAACTGCAAACAAAAATACTTATGTAGTAATCAAATTGATTAATTAGACGTTTTCCTCACAGCACTTTTATAACACTTTCTTGATCAAAATTCTCTTGCCCTAAAAAAAATGCTACCAACAGCTGAATAATTTTTTCAAAGAACAAATTTTTACCTCCATAGATAGTTATAAATTCACTAGTTTTATGTATTCTTTCTACATTCTTCATTTGAGCCTTGGGGTTTTTACTGAGATTTTGCCTTGATTCCTCCCAGTTATACATATCTTTTTATGGTCTCTTTATACAGGTGGATTTTTAACAAAAAACTTATCTATACTTCTAATACTTCAGCTTACAAGTGAATACCGGGAAACATCATCATGGAAATCAAAAGTATATGTAAATTCTTGATTAAAACGATTGTTAAAAAAGCTACTTTAATTGCAAGCTAACCTCCACGTTTTCATTATCCAAGTATTTTTAAAGGTTTTAGTCTATATCTTTTTACTATATCTAATTTCTCAAAAATATTGCAAATAATTCTCAATAAATTTGAAAAAAAATAGATTGTATGAAAAACATCACCAAGAAGTAGAACTTCTACTCAGAGTGAGAAGCTTTGGGATTTTTGGCAGTAGTCTAAAACTAGGGGTTTGACAACAAAGACTTATTGTAAGAATGGGAAAAGTTTTATCGGTCTACTTAACTCATGCTTGCTTAAGCGGATGTAATCCCAGATTTTCTCCCGAATTGGGAGTTTAACTTTATATCCGAATGTAACCGATGCCTGTATAAAATGCAAGTAGTTGATAATCATTACAGACTTTGTTTGGATATGCTGGCTTATTATATTCAAGATAAATATCAGGCAACTTCCGCGAATTCACTGAAACTAATTTTCCCGTCATCGAGAGATTAACAGCCTACAATCCTTATATAATAAAGGCTTAGGGTTTTACTTAACTATTTTTAAATATATATTTAAACTCAAATTAACTTATCCTTGGTGACTATCAACCTTTGTTTAGCATCCATAGGAATTTCTAATTTTATAGATAAAAATTCTCAGATGTCTTCTGAGTGCAAATTTGTAAAACCATCTTAATCAAGTGAAATTACTCATAACATAATTTTTTTTGATTAATGGTAAATAAATATAAACATTTATCAAATAACTTAGATTATTTTGTGGTTTCCCGTAATAATGACTGCATTCGAGCCTACAAAAAACTATGATTAAATCTTATAAAATCTGACAACCTATGGTAACTAGCGCGTGTATGGGTAGGCTGAAAAATCTACCTCTACTCGTTTACTTAATTCAACAAAATTCTTTGTTATCAAATGTCAAACGCTACAAAAGATTTTCGCGTTGATAGCCTAGGAGTTCAGATTTACGATTCGGAAGCTGAACTCGCTTTATCCGTCTCTTCCATCGTTCAACAAGATTTACAGCAAATTCTCAAGCACAAGCAAACTGCCGCACTATTATTTGCAACAGGTAATTCTCAACTTAAATTTCTTGATATTTTAACTAATTTAAATCATATTGATTGGTCGCGAATTATATGTTTTCATTTAGATGAATATTTAGGTATATCAGCCGAGCATTCTTCCAGTTTCCGATATTATCTCCGAGAACGTGTTTCCAAGCGTGTTTCACCACAGAAATTTCACTATATAGAAGGTGATACTTTGCAGCCTTTACAAGAGTGCGATCGTTATTCTAAATTACTCACAGCACAACCGATTGACCTGTGTTTTTTGGGGATAGGGGAAAACGGACATTTAGCTTTTAATGAGCCATCTGTGGCAGATTTTAATGACCCCTACATGGTAAAACTAGTTAAGTTAGATTCAGTTAACCATCAGCAACAAGTAGAGAGTGGTTATTTTCCTAATTTAGAAAGTGTACCTAAATATGCTTTTACTCTTACTATACCGATGATTTGTGCTGCGAAAAAAATTATCTGTCTTGCACCAGGAAAACGTAAAGCTAAATTAATTAAACAACTATTACAAGGAAATATTACTACAGAATTTCCTGCATCTATTCTCCGTAATCAACCCCAAGCAAATTTATTTTTAGATGCAGATGCTGCAAGTTTAATTTAATGTGAGTACGACAACACTTATAGAAGTCGGGTTTTTACGATTAATATCCATAATAAGTAGGTTGGCGTTGAAAATTGTAATTAGGGCATAAAGTCGGCAGTCGGCAGTGGGAATAAGGGTTTAAGGGTAGTTTACCTAACCGTTATATAGTTCTGTTTGTTTCTGCCGACTTACTTACTAGAAAATACGAATAAAAACCCGACTTCTTATCTTAGACATCCTCTAAGATAATTGATTAATATCCACTTAAAATTCCTCTAGGTTTGGCAACATTTTCTGCAACTCTAAATAGAAATTTAAAAAAATTATACTTAAATCAATCAAATTGAAATATTTTTTGATTTATGTTCATGTTTTAATATCTGTTTTACTGCAATTATAAATATGATTACTTTTGTTCTGACAAACATTTGAGGTATTTGCCTATGTCTATCGGCAAACAGCATACTTACTTTGCAGATGCTTTTCGGCTAATCCTATTCTTTTCCTTCTACTACACAAAAAAAGATTGTGTATATTTATAAACAAGGCTTGCTTTTAGTCAGAATAAGTGATTTAAACAAGACTTTGGATTGAGTTTTACACCAAATGTATTTTATGTTTTGATTTTTAATATTGAATATATAGTTCGAGCAAAAAACGTCCGTAAATCCTCTGTAAGGTTAATACAACGATGAGTTCTTATTTAGCAGCTGCTATTCAGATGACAAGTGTACCGGATTTAGATCAAAATTTGGCACAGGCTGAGGAATTGATAGATGTAGCGGTACATAAAGGTGCAAAATTAGTGGGTTTACCAGAAAATTTTGCTTTTATGGGAGAAGAAAAGGATAAACTGGCACAAGCTGAAGTTATTGCTCAGAAAACTCAAGTTTTTCTCAAAACAATGGCTCAACGTTACCAAGTTAATCTGATTGGTGGTGGTTTCCCTGTTCCTGCCGATGAAAATGACAAGGTTTATAATACTGCTTCTTTGATCGATGCCAACGGTGAGGAATTGTTATGTTATCGTAAAATACATTTATTTGATGTCAATGTCCCTGACGGTAATACTTATCGGGAATCGAGTACCGTAATGGCTGGCAAGGAACTACCTAGCGTCTACTTCTCGAAAACACTTGGAAATATCGGACTTTCTGTTTGTTATGATGTTCGGTTTCCTGAAGTTTATCGACATCTATCAAAGAAAGGTGCTGATGTGATGTTTGTTCCTGCTGCTTTTACTGCTTTTACTGGTAAAGATCATTGGCAGATATTACTACAAGCTCGTGCTATTGAAAATACCTGTTATATTATTGCTCCAGCCCAGACAGGAATACATTATCACCGTCGTCAAACACATGGACACGCCATGATTATTGACCCTTGGGGTATGATTTTAGCTGATGCTGGCGAACAACCGGGTGTTGCGATCGCAGAAATTAATCCCATAAGAATTGAACAAGTTCGTCGTCAAATGCCTTCTTTACAGCATCGAGTATTTTAATCGTTATCAAAAAAATATATAAATTAAGTAACCCGGTATCTTTAAGATATTGGGTTTTTCAGTTTTAAGTTCCTTCGAGAATGGCAAGTCTATAGGTATATAAATAATCAAGGCTTAACAGTTATCAGTTAAAAACCGTGATAACTGTTGACTGTTCACTGATTTAATTAATTAATAAGGTTCATTTAAGGATTTTACTTTGCTTCTGAGTTAGGGAAACTTTTTTATAAAGGTTCTATTCTTTTTTAACTTCCCCCCAATCAATTTTCTTAACTCAATAATTAACTAGATGAACAAAAATTAAAATCAAAATATTTTTACTCTTTCCTCTCCCTTCAAAAAAGACATCATAATACTAATAAATTGTATCAAAAAAACAATATTTAAAGAAGCGTTTATTTATTCTTAACTTGAGGATTTTACTGTATTAATGCCATCGCTTTAAACCAGGGTAATTACGACAACAAGTCCGAATTCTTCTGAGAACAAGAAGTATGAGGTTAATACCTAAAAATCCCGTCCTCGGCTACATATTTATAACTTTGATTTGCCTAGATAAATCTCACAAAGTTGTTACTAAGCTGGTGCTGGTAATGATTTCTGTACTTGGTTTTCTACAATTATTTCCGACTACACAAACTATCGCTCAAGCTGCTAGTAATAGTAATGCTTGTATTCAAAATAACGATTTGCACAAGCAAATTTCTAATTTGCTCAAAACGACCACAAATGTATCCAACTTAATCAGCAATTCGGATCAGGGTGTGAAAGTTGCGATGCAGACATTTGCTTCACCTTTATCAGATTATCTCAATAGTAGTAACTTTGCTCCAGGTGCATTAAATGTATTTTCCACTATACCATCACCCTTACAGGCGGTTGTTCCTCTTGGAAAAGCATTTACATTGTCCTTAGGAACACCATTCAATTTCACTAGTCCGATTGAACGTGTTAGTACTAGAATCGATGACATTCCTTTGGTGTTGATTTCCGGTGGTAAACCTGTAACTATTCACGCTGATAGTCGCTATCAGTTGGAAGAAGTTGTTGCTAGAAGTGGAATCAATCCTGTTGCTGCGGTTGATGGGACTTTCTTTTCTTTGAAATTCCTCGACTCCAATGTGATGATTGGACCAGTTTACAGTTATTCAACTAAGAAGTTTATCCCTGGAAATAAAGGTGAAAATCAAAAATTAACAGGTCGTCCTTTAGTTTTAATCAGTCCTTATGCAGTCAGTTATATACCTTTTGAACCTGATAAACATAATACTTTAGAAGGTATACAAGCAGAAATGTCGGGAGTTACCGATGCTTTTGTGGGTGCTGCTTGGCTAGTTAAAAATGGGGAAGCAAAACCTGCTAATTACTTTAATTATCTCCAAGGAGCCGATGCTTTAAGGGAACGAGCTTTTTGGGGGATAAATAAATCGGGAGTTCCTGTTATTGGGATTTCCGCGAAAAAAGTTGATTCTGCAACTCTTGGGAAAGCCTTGGTTAAAGCAGAAATTCAAGATTCTGTAATGCTTGATTCGGGCGCGAGTACATCCTTAGTTTACAAAGGACAATCTTTAGTAGGTTATATACCTCGTCCGGTGCCTCATGCAGTTGCTTTACTTGGAAGCGAATCTAATTGTAATTAATCTAATTAAGTTAATTATGTTTGATTTTTATGAGACAGGTCGTAAATGGTCTGTCTTTTTTGTGGAATGGCTAAACCAAAATCGTGACGTATTTATTACTTACAAAGCCAGTTTAGGCTTTGTTTGGGCTTGATTTTTGTTTAAGTCCCGCTAACTACATATAATTATAGATATCTGGGACTTCAATAGATTTAGAAGTATTACCAGCTCGAATATAAAATTCCAGCTTCTCTTTATCTTTCATAAAAGCTCGTTTGGCTGATTTTCTAACGTCAACAGCACAAATATCTTTACCTTCGATATTTTCAAATCTAATTTTAACTAATTGGGCAAAGCTTGCACCAATGCGATCGCAGATGAGATTAACGATTGTTTGTTCAAATTGGTCAATACTTTTGAGTTGCTTCAGCCGCACTTGAAGCTGTTTCAATATTTTGATAGCCAAATTCCTGCAACCACTCCTTTAATTCCTCCATAAATCGAGGATTATCTTCTACTAAAAGCAAATGGATATTTTCAGTTTGCATCTATTTAATGTGCCTCGTATGATTTTAAATTAAAAGATAGTTTATGATTATAGAGCAATTCGTGCATAATTCTTTTTTTCATCATTGCTTGTAGTCTTATGACCTGTTTCATATGGGATGAATATTTCAAACTTAACTCCATTCTTTCCACTTTCGCGGATGTAAGCATTCATTTTTGCCAAAGTTTTACGAATAATAAAAAGTCCTAACCCACTACCTTTTCCTTCAGCAGAAGTTGTTTTTAAAGGTTGAAATATCCAATCTTTTTTGTCATCCGGCACACCTTTACCATTATCTGAAAACTCTATAGAAAGATATTTTTGCTCTCCAGGGATGTTATTACCCCGAATTCCTGAAGGATTCACTACATCCTTGCAAGTAATATGAATCTTTAAATCTGACTTATTAGCATTATGCTTAAGAGAATTTTCTACCAATTCCTGAAGAGCGCTCTTAATTTTTTCTTCGTCACCTTCAAATTCTTGATTGCTATTACAAATCTCTAAATAAATGCTTGCACGATCAATTTCCGGATTTGCTTCCCATCTTTCAAACAATTTCTTAACTAGAAAACGATGAGGCTTAATTGTAATTCCCTCATTTATTGCTTTCAGGTCATTTATTGCTGCTTGGGTAAGTTCTAATTGAGCAAGTAACTTATTGAACTGGCAATACTGAGGAGTGCCAGGATCAAGTTTCCGGATTGCTCGTTGAGTTTTAGACTTAATTGTGGCTAATTCGTTATTGACAAAATCGGAAATATCGTGAGCAGTCTTAGAAATAATTGCTAGTATTTCTCCATAGTCATCACATGGTATTTCAGCAATTTTTGACTTTTGCTCTGCCTTACGACGATCTATCTGCTCCAATACATCCTCAATATTTTTGATGATACTGCCTAATAGGGGATCTTTACTCTGAGAAAAATGTAAAATGCGTGAAGCAATGCTTTTGAGGATAACAACCTCATTGGCAATTTTATGATACATTGCTCGGTTGAGCATTTCAGTGTCGCTCAAACCGCTTTGAGAATCAATAGTGCTAACCATACCAAAATAGTCTTCTTGGCTAAAATTTAAGGTTAACATTTCCAGCGCTTCTGCGTAACGCGGTGATTCCTTAGTTATTTGCTGCAACATTTGCACGGCAGTATCATTGTAAGGTTTTGTCGCTAAAATACTTCTAGCACTGTAAAGCAATGTTCTTTCTTTATCATCAGAGTTAGCGATTGCTTTCTCAAAACATCGATAACCTTTATCTTTCTGATTTATAAGGTAATACAACCTGCCCAAGTTAAGATGGATAACATTAGCGCGATATTGGGGAAGGCTTGCCAAATCAATTTTTTCAAGTTGATATATTGCTTTTTGGTACTCGTTTAACTCCTCTAAGCATCTGGCATATTTAAATAATATGAAATTATCTGGTTTAAGGTTTAAAGCTTGCTGTAAAATTTGACTAGCTTGGCGATAATCACCTTCTGTTAATAATTTTAAACCGTATCTTTGCAAAAAATATACATAGCTTTTTATTGCTAATTCATTTTTATCTTCTACTGTTAACGAGTGCTTAAAAATAATTTGTGCTTTTTTATAGTTCCCAAAATAGGCTAATTCTTTTGCATAATTTATTAGAGTTCTTACATTATTAGGCTGAATTATCAAAGCTTGTTCAAAAATTTCAAAACATTTATCATATCTTCTAATTCTTGCTAAAGCTTTTGCATAACTAGTTAATGAAATTACATCATCAGGTTTTATTTGCAGTAAACGTTTAAATAATTGAAAGGCTTCCGGGTATTTCTCTTGTTTTACTAAAGTATTTGCGTAACTATTTAAGGTAATAACATCCTTTGGCTCGATATTTAGCGAGCGTTCAAATAATTCAAATGCTTCCTCATATCTATTTTCTGCAACTAAAACATTTGCATAACAGTTTAAAGTAATGACATTATCAGGTTGAATTTGTAGCGAGCGTTCAAAGAATTCAAGTGCTTCCTCATGTCTAGACATTTCAACTAAAGCATTTGCATAGCGACTTAAAGTGATAGCATCTTGAGAATTGATTTGTAGCGAGCGTTCAAAGAATTCAAGCGCTTCCTGATGTCTAGACATCTCAACTAAAGCATTTGCATAGCGACTTAAAGTGATAGGGTCATTTGGCTGAATTTGTAGCGAGCGTTCAAATAACTCAAGTGCTTCCTGATGTCTAGATATTTTAATTAAAGCATTTGCATAATTATTTAATGCACTTCCATAGCTTTTTTGAGTTCTAATATTATCAGGTTGTATTTGTATAGAACGCTCTAAAATAAAAAACTGCCCTTCAATATCGCCTATTTTCCGTAAAGCTTTGCTGTAAGCACTCAATACTTTTACATCGTTTGGAGCATTTATAATCGCTTTCTTAAAAATGATTATTGCTTTGTCTAAATAATTCGCATCTACTAATACCGCACCATAATTCCTTAATACATCGACATTGTTTGGGCTAATATCAAGAGCCTTATCAAATATGTCAAATGCTTCTTTTAATTTACCTAACTTTGCTGTAACTTTAGCATACTGCCTTAAAACCTCTACATCATTAGGAGCAATATCTAAGGCTTCTTGAAGAATTTTTCGGACTTGCTCGTATTTACCTGACTTTTCACACTCTTCAGCCTGATTAATTAGATTACTAACGCGATCGCCGAAGACTTCTGTATTAATCGACATATACTTAATACTGATGCAAAAATCGTTACTCAGTAATGCTATCAGTTGTTTCTATGAATTTCGTGGCTAAGAATTACAAAGTCTTCTAAGTTACTGTTGTATCTTCACATACCCAAGTATTGATGCTGCGTTGACATAATTAAACCCAACGTATCATTTACTCATCACTCACCTGTTTCCTCCCAGATTTAATCTGACTCCGCTTTTTCTTAGCATCAACACGTCTTTTTTGCGAGCTTGTTGAAGGTTTGGTCGGTTTACGTTTCTTCTTAATTACTACGGCACTTTTAATCAGTTGTTTTAACCTCGATATGGCATCTTCTTTATTTTTTAACTGACTTCTATGTTCTTGAGCTTTAATTA
>JAYKJL010000201.1:0-4525 GCA_035285725.1 Nostocales cyanobacterium 94392 | reverse complement strand
AATTTCGAGAAGTGAAAGATCTATTGGTTATGGCGCATCTGTCTTAAAATCTGATGATTTGACTTCAGCTCGAGATGCGAATTTATTGAATGCAGTAGCTGGAAAAGCTGCAGGAGTTAGAGTTAGTTCTCAATCTGGAACTCTAGGTGGTTCAAGTAAAATCGTGATCAGAGGTGTAAACTCTTTAGACGGTA
This sequence comes from Nostocales cyanobacterium 94392, assembly GCA_035285725.1. Classification (GTDB taxonomy): domain Bacteria; phylum Cyanobacteriota; class Cyanobacteriia; order Cyanobacteriales; family Nostocaceae; genus Rivularia. The sequence continues at coordinate 4,331 of JAYKJL010000201.1, read as the reverse complement.
ACGATGTCCTCTTTGTTGTGGATGGATTGCCAATAAGCAATAGTACTTCTGTTGGCGGCACAACTTCTAATAACGTAGATTATGGAAATAGAGTTGGTGATTTAAGTTCAGATGATATTGAATCGATGACGATTTTGAAAGGAGCCGCTGCAACAGCCCTTTATGGCTCGAGAGCAAAAGATGGAGCTGTGATTATCACCACAAAAAGGGGTAGAAAAGGGAGCTTATCATCTATTGTAGTAAATAGTTCATCTACTTTCTCTAATCCTTTAATACTTCCAAGTTACCAAAATGAATATGCGCTAGGAAATTATGGTATTTATAATTTAAAATTTACCAATGGCTGGGGTCCCAAAATAGCTGACGTACAGAATCAGCAGTTTACTGATTTTAATGGTGATCAGGTAACACTGCAAGCCTATCCTAATAATGTGAAAGATTTTTTCCAAACAGGCACTTCCTATACCAACAATATTTCTTTTTCGGGGGGCGGAGATAATTCAGACTATAGGTTAAGTTTCACCGCTCTTAAAGAAAGGGGTATTATTCCAAATAGTCAATTAGGTAGATATGACTTTTCTCTAAACTCAGGCCGTGACTTTACTAAAAAGCTTTCTTCTAGATTTACTGGAACTTACAGTAGAACATCTGCTGAAGGTAGACCTTCCCAAAGTTCCAATAACAGCAATATTATCACTTCATCAATTTATGGTCTACCAAGGGTTGTAGACATAGAAAAACTTAAAAACAATTTTGAAAATCCGCTCACAGGAGCGCAAACGTTTTTAAGCACCGACAAAAACGGAAATAATCCTTATTGGATTATTAACTATAACAAGAATAATAACAAACTTGATCGTTTTTTTGGCACCTATACATTGGAGTATAAGCCCTATGATTGGTTGACTATTTCTAATAGTTTAGGTGGAGACATTTACAATGAGAAAAGAAATAGCTTTACTAGAAAGGGTACGGCAGGGGTAATAAATGGTCAATTTAATAATACCGATCTCTTTTCTAGAATAATAAACAATGATCTTTTAGTAACGCTAAACCAAGATAAATTAGTAAAGGATTTTAAGTTCAAGTTGATTCTTGGCAATAATATCAACGACCGCCAACTTGAGTCAACAGATGTCTCAGCTTCTGATCTTACAATTGATCAGTTGTACAATTATACCAACGCGGCTAGTAAGACACCAACACTTGCTTATTCACAAAGAAGATTAATCGGTGTATACGGGGATTTAAGTATCGCATATAAGGATTTTCTATACATGGATATTACTGGTAGGAATGACTGGTCATCTACGCTCCCAGTTAAAAATAATTCCTACTTCTATCCATCTATAAGCGGTTCTTTTGTGTTTAACGAACTTCTAAATGACTTTAAATGGTTAAATTTCGGTAAGCTTAGAGCGAGTTATGCTTCAGTAGGAAGTGATTTGGCACCTTATAATTTGGATTTCCAATTCACGCCGGTTTCATCAGTATTTCTTCAGTTTGTGGGTGCTGCAACAACGGTTTTTCCAATAGGTCCAATTACAACTGCCTTTACTGGTCCGGCTACATTGCCGAACGCCAACTTGGTTCCTCAAAAACAAAATTCCTATGAATTAGGAACAGAGTTAAAAATGTTTAATAATAGGTTAGGAATTGACTTTAACTATTATAACACAACCACGAAAAACCAATTAATCCCAATTGCAGTGGCTATTTCAACTGGCTATTCAAGAAAATATGTGAATGTAGGTTCAATTAAAAATACGGGTGTTGAATTAGCCTTAAATCTAGTCCCCGTTAAATCCAAAGATTTCACATGGGGGTTAGATGTAAACTTCTCAAAAAACAAGCAAATTGTAGCTGAACTAACCGAGGGTGTTACTGAATACACACTTGCAAGTGGTTGGAGTGGTCTGCAAATCAAAGCGGCAGTAGGTGGTCCTTTCGGGCTATATGGTACTAAGTTTGAAAGGTCACCTACTGGAGAATATGTCATTAATGCGAATACTGGATTAAAAATGGTTGTTCCAAATCAATTTCTTGGAAATGTTTATCCAGATTGGATGATGGGACTAGTTAATACATTTAACTACAAAGGCTTTACGCTAAGCGGCGTTGTTGATATCAGGCAGGGTGGAGTCTTTTACTCCGGGACAGTTTCTTCTCTGAGGACCCTGGGATTAGCTATAGAAACCGGTGGCGATAGAACACCATTTGTGGATCCTGGAGTTATCAAAGACGCTAATGGCAATTTCATCCCAAATACAAAAGCGGTAAGTAGTCTTCAAGACTATTGGGTAAACCAAGCGGCCACTTCAAATACTGAAGGAAATATCTTCGATGCTTCCTATATCAAGTTAAGAGAAATCAGATTCTCATACGCTTTGCCAAAATCTTTATTTAAGGAGAATTCAGTTGTAAAATCAGCAGAATTGGGTATTGAAGGAAGGAATTTGTGGCTAATTAAAAGTCATGTACCACACGTTGACCCAGAATTAAACTTCTTTGGAGCAGGTAGCATAGGAGAAGGGGTAGAATTTAATAGCGTGCCATCCACCCGATCTATAGGTTTCAATTTAAGATTATCATTTTAATTAGAATTAGTTATGAAAACTAAACATAAATTATTAATTACCTTCTTGATGCTGGTCGCAATAGGAGGCAATTCTTGTAAAAAATATTTAGACATAAACACCAATCCCTTAACTGCTACAACCGTAGAACCTAAATTGCTTTTTGGATATGCTATTACAGCATGGGATGCAAATAAGAATAGCGGCGACTCTTGGATACCTATTGGACTAATGGTTCAGAATATGGCTAGTGGTGGAAATTTTGGCTGGGGAGCAGGCGATGTTTACGACATGAGTCCATTTTCTTTGAATAATACTTGGAACATGTACTATAATAGCGGAGGCAATAATTTAAAGTTAGCCATTAAGGCCGCAGAAGAGGCTGATCCGAAAAACAATAATACTGCAGCCCAATGTAAAATCATCCTGGCCCAAATGATGTATGAAGCTACTACGCTCTTTGGAGACATACCATATTCTGAAGCATTTCAGGCCGAAAAATTTCCTGAACCGCATTTTGATCCCCAAAAACAAGTTTTAGAGAATATAATAGTACTGCTTGATGAAGCCATCGCTCAAATAGACCCAGCTAGTCCTCTAAAAATAACTGATTATGATGTTTTTTATGGAGGAGATTTAACGAAATGGATCAAACTTGCTAATTCTTTAAAATTTAAGGTTTTAATGGTGATGGTTGATAAAGATCCGAGTAAAGCTGCTCAAATCGGTGCTCTATTAGCAGACCCTAATAACATGATATCATCGCCATCAGATAATCAAGTTTTTAAACACTACACTACTACTAATCAAGAAAATCCGAAATACAGATTGTTTAAAAAATACACCAACGGTGTTAATCAATGGTTTTTTGCAAATAAGAATGTCTTTGATTACATGGCTCCCTTAAATGATCCCCGTATTCCGAGATATTTTGATAAGGGACCAAATGCCAATGATTATATTGCTGTTAATACTGAGCAGGAAGCAGATGAAACAACTGCGTTAATCAGTGCTTATCTTTACAGAAAAGATGCTCCTAGCGTTTTTCTATCGTATCAAGAAATTTTATTGTTACAAGCCGAAGCATACGCAAGAGGACTGGGAGTCAATATAGATCTTGCAAAATCACAACAATTATTTCATGATGGCGTACAAGCCGCCATGAATTTCTATGAGGCTGATCCGACTGAGATTAATACGTATTTAACAACACAGTTACCTGATTTAACAAGTGTTGCCGATCCGGTAAAAGAGATTCATATCCAACAATGGATTGATTTAATGGATAGGCCGTTAGATGCATTTGTACAATGGAGAAGATCCGGAACAGATGGGAATGAAGTCCCTGCCCTAACCCTGCCTGCTGGTGCTCCCGCTGGTCCACTAATAAGAAGATATACATTGGCGCCAGTTGAGAAGACCTCTAACTCCAACATTCCCACACCCTTACCATTATATTACGATAAGATGTGGTTTGATCTATAAATCTTTATTGACTAAATTACAATCAACCCCAAAACCCCTCAACTCGAGGGGTTTTTTATTTCCCATCCACGCTATATTTTCCGGGCCCAACAAACAACAAACCAAGGAAAACAATACCCGCTTCAATAGCATGAGAAGCACCCTGAATACCATCGCCGGCTTTTAAATGATGCAGCGCAGCAATCAACATGGTAAAGGCCAGCAATACACTTACCGGGGGGAAAGCCAGCGCCAAAACCAATAAAAACCCACCAAAGGTTTCCGTAATAG
>JAYKJL010000200.1:0-18178 GCA_035285725.1 Nostocales cyanobacterium 94392 | reverse complement strand
AAAATCTGATATTTTCTCCCTTATTTCCAACTCAAGCTCATAAGAGTAACACTGAATAGAGCTTTTTGACCAAATAGTTGTTTTTTCTCCTTTAAAAAAAGGTAAAAACTTTGCTAGCTCACTCAATAAATCTTTCGCTTCATTCAATTTGCTAAGATTCCACTGACTGAAATTAGAAAATATAACATTAATATTGGGAACCCCTTCATGTTCTTTTTGCAAAATTTCACCAAATAGTTCAAATGGTGATTTATCTAACGGCTTCTGTTTGGAATGTAAACTGATTAGATATGCATTCAAAGACTGACGAGTAGTTAAAAATCTTTCAAAGAAAAGATGGTGATTTTCTGTTTCAGATAATGGTGAAAGAGAATCAATCGTTTTTGATAAATTATTTACCAGTTCTCGTTTATCTGTAGTACCATTATGGTGCAGATTAAGACATATATGATCTAAATTACATTCAGCTAGACGTTTATAAACAACACTTAGTGCAGTCTCTTTTTCTGCAACTAATAAAACAGATTTGCCATTACCAACTAGTTCAGCAATAATATTTACGATAGTTTGACTTTTCCCTGTTCCTGGTGGTCCTTGAACAACAAAACTAGAACCAGATTTTGCAGCTTCAATTACAACTTGCTGACTAGAGTCAGCATCAAGAATTTGAAAGATTCGCTCCGGTTTAACTTGTGAGTCTAAAGCAGACGCTGGTAAAGGTTCTTGGTAATGAGACTGATAATTATTTAAATTTCCACTAATTGCTTGCAAAATAGGGTGAGACAATATCAAGTTTTCATTTTCAATAATATCTCGAACCATTGCAGCTTTAGCATAAGAGAATAATGACAAAAAAACATTCTCTTTAATTTCCCATGTCTTGTGTTCTAATAAAGCTTCACGAACTAAAGCAATAATTTTGGTGTAATTTAATTCTTGGATTGTTTCTGCTTGTGGAAAATCAATTGCAAAGTTTTGTTTTAATTTTTGTGTTAAAGCTGGATTTAAAACAATATCCTCATCTAAAACAGATATTTTATATATATCTTTTCCTCGCTCCTTCGTTAATTCTACGGGAACCAAAATTAACGGTGAAAGCAAAGACTCTTCTGGTTTATCTTTGTCATACCAAGTTAAAGTTCCCAATGCTATAAATAAACTATTAACTCCTCGTTCTTCAAATGAACGTTTTGCTTCACTGCGAATTTTTTTGAGTCGTTTTAATTGTTCGTTACCTGTTTGACGGGTGATTATTTCTAAAGAATTTGCTCTTGCTGAGAATATTTTATTTTCTTTCAATAGAGTAATATCTTGATGCTCGCTATCAAGAATTTGAAACTTAAATGTTTTCTTTTCTTCTACTAGTTCCTGGAATAGAATATCTGGTTGATCTGTCAAAATCTCCAGACTTCTGAGACTATCTTGCTTAAACTTGATTAAAGGATTTCGTCGCCCCAAATCAGCCAGTCCAGCTTTCCACTTGGCAATTTTTTGAGTTAATTTTTGTTGAAAATCTGAAGCAGGCTGTTGCATAATATTTTATGCTATAAATATACGTACAATTAACTATTATAGTTGTTTTTTATGTATATATTTTAGGTGAAATACAATGCAACTTTGCTTAGAATTGCTGTTTAGGTATTTTTCATGGTAATCATCTGATGAGAAGGAACTAACTCTCAATCTGCCTTACCACCGTCAAAGCTGAATAACTTACTCCCGCAGTACCTTCACCGGGATGAGTAGAATCACCTACTAACCACAAATTCTTGATCGATGTACGATTGGCAAAACCAAAAGGACCAAAAGTCGGAATTCTTTGACCAATACCGCCGACAATACCTTTATCTCTAGCGGTAAAATTATAAAAAGTACGCGGTGTTGCTGCTTCTACATGAATAATCGTTTCTGGTTTTAAGTAAAAGAATTTACTTAAATGAGATATAGCTTTTTGTGTAAAAGACTGCTTTAATTCATCGTAATTATCCTGATTAAACCATCTATCTACATCTACAAAAGAAGAAGCAATAATTGTGGCTTTGCCCGCAGCAGCACGACCATCACCAGGACGACTCACTGAAACAAATAAGGAATTATTTTCCCCAATCGGACCATTTGCATCGTAGAGAAACTGTAAATGTGGCGGACATTCGGGGGGAATTGCACTCTCATCAACCCCTAAATAAATGACAAACGCTCCTGATGCGGGAGCTAAGTTTTCAACTCGCTTTTTATAACCCCTAGGAGCTTTTTCTCCGAGCAACTGAACTAAATTCTGGACAGTAACATTAGCTACTACATGGTTTGCCGATTCACTCCAGGATTCTCCAGTTTTCTGATTGCGAATAACTACCGCAGTAACTCGATTATTTTCTACTTTGATATGTTCTACTGTATGACGCATTAATAATTTACCACCGTCCCTTTCCAAGGATTCCACTAGGCGATCGCTCAATACCTGCATACTTCCTTCCAGGTGGTACAATCCTTGCGGCTCCTGGGATACACACAATGCAGTCGCCGCATAAAGTAGCGCCGTTTCCTCTGCATTTACCTGAGAATACAACTTTAATTGCAAATCTAAAAACGTTCTTAAACGGTGATTATTCCCTTGTCCGGTAAAACGTAAAGCATCCCCAACAGTAAACAAAGTATAGGGAACCGTAACTAAAGTATCCAGACGCACGGCTGTGGTTAACTGTAGTAAATCCCACCAATTACGTGGTGGTAATACGGGGTCACGAGCTTGAAATTTCCAACTTGCTTTAAATAGAGTTGAGAGTAAATTCCAAAAAGGTTCACTACCCCGGAACTGTCGCGATCGTTCTTCTTGCCATTTCTGGGGATTGCGCCAAACATTAATCGGAGTATTTTCTCCGGGTAAGTATACCGCACAAGCAGGGTCGCAAGGTGTAGCTGCGGGCAATTCTATTTCTAACTCAGAAAAAATCCGGTGATGAATTCCTCCCGGCTCCAAACCAGCTACCTGAGTTGCACCCACATCAAAAGTAAAACCTTTACGCTTGAAAGTCGAAGCACAACCTCCCGGTACAATTGCTTGGTCTAAAATTAATACTTCATAACCTCTATGTGCTAATAAAGCCCCAGCAGTAAGTCCGCCAATTCCAGCACCGATAACGATTACACGGGATTTTCCCGAACCATTTGACATTGATAGTTAGTTTACATATTTTAATATTTATATTTATTATTTTATAGCTTTTGAGGATGTAATAGTGCTATCTCAGTTCGGCGTTAAAAATTGTCCTTATAAAAAGGGAGTAGGGAGTAGGGAATAGGGAACAGTTAGGTGTACTACCTTCACTTCAATTTTCAATTAGGAGTTTTATAGAATAAAGATGATTCCGTAAAATCTCTTAGTAACAGAATATTTTCGATATTCAAATAAGTTCTAGTTATGATAAAAAAGTAAGACGCTTTGATTCATAACTACAAATGTCCTCAACTCTGCTAGAATTTTCTCGTCTAAATGCCCCGAAGCTACGACACTTACCTAATGGTTTGACGATAGTAGCAGAGCAAATGCCAGTAGAAGCGGTTAACCTCAATTTATGGGTTAATGTGGGTTCTATTGCCGAAAGTGATGCAATTAATGGTATGGCTCACTTTTTAGAGCATATGATTTTTAAAGGAACTAAAAGACTGGCAAGCGGAGAATTTGAACGTAGAATTGAAGAGTGTGGTGCCGTGATGAATGCTGCTACTAGTCAAGATTATACTCATTATTATGTAACTACTGCTCCTCAAGATTTTGCCAAACTCGCACCGCTACAAATTGATGTAGTAATGAATGCTTGTATTCCCGATGATGCTTTTGAACGGGAACGTTTGGTAGTGTTGGAAGAAATCAGACGTAGTGAAGATAATCCCCAACGTCGTAATTTTGCCAGAGCAATGGAAACTGCTTTTGAAAAATTACCATATCGTCGTCCGGTATTGGGACCAGAAACAGTAATTTCTCAACTTAAAGCAGAGCAAATGCGTTGTTTTCACGCTCAAAATTATCAGCCAAAGTCAATTACTGCTGTTGCTGTCGGAAATTTAACAGAAGAGGAGTTGATTGATATTATCGCTGAAAGCTTTGCTAATGTTGAAATGCGAGATAATGGTATCATAGAAACTCAAGATATAACTTCTTTACAGCCAGAACCAGCATTTACAGAAATTGTTCGCAGAGAATATGTTGACGAAAGTCTTCAACAAGCAAGATTAATCATGATGTGGCGCGTTCCTGGGTTAATGCAGTTAAGTCAAACTTATGCGCTAGACGTACTTTCAGCTATTTTAGGACACGGACGTACATCTAGATTGTGGAATGATTTACGGGAAGAACGGGAACTGGTTAATTATATATCTGTAAGTAATATGACTAATCAGTTACAGGGAACTTTTTACATTGCAGCCCATTGTGAGGCAGAAAATTTAGCTGCTGTAGAACAAGCAATAGTTCAACATATTGGTAAAATTCAAATAGAAATAGAAGAATCAGAAATTAGTCGAGTCCGCAAACGTGTAGCTAACAGGTTTATTTTTGGTAATGAAAGACCTAGCGATCGCGCTAATTTATATGGATACTATCAAACTTTAGTCGGCGATTTAGAACCAGCTTTTGATTTTCCTTATCATATTCAAGCACAAGATGCAGATACTTTGATGCAAGCTGCAAAAACATACTTATCTACAGATGCTTATGGAGTAGTAGTGTTGAAACCCAACTGATTTTAGATTTTAGATTTTGGATTGAGGGGTAGGAAATGGGAAGATGATGATTGGGAAGAAGAATGAATAGAAAAGGATATAAAAAAAAGATAATTACTAAATTTCTAATTACAGCATATTTCATCTTTATGAGGCATATTCGGACGGACAGGGATGCCCATCCCACAAAAGCTTTTTAATATAAAAATGTACCTCATTTATCTCCAAAATGCTGTATTGAGAAATTTTTAGGACTTACGCAACTGGCACATTTTGTCCGTAGGGTGCTGTGACACTTTGATTGATTTTTAACGGAATAATCAGGTTTTTGGTGTCACGCACCATCCGAGTATTGTGACAATCGCGGCTATTCCTGATTCTAATCCAAAATCCAAAATTCAAAATCCAAAATTTGATGATGTGGACTGAAATTGACGCTCAAATTAGCCAAGCGACTGGTGAACCATTCCAAACTCAGCAGCGACGAAGTGTTTCTGGTGGGTGCATCAATCAAGGTTATTCTCTAACTTATGGAGCAAAAACTTATTTTGTGAAGTTAAATCAAGCTTCTCAAATAGCAATGTTTGCAGCGGAAGCTTTGGGTTTACAACAAATGTACGAGACTAATACTATCCGCGTTCCTCAACCAATTTGTTACGGGATTGCAGAAAATTCTTGCTATATCGTTTTAGAGTGGTTGGAAATGGGTAGTGGTAATAGTAAATCCTCTCAAGAAATGGGTCGAAAATTAGCCCAATTGCATCGAAAATCTCTCAGTGAAAGATTCGGTTGGGATATGAATAATACCATCGGTTCAACTCCGCAAATTAATACTTGGACTGATGATTGGGTGGAATTTTTTACTAAGCATCGTTTGGGATATCAATTTCAATTAGCTAAACTTCGGGGTGGTAGTTTTCCTCAAGCCGAGGAGTTATTAGATGCGATTCCAAAGTTATTAAGTGGACATGAAGTGCAACCATCCTTGGTACATGGTGATTTGTGGGGAGGAAATGCCGCGTTTACCGCAGAAGGAGAACCGATAATTTTCGATCCGGCAACTTATTATGGAGACAGGGAAGTTGATATTGCCATGACGGAAGTTTTTGGTGGTTTCCCAGCAGCTTTTTATCAAGGTTATGATGAGGTGTTTCCGTTAGATGATGGTTATGAAAAACGGAAGACTTTGTATAATTTGTATCACATTTTGAATCATTTTAATTTGTTTGGTGGGGGTTATGGTTCGCAGGCTAATGGGATGATTGGAAGGATTTTGCGGGGGTGACGTAAACCCGATTGCAAGTTTAAAGCCCACCTGTGTGGGCTAATTTTTAAGATTAATGTTGTTTCTGCACTAGATTATCAATTAAAAAAACCGCAGAGACACAGCGAAAAGTGTGGTCTTGGGGGTTTCCCCCATGAACAACTTTTCAAGCTAGAGAACGCAGAGGAAAGAGGTAAAAAGAGATAAGGGTATAGTAATTGTATTTATTCTTCAATTTCTAAATCGTAAGCTTGGCAAAGGGATTTGAGATTTTCTCGGAAGCGCGATCGCACTTCTTGGGGAGAAACAATCACGCAATCTTTGCCGTATCTAGTAATTTCACGGAATAACCAGAAAGTATTAGATATATTTCTCACAACTCTTTTTCTTGGTGGTTCACCTTCTAATTCGCTGACAAATATATCTTCCGCTTTACTTTCGTAAGCAAAGGCAAGTCTACCTAATAAATGAAACTCTACTGCTATTCTTTCTAAATCTTTTTCCCAAGGTTGATCGATAGAAACCAGCCCAGCTTCTTGGATTCTATCTAAACGAAAAGTCCAATTATGACGTAATCCTTCCACATCTTGATTACCTGCGGATTCTTCTGCTCGACACATTAAATATTGACGCTTTTCTATTGCTACAACTTGAGCGTGTAAAACGGTATAACTCCATAAATCCTCTTTTGCATCTTGATAGGAAAGCCGAAATGGTTGCTGTCGGTGAATCAAGTTATCTAAGAGTTGTCTCCAAGCTGGTAAAGGATTATTAAGGAAGGTTTCGATTTCTTCACGAAAAGGAAGAGTTAATTCACTTCTGGATTTTAATAACTGGGCTATTTCCTTGGCTTCATCGGTTTTACCCAAATCTATCAAAGCTTTACGGGCTGTTTCTAAAGCTTTGATGCGTTCGTTTGTCCAATCATTATTAGGGGCAATAACTAACTGACGACGCGCTATCGATTCTACCAGCTTCGAGATGTTAGGGCGATCGCCCCAGGTGCAGCCAAATTCTAATGCTAAGTTTTCTAATTCGGCTTTGTCGCTTTCTCGTAGCGATAAGGTTATGGATTGACCTTTTCTACTCATTTATTTGTACGGACACTTTTATACGGATATCTCTTGTCAATCTCTATTTTGGATGTAATGATGTAACTAATCAACAACTTACGGACACTGCGAAAGTGATATGTCCGAATTTAACATTCAACTCAAATCAGTATATTCTCAAACTGTTCCCACACCTGATGGGGTTAAATTACCTGATAATTGGTTGCTTTCTTGGCATCAATTAGAGACTTATAAAGCACTGCAAGACCCAAATATTGAGGTTATTTTCAACACCGCAATGACGGGGGATGGTAAGAGTTTAGCGGCTTATTTAGCAGCGATGAATAAACGCACGTACACTTTAGCAATGTATCCTACAAATGAGTTAGTCAGAGACCAGCAAAAGCAGGTGGAAGGGTATAAAGCGCAGTTTCAGCCAAAATATGACCCGCAGATATATCGTTTGACAGCGGCTATTTTAGAAGATTATGTGAATACGGGAAAGCTACCTTCTAAGTTGCAAGGATTAGAAGATATTTCGACTAATAATGAAATTCTGTTGACAAATCCTGACTTATTTCATTACATCCATAATTTTTATTATCTGCGAGGTAAAATAGATAATCCAGATAGATTATTTCGTCGGATTAATGAAAGATATAAGCTGTTTATTTATGACGAGTTTCATATCTTTTCGTCTCCACAGATTGCGAGTGTTATTAATACAATTCTGCTCATAAAAAATACTGCTAATCATCCTAAGAAGTTTCTATTCTTGTCTGCGACACCAAATGAATTATTGCAAGGATTTTTAGAAAATGCTGGGATAAAGTCAAAAATTATCAATCCGGTAGATGTTGGGGCTTATAAATTTGATTCTGAGGCAGATAATCAAGGATGGAGGCAAATTAGTCAACCGATAAATTTAAGCTTTCCCCAAGGATTAGAACCTAATTTACGCTCTAGTTACGAATGGTTGGAAGAAAAGATAGAGGAAGTAATTTTAAGGTTTTTTCAAGAGAACCCTAATAGTAAAGGTGCAATCATTCTCAATTCGATTGCAGCAGTAAAAAAATTATTACCAAAGTTTAAAGCAGTTTTTGAGCCACGATGGCAAGTTAGAGAAAATACGGGATTAACAGGAGAAACAGAGAAAAAAGACTCAGTAGCAGAAGCTGATTTACTTTTAGGAACTTCTACAATTGATGTGGGTGTAGACTTTCGGATTAACTTTTTAATATTTGAAGCTGCGGATGCAGGAAATTTTATTCAACGTTTTGGAAGATTAGGAAGACATCAAGGATTTGAAATTTATCAAGCATATGCTTTAATTCCAAATTTTTTGGTTGCAAGATTATTTGAAGATAAATCACCTTTGCTTCAAAATAATGCAACTTATGACAGAATCACTTTTACTAATGCAATTCGTAATTCGTGGATAAATAGAAATGAATTTGAAAGATACCCTAAACGATGGGGTGGAATCCAGTCAGCTTATATTTACTCGAAACTTCAAGGTAATCATCACATGAAGGAAAAATATCCCGATGTGGCAAAAAAGTTTGGTGCTGATATTCAAAAAGTATTAGGAATAAGCATTAAACAGATGAACGGACAGTTTTACCGCTGTCAAAATGAAGGGAAAACAAAGATTATTGATGAAGCAAGAAGTTTTCGAGGTAGCAGTCAGTTAGATTGTGCAATTTACGATTTAACTAATCCGAGCGAACCGGAAGCAGATAGATTTAAAATGTATAATCTTCCTGGCATTCTGGGTAACTTTATTTTTGAATTGTGGGATGAAAATAGTTTTATGGAGAAAGCAAAGAAAGCGGGGATTTTGACTAAGAAATTTGAAAAAGCTTTGTGTTATTTAAAGTTAAAAGACTTTCGAGACGTGCGAGAAAATTGGCATTTTTATTATCCAGGAAACATCCACGAATTTGCAAAAATCAGTAAAGTGCAAGTTCTCAAAAATTTAGAGATTTGTCAACCCCAGGGTTACGGGATTCAAAAAATAAGCGATGCTGTGAGTCGTAATAAATTAGTTTGTTTTATTTCAGATCGCGATCGCAATTATTTACGTGCTGTCCTTAGATTACCAATGCACTTCCAAGTTTACCCTCTAACTAACCAACCAGAAAATCGAGGTTCCTGGTACTCCATAGCTTTTGGACAAGATGCATTGCTATTGGAAACCTTAACTTGGCATTGGAAACCGAAGGACGATGAAGGATGGATATGTTGAAAGTATTATCGACATATGTGCCGTGACTTTGTTAAGGTTAGCACGACAAATCATCAAAAGGAAGCCATAAATTCTCTGAGAAAAGATAGTTTCAGAATATTAACCAATTAAATCCTAGGATAGAGGTGCATGACAGACTTTAAAGATAATTTTGATGATGATTTACCAGAAGAAGTGCCGGATTTTGATGCAAAAGAAGATGAAGACGAATCACCGATAAAAAAAGAATTACTCACAATACGCTTGTTTAAAGAAGCTGTAAAAAAGGCAAAAGGTAATCAAGGTGACGAAATTTTAGAGCAGGTTGCTGAATATGTTTTACCTAATTTGATTCAACAATTAGCAGGTGCGACAGCAAAGGGTGGTAAATTCTTTGAAGTTACGATTCCCAAAATTAATGCTGAACGTGCTAAAGCAGGAAAACTACCTGTTGATAGTAAAAGAAATGCAGGAGATCAATCAATGGCGGCACATTTACTTAACGGGTTATTTCCTACCTATCGGATTTTAAGAAAACTACAGACAGCAACAGAAACAAGTCCAGTTAAACGAAACTGTGAGGATTTACAAGTTTGTATTTTTATTACTTCTTATTTACTACACGATTATGAAAAATTTCCCGATTATAAAGATTGGTTAATTACTAATGATACAGAAGCAAAATTTATTAACCGAGATTGGGAATTAAATACACCCGAAAAAAAAGATGCACCAAATTTAGGACGCGATTATATTGCCAAAAAAATCATTGATTTTGGTTTGCATCACTTACTTGGTGATAATTGGCGAGATTTTATTGATGATATCATTGAAATTAGTAGTAATTCTGGTGTTAAACATGACTCCGATTTAGGTCTTGCTAGCCGTGGATTAAAAACATTAGATGATGAAAGATTAGATAGCAGAATTAGACAAGATTTAATTGATTTAGTTTCACTTTCAGATATTTTCGCTTCAGTAATTAAATATCCTAGGGATGCAGAACATCCTCGACTGACAAATTTAATTAGCAGATTGAGCAACCATCAACTCAAACTTACCTATCATTTTTTGTCAGAGAATCGCGGTGTTTTAACTAATATCCTCAATAACGCATTAATTGAAGCACATCCCGAAGAATTTTATACACCACTTCTTTATTTACTCGATGGTGTTGTTTATTTAGCAAATGCAAATGCACCAATAATCGCGACAAATAATATTGATGAAAGTGTTGTTAGTAAAGTTAAATCTCTGTGTGCTGAAAAATTGAGAGAAAGACAAACTGGATTTAATCGTGATGGAAAAGGTTTGAAATTTGCAGATTACTACTGGCTATTTTTTGATGCAATTGGATTAATGGAAGTGAGTATTGATGCAGCTTGCAGATTACTTCCCGATAGTAAAAATGCTTCAAGTCTTAAACGCAGTGAAAGTTTACAAAACTATCAAGCACAAGGTGAATTATCAACAACTCTGAATGTAGAGTTTCCAGGTGAAATTCGCATTGATAGATTAGCCGAATTTGGTGATATTCTATGTCGAGGAATTTGGGGTGGTTGGTGTGAAAGAGTTAATGAGTTACAAAAAGATATACCAAAAGCCAAAAGAAAAATACCACCAGAATTAGATTTAACTCAAAAATTAGCCGAACATTTAGAATTAGCAGCAGAAATACCAGCAATTAGACAAATTCAATCTTTAAAGAAAACTGGTGGTGTTCCCTTAGATTGGTATTATTTAGCAGCACAATATTTCCGTAATCATCCTGGAAAAGATTTTGCTCAAATATTGGAAGTAATGCAAGGAATGGTTAGTTATGCTGGGAGTTTAATTCAGCCAATTATTGAAGATTTTCAAGATATTCCAGATGGTTGGGAGGATTTAAAAACCTATGTTAATCGTGTAATATCGTTGCAAACAGGAGCAGTTGTAACACCAGAAACTGACCCATTTTTAACAGAACTACAACGTTATCATTCTGCGAAAGTAATTGGAAGAGGACGAGAGAACGTTTGTGCAATGTCGAGTTCTGCTTACACTGTTAGCGAACAGATGGAGCCAGCAACATTATTTGCACCCCAGGTTTACAGCAATCGGCAAATTTTATTTAATGCACAAGCTGCAAAAAGACAAATTTGCTCAATTTGGTCAATAGAAATCATGTTGAGACAGATTTTGATGAATCAAACTAACGCTGTTGGTGGAGATTTTGAAGGTCGTAAATATCGCTATCTCTATCTTTATCCTACTTATTTCTTTACCCCAGAAACGAATAAATTCTTACAGTTAGCATATAATCAATTTGCAAGAACCCGATTTGATGCTGAGTTACGTAAGCATTTCATTGCAGAAAAGCAACTTGGTAACTTTAGTATTGAAAACTATCAAAAAGTCGATACCTTGTTAATAAAAGAGGACTTAAAACCAGAGGAAGATCGCACTTTTAAAATCAGCTTTCCAGAAACGGAAACTTTGACTTTCTTCTTTTTGGGTTTACCACCGGGAAAAGATGCAACAGATACGGAATCTTGGGTAACACCAGCTTGGTTAGCATTGACACTACCTTTAGTAATGGATGTAAAAGCTGTAGCTTCAGAATCACCAGTTCCACCGTTTATTAGTGGTGCTGATTTTCAAGAAACTGTGTTATTAGATGGAGAACATCAAGCAATTCATTCGTTGATTAAAAAGGATATATATCGCTTAGATAGTATTCTTCCTACAACTTCAGAAAAACGCGATTTTTCACCTTTAAATGCACTAACTGCTGCTTATGCTATTCATCTTGAAGTTAACCGCAAAAAAGATGGAGACCCTGATTGGGGAAAACTATCAGATTTGGCAAGAGATTTGGAAACGAGTCCGCTTTATGTCTTTAATTATCTAAATAAATGGTTGCGGAAACAAGACAAAATAGACACTGTATCAGTATCCAAAATTCGTTTGTATTTAGATTTTTACCATTACTTTGAACCAGGAGGGGAAACTGTGAATAAACTACGTGAACTAACCACGCTTTATCGTAAATTTTACCGTGCAAAAAGCCAATTTGCAAAAGCGAATGCAGTCCTTAAACCCATTGATGAAGCTGCTGATGTAATTTTGAAAATTGATAAAGCTATAGCTGTTGACACCAAATCATTAATAGATGTAGTCGCAGCACGTTTAGCCAAATTAATGAATAACGTGAGAAGGAGAACTGCGGAAGGAAAACCCACATTAATTTTAGTAGAAGGAAAATGGAAACCTGCACTTAATTCTGAAGAGGAGCGTCAAGCAGTATATGACTTTGCCAATTATTTTGTCAAAGAAATATTTGAAGAGAGTTTTAAGTGCGATCGCGCTCGTTTAGCTGGTACACAACTTAATCTAATTCGCGATACTTGCGAATATCTTTATCGTCTTGCTGACGACGAAGAACGTCAAAATCGTCTAGTTGATGAACCCGATGAATTACCCGAAGCAGAAGCTGAAAATCCTGCCTAATTTTCATGTTCAATAAATCACTTCATTCTGTATAAACTAACTTCTCTTGGAGAAACATATGAGCTTTTTAAAAACCGTTAATGCTGAATTATTCCACAATGAAATACCCGCAAAACCAATGGGTAAATACGTTCATTTCATCACAATTCGTATTACCGAATCTTACCCATTATTTCAAACAGATGGTGAGTTAAATAAGGCTAAAGTACGTGCAGGAATTCAACATCAAGAAGCAATTAGTCGTTTAGCAATGTTTAAGCGTAAACAATCCACACCCGAACGTTTAACCGGACGTGAATTATTACGTAATTACAAAATAGGTGATTGGGAAAAATGTGACTATAATGTTGATTTTAGTAAAACAACTCCCGATTGTATTCTTTACGGTTTTGCTATCGGTGATGGTGGCTCGGAAAAATCTAAAGTAGTTGTAGATACTGCTTATTCAATTACTGCATTCGATGATTCTCATCTTAACTTTACCCTTAATGCACCATTTGAAAATGGAACAATGAGTCGTAATGGGGAAGTAACAAGTAGAATAAATAGCCAAGACCACATTTTACCTCAAACATTTTTTCCAAGCATAGTTACACTTAAAGACCCCACAGAATCGGGATTTTTATATGTGTTTAATAATATTATCAGAACCCGTCACTATGGAGCGCAAACTACACGTACAGGAAGGGTAAGAAATGAATTACTTGGAGTCATGTTTGCTGATGGTGAAATTATTAGTAACTTACGCTGGACACAGAAAATATATGATTTATTGAATTTTGAAGGAAAAATTAATCCTCCCGATCCACTTAACGAAGATGATGTACGTGAAGCAGCAATTCAAGCAATTAATGAACTGATGACTCAAGAGTTTGTTGCTCATAATGATTATATAGGAGACCAGTTTACTCCATTACTAGATGAAGTGAAATTAATTACAAGTAATGAAACAAAACTTCAGGAATTACTTACTCAAGCAAATATAGAATCTTCTGCATATGCACAGAAATATATTTCTAAGAGTTCGGCAAAAGAGAAAAAAGATAAGAAAGGTAAAAAAGTAACTACAGCAACGGAGTAAATATTATGGTTTTTATTTACTGTTGTAAAATTGAACTCCATGATAGCTTATATCATGCCACCCGCGAAATCGGTAGACTCTATGAAACTGAACCCATAATCCACAATTATGCTCTTTGTTATGCACTCGGATTAATAGATAGTGAAAAATACGCCACTACTGTTCCCGAAGAACATTCCTATCGCTATTTTTGCCCCGAGCAAGTACCAAAATATGAGGAGCATTTAACCCCGCTAAATCAACAGGGGATTTATGTAACACCAGCTTGTTCTATCAGCCATACATCTATTCTCAATACATGGAAATATGCGAATAATAATTACCATGTCGAGATGGAGAAAACTCAGAAAAATATTCCCAGTTTTGGCAGAGCAAAAGAGATTGCACCGGAAAGTATATTTGAGTTTTTTGTAATTTCTCAAAAAGAAATCAAATTACCAAAATGGATTCGCTTGGGAAAATGGATGAGTAAAGCAGAGGTTATTTTGGCAGAATTACCAGAACCAAAAACGAAGAGTGATTTATTTCTTTGTACCCATCCTTTAAATCCATTGGATGTGATGTTTACTAATCAAGTTATTAGTTATGATGTGGTAAATATGCCTCCTGTTAGTTTGATTCAAAATGTGCAAATGCGCGGACAATATTACTACTTTGAAAAGGTCAAAGATGTTAAATTACCTATGAATATGTTGTACCTTTTTCGTAGTTGAAAATAATATGTAGACTGATATATCACGTCTCTACATTACCAGCGTTGTTGAATCTAGATGGGAATTTAGATTTTGAGACGTTGCAGTATTTAATGTATTCTAGATCAAATATCGGTATTAATTTAGATTTTGAGACGTTGCAGTGCAACGTCTCTACAGATACCAAATCCAAAATCCAAAATCTAAAATCCAAAATTGAATATGCCCCACAGTCTAATCCTCAACCTAACACCAAAATCCCCCATCTACCCCCAATTTCTTACCGGAAGACATCTACACGCTTTATTTCTGACTCTTGTAAGTTACGTTGATAAAGAACTAGGAACCTATTTACACGATTCTCAAGCGGATAAAGCTTTCACCCTCTCCCCTCTACAAATCGCTCAAAAAAATCTTCCTATTCAAAAGGGAATTCGGGCGGGATATAAACAATGCCAACATTTACAATCCCAACATCAGGAAGCGATTCCCACTGGTACTCCTTGTTGGTGGAGGATTTCTCTACTCGATGATGCGTTATTCGGTAAATTAACCCAACTTTGGCTAAATCTGAATCCACAACAGCCTTGGCATTTAGGCTCTGCCGATTTATATATTACCAGCATTCAAGGTACTCCCCAATCTACACAATCTTGGGCTAATGCTTGCACCTATACTCAACTATACGAGCAAGCAAGCAACTCGGAGCGGATTATTTCTATCAATTTTGCGACTCCTACCGCTTGGAGACAAGGTAAATACGATACTACGTTACCGACGAAAGAATGTGTTTTTAAATCTTTGCTTTCTCGTTGGAATAAACATAGCGGAATTCAGTTTGAAGAAATCAATCTTGACGCGATGTTTCCCAGCTTTATTAACATTCATACCGAAATAATTCTCGATTCTCGGAGTAAATTTATCGGTATTATTGGTGAAGTTAGCTATCGAATTATGGGTGATATTGAACCGATAGAAATTAAGCGAATTAATACTTTAGCTGATTTTGCTTTATATGCAGGAATTGGCAGAAAAACCACGATGGGAATGGGGATGGGGAGAAGAGTTAAATAATTTTAGATTTTAAATTTTGGATTTTGGATTGTAAATGTATGTTGTCGGGATTAGTCACAGAAGTCGGGTTTTTCAGATAAATCTTTATCAGAAACGAGAAGCTTTATAAAAACCCAACTTCTTACCCAACAGCTTTTTTTAAACCATTAAAAATAATGGAACAGACTATTAGTCTACTTCAGTAGACTTTGGCTATTAGCCCGGAAATTAATTGATTTCCGGGTGGAATAAGTTTACCAAAAAAACCTTTTTTAACAACTTGAATTTTAATTAAAATCATGAACAACACAGATTACATTACAATTGCTTCTTTGAATCAATATTCCTATTGTCCTCATCGTTGTTGGAGAATGTTTTGTTTGGGTGATTTTATTGATAATCAATACACAATTGAAGGAACTAGTTTACATGAAAGAGTACATTCTACAAGTGAAGGAAATCGAGAAGAAACTTGGCAAGTTCGAGCGATTTGGTTGAAGTCGGAACAATATAAATTAATTGGCAAATCTGATTTAATTGAATTAGAAAATGGTGAATGGTATCCCGTGGAATATAAACGAGGCAAAAAAGGTGAATGGGATAATGATGAGTTACAGGTTTGCGCTCAAGCTTTATGTTTAGAAGAAATGACTGGAAAAGTTGTTAACATTGGGTATGTTTATTATGCTCAAACTCATCAACGGCAATTAATAGAAATAAATACCGAATTACGTCAGCAAACTATTGAGACAATTCAAGATGTAACGAGGTTATTGGAAACTGGAAGAATGCCCCAAGCTGTTTATAGTCAGCGCTGTAAAGGTTGTAGTTTGTATGAGCAATGTTTACCTAAAGTTGGGGAGAAAATGAGGAAATATTGTGAGGTTGATTGATAAAGGTAGAGAAGTCGGGTTTTTGTCAAATTTTTCTTTCTACAACAATATTGATTGTAAAAACCCGACTTCTGATTGTCGAGTAGTACTTTTGTAATCCAAAATAAGGTGAATTATGGGAACAGTGTACGTTACACAGGAAGATGCTTTTATCGCTAAGGTTGATGAAAGATTGAAAGTTCAATTTGATAAAAAATCGATTTTAGATGTTCCTTTGATTAAAGTTGATGGTGTGGTTATCATGGGAAGAGCCAGTATTTCCCCGATGGCTATTTCGGAATTGATTAATCATAAAATACCTCTAACTTTTTTAACTCAAAATGGTAAATATATCGCTCGCTTGGAGCCGGAAATGAGTAAGAATATCTTTTTGCGTAATGCTCAATGGAAAGCTGCGGGAGAATCACCCCAAGCGATTCATGTTGCTAAGGGTTTTGTGAGAGGGAAATTGAAGAATTATCGGAATTCATTGTTACAAACCCAGCGAAATCATTCCGAGATAAATATGAGTCAAGGAATTAGCCATATCGATACTTCTCTCAAATCTTTGGAGAAAGCTAATAGTATTGATTCAATCCGGGGTTGTGAAGGTGCTGGTAGTGCGGCATATTTTGGTTGTTTTGATAATTTGATTCGAGCGAATAATTTTAGCTTTAATCATCGTAATCGTCGTCCACCCATTGATCCAATAAATTCACTTTTAAGTTTGGGATATTCATTATTGCGTCATGATATTCAAGGGGCTTTAAATATTGTCGGTTTTGATCCATATTTGGGATATCTACACACGGAACGTTATGGTAGACCATCTTTAGCACTAGATTTAATGGAAGAATTTCGTCCTTTAATTGTGGATTCAATGGTTTTGAGTGCTATTAATCGTCAAGCATTTAAACCAGATGATTTTGTTGCGGAACCTGTTAGTCATGCGGTTTCTTTAACCAAAGAAAAATTATATGAATTCTTGAAGTTATATCAGGAAAGAAAATTAAAAAAAGTTACCCATCCTGTTTTGGGGATAAAGAAAACTTATCAACAAATTTTTGAAGTACAGGCGCGTTTGCTTGGTAAATATTTAATGGGTGAAATTGACAAATATCCCCCTTTAGTAATGAAGTAATCTGATTTCCTCTAACTAACTTTTTGCCAATATCCCCTTTGTTGCCTAAAATGATGTTTGTAGTGGTTTCTTACGATATTCCCGAAGATAAGCGTCGTACAAAAATCCATAAGATTCTCAAATCCTATGGACAGTGGATGCAGTATTCTGTGTTTGAGTGCGATTTGACTGATACTCAGTATGCTAAACTGCGATTGCGTCTTGCAAAACTGATCAAACCTGAAGAAGACAGCATTCGTTTTTATAGCGTTTGTGCTTGCTGTCGAACTAAAGTTGAGCGCATCGGTGGAGAAATGCCACGGGATAATTCTATATTCTTTGCTTGATATTTGATGCCTGGTTGCGGTAGCCTGGGGGTGTTGGAAAAAGTTACGGTAATTTAGTCGCTAGATTACATACTCTGTCTGCTTTACAGCTATTTTCAACTCTTGGGAGATTACCGCAACTTCTCAAAAGCTTTCTGATTCAGGGTTTTAGCCTTTTTCCTCTAAGTTGCTATTGACGAGCGAGTGGATGAAACGATATTATTGGATCGATTACCGCAAATGCACCT
This sequence comes from Nostocales cyanobacterium 94392, assembly GCA_035285725.1. Classification (GTDB taxonomy): domain Bacteria; phylum Cyanobacteriota; class Cyanobacteriia; order Cyanobacteriales; family Nostocaceae; genus Rivularia. The sequence continues at coordinate 35 of JAYKJL010000200.1, read as the reverse complement.
TGAAAACTAAATATAGTAAGGCTTCTGTGGCGAGC
>JAYKJL010000199.1:0-9146 GCA_035285725.1 Nostocales cyanobacterium 94392 | reverse complement strand
AGTTCCTAAAATTTGTATGGAATTAGTATCTTCCCCGATATTGGTAGAAGTAGAAAATAATTTATCCAACTCGTCAAAGTAAAGCACCACAGGAGCGCAAGCTTCTACCCTCTCCAACGTGCGCTTTAAATAAATTGCACCCCCGCTCATAACCGCTGCGATATCCACACTCACAAGAGGAAAATTTAGCATCAGAGCGCAAACGTTTGCTGCAAGAGTTTTACCAGTTCCAGGTGGTCCCACCAACAAGCATCCCTTGGGAAGAGGAATATTATTCTTTCGTCCTTGAATCGAAAAATCCAACTTTACTTGTTCTATAAACTTCTTGAACAAATCCAAACCGCCAAAATCGGGTACGCTTGGCTTTGAAACAAAATTCAAATTAAAAGAACGAAACCGATTAATTTTGTAATCCAAAAGATGTTCGTATAAATCATTAACATTTGATTCTTCGCACTGACAAGTAGCAATTGCTAATCCCAAACGAATCTCCTCAATAGTCAAACCTATTGCAGCATTTACCAAAGTTGATATATCAATTTTACTTGTAGAACATGGTAAAGAAAGCTTTAGAAAATCAGCAATATCCATAGCAGAAGGTAATGGATTGAATAAAGTAGGAATCAAATTAGCTAATGATTCGGGCATCTCAACATTATCAGTGGTCAAAATGATTATCTTTTTGAAACAATCATTATTTTCTAGTTCATAGAAAATATTAACTATTTGTGATATTAGTTTATGAGAAAATAAGTCTGCATCTGCTAAAGAAAACAAGTTTTCAAATATAAATATTCCCTGAGCTTGCGTATTCATCAAAAAATCAAAAGCAGCAAAAATATCTTTTTTAGAGTTGCATAAACGACTTGAATTTATTGCAGAATAAATTATTAGACCTTCTGAATTATAGTTAACTTGCTCAAAACATCCCCAGCCAGAATTCCATAAATAAAAAGGAACATTTCCCGGTTCAGCGCAGTTCCTTCCTATCCAATCTAAAACAGTCATACGTTCCCTTGTTGAAGCAGTTACGCTAACTATAGGAAAACCTGCATCAATCAATAAATTCAATTGAGATAATTCCATATTAGAAGGCAGGAGGTAAAGGGCAGGGAGCAGGGAGTAGGGGATACATAAATAGATACATTCAAAACCTTTATACCGAATCAAATATTTATCTAGCATTCGTACAATTGAGACCGTTTTTTATTCAGGTTATTCAATAGTTAATTCCCTCCTGCCTTCTGCCACCAGCAAAGCTGCCTTCAATCTGTTTCGGCTGTAGCTTTGGCAGGATTTGTTCAAAATAAGCTAAATCCTTCTGACTCATATTACTTTTAAGCTTTCCTCCATCTTTTTCTAACAGCACACCGCGTCCATCTTTCGCTTCAATATGTACGTGACCTAATGGGCTAGCCCGCCATTTATAAGAAAATACACCATCAATTTCTACTTCTTTATTTTGAGCAATAGCATACTGCACTAAAGCATTATTAACTCTCTCTACACGAGCAAAATATTCGGCTTCTTGCTTACCTATAGGAGTAAAAGTTATAGGTAAAGGTTCATTTTTATTTAGAGAATGATGTAAAGTATTGATATCTTGAATATGTATACTGTCCAAATTCTCTTTTTCAACTTTCACACCCAAAGGAGTTGCACGAAACTGCATTATTTGTTTCCCCGTAGTTTCGCTAGATACTTCATACAACGAACCTTGACGAGATATTCGGTAATCTCCCGCAGTATATTCACTTGTCCCCGGTTGAGTCTGGAGATGAAACAAAGCTTTTAAAGATGCAGCACCTTTATGTTGTACGGAATTCTCTAGCCATTCTCGCATCTCTATTTTTATAGCAGAAGTGATGCTTTGAAATACAGTTGAGACATTATTAACGGCTTGCTGCCACCATGAACTGTTTCGAGGCTGCTGCAATCTTTGTTCGATTAATTTGTAAAAAATACGTTCTTGCTGTAATGCTTTTAACTCAGTTTTTAACTGTTCAACTTCTGCTAAAAGTAGATTTTTTAGAGGACTATCTTCTAAAAATTGAAGCGACTCTTTAACTCGCGTCGAACCATTAGTAAGTGGTAAATTTATATCTTGTTTAATTTCAGGTCTTTGATTATTGGAATTATTATTTAAAAAGTTGCTAACATAATCTTGCTTCTCATAAACTGTATTACTGGTTTCAACAACTTCAGATTTACTTTGACTTTGACTTTGATTTGATTCAGCTTCCAAGAAGCTATTAACAATTACTTTACCCTTTTCATCACTTTGTAAAATAACTTTTCCGTCCAATTCAACTCTTTTTTTTATTACTCCTGAAGCTACATCACCAACAGGTGTAGAACGTAATTGTTGTAGTTCACTAATTAATTGAGGATTTAAAAGCTGTCCCGATATCCCAGAAATTTCATCTCGGAATTGATTATTATCTTGCCCATAAACCAACCTATCTCCATCAAATATTTTCAAATCTTGACGGTGGTTTTCTCCTGAATCTTTAGTATCTAATAACGTCCGTAATAAAGTTTCGATGATTTGTTCATAATGCTGCTGAATCGCAGTCGCATCACCGGAGTTTAAAGTAAATATTTCACTCATCACATTAACCCTTCTCTTGCTGGTATACGATTAAGAAGTATCTGTGAGTCTACATAAAAAATCGCTAATTCTCCATCAAACATCCAAGCTATAAACTGACTCTTTTGATGACTTGAACGCTTACATTCATAACATCCAAACTTATTAATTCTGCCAGCTAATAAACCATATTGGTCAAATATTTCTATGACGAAAGGACAGTAACCTACATCTAATTGTGGTTTCTTAGCCGCTTCAATTAGTATTTGCTGCCATTCAGGATAATTCTTTAAAATAGATGGAGTTTCTGAATTCAAATTTGTTTGTTTGATTGGTAATATTTGCATTTTCTCTCTAATAAATGTTACTTACTCTGCCCCCTGCCCTCTTGCTCCCTGCCTTCTTCTAAAACACACTTGCAAGCTCTTGAGGAGAAGGTAAAGTACCAGGTTTATCGGGTAATGGGAATAATTCTTCTGCTAATTGAACACGTTTTAAAAACTGATTAGAACGTTCCAAATCACTAACTTGTTCTCCATTATTTTGAATCAGTTTTTCTCGCACAAATTCCCATTTATCTTCAGACCAATTCATCTGTTGGATATCAGATAAAGGAACTTTTATTTTCTGCAACAAAGGAACATAAGCTTCCGTACCCCTCTGGTAAGCTGGGTTAATAATTACTGCTCTCCCAGTACCCATCTTGGCAAACTGAGCGGGTTCTAATAAATGCCGCTTCTGATGATGTTCGTTAGTACTGTGAGAACCTCCTCCTTTCCCCCTACTGCGAGATTTAGAATTAAAAGTTATTTCCATTTCTCCCAAATAATCGCTGAATAACTTGGCAGATTCGGGGTCTTGGGGGTTAAATATAAACTTAGTTGCAGTACCACCCAAAATAGCCCTTGTTAATTCTTTCCCATAAACTTTTTCTAATTGGGCAATATTTTGATATCCTAAAATCCCTACCATCCCATCTTCCCTATTTTCATTCAGCCAATTTATTAGCGCTGGTAGATACAAAGTTGGTAATTCATCTAATGCCACAATCAAAGGGTCAGAACGCGGTACTGTACGCGATACATTACGGGTGACAATCATATGTAAGATAGCTGCGAGTAAGGGACCGACAATATCTCGGTTATTTCTGTCCAATCCGAATACAATCAACTGCTTTCCATCTAAGTCCAGCGGTAGCGTCGTTTTACCGCAAAATGCTCCGACAAAATCACGTTTGAGAAAACGTTGAAACATTCTTTGTGCGGTACCAATAATTGACACTGCTGTCTTCTCAGAATCTTTAACACTGATTAGTTGAGAAAGCGGACGAGAAGTCCATACCTTGAGTTTGTCCTTAGAAGCAGCTTCCATACGTGCCGACAAATTCGGTAGGGATAAAATCGCCTGAGCCATCATCAAGTCACAATATTTATCATCCCCAGTTAAAGTTTTAACCGCCTTCGTTACTAGTAAAATCCCTTCGACCAAACTATCGCCAGCTTCCTCAAAGAATTTATCACTGCTATTGTTGCTACGGTCAAAGTTACGAGAAATAACTTGTGTCATTTGTCCCGCTGCGATCGCGTCTTCCTCATCTTTTAATAAATCCAAAGGATTACAAGTTTCGCTTTCGGGGAATCCCGGAGCAAATACCCGCACCTTATACCCGCGTTTCATCGCATAAGCCACAGATCGTTTAGTTTGGGCTGGATATTTGAAATCATAAAGACACATGGGAAATCCTTGGTCAAAAGCGCTGCGGAGTAAGGGGTCTATAACTGAGAACGTTTTACCCGAACCTGCTGCACCGATGGCAGAAATTCCTCTTTGAGCATCAGGAAAATATAACGTTCTATCTGGCTCTTTCCACCTACGCAGTTGTTGAGTGAACGTAGGTTTAGTTTTTAATAACCCAGCAGCATACCACTGTTTTTCGAGGGATGAACGTACATTAGGTGGAGTACCGACATAAAGTGCTACTGAGTTACGGATTGGTTTAGCCATCTGCTTTTTAGCTTTACGTTTAGCTTTCTGTTTCTCGCGCTTACCTCCCCAGTAACTGGTTGCTACTTTACCTTTATGATTGCTACCGGATAGTAAGTTAAAGATTGCGATCGCACAAAAACAACCTATAAGTATCAGCCCAGATTGCGACTTCATTAAATCTGCCAATCTTTCAATCTGTAAGGTTGGTGGTGTTATTGTCTGAAGCATAAAATTATTAGTTTTCATTTTTCGCTTATTTATCGATGGTTGTCCAAGTTTCATAGAAATACGTATATCTACCAGTATCAAAGCAGTATTTGTTTTTAGATACCATATATTTCATTGTTGTTTGTTGAAAAAAGGTAATGCAAGGGAAAGGTTTAAAACTGTCATTCTCAACTTTAATTAACTGTTGAGAGGGTGGTAATTGTGGATTAGCAATTATCTCTAAAAAACGTTTACCCTCCGAATGATAAACCTGGTATAAACAGCCCCCAATACCACAAAGTTGAGAGGAACGAAAATCAAATATAAATAATGTCCCGGCACCAGTTGATGGTATTTTTAAAACTTTGATAGATTTCTTATCTAGCTTAGTTTTTGAGAAAGAAGATAAGACTTGTGTAAGTAAAGGTTGAGAAACTATATCTACAGCATTTTGCCAAGAATATTCAATTTTATTTGTTTTATTGATGGATGATGCTCTGTTTAACATCCATACGAAAATAGCAATTGAGACACACGATAGGAGTATAAACAATATTTGAAAATAAATAATTTTATGACGCAATCCTTTTTTCATAATTAAAATAAAATTTATTAATTAATATTTTCTAGCTTATTAATACACCCCATTGCTTTTAAAGCTTCGTTATATCTATCTGAAGAAGCAATACCATATTCTTGAATTGAATCACTTTCGTTAGCATTACTAACTTCAGAATCAATTGGAATACCTAAACCACCAAAATGCATTTGACCAGCACGCTCAATTAATCTTTCACCTGTAAAAGCTTTTCCTGTAGTTGGGTCAATTTGCTTTGATGCGTTATCTAATAATTGCGACGTATCGGATGCAATTAAATTCTGTTGCTCTGTAGGTGAAAAATACTGTATCATTTCTTCACTCGTAACTTCTTCACCTCTATCTAATTTATTAAGAAATCTATCTCCACCAGATTTACTCTGAATAATTTTTCTGACTTGGGGACGATAAGACATAAATTGCATTGCACCTAGAGAGCGATCGCAATTACCTTTGGAGTCACAAACATAATTCCCTAGCGAGTCGTAATTATCTTTGATATCAGAAAGCGCAGTTCCCAAAGCATCAATATTCGTACCTGATAAATGTCGTTTATTACAATTACCTTTGTTTGGTGGCAATAAAGGTGAGAAGGCAGAAGGAAGATGGCAGGAGGCAGAAGGTTTTAAAATACTTTTTTCCTTCTTCCCTTTTTTAGAATTTGATACTCTACTATTATTAGAGTGTCCACAATTTACGGAGGAATTAAGAGTTTTTAAATTATCCCTTCTGCCCTCTGCCTCCTGCCCCCTGCCTTCATTATTGAAAGTAAATCCGCTACTTTTTAAACCTGTAGGAGTAGAAGTAGAATCTTCCCCACCACCATTTATCAAACCTAAAAATATAGCGTCTTGTTCCCGATAAGTCATAAACGGAACCGGACCAATGAAATAAGGTGTACATCCCAAATCAGCAAAATTATTCCGCATACAAACCCGAAAGAATAAAGCTTGAGACATCATTCCATCAACTTCCGATACATCCCAAACCGCTACCTTAAAAGCATCGCCAAATAAATGTCTACCAGTAGGTTCTTTTCCACCATTCACAGAACCAAGAATGGAGTTACCACCTTTGACTAACTGATATTTACCACTAATCCAAGCTTTACCTTTTACGGTTTTGGAACCTGATAACTCCACATGAGCGCAATCAAAATTACACGGTACGGCAAAACCTTCTTCTTTGCTTCCAGAAATTGTTCGTTGTCGCTGTTGTTCGTCAGTTCCAAAGGCAACATCTACAATTCCGACTTCCCCACCTATAGCATTGATGGGATTAGGGAATTGAGAGAAAGGAACCGACTCTAATCCGGGAACAGAGTCAATATAAACACCTTGCCACTTTTCAAATTCCTCAATGGGAGTTGTAGATAATCCAGGTATGGAATCGACGTTGTAGGAAGTTAAATCAATTTCAGAAAAATCCAATTTACTCAAATGTGGTGACTGCTCTAATAAATTACCAATTGTTTGATTACTATCTACATAACCAGATAATTTGTAAGATATTAGATCGGTAACGGGTTTAATGTCAGCAATGGGAATGTTTTTTAATTCAGGAATTGCCGAAACTAAACTACCTAAAGTTTGTAGTTTCATCAAACCAAATTTTTCTAAATTAACTTTACTTAAATCTGACCCAACAATCTGAGAAATATCAGTTAATGAAAACTTTTGTAGTTCAAAAGAGTCCTGAAAATCACCTAACATCATAAATGCTGCGATGTTTTGTCCTTTTCCCCAGGTGCGATTAGGGTTATAACCCAATTTATCTTTGACACCTGGAGGTACTTGAAATGAACCATCTGTATTAATTAAAGGCATTGTCGAAAAAGTGATTTGATTCCAGTCTGGGATACGAGTATTCTGCCAATCAACTGTTTGTATTTGAGTTTGTTGTGTTGAAGAATTAGAAACATCTTGAGCCTGCGATGAAACAATGATTGCACTGCCCATAATTATTGATAAACCGATACCAGATATTAAACTAAATTTTTTATTTGATAGTTTCATCACCTTAAACCCTATTTTATTAGTGTTAATAATCAATTCTCCCTGCCCCCTGCTCCCCAGCCTTCTTTATTTCCCTAGTTCTATTAAGCGATTAACCAACCGTAAAGAAATTCCACTATCGAGAGCAGCGTCACTTATTTGTTCTCCCGATTTCACCGAAATCAAAAACTTTTTAACTCTACTCATTAAGCGAGATTCTTCGGAAATCAAACGTTGTTGCTGAGCAATAATCAACCCTCGACTTATTAACTGTAAATTATTAATATTGGTGATATTAGGAAATATGTCAGTATTTAACTCTTGCTGATTTGGTGTAATCTCAATTGTGTTAAATTTGGGCGTTTTATCTCCAATCGCTACTTTAAATAAATAAATCTGTCGCTTATCGTTACCTTTTGTCACTACCGTCAATAAGCTACTATTAGATGAAGGTAACTGCTCAAACTTTAACGGTTTAATTCGTCGTAAATGCAATACAGTTGCACCATTCTCTGAATCACATTCCTTAGACAATCCAGATAAACAACCATCAACATCGAGAGTTGCAATAGCAGGATTATCCAACCATACTTTCTCTACTATTTCACCAGTAGGGATAAATGAAATATTGACTCCATAACCAGAAGATAACTCAATTAGGGGTATTTCACCTTCACTATTACCAGTAGCAATATTTGAATTTATACGCTTTACACCACCTTTTGTCTCACCAGCTATTACCTTTATTGAAATACTGGTAAAGCTAATTAAGGTCAATATAGAAATTACAGCAGCTTTTTTTATGATATTTTTCATTAGTCGCTAAATTGAAAAGATTGATTTACAAATATCTGTACCTGCGTATTAGCAGGTACATACCAAACCTTTTTTTGCTGTTTAATTTCCGAATTTTTTCGTTTATTACGCTCTACTATTTGTTCGGTAAGTGGTTCAAATCCACCTTCTAAAACAGCACCTAAAATATTAGAATTACTTCGTCTAATTGACGAAAAACTACTGTTACCGCCAAAACCACTATTCGTAGAGAATTGCTCCGATTTGGGTTGATTCAGTACTTTACCCACTTTGCTAAGAGAACCAACTACAAAAATTTCTGCATCCCGTTTAGCAATATCTTCACCTTTGTTACCTCGCTTTGATGCTATCAAAGGCTTACCTGAATTTCCACGAATACTAATTACTCCTGCTGGAAGGATGTATTGCTTACCGTTAATAATAATCTGCGCTGCTTCTAGTTGTACTAATCCCGACTCTTGAATGTTTTTTATAGTCGTAACAATTTGAGTATTCTTGGGAAGAGTAATTAAACCATTTTTATCTTTAAGTGGTTCGGCAACTTGAATAATAAAGTTTTCTTGATTATCAGAAGTTAATTCTTTATCCCACATTAAAGGTGTAATTAATTTTCCAGTTATACTTTCCCCTATTCTTAATTGCCTTATGGCTTGTAAAGGCTCAAGGCAGTAAAAATTATCTTCATATTTAGTACAATCGGAGTGAGAGTCATATCCTTGTCGGGTTAAGATACTTCCATCTTTTTCTAAAATCCGAGCCTCTTCTGTGTAAAGTGGTTCGGGATAAACACTAGTTTCAGCAATTTGAGAAGAAACCATTAAAGGAATCGCTTTTGGTATTGTTGTAGGTACTGATTCTTCGTGTATTCCAGGTTTAATTTCCTCAATCGTTTGTTGTTCGTTCTTCGTTGCAATTTCAGCAGTACCGTAACTTCCCAGTTGATTAACGGCTAGCC
>JAYKJL010000198.1:0-117657 GCA_035285725.1 Nostocales cyanobacterium 94392 | reverse complement strand
ATCAACCATCAACTATCAACTATCAACTATCAACTATCAACTATCAACCATCAACCATCAACCATCAACTATCAACCATCAACTATCAACTATCAACCAACAACCTACTGATATTCTGCGCTAGCTTAATAGTTGAAGTGTTATTGATAATTTCCCGTGCTGCACTGCAAATATCCAGGTGTACTTTTAAGTTTCGCTGTATTACTCTCAACTTTAACAGCCTGTGCAAATACTCCGTTTGCCAAAAATATCGAGCAATCCTTACAAGCTGATCCTAAATTGACAGAGAATCCAGTTATTTTCGGTGCTAAGCAGGTAAATGATACTCAAAAGCAACCGAAAAAAAGTTTACCAGCAGATTTTCCTGAAGATATTCCTGTATATCCCAATGCTGAATTACAGTCAGTTACTCCCACTAATGATAATACAGGAAAATTCTCGGCTCGTTGGCTTAGTTCCGATCCGAGTAATTTTATAGTTGATTTTTACCGTAAAGAATTTCGAGCAAATAAATGGGAAGTTATTCAACAACCCGAAGATGGACAACAAGGAGAATTTGTCGCACAACGCAATAATTCAGAAGTCAAGGTTTCCGTTGAACCGAAAACTGTTGCGGATACACAACCAAATCAACCCCAAGCAACCACTGAAGTAATCATTGACTACTCACCTAGTACCACTACTTCCCAAACTACTCCTCCCGATTTTATCGGTCCGGTACAACCCCCAGATACAGCTACTCAATCGCAAACTCCTCCTCAAACCGTTATTGAGTCGCAAGAATTTGATGATTTGAACAAAGCACCCCAACAATTACAGCCATATATCCAAGATTTAGCAGTATTGGGTGTGTTATCGGTTCCAATTAATGCGACAAAGAGTAACAGCACTACAAACGAGTTTCAACCGAATACAAATGTGACTCGTCGGCAATATGCACGGTGGTTAGTTGCGGCAAATAATGCGATGTTTAGTAACTCTCCTTCTAAGCAAATTCGCTTAGGAGTTCCAGAGAATAAAAGTGCTTTTAGCGATGTTTCTACAACCGACCCAGATTTTGGTGTAATTCAAGGATTAGCTGAAGCTGGATTGATTCCTAGTCCTTTATCAGGGGATTCTACACAAGTTTTATTTCGTCCTGATGCTCCCTTAACCCGCGAACAATTACTTTTATGGAAAGTTCCTGTTGATACTCGTCAAAGTTTACCAAATACATCCTTAGATGCAGTTAAACAAACTTGGGGTTTTCAAGATACAGCAAAAATTGACCCCAAAGCCTTACGAGCTGTTTTAGCAGATTATCAAAACGGTGAACAATCAAATATTCGTCGAACATTTGGTTATACAACCTTGTTTCAACCGAAAAAAGCTGTAACTCGTGCTGAAGCTGCTGCTGCTTTGTGGTATTTCGGTACGGAAAATGAAGGAGTATCCGCAAAAGATGCTTTGAAATTACAGCAATAGCAACAATACCTCTAAAAAATTGGGTTTGTGGGATAGCTTCCCTTACACTACACTACGCGATCGCGATTCAGCTGAGAATAGGGAGCCATTCGGCTCCCACTACAAATTTCTCTCCAACAATCGCGATTTTCAATTTATAACGGTTTTGATCATAATTTATCCGTAATCAACCTGCAAAAAATTGATTGTATTTAAGTATGTTAGCCGAGCGTGAGTGCAAGGTCATATCAAATTTTATGGATAACCAAAATCTGTGTAGAGACGTTACACTGTAACGTCTCAAAATCTAAATTCATACCCGGATTCTGCAACGCCATAAATTAAGTATCTATTCCAATGATAAAAAATATCTGTAAAGTTGATATTTTTAGTTAATGAAGTGTTGAATATCGCGAATGATTCTATAAAAGTATTCCAAAGGCAGAGACACAAATTATACTCATGATGATACTACTAAATTTATATATAATTAAGTTATACGTGCTTTGTTAATTAGTAGAGCAGGGATAGCGCAACTGTAATAAATACGTAGTCAGCTTCATATAACGTATAAAAAAAGGTCAGTTGTACTGAACCTGTGACCTTAAGTACTTAGTTAAATTAAAGCCATAGTGTGAGGATTAAAAAATGTTAAATCAAAAGCTAAAAGTATCGCTTTCAGCGAGCTTTATTGGTTGTTGTTTTGCTGTGGGTATTGGTATGGGTTTGTTGTCTCGTCTTCAGGTAGAAGTACCAATAGATAATACAATTTCAGTAGAAACAACAGCAGCACCATCAATAGATTCTGTAAAAATCCCAATTACTAATCAACAAAATCTTGCCAAATCAATTGTTATTCAAGCGGTAGGAGATGTGATTCCAGGTACAAATTATCCTAATCATAGACTTCCAGCAGATTCTAATCAGCTAATACCAAAATCGGTAAGAGCTTATTTAAATAGAGCCGATTTGCTATTTGGAAATTTTGAAAGTACTTTAACTAATTATCCTTATTCAGCAAAAGATATTAGTCGAGGACAAGTATTTGCTTTTCGCTCTCCACCAGAATATTCTAAATTATTTGCTGATGTTGGATTTGATGTATTTAACATAGCGAACAATCATGCAAAAGACTTCGGAATTCAAGGTTTCAAAGATACTTTAAACAATTTAAAAAATGTTGGAATCGAAACAGTAGGTCATAAAAATGAAATTCTTTTTTTAGAAAAAAATAATAATAAAATAGCCATGATTGGGTTTGCACCCTATGATATGTTTAATTCTATTCATGATTTAGAAACTGCTGCATCACTTGTAAAAAAAGCCAGAGAAAAAGCTAATATTGTAATTGTATCTATGCACGCAGGAGCTGAAGGAACTGGTGCATTACATACTCAAAATAAAACAGAATATTTCTATGGAGAAAATCGCGGGAATTCCATTCAATTTGCGCGAAAAATGATTGATGCAGGAGCAGATTTAGTATTAGGACATGGACCTCATGTACCAAGAGCAATGGAAATGTATAAAGGGAAATTAATAGCTTATTCTTTAGGAAATTTTTTAGGATATCGGACTTTATCAACTGTTGGACAAACTAGTTATTCGATGATATTAGAAGTTAAAATGACTCCTGAAGGAAATTTAGAACAAGCGAAAATTATTCCGGTACGCATGGACAAACAAGGAATTCCTTACATTGATCAAAATTTTCATACTGTACAGTTAGTACGTTATTTAAATAAACATGATTTTCCAGATTCGAGTGTCGAGATTAATCAAAAAGGAGAATTGATATTAGCTAATTCTCAATTTTAAGAGAATATATTTTGATTAATGCCGAATAAATGACGGTGGAATATTTTCGATTCAATGATAAAGATTTGTGGGAACTTCATAGGTATAATGAAGGTGATCAAATCTATTTAATTAGCGTTGATTTGAAATTTCTGATTAATTTACTTTACGAAGATGTAATCTGGGAAAATTTAGAGCAATAACAACCATTTCCAACCACAGATTGAAAAGGATTACACTGATTTCACGGATTTAATTACCAATTACCAATTACCAATTACCAATTACCAATTCCCCATTACCAATTACCAATTACCAATTACCAATTACCAATTACCAATACTCCATTTCCTAGTACAATAACCACGATACGACAGCACGAAGATAGGAAATTATCATGGTACAGGCTCAAATTGGGGTGATTGGTGGCAGCGGTTTATACAAAATGGATGCGCTTAAAAATGTAGAAGAAATTGAGATAGATACACCTTTTGGAAAACCTTCCGATGCTTTGATTGTGGGAGATTTAGCAGATACAAAAGTTGCTTTTTTACCACGACATAACCGTAATCATACGCTGTTACCTTCAGAGTTACCGTTTCGCGCTAATATCTGCGCCATGAAGCAGTTGGGTGTAAAATATATTATCTCGGCTTCTGCGGTAGGTTCATTGAAGGAAGAGGTTAAACCGCTGGATATGGTGGTACCAAATCAATTCATCGACCGCACCAAAAACCGGATTTCGACTTTCTTCGGTGAAGGAATTGTCGCACATATCACATTTGGAGACCCAGTGTGCCATAATTTAGCCGAAATTCTCGCGGATGCTATTGATTCACTCAATCTTCCTGATGTTACTTTACATCGTGGTGGGACTTATGTGTGTATGGAAGGTCCAGCTTTTTCCACAAAAGCAGAATCACATCTTTATCGTAGTTGGGATGCAACTGTGATTGGAATGACGAATTTAACCGAAGCAAAGCTAGCACGGGAAGCGGAAATTGCTTATGCAACTTTGGCTTTAGCGACAGATTACGATTGCTGGCATCCCGACCATGATAGTGTAACGGTAGAGATGGTAGTTGCTAATTTACACAAGAATGCCGTCAACGCCCAAAAAGTAATTCAAGAAACCGTGCGACGTTTAAGTGAAAATCCACCAGAAAGCGATGCACATTCGGCTTTAAAATATGCAATCTTAACACCTTTGGATAAAGTACCTGCAAAAACCAAGGAAAAATTAGGATTATTATTACAAAAATATTTGTAATAATGTGAAAATTAATTGTCAACAATCTAGGTAGAGACGTAGCACTGCTACGTCTGATCAATGTACTGCTACGTCTGATCAATGTACTGCTACGTCTAATCAATGTACTGCTACGTCTGAATCAATGCACTGCTACGTGTGATCAATGTACTGCTACGTCTGATCTATTATGCATTACACCACAAAGGAAATTTTCTTTCGCTAAATTAGCTATAAAAATTACAATATAGGGAGACGTTGCAGTGCAACGTCTCTACATTTACACAATTAAACTACCCGAAATACAAAGTTAAAACTTGTCCAATGATTAACATCCCACACCCAAGAATCAGCAGGAAAATTTTGTGTTTCGGTTTGCTTTGCACTCGCTTGATTCAAATCTTGTAAAACAGAAGACGCTACTTCTAAAGGATTCAATAAAGGTGAAATACGTTGAGTGTCTCCTGTAGAATGCTTACCTTCTTGAAGCGCTTTTAAGGTTCGGATAAATGGTGAAGTACTAATAATAATTTGAGTTTCGCACCAAAAACTAGGTCCAGAAATCACCCATTCAAAACCAATATTACTATTTGGTACTATTAAACCCTCTCCTGGGGAAATAATTACTTGTTGAAGTTCAGGTTTACTATTCGTTTCTGCGGATTCCTCATCTTTATACCAAGGATAAAGAGCAATTGGATTTTTACTATTATTTAATCCCACCAATATTAAATATAGCGGTCTATCTCCAGTGTTTTCTACTCGGTAGCGGATTTTACTACCAGTGGGAACTGTAGGAATTCCTGGAGAAGAAACATCATCTATTTTCTTGCTCAATTCCATACCTAATGCTCGTCTGGTTTGACGTTGTATTATAATGCTTGGTGTCTTTTTGTTATCAACTATTTCTAAAGTGAGTTTAACGCTCAAACCCGAAGAACCTTCGTTTTGAGTTAATTTCCACAATTTAGCAGCTAAAAGGCTTTTGAGTTTGGGTGCTAACCGATACACTGCGACTTTTAATGCTTCTCCTTCTTCTCCAAGGGTATCAGGAATTAATTCTCCTCCCAAAGTGAATAAACCATAGCGACTTGAAGACATCGCCATTAAACTATTTACTTCTACTTGGGGAACTTCTGTTTTTGGCAGTTTTGCAAATAAGTAATCGGCTGGTTGTTCTCCTGCAATTACCGTCAAAACTCTCTCAATCGAAGCAAAAGCACTTGTAGCGTCAACTCGCTCGATTCTTTCTAAACTAACGTCATCAAGGGCAATTTTTAGATTAAGATCCTTGGGTAATACTCGTACTTTCTCCCGCACAAGTTGTCCGACTTGGGGAGTTATTTCGTTTTCGTTTAGCTGTTTGAGTGTGGCTTTTGCTTTCAATCCGTTGCGACTACGCAATACTAAAGCTGTAGTTGATGGAGATGCTGGATCATAAAAACTAAATCGTGAATTGATTCCATAATATTCCAGCAATTGCGGTGGTATTCCTCCTAACCATAATTGAACGGTTTTACCGTCACTTTCTACAGCCGTGACAGTACCTTCTCCTCCCAAAACACTATCTGAAAGCAAATTCTCTGTAATTAAAACTTTGCTTTGATTTTTATTCCCCAGCAAAACTGGTTCTTGAAAGCTACCCAAAGACAGCATAGTACTTCCGACACGAGATAAACTCGTTTGAATTGTTTTTGCGGAAGTCGTTTCCCAAAGATACTGAGTTAAAGCGTAGGTAAACAACCCAGCACTAAAGTCAGGAAATACGATTTCCTTGGCTAAATTTTTGGAATTAAAATCAGATGCAAGCAAAACACTCACCTTATCCGCTGCAATTTTCTTGGTGAGTTGCTTTTGAAACTCGATTTCTTCAGCTAAAAACTGTGCTTCTAAAGATGTGTTCCAAGTACGAATTTTACACCCAATCGGCTGCGAAATGCTTGACTGGTTGTAATAACTGGTATCCAAAATTGCTGTAGCACGTTCGGTAGCTAATGACTGCATCATCAGCAATAAAGTGTCTTCTAATAAATAATTGGCAATTTTTTCGTCTTCTTTGATAACTGGATTGCCGTCGATGGGAATCAAGGCATTTTCCATCCCACCGAGCAAAGTTTTAATCTTAATCCGACTACCGTAACCGCTGAAGTGGAAGACAACCACATCACCAGCTTTGGCTTGCTTGACAAGATGCTCCTGAAATGCGTTCTCAATGCCTTCTCTAGTTGCTTGTTTGTTTGTCAAAGAAAGAATATCTGACGGTTGGAAGCCAAAGCGATAAATCAAAAGTTGCCTTTGCAGTTCCACATCCGTCAAACAACCCTTAAGTGTGGGAATTTGCGGATATTGATTAATGCCCACCAATAAGGCTAATTTGCGTGGTGTCGAGTCGGCTAATGCCTGTTGGTAACGACCAACCTTAGTCCACCACTGCAATTCGCTAATTCCCAATACCGCTAAAATCGAGCCAATTCGTTGTAAAAAGATTCGCCGCTTCATAAGTCTACCCCTCAACCCTCAATTCCTCAGCTATCAGATTAAAGGGCTGAATTGGATTATGTAAAGCTATAGCTTATACGGTTTTTTAAGCAAAATACCCATTCACTCTCAAGAACGAGTTGTGAACAATGTATTTACTAGGAATTCCACTAAGCTTCGATTAGAACTCGCATGGCACGTACTAATTCCGCTGCCACCTCTGGACGAGAAAATTCTTGAGGTGGTGATTCTCCCCGACGTAACATTTCTCGTACTTTGGTTCCGGAAAGGTGAATCCGTTCTTCGGGCTTGCTAGGACTAGTTTTTGAAGTTGCCATTTGCTTGGTGCGGGTGCAGTAAAAAGCGTGTTCAAACTTCATCGGGATAATTCCTAACTCTGCGGGTTCAAACTCATCAAAAATATATTGTGCGTCGTAAGTACCGTAGTAGTCACCCACCCCAGCATGGTCTCGTCCTACAATAAAATGAGTACAGCCATAGTTCTTGCGAACTAAAGCATGAAAAATTGCTTCACGAGGACCTGCATAACGCATTGCAGCCGGATTAATCGCTAATATTACCCTATCATCTGGATAATAATTTTCCAATAAAATTTCATAACAGCGCATCCGCACATCAGCGGGGATATCATCTGATTTGGTTGCTCCTACCAAAGGATGCAAAAATAAACCATCTACAGTTTCTAAAGCGCATTTCTGAATATATTCGTGAGCGCGGTGGATGGGGTTGCGAGTTTGAAAACCGACAATAGTTTTCCAACCTTTCTCCCTAAACATTTGTCGGGATACAGCTGGATCAATTTGATATTTAGGAAATTCTGGATGGGAACTACGCTCTAACAACCACACATCACCGGCGATATTTACAGAACCTTGGTTGTAAACTACCTGTACACCGGGATGCTTATCTTCCTCGGTGCGATAAACATTAATTGCTTCTTGTTGTTTATCGTAATCATATTTTTCCGCTAATTCTAATACCCCAATAAATTCACCATTCGGGTTATCCAAACGGATTAAATCTCCAACTTTTAGAGAATTAGCGATTTCTTCGGTAACTGAAAGCGTAATTGGAATCGACCAAACTATTCCATTTGCTAATCTCATTTCAGAAACTACCCTTTTATAGTCCGACTGATTCATAAAACCAGTCAACGGACTAAAACCTCCAATCGCAATCATTTCTAAATCCGAAACAGCCCGTTTGTCAAGTTCGACTCGTGGTAAGATATCAGCTTTGGCAATCCATTCTTGTTTTTGTTCGGGTGAAGCGATGCGATTTACCAATTTCCCACCGTGTGCGGCAATGGCATCGAGATGATTAATCAATGTATCTCCTTACTTACCTTAACTGCAACTTTTTTTGCTATGTATAACTTACCAAGAAACGGGTATATCTACTCGGTTTTTCCGAAATATCAGGGGGGATGGGGGGATGGGGTGATGGGGAACAATTCCCCTCAACTCTGTTTACTGTTAATTCTCTCTTCGATAACGCATTTTTTTTCTTACTTGTTCGGGAGATAATCCAAGTTCAGCGCCAATTGTCGCTTCGAGATCGGGTATATGTGTCGTTGCTAAGATAATTTCAGATTGTCTGTATATATGACTTGGTTGCGTTACTTTCACTGAGGAAATGCCTTTTTTCGGATAAATTGTTACTTGAATAAATGCTATTTTCTTGTTGTAATCTGGCTGGGTGGTTTGTAATTCAATCATATTTTTTGATGGACTTGTTAAACTGTGTTGAGTCAACCATCCGCCAACAAACCAAAAGCTGATTCCTAAAATTGGTAAAGGTAGCCAAAATTCTATTCCTAAAGATTTAAGGAATTTTAACCATTGAGGAGAAAGATTTCTAGAATTCATCGGATTTTAGATTTTGGATTGTAATTGACGGCTTGTAGAGAGGCGATACGATGAGCGTCTCCACCATATTAATTATGATGTGTTAAATATTTGTAGTGGGAGCGTCTCGCTCCCTGGTAACAACAACTAAACAAAATACTTTCTGGTGACAAATAGTAAGCGAGACGCTCGCACTTCTGCCAATAAAAATGCATCTCTACTTTATATACTTATCACAAATGCAACAAATGATGACAAGTAACAGTAAAAGTGCGACTTATGGTAATTCTCCTTGTAGAAGATGATATTAGACAGTTGGAGCCATTACACGCGGCTTTATCAGCAGCAGGACATATTGTTGATGCAGTCGAAGATGGAGATACAGCACAGTGGCTAATTACTCAAAAAGAATATGATTTGTTAATCTTAGATTGGATGTTACCTAAAGTTAGCGGTGTCACATTATGTCACCAGTATCGTCAAGCGGGAAAAACTGCTCCGGTATTGATGCTGACTGCAAAAGATACTACCAGCGATAAAGTCACAGGATTAGATGCTGGTGCCGATGACTACCTAGTTAAACCAGTAGACGTAATTGAATTATTAGCAAGAGTACGAGCATTAGGACGGCGATCGCCACTTTGGCAAGGTGATATTCTCAAGGTGGGGGATTTAGAATTGCATCTAAATACTTTGACATTGATGCGAGAGGAAACAACAGCGAAACTATCAACTCGCGAGTTTCAATTAATGGAATATTTAATGCGTCACCCCAATCAAGTATTGTCCCGCGAACAAATCGAAGATACCCTTTGGGAATGGGGAACTCAACCAGAAAGTAATGCTGTAACAACATTGGTACGCAGAGTCAGACAGCGTTTAGAATCAGTAGGTGCAAAGGATTGTTTGGAAACAATTTACGGTATGGGTTATCGATTGAATGCACCTAAGTGAGCGGATAGCTTTTTGAAGTTAAACATTTAAGTCAATTTAGGTCAAATAATTATGTACATCCAGCTAAAACCCGAACATGAACAATTTATTCAAGCACAGATTGCTAGTGGCAAATATCAAAACCCTGAAGAAATAATTGATATAGCATTTCGGTTATTGAAAAAGTTAAATATAGAGGAAGAAATTTCCGCAACAATTGAAGTGAATCGTCAATCTTTTTTAGAAGTAGCAAATAAAGCATATGAAGCTTTGCGAAATAATCCCGAAGCTTGGGAAGAAGAATTGGAAGAAAGGCAACTATGGGAAAAAACTTTAGCTGATGGTTTGGAGGAAGCTTGAGTAAAATATTGCGAGGGGAAGTTTGGTTAATAGATTTAAACCCGGTGCGTGGACACGAACAAGCAGGAAAACGCCCTTGTTTAGTTATATCGGTAAACCTATTTAATCAAGGTTTATCTGGGTTAGCAATTGTATTACCTATCACGTCTAAAAACAAGGGAATTCCCTTTCATGTTGAAATGAATCCACCAGAAGCTGGATTAAAAATACAAAGTTTTATTAAATGTGAAGATGTCCGATCAATTTCTGTAACAAGATTTGAGAAAAAATGGGGTAGTGCTTCTGAAACAACACTTGTAAAGGTTGAAGAAATTTTGCGAATTTTGATGGGGATTTAGAATTCAAGAATAATTAATAATTAATACCTAATAATTAATAACTGTTCATTACTACCTAATGCTAACTCGTAGTCGTCGCCGTTTAGCTTATTTATTCACCCTATCAATGGGTGGAATTTTGATTACTTTCGCCTTTGTAATATATTACTTTTTGGTTAGAGAACGTCTGCGGGTTTTTGATCAACAGCTTAAGGATGAAGCTCAAAGTTATGTTTTTGAGTTTCAATATCCTGCGGATAGAGGACAATATCGAGTGGAGTATGGAGGTATTCCCCTGGAATCTTCTTTGGATATGCTTCCCAATGGACTCAATTATGCTTGCTGGTATGATAATTTGAAAAGACCTTTAAGAATTAATGATGATATTTGTCCTTCACAAAACTTAGTTAAGCAAGGTTTTAAAACAGTTATTTTTCAGCATTTTTTAGATAAAAATCGACAAGTTTGGCTGCGACAAATAACTTCACCAATTAAAAATGGTAACAAACAAATTGGCTATATTGTTGTTGCCAAATCCCTAGAACCAATTGAAGAGAACTTAGCGCGAACGCGATTTTCTTTATCTTTAGGAGTCCCGATTACTCTGGGTTTAGTTGGTATAGTTGGTTGGTTTTTGGGTGGAGTTGCAATGCAACCGACAAAACGTTCTTACGAACAGTTACAGCGTTTTACTGCTGATGCTTCACACGAATTACGTGCGCCGGTAGCGGCGATTTTAAGTAATGCTCAAGTTGGTTTACTGGCACCGGAAGATAATACAGAACTACCTCGTAAACGTTTAGAAAATATTGTTGATATTAGTAAATCGATGAGCGCTCTTATCGGTAATCTATTATTTTTAGCCAGACATGAAGGAAGCTTAAATCCAAAAGATTTAGAAATTGTTGAAGTTGTTGATTTGCTCAAACATTTAGCTTCGGAATATCAATTAATTGCTCAAGAAAAAGAATTAAATTTAAATATTATTTCAGAATTACCATCTCAATCAGTAAAAATATTCGCGGACTCGGATTTATTACAGCAAGCTTTGAAAAACTTATTAGATAATGCTTTAAAGTATACTTTAGCTGGCGGTACGGTAAAACTGAAATTATTTGCTCAATCTCGAAGAATATCTATTCAGGTAATTGATAGCGGTATTGGCATTCCTCCTGAAGATTTAACACATATTTTCGAGCGATTTTATCGAGTAGATAGTTCACGAACACGCTCTTCTGGTGGTTTTGGTTTGGGATTGGCGATCGCACAACAAATAGTCCAAGCTCACAAGGGTGAAATTACTGTACAAAGTACGGTTGGAGAAGGGACGACTTTTCAAGTTTGTCTACCGTTGAAGAAGGTTTAATATAGGGAATAGGGAATGGTGAGTAATGGGTAATTAATAACTCCGGTAGTCCTAACTCATAATCCAAAATCCAAAATCTAAAATCCAAAATCGAATTGACATATTCATGTCATATTTGGCTGTGACAATGAATCTATCAGGTAAAGGAACAGAGTTAGCAGCCAACAGCAATAAGCATAAACGGATATCTAACTTTTTCTCCAAAACCACACACACACTGAATTCTAGTTACTAGGAAATCTTCCTAGTGACTAGTTTACTTAGACTCTGGTTTGATTCTTTATTCTATGTCGCAACATAATAATCTGACATATCCATGTCATATTTAGTTGTCAAACTAAGATTAACAATAAAAATTCTTAATTATTTTTCTAACAACTTCTAACAATTAACTATTATGAGTAACAAGGTATCATTACCAAAGTCGCTAGCTTATTTATCTGTATTCTTTGCTGGAGCTGCTTTTAGTTTACCTGTAACGCAATTATTACCAACTAAAGCTATACAACAAGAGCAAAGAATTGCTCAAGTACCCGGAATTGCCAATCAAGCTGTTCCGAGTAATTTTATCGCGGCAGCTGTGGAAAAAACTGGTCCTGCGGTTGTCCGCATCGATTCTACTCGTGAATCTGTAAGAGGACGTTTGTCAAGTCGTGAAGCACGGGGAGTCGGTTCTGGATTTATTATTGATTCTAACGGTACTATTCTTACCAATGCTCATGTAGTCAAAGGTGCTTCTAGAGTTAGAGTAACTCTAGCTGATGGACGCAATTTGATGGGTGAAGTAATGGGTTTAGACGACTTAACCGATGTTGCTGTAGTCAAAGTATCTGAGAATAATTTACCCAGAGTCGAAATCGGTAATTCGGAAAATCTCAAACCTGGAGAATGGGCGATCGCAATTGGTAATCCTCTAGGATTAGATAACACTGTAACCGCTGGTATCATCAGTGGAACAGGTCGTTCTAGTGGGGTAATTGGTGCTGCTGACAAGCGAGTTCGTTTTATCCAAACAGATGCTGCAATCAACCCTGGTAATTCTGGTGGTCCTTTATTGAATCAACGGGGTCAAGTTGTCGGTATTAATACGGCTATCATCGGTAGCGCTCAAGGATTGGGATTTGCAATTCCCATTAATCAAGCCCAGCAAATAGCCAGTCAGTTGATTGCTGGTGAAAAAGTTGCCCATCCTTATTTAGGGGTTCGCATGGCAACATTAACTTCAGATTTGAGAGATGATTTAAGTCGGGAACTCGGTTTAAGTTTATCTGCAAATAACGGAGTTGTAATTGTAGATGTTGCGGCTAATTCTCCCGCAGCTAGAGCAGGTTTACGAGCCGGAGATGTCATTCAACAAATCGATGGTCAATCAGTAAAAACCGCAGATGATGTGCAATTAGCAGTAGAAAAAACTACAGTTGGTGGGAACGTTCAAATCGCAGTGAATCGGGGTGGTAGGGATTTAAATATTCGTGTTCAACCAGGACAATTCCCCGTTTCTCAAAGTTAATTGCGATCAAATTTGAGATTTTAAAGCTTTGAAAAGTCGGGTTTTTAATATCAATATCTGTAACATCAGACAATGTTTATAAAACCCGACATCTTTGATTTACACACCATACTTAAGGAGTATTAATTATCATATGTCACGCTTAGATGCTATCGCTATCGTTAGTACCGGCATCCTTAGCAGTTTACTTACTTTATCACTAAGAACTGCACCCGCATTGGGGCAAACAGAATCAATTTCAAATGTTCGTCAAGAAAGAACATTACCGATACAAAACAATAGTAAATATCAACCTGTTATATTTACCGCCGATGTTTCTGCCGACAATGTTGGTAATCAAATCGCTGATAATGCCACAATATTAGGATTAGCAGCAGTTGGTGTTGGTACTGCTGGGGTAATTTGGAGCTTAAACCGGCAAAATAAAGCTTTATCACCTCAAACTGCTTCTCAAAAACAGAATATCTCAATAGAACAAGGGAATCCCCAATTGAGAAAGCAATTACTCAGACTTGTAGGTGGCGATTCTAGAACAGCCAATCGATTAGTAGCTGGAGTAAAACAAAGCCATCCCGAAAAATCAATCAACTGGACTCTAGAAAAAGTAATTTATGATTTAGAGCGCGATCGATATTAATTAGGTTAAAGGTTAAAGGTTAGAGGTTAAAGGTAAATACTAAGACTAACTTTTAGCAAGTGATTCAAGAAGTATATCAAAGTTTTTCGGCTCTTATAAATTAATAAATATTCTTCTTGCAGAATCAACCTTTGCTAATCGTTACTTGGCAAAGGTTTTTTATTGTTTAGTTATTTTCACCTTTAACCTTTAACCTTTAACCTTTAACCTTTAACCTTTAAAACCGTTCAATTATTCCACCACCGAGGACTTTTTCACCTTCATACCATACAGCTGCTTGTCCGGGGGTAATGCTGAATTGGGGTTCGTCAAAGACTATTTTGACACGGGAGTTTTCTAGAGGAATTACCGTTACAGATACGGCTTCTGAACGATAGCGGACTTGTACTCCTGCACGAATCGGACTGGATGGTTCGGCTATTGATACCCAATTGACTCGTGCTACGTTACATTCTGGGTTGGTTGCTGTGGTTCTATCACCGACAATTACCCGGTTAGCTCCTGCATCTAAACCAATTACATACAAAGGTTGTGCAGCGGCTATTCCTAATCCTTTCCGCTGTCCGATGGTGTAGTGATGTACACCATCATGTTCTCCCAGCACTTTACCGTCAACGTCTACGATATCGCCTTTTTTTGGAGCTAAATACTTATCTAAAAAAGCACGCATGGAACCATTACTTTCCACCAAACATAAGTCTTGACTTTCTGGCTTGTCAGCAGTTTGTAAATTATATTGAGCAGCAATACGACGGGTTTCTGATTTTTCGACTTCTCCCAGTGGAAACATTGAACCCGCGAGTAATTCTTGCGATAAATCATACAAAAAATATGTTTGGTCTTTGTTGCGGTCAAATGCCCGTAGAAGTTCGTAACGTCCGCTGATTTCGTTGTAATTAATGCGAGCGTAATGTCCCGTAGCTATTTTGTTGCTTGCCAAATTCGCCCGCGCATATTCAAGCATGGGACCGAACTTTACAGTTTTATTGCACTGCGAACAAGGTAGGGGCGTAACACCAGCGCTGTAACCACTTACCAGATAATCAACAATATTAGTTTGAAAGACATCGCGGATGTCAACAACATGATGGGGAATCCCTAGCTGTTCACAGATATAAGCCGCGTCAACCATACCCTCAGAGCAACATTGACCTTTACCTTTCATCAACCAAAGGGTAAGACCAATAACTTCATAGCCCTGATGGTGCAAAATGGCAGCAACGGCAGAACTGTCAACGCCACCGGAAAGACCAACTACGACTTTTTCCATATCCGTATAATAGCTTAGGCTGTTAATTCTAAGTTAACACTATGTAATTAATTTGTTTTCTCAATTATATGATTTAGACTTTTACAAATATAGAAATAGCCGCAACTGTCTGGTGGATACGGGTGGTGCGTGACGCTACAAGTCTTATCGCTACGTTCAAATTTATTCATAGCGTCACGCACCCTACAAGAAAAAGGTGCCGGCTGCGTAAGTCCTAAAATATATATATTAATTTTTCATGATATGAAATCTCAAATATTATAGTCCTGACTAAGCTGCTAACTCATGGGAATAATTTAAATTCTCATAAATTCTCATAATTTTTGAAATTGTCAACGGAATATTTCACAAGTGCTACTATGTTTAATGCAATACATCACAACTTGATTCGACCTGGTTTAATTGCGTATGCTTTATTGAGAGGGTGCTTAACATTTATTTCCATCTTACCAATACAAGCGATCGCAGAAGTCCCAGCATATTCTACAGCACAAGCTGAATACGATTGGAATTCTCAATACAGCCAAAATGCCGAAACTTACTTGGTGATTGTAGATAACAGTGACCCTAGAATACTCCAACAAGTACGCTTTGTTGAACCTACTGCTTTTACAGGTAACTTTCAAGGACGTTCCGTGATTCAAGCAGGAGTATTCAGTCGTTTAAACAATGCTCAAGAAAGAATTAGGCAGTTACAAGCTTATGGTATCGGCTCCCGTATCTACAGCCAGAGTACCGGAAGAGAAATTGTTAATTCTAATAACGGTTCTTCTCCCAGAGATAATAGTACCAGGCAAACAAATAAATACTATTATGTAGCTATTCCCGAAAAGCCTGACAAACTATTTGAAATCGAAAACCAAATTAGACAAAGTGCGGCAGGAAATTCCGTGGGAATAACCGTGAGAAACTCCCCTAGAGGACCTCACGTCGCAGTCGGACCTTTTGCAGGACGTTTACAAGCCCAACAGTGGAACTACTATATACGTTCTTTGGGATTAAATGACGCTAGAGTTTATTACGGAAAATGAGACAATAAGGGATGGGGGGATGGGGTGATGGGGAGAAATAAATAAAAACTGTCAACTGTCAACTAACTCCTAACTCCTAACTCCTAACTCCTAACTTTTATCCGATGTTTGATCAGCGAGAATTGATTTCCCAAGTCGCAGTTACCGCAGCCCAAATGCGTGACATTGAAGCGCGTATCTTTGCCGCAGGAATGCCTGTAGCTGCTTTAATGGAAAAAGTCGCAGGACTTATTACCCATAGAATCGAAGAAATCCTCAAACAACGAGACAATAGAAATATTTATTCTCCCCATCCCCTTGTCCCCCCATCCCCTTGTCCCCCCATCCCTCTGTAGGAATCCTCGTCGGTCCGGGTCATAATGGTGGTGATGCTTTAGTTGTGGCTCGCGAATTGTATTTTCGCGGATATGAAGTTAGGGTTTATTATCCTATTTCCAAGCTTAAGGAATTAACTTCCCAGCATTTACAATATGTCCGCAGTTTGGGTATTCCTTGTGATGATTCCATGGAAAAGCTGCAAGATTGCGATTTTTTGATTGATGGTTTGTTTGGTTTTGGCTTAGAAAGAGATATTACAGAACCGATCGCAACTGCTATTAATCAACTCAATCAATGGAATAAACCAGTTTTTAGTATTGATATACCTTCGGGTTTACATACAGATACGGGAAAGGTTCTTGGAGTTGCTGTTCGCTCTACTTATACTTTGTGTCTGGGTTTGTGGAAGCTTGGATTATTGCAAGACCAAGCTTTAGAATATGTTGGTAATGCTCAATTAATCGATTTTGATATTCAATATTCAGATGTACAAGCTGTACTCGGAGAATCTCCCAATATCAAACGCATTACTAATGCGATCGCGCTTTCTAATCTTCCTTTACCTCGTCCCCAAGTAACTCATAAATACAAAGAAGGTCATTTACTGCTTGTTTGCGGTTCTCGTCGCTATGCTGGTGGTGCAATTCTAACTGGTTTGGGAGCGCGTGGTTCTGGTGTCGGGATGCTTTCTATCGCTGTACCGCAGTCTCTTGCAGCTACAATGGTATCACATTTACCTGAAGCACTAATTATCGGTTGTCCAGAAACTCAAAGCGGTGCGATTTCTCAATTACAATTACCTGAAAATACCGATTTAAATACCTTTGATGCTATAGCTTGCGGTCCGGGTATTACCTTAAATGCCGTTTCTATTTTACAGTCTATATTAGATAGTTCTAAATCTTTACTCTTAGATGCCGATGGTTTAAATATTCTCGCCCAAATGGGAGCTTCACAAACCTTACAAAAACGACAAGCATCAACTATACTTACACCTCATCCCGGCGAATTTAAGCGGTTATTCCCCGATATTCTCGATGTTAATCAAAATCGAATTTCCGCTGTCCTTGAAGCTGCTAAACAATCTGGTGCAGTTGTATTACTAAAAGGTTCCAAAACTGCGATCGCCAATCCCCAGGGCTGCGTTTGGATTAATCCTCAAAGTACCCCAGCTTTAGCTCGTGGAGGTAGTGGTGATGTGTTAACTGGATTACTGGGTGGATTAATAGCGCAAGCTGTTTCACGAAAGTTAGATTTAGAAAAAATTGTGGGAACTGCTGCATGGTGGCACGCTCAAGCAGGTATTTTAGCAGCTCTTGAGCGCACCGAATTAGGAGTAGATGCTTTTACTTTGACACAATATCTGATGCCTGTTTTAGCATCATTTAGAACATAATTTTTTAACACAGTAAATCTATATAAGTCTATAAATCTACTTTAATTACAAGTTACAGACCATACGTGAATGAGCTAAATCCCGAATCAACGGCACTCGTGAACTAATATACGCACCCATTGCGCTAATTTGCTCTCCAGTAAGTAGGTTCTTGTTTTCTAATTGGTTGAGCAACTGCTGTAAAAGGTCTGCATCATTTAAATTTAACAGAGTCTTGGTTTCGGTTTCTTCTATTACCGACCATACATGACGCATTGTCACTGCTCTTTCTTTGAGTCCTAACATAGCTTTCTAATCCCAAATCTAAATTAAATATTCAATCTTTCTCTCTAACCGACATTTGATTTTTTTGTAACCCCAGCTATAAACCGGAACGTAAAAACTCACGCAGGCTAGTTGAATCATCTTAAGAAAATATTAAACCTTAAATCTAAAGAAAAGATTAAATATTAAATTATATTTCTTTTTTGATAACAATCTAAACAAACGATTACATAAATATATCTTCTCTGGGTCAGGGGCTTTAATAATCTTGAATAAGCTTGAAGTTTTAAACGAGTTTAGCCAGTATAAAGACCTAGAACATAAAAACATAAGCGTCAATCTTTAATTTATTACGGTTGGCGCTGATTTATAACGTATTGAGTATTGAAATATGTTATGGAACGACAAAATTATTAAATAGTAATGGTTGTTCCAACCATTGGGATGTGATGATCGGATTTTGAAACTGGTTCGCGATCGCAACAGTATTATCTTCTTCCACAATTGAGTAATCATCTCTAACGGGATAAGAATAGCTAGTATAGTTAGTGAATTATCTGTATCGCCAAAAAAACGAATCAAACGGATAAAAGCGATTTTTTCAGTACAGTATCATTTGCATAAGACAGTATTAAAGGATAACAGAGATGACACAAGCCAAAGCTGGTAACAACGTCAAAGTTCACATTAAAGGTTAAAGGTTAAAGGTTAAAGGTTAAAGGTTAAAGGTTAAAGGGTTAGGAGTTAGGAGTTAGGAGTTAAAAATTCTTCTCCCCATCTCCCTATCTCCCCATCTCCCCATCCTCTTCGTTAAAACCTCTCCACATTGTCAAATTTCTTCTCACGCACTGCTCTTGCGGCTTCACCACAGGTGCGGGGGGTGGGAAAAATCTTTTCTGGATTGGCTAATCCTTTACTGTTAAAAACTTGTTTAACCCACTGCATCGTTTCTAAATCGGCAGGTGAAAACATATCTGGCATATAACATTTTTTATCGGCACCAATACCGTGTTCGCCGGAAATACTACCACCAACTTTGACACACAATTTGAGAATTTCCCCACCGACTTCTTCGACTTTTTCTAATTCACCAGGAATCGAATTATCAAATAAAATCAACGGATGTAAATTACCATCACCTGCATGAAATACATTGGCAATTTTATAACCGTATTTTTCACTTAGAGCCTCAATTTCTTGCAATACATAAGGTAACTGAGTCCGAGGAATTACGCCATCTTGTACGTAATAATCTGGACTTAAATGTCCCGCAGCCGCAAACGCTGCTTTTCTTCCTTTCCACAATTTTAAACGTGTTTCGGGGTCGTTCGCAGAAGTTATATTACGCGCACCATTGTGTTTACAAATATCGATAACTCGCTGTTTATTGGCTTTAACTTCTACCTCCAAACCATCGATTTCAACTAACAAAATCGCTACCGCATCACGAGGATAACAATTCATTGCAGTTACATCTTCCACCGCATTGATGCTCATGTTATCCATCATTTCCATACCACCGGGAATAATCCCAGCGCTGATAATATCGGAAACCGCTGCTCCTGCGGCTTCTACGCTGGTAAAGTCTGCCAATAACACGCAAATCGATTCCGCACTTTTGAGAATTCGCAAAGTTATCTCTGTCGCGATACCTAACGTACCTTCGGAACCGACAAATATACCCGTTAAATCGTAACCGGGCATTTCTGGGATTTGTCCACCTAAATCTACAATATCACCATTGGCAGTGACAACTTTTAATCCCAAAACATGGTTTGTAGTCACACCGTATTTTAAACAATGCACACCACCGGAATTTTCCGCTACATTACCGCCGATCGAACAAATAATCTGACTTGAAGGGTCAGGGGCGTAGTAAAAACCGGCACCACTAACCGTTTGAGTCACCCAATTATTAATTACTCCCGGTTGCACCACAACCCGCTGATTTTCTAAATCCACATTAAGTATTTGCCGCATTAAAGAAGTTACTATCAAGACGCATCCAACTGTAGGTAAAGCACCGCCAGATAAACCAGTACCAGAACCCCTTGCAAGAAAAGGAATCGAGTATTTATTACATATTTTCACCACTTCAGCAACTTGTTCTGTAGTTTTGGGTAAAACCGCTAAATCCGGACGTTGACGGTAGCTTGCTAAACCATCGCATTCGTAGGTAATTAGTTCCTCACGACGTTGTATTACGCCTTTTTTACCTAAAACGGCTTCAAATTCTTTGATTATCGGTTTCCAGTTGCGTTGTTGAGATTTTTCTTGAGTAAGCATGGTTTATCGTCGGTGTGGGATGCAATGGTTGTATTTATCAGTCTTACTCTTATTGTTACAGGTGTTTTCTTATAAAAACAATTACAGAAGTCGGGTTTTTTTTGAGTATTTTGCAATGTTAAGAATATTCATTGTAAAAACCCGACTTCTTTCCCCAGTCAAAATCTACATAGAAGTCGGGTTTTTTTGAGTATTTTGCAATGTTAAGAATATTGATTGTAAAAACCCGACTTCTTTCCCACTAAACAGTAATCAAGAATTTACCATTGAACTCACGTTAAAGTAGATATACGAATCCAAATTATTAGATAATCTATTATGGTCAAACAAACTTTAATCGATACTGATGATGGCTTCTATATCCCAGATGCCAATCAATTAGTCACTGAAGATGATACACCCGTGGATAATTTTGCATCTGCTAAACAACAACGGCTTTTAGTCGGTTCTCTTTACAGTTCTTTACAAAACCAAACTTTTCTTGCAGAATCTAATGTGGGCGTTTATTACACGGATTTAAAACCAGCTATAGTACCCGATGTATTCCTTAGCTTAAACGTTCAAGTCCCTCAAAACTGGTGGGAAAAACAAAACCGTTGTTACATGATTTGGCGTTTTGGTAAACCCCCTGAAGTTGCAATTGAAATTGTTTCTAACAAAGTTGGTGACGAATTAGGGGAAAAACTCAAAATCTACGAACATATGCGGGCTAGTTACTATATCGTATATGACCCCACAAAACAACTTAGTGAAGAAATCCTGCGTATTTATGAATTACGAGGAATGCGCTATTCTCAAACGGAAGAAACCTGGTTAGAACAAGTTGGGCTAGGTTTAACTTTATGGACGGGAGAATTTGAAGCTAGACAAGATTCTTGGTTACGCTGGTGTTACCAAGATGGTACTGTTTTACCAACGGGAGATGAACGCGCTGAAAATGCCGAACAACGCGCTGAAAATGCTGAACAACGCGCTGAAAAAGCCGAAAATCGTGCCGCACAACTAGCAGAAAAACTCCAAGAAATGGGCATTAATCCAGATACATTAATCATGTAGAAACGGGGCGTATTGCTACGTCTTTGTATTCTGTATCCAACTTGCAATAAATAACTATTGCCAAAAACTACCCTATTGATTTAAAATATAACTAACGTTCGATATAGAATATTTAAGTGACTGAATGCCGAAAATTGTAGACCACGAAAAGTATAGGAAAGAACTGTTATGGAAAAGCTTTGATTTATTTGCAAGTAAGGGTTATGGTTCTGTTACCATGCGTGAAATTGCTAAAGAATTGGGTGTTTCGACAGGAACGCTATATCATTATTTTCCCAACAAAGAAACTCTATACTTACAGTTGGTAGAAGAACAGACGGAACAAGATATATCTAATTTTTTCACCGAAGCGGGTAATCCGGAAACATTAGAAGAAAGAATCAAAGTTTTGATGAATTTTATTCAAAAAAACGAAGATTATTTTATCAAGCAAACTTTGTTAAGCTATGACTTTTATCAACAGCAAGAACGTAGTGAAGTATTAAATAACCATACCTTAAAAAAAGCTTGGGAATACACAGAAAAAGCTGTTGCAGATTATTTACAAATTGAACAAAAGCAAATCATTAAATTTGTTTTGAATCTAATTGGAGGCTTGTTTACATCAAAAATGTTTGGTGGAGAAGAAATAGCTGCTTATGAGGAACAAGGGGAATTATTAGCAAAAATGTTAACTGCTTATTTGGGTAATGGGTAATTGGTAATTGGTAATTGTCAAGTGGTAATTGGTTATTTGACTATGCAAATACTTTCAAAACCTCCGAATAAAACTATTGGTATCGTAATTTTCGGGACTGTTGTTACGGGTATAATTGCTTTTTATGGAATTTCTCAAACTGGCTTTTTAACTCAATCAGAAACACCTGTTGTCGAAGCCCCAACTAGAATTAAAAAAATTACTGCTCTCGGAAGGTTGGAACCATTTGGAGAAGTAATTAATTTATCTGCACCTTTAACTTTGGACGGTGATAGAGTTGCAAAACTATTGGTCAAAGAAGGTGATAATGTAAAAGCGGGAGATGTTATTGCAATTTTAGATTCTCAAAAAAGATTGGAAGACGCGGTATTACAAGCGAAAGAGCAAGTAAGAATAGCACAAGCTAAATTAGCACAAGTAAAAGCGGGTGCTAAAGCTGGAGAAATCCAAGCCCAAGAAGCGATGATTGCACGTTTACAAACTGAAAGAACGACTCAAATACAAGCGCAACTTGCAACTATTGCAAAATTACAAGCAGAAAAAAATACAGAAGTCCAAGCCCAAGAAGCGACAATTGCACGTTTAAAAGCAGAAGTTGATAATGCAAATTCTGAATATCAACGCTATGATAAATTGTTTAATCAAGGTGCTATTTCTACATCCTTTCTAGATAGTAAGCGCTTAGCTTTACAAACTGTACAACAGCAATTTAATGAAGCACAAGCAAATCTTAACCGTATTCAAGCATCCCGACAACAAGAACTTTTAGAAGCACAAGCGAATCTCAACCGCATTCAATCAGGCGGAAGCGAACAGGTTAAAGAAGCCGAAGCTACTTTGAATCAAATTAGGGAAATTCGTCCGGTGGATATTCAAGCAGTACAAACAGAGGTAGATAATGCTAAAGCTATTGTCAAACAAGCGCAAACTAACTTGGAAGAGGCTTATATCCGTGCACCGATGACGGGACAAATTTTGAAAATTCATACACAACAAGGAGAAAAAATAACCGATCAAGGTATTGTTGAATTGGGAAAAACACAACAAATGATGGTAGTTGCAGAGGTATATCAAACTGATATTAATAAAGTAAAATTAGGTCAAAAAGTGTTAATTACCGGACAAGCTTTCTCGGATAAATTACAGGGAGAAGTTTCACAAATAGGTTTGCAAATTAATAGACAAAATGTTTTCAGTAACGAACCGGGCGAAAATTTAGATCGTCGGGTAATTGATGTCAAAATTCGTCTCAACCCACAAGATAGTAAACGTGTTTCAGGATTGACTAATTTACAAGTTCAAACGGAGATTGAATTATGATTTTCTACTAATTTAATTTATAACGAATGTTTGATATAGATATTATTCGTAATTGGTTGATAGTGGTTAGTAGTTCAGTTAATAATTTGACAATTGTAAATCTAAAAGCTAATGAATACACAAATTATCTGTTTAGAAAAAACGCAAATTAATCAAGCAACAGAAACTCTTGTGACTGCATTCGATAAAGACCCAATTTTTGAATACTTAACATCTCATACAAACAATACAAAATATCAAATATCTCGGAATGTCTGGGATGCAACTTTACGTTATGCTCAGCCTTACAATTATATATATACGACTCCAGAAATCAAAGGTATAGCAGCTTGGATACCACCGGGAAACTATCCTTTAAATTTGTGGAGATTATTGCGATTAGGTTTTTACAAACTTCCATTTTTGGTTGGTTTTGAAGGATTGAAGAAATTCATATCATTATTTTCATTAATTGAGAAATACCATGAACAAGATATGCATCAACCGCATTGGTATTTATCTGCATTAGGAGTTTCTGAAATTTATCAAGGACAAGGAATTGGTAGTTTATTGATTCAACCAATTATTAAATTAGCAGATGAACAAGGTTTACCTTGTTATTTAGAAACATCAACAGAAAAAGCCGTTCGTTTCTACCAAAAAAATGGGTTTGAAATTATAAGAACAGGTAAGGAACCCGTTGAATATTGGACAATGAAACGAGAAGCAAGTAATCAGAAAGAGTAACAGACTTCTGCAATGCTACATCTCTACAACTCCTAACTCCCGTACAGACGTAGCATTGCTACATCTCTACAATTCCTAACCCTTAACTGCTAACTTTTATCATGTTACGCAAACTATTTCGTCGTACACCTTTAGCGTGGCTGCAATTAAAAAAAGAGAAAACGCGGCTTGCGGTTGCTTTAGCAGGAATTGCTTTTGCTGATATGTTGATGTTTGTTCAATTAGGGTTATTAGATGCATTATTTGATAGTGCTACAAAACCCCATCAAACATTACAAGCTGACTTAGTTTTAATCAATCCTCAGTTTCAAACTTTAATTTCAGTACAAAGTTTTTCTAGAGAAAGATTGCAGCAAACTTTAGCATATGAAGGTGTAGAATCTGTACGTCCTTTGTATGTTAACACTGCTCAATGGCGTAATCCAGAAACTCGGATTAATCGGGCAATTTTAGTATGGGGAATTGACCCAGTAAATCCACCTTTTGATTTTCCAGAAGTTAATCAAAATCTTGATGAATTAAAACAATTAAATAAAGTTATATTTGACCGTGCATCTCGTCCAGAATACGGTCCGATTGCAGATTTTATTGAGCAAAAAGGAAACGTTGAAGCTTTAGTTAATCAACAAACTATTCAAGCGGTTGGTTTATTTCAAATGGGTGCATCTTTTGGAGCAGATGGAAACATTATTACTAGTGATTCTACCTTTTTAAAACTATTTCCAGAGCGTCAAGTAAATCAAATTGAAGTTGGTTTAATTAATCTGAGTAAAAATGCAGATGTAGAAAAAATTCAATCACTACTTAAAGCTAATTTACCCAATGATGTCAGGGTGTTGACACCACAAGAATTTGCTCAAACAGAGAAAGATTATTGGGAAAGTGGAGGTATTGGATTTATTTTCGGGATTGGAGTAGTGGTAGGCTTTATTGTTGGGATTGTAATTGTTTATCAAATTCTTTACTCGGATGTGTCAGAACATCTTCCAGAGTACGCCACACTGAAAGCAATGGGATACAGTGACGCTTATTTAATGGTGATGTTAATGCAAGAAGCTTTGATAATGTCGGTACTAGGATTTTTACCTGGGATGTTGCTATCTATGGGATTATATCAAATTACTTTTGCTGCTACTTTATTACCCGTCGTGATGAAAGTTGACCGTGCTATTTTTGTACTAGTTTTAACTATTATTATGTGTAGTTTTTCAGGGCTGGTTGCAATGCGAAAACTCCAAAGTGCTGACCCCGCTGATGTTTTTTAGATTTGAGTAATAAAATGAATAATAATAATAATTCTAATTCAATCAATATGATTTCCCATCTTGGTAGATTATCTGACACTATTTTTGCTTTAGCAATGGCTCTGACTATCTTCGGATTTGATTTTCCCGAATTTACTAGGTCAATTAATAATAGTGATATGAATAAATTCTTAATTGCACAACTTGAACCATTAGAAAATTATTTAATTACATTTGCAATATTAGCTTTTTATTGGATAGACCATGTAAAACAGTTTAGTTATTACCGAAAAACAAATGAAGTACATCTTTGGCTTTATTTGATATATTTGATGTGTTTATTCCTCGTTCCTTATTCCAATGCGTTAATTATGCTTTCTTCGGAAAATGTAATGGTTCAAGTTTTGTACAGTGTTAATATATTTTTTATCGGTTTGTTTTCTTTTTTGAATTGGAGTTATGCCAGTTATAAACATCGTTTAATAGATGTTAGTTTGGATAATTCAATTATTAATTATATGAAAGTTACATCATTAATAGAACCAATTGTTGCTCTAATTACGATTATTGTTTCATTGATTAATCCGTCATGGTGGGATATTTCTTGGTTGTCGGTGGTTATTTTCTATGTTGTTGTAGAAATATTTTTTAAGAAACTTGTTGGGATGAAGATTATGGATTTTAAAAACCGCAGAGACGCTGAGAACGCAGAGGAAGAGATGAAGAGAGATAATTAGTTTTATTTGAATAATGTTCCGATTGGTTGGTGTAAGTTTAATGATATTCCACCCGTTATTGTTGCCAGATTGCGACTTTATTAAACGCAGAGGGACGCTAAGGAAAGCGCGGAGGTACACACAGGAAATCAATTTTAATACTTTAGATGTTTTTTATTTACTAATTGTATAAGTCATGTCATTAGAACCTGTAATCTCTGTAAAAAACCTCAACCATTACTTTGGCGACAAAAATCTTCGTAAACAAGTATTATTTGATATTAATTTAAATATTAATAAAGGTGAAATCGTTATTTTAACTGGTCCCTCTGGTTCCGGGAAAACGACTTTACTCACTTTAATGGGTGGTTTACGTTCTGCACAAGCAGGTAGTTTAAAGATTTTAGACCAAGAAATATGTGGAGCGAGTAAACAACAATTAACTAAAATTCGTCAAAATATTGGCTATATTTTTCAAGCACATAATTTGATGAGCTTTTTAACAGCAAAACAGAATGTCCAAATGTCTTTAGAACTGCATGATAAATATTTAGAGCAAGATATTGGTGCAAAAGCAACTGCAATTTTAGAACAAGTAGGCTTAGGAAATCGAGTCGATTATTATCCCGAAAAACTATCGGGAGGACAAAAACAAAGAGTTGCAATTGCTCGTGCTTTAGCGAGTCATCCGAAAATAGTTTTGGCTGACGAACCAACCGCTGCACTTGATAAAAAATCAGGACGTGATGTGGTGGAAATCATGTACAAATTAGCGAAAGAACAAGGTTGTACAATTTTGTTAGTTACTCACGATAACCGGATTTTAGATATTGGTGACAGAATTATTTATATGGAGGATGGCAAGTTAGTTCGTGACGGTGTTGATGCTGCAATGAAGGTAAATTAATTAAATTCAATTGAATTTAATTTAATTTAATTGAATTTTAGAACATGAACTTAACAAAAAATTTATTAAACTAGAAAAAAGACGCGAAATCGGTGGATAATTTTATGGTTGAACAAATTTTAGTCTCTGAAGATAACTTTTATATCCCAGACGCTGACAAATTAGTTACCGAAGACGATACCCCAGTGGATAACTTTGCATCTGAAAAACAACAACGGCTTTTAGTTAGTTCTCTTTACAGTTCTTTACAAAATCAAATTTTCTTAGCATCAGCAAATGTCGGAATCTACCATATATATAAACATCCCCCCATAGTACCCGATATTTTTCTCAGCTTTGATGTTCAAGTACCAGAAAATTGGTGGGAGAAACAAAATCGTTGTTATATGGTTTGGGAATTTGGTAAATCCCCAGAAGTTATAGTTGAAATTGTCTCGAACAAAATCGGTGATGAATTAGGAGAAAAGCTGAAAACTTACGAACAGATGCGAGCAAGTTACTACATAGTATATGACCCAAGTCAGCAATTAGGAGAAAAACAGCTTCACATATATCAACTTGTGGGAAGACGCTATCAAGAAACGAACGAAACATGGTTAGAACAAGTCGGATTGGGTTTAACTTTGTGGGAAGGAGAATTTGAAGCCAGACAAGATAGTTGGCTGCGTTGGTGCTACCAAGATGGTACGATTTTACCAACAGGAGACGAACGCGCTCAAATTGCCGAACAACGCGCTCAAACCGCTGAACAACAAAAAGAACAAGCACTTTCTCGTGCAGAATTTTTAGCAGCAAAATTGCGGGAAATGGGTATTAATCCTGATAATTTATAATATATTGTTGATTATTTATGATACATATTAAAAAATAAAACAAATAAATAAATTACACTGCAACATACTTTTTAATAGCTTCCTTCCAAACTAAATAAGCTTTACCATTTAAATGTACTCCATCTGTAGTATATTTATCATCTAATTGATTTTTGGAATCTACTAAACTTGAAAATATATCTATATATTGGTAATGAAATTCTTTTGCTAATTCTTGTAATTGCAAATTGAATTTAACTACAATATCGTTATTTTGCCAAAATAAAGTTATATCATTATTTACTGGTAAAACACTTTGAATAAATACTTGTGTATCTGGAGTATGAGTTTGTAATTCATGCAAAATTTCTTGATATCCTTTCAATAGTTCTTCAATCGATTTCTTTTCATTAACAAAATCATTAATACCTACCATCAAGAAAATTTGTTTTGGCTTTATCTGAATAATTGTATCTAGACGATTTAATATTCTACCTGTAGTATCACCAGAAATTCCTCGATTTTTAATATGAGGATTACCTAATAACTCCAACCATTCACCTTCATCAGTTAAACTATCTCCTAAAAATATAATAGAATCACTGGATTTAGGTAGTATTTCAAATTGACTCTTTTTATGTTTGTAATAATCACTTATATTCCAAACTTTATTTACTGATTTATTTTTCAAATCATAAATTTTACTTTTGATATAAAATACTCCCCCTTTTCGGATAATCAAAAAAATAGTAAATAAAACAAATAAAATATTAAAACTAACAGAAATTAACAAGAATATATTCTGAGTTGTATTGTTCATAGTCAGATTTTATATAGTAATAATTAATCAACTAATTATAATGCATACAATTAGGTTTTAATCTTGTATTATGCTTGATTTTTATCTTCGATAAACTCTTGAATTTTCGACCAAACTTGTTCTAATAAATCCGGAGATTCACTATCAAACCATTCAATTGAAGAGTCTTTTCTAAACCAAGTACGCTGACGCTTAGCAAATTGACGTGTATGTAAAACAGTTAATTCCTTAGCTTCATCCAAAGAAATATCTCCATTTAAATACTGCTTAATTTCTTGATATCCCAAAGTATTGAGTAAAGGGAAATCTTTCCCATACTTTTGACAAAGATATTCTACTTCCTCAATCAAACCATCTTTTAGCATATTTTCCGTTCGCCGTGCAATTCGATTTGTCAGATGCTTAACATCACAATCCAAACCAATTTGTAGAATTGGATAATCTGGTGGATTTTCTCCCTGTAAATCAGAAATTGGCTTACCAGTAATATAGAATACTTCTAAAGCCCTTAAAGTCCGTACCGCATCGTGAGGGTGAATTTTTTGTGCGGCAACAGAGTCAACTTGTTGTAACATAGCGTAGAGTTGGATTTGACCGATGGATTCAAGTTGCGATCGCAATTCCATATGGGGTGCAACTTTGGGAATTTTCATTCCCCGCACGATTGATTTAATATACAATCCAGTACCACCAACTAGGAAGATGGGGGGATGGGGGGATGGGGAGACAAGGAGAACATCTTCTAACCTTTGAACTTTAACCTCTAACCTTTGAAATTTAACCTCTAACCTTTGACCTTTAACCTCTAACCTTTGACCTTTAACCTCTAACCTTTGACCTTTAACCTCTAACCTTTGACCTTTAACCTCTAACCTTTGACCTTTAACCTCTAACCTTTGACCTAAAATCTCTTGTACTTGTTGTTGATAGTCAGCAACTGTCATTGTCTCACTTGGGTTGCATATATCAATTAAATAATGGGGTACTAATTTTTGTTCGGCAATTGTTGGTTTAGCCGTACCGATATTAAATTCTCGATAAACTTGCCGAGAATCAGCACTAATAATTATGGAACCACAACCCTGAGCTAAAGCCAAAGCTAACCCAGACTTACCTGTTGCTGTCGCACCGCAAATTACAATTAACTTTGTCATCGGTTGATCTGTAATTTAATATGAGCCAACTGCTAACACTGGATGTTAAACTTTCTCAAACGAATGACTGATTTTACCGTAAATTAATCTTTTGAACTTAAAATCGTTTGGTCAAAACTAAAAAGAAATAATTTTTAACCTTTAACTTTTAGTTTCTCGTAATCGCTTTTTTCCACAGTTAAAACCTTGATCTACACTCATACAACCTACTGAAGGGGAAATCAAAAGAGTAATATTTGCCAACAAAGCTGTTATAAATAACAGGTATAACCCCTATAATAAATTCCACTTCTAATAGCTCTAGGGTCGCCCGCAAGGCTTTTGTGCTAGAATCTGGGAGTGTTTTTGAATTTTATGCTTTTTTAGGCGACTTCAGCCCCAAGAATCAGGAGATTTTCATGACGAGCAGTTACAATGCCGAGCAGATTCAAGTTCTCGAAGGTCTCGAACCCGTTCGTAAACGACCGGGAATGTACATCGGTACTACTGGTCCGAGAG
The DNA here is from genome assembly GCA_035285725.1 of Nostocales cyanobacterium 94392. GTDB lineage: Bacteria > Cyanobacteriota > Cyanobacteriia > Cyanobacteriales > Nostocaceae > Rivularia. Next base: position 87,184 of record JAYKJL010000198.1, on the reverse strand, counting down.
GACTGCACCACTTAGTTTACGAGGTAGTAGATAATTCTGTTGATGAAGCTTTGGCGGGTTACTGCACCCATATAGAGGTGGAACTCAACGCTGACGGTTCTTGTACTGTAACAGATGACGGTCGGGGTATTCCTACCGATGTACATTCCAAAACCGGAAAATCGGCGTTAGAAACTGTATTGACTGTGCTACACGCGGGAGGAAAATTTGGTAGCGGTGGGTACAAAGTTTCTGGAGGATTGCACGGTGTAGGTGTTTCTGTAGTAAATGCCCTGTCAGAATGGCTAGAAGTTACCATTTGGCGGAACAATCAAATTTATACTCAACGCTACGAGCGCGGTGCTGCGGTAACAGAATTAAAAGCTGCTCCGAGTAAAGAAAATCGCACCGGAACCCGCGTTAGCTTCAAGCCAGATGAGCAAATTTTTACTACCGTTACCGAATTTGATTACGATACTCTAGCTAGTCGTTTGCGAGAGTTAGGTTATTTGAATGCGGGTGTCAGAATTACGTTTACAGATAACCGTTTAGAATTGTTGAAAAACGGTGAACCCCATGTGGAAGTTTATGAATATAAGGGCGGAATTAAAGAATATGTAGCTTATATGAATGCCGACAAGCAGTCGCTGCATGAAGAAATAATTTATGTCCAAGGCGAGCGCAATAATGTACAGGTAGAAGTAGCCTTGCAGTGGTGTGTTGACGCTTATTCGGATAGTTTGCTGGGTTTTGCCAACAATATCCGTACCGTTGATGGTGGTACGCACCTGGAAGGTTTAAAGGCAGTTCTGACTCGGACTTTGAATAGCGTTGCTCGCAAACGTAACAAAATTAAAGAGAACGAATCGAACCTGAGCGGTGAACACGTCAGAGAAGGTTTGACGGCAGTAATTTCAGTCAAAGTACCCGAACCGGAATTTGAAGGACAAACTAAGACAAAATTGGGTAACACCGAAGTTCGAGGAATCGTTGATTCTTTTGTGGGAGAAGCTCTCAACGAGTATTTAGAATTTCATCCCCAAGTTGTCGATACCATTCTAGAGAAAGCAATTCAGGCATTTAAAGCCGCAGAAGCCGCTCGTCATGCACGGGAATTGGTACGGCGAAAATCGGTGCTAGAGTCTTCACCATTACCTGGTAAGTTAGCAGATTGTTCTACTCGTGATCCGGCTGAATCAGAAATTTATCTTGTGGAAGGGGATTCTGCGGGTGGGTGTTTTGATGGCGATACCCTTGTAGCATTAGCTGACGGACGTTCGCTTTCTTTTAAAGATATTGTTGCCGAACAAACCATAGGTAAAGAGCATTTCTGCTATACGATTCGTGATGATGGCACTGTTGGCATCGAACGTATTATCAACCCCCGGATAACCAAGGCAAATGCTCAAGTTATCAAAGTAACTTTAGATAATGGGGAAACAATTATTTGCACCCCGGATCATCGTTTTATGTTGCGCGATCGCACTTATAAACAAGCCGCATCATTAACATCTGATGATTCTCTAATGCCGCTATACCGTAAATTTTCTGATTCAAGCGAACCAAGAATTACCATTGATGGTTACGAGATGGTTTGGAATCCTCGTTCGGATTCTTGGCTATTTACTCATGTTTTAGCCGATTGGCATAATCGTTGGAATGATGTTTATCAATTTGCACATGGCGAACATTGTCACCATATCGATTTCAACAAGTTAAATAATAATCCTACAAACATTCAGCGCTTGAGCGCTCAAGAACATTTAGCGTTACACCGTTCTCACATCCAAAAAACATTACATCGTCAAGATACGATTGATAAATGCCGCGCAATTCGTCAAACTAAAGAATTTCGTGCCAAGATGAGTGAACGGATGCAGCAACCTCAAACTCGGCAAATTCTTTCACAACAAGCGAAGGCGCAATGGAATTCGGAAAGTTATAAAGCTTATATGGTAAATAAGTGGCATGATTTTTACGAGAGTAACGAAAATTATCGCATTTCCAATCGCGAACAACTCAACAAAGCGCAGCAAGAATATTGGAGCGATCAAGCAAATTGTTTAACTCAATCCCAAAGAGTTACTAGTTATTTTGCTAATAATCCTCAAGCGCGTCTTAGAAGCTCCCAAATTGCCAAAGAACAATGGGATAATCAAACATTGTTAAAATGGCGACGACAAAAAACCCAAGAACAATGGACACCTGAATTTCGCACTAAGCGTCTAGCAGCACTCAACCAGACCTACTATCGTAAAACAATTGCGGCTCTCAAGCAAATCGAAGTTGAACAAGGTACTCTTGACTTAAATGCTTATCAAGAATTTTGCTTGAAAACAAAAGATAAGTCTTTGTTGCGTTTTGACAGCTTCTGTCAACGCTACTTTGAAAGCGATACTAACAAAGCTTGTGAAGCTGTTGCTAACTATAATCATCGCATAGTCAAGATTGAACGTTTAAAAGAACGTGTAGACGTTTACGATATCGAAGTTCCTCATACTCACAACTTTGCTTTAGCAAGCGGCGTATTTGTACATAACAGTGCCAAACAAGGGCGCGACAGACGTTTCCAAGCAATTCTTCCTTTACGCGGTAAAATTCTTAACATTGAGAAAACCGATGACAGCAAAATCTACAAAAATAATGAAATTCAATCTCTAATCACCGCTCTCGGTTTAGGTGTTAAAGGTGAAGAATTTGATTCAACACAGCTGCGATATCACCGCATTATCATCATGACTGATGCTGACGTTGATGGAGCGCACATCCGGACTTTGTTATTGACTTTCTTCTATAGATATCAAAAAGCTTTAGTTCAAGAAGGTTTCATTTACATCGCTTGTCCGCCATTATACAAAGTAGAACGGGGACGCAATCACTACTATTGCTATAGCGATCGCGAATTGCAAAATCTAGTTACCAATGAGTTTCCTCAAAACGCTAACTATACCGTCCAAAGATTTAAAGGTTTGGGTGAAATGATGGCAACTCAACTTTGGGATACTACTATGAATCCTGAAACCCGAACTTTAAAAAGAGTAGAAATTGAAGATGCAGCCGAAGCCGACCGAATTTTCACAATTTTAATGGGCGATCGCGTTGCACCTCGTCGCGAATTTATCGAAACTCACAGTTCCAAACTAGATCTGGTAGATTTGGATATCTAATATCTGGTTCGTTTTAAATTCCAAATTATTTATTATTCGCGATCGGTAAGCAGCTTTCAATTACCGATTGCTTTTTTGATGTCCGCAAAAATTCAACAACGCAAAAACAACTTCTTACCTTACGGAAAATAACTAATATTATACTGCAAACGGGTAAAATATGAACTTATGTCATGCTGAGCGTAACATAGTGCAGCGAAGTATCTCGGAGATTCTTCGCTTTAGCATCTTATACCTCTCAGCAAGCAGCCTTAGTATAATTACTTGATTTTACTGAGTTTTAAACTCAGAACGCGCATTTTTTATTTATACTTTTTACCTTCTGCCATCTGCCCTCTGCCTCCTGCCTTTTTTGTAAATTTGTCAATCTTCCGGAAGGCATAAAGTAAAAGATGAACAGAATATCCAGCACAGCGCCTTTATAGTTTTTTTAACTGTCTGGCTAATCCCTAGATTTTGAGTATATGTTACTGAGTTAAAATTCCTGTAGAAGTAAAATATTGTTCTTAGGGAATGATTAAAACCAAATTGTAAAGTATACTGCAATCTATTACGAGTTGCTGAGTTACAAATTTTGCATTTATTCTATGCAACAAGGGTGTTGATTTATTTAATTTCGATAAATTTGAAAGTCAAACTTGAATTGTGATTGATTAGAATATGTATGTATCAACCTCGTAAATTTGTCAAGTTTCTTAAGGCTGAAATTTAAATGCTGCGCTAAGGTGTAATTATAAATGAATTGGTTTAATCAACTGATTGTAATTTATCTGTAATTTCAGCTAAAACAATGTCCACTCAAAGGTAAAATTTTCGTTAAGTAAGATTTTGTCTTGCCCAAAGCTGTTTCGAGATCAAGGTAACAAAGTATTTGTAATAAATATTTCGTCCTTTAGCAAGAGGATGTTTTTCCGCTCGTTACATCAGTTAAATGTCATCTTTGTCAAAATTGTTTGTCGGTGAAGAGTAAATCCCAACCAATTGCGTATCATTCTAATCATCAAAATGCGACCGGAATTATAAAATAAAGGGTAATTGCAGGTGAATTAGCTTGTGCGTAACATCTTCAATCAAATAGATACAGGTGTGTAGCTGGTGTATATGAGTTCTTTTGACTTCATTAAAGATTCGTGGAATTGCAAAAGTTTGGGAAAAAAATACACAACAAGGCTACAGTCTTCAATGTGTTTTTGCTAAAACAGACAATGAATCAGTTTATTACTTTATGAACACCACAGTCAGCCATAGTACAATTTCTGTGAAACAGGCTACAATCGGAACAGTCTTTCTGAAAAATCTTACTCAAGACATATTACTTTGTATGTACTAGTTGATTGATCGCCGGAAAGTTGAATTTTTCTTTCATAGGAATCGAAAGTTTAAAGTAACGACATTAATCATGGTGTTTACTTTTCACAATCTCAGAAGTGACCCACATCAAATCAAAAGGACTTGATTTAAGCAAGACAGTTTTTTCCCGTAAAAGGATAAATAGCTTGCTGTCTAGATGTCTAATTGTTATGACTGGGGGCATTAGTTTAAACAGGAAACTGCGAACAATGCCAAAAATTTTGATCTTTGTTGAAGAGTGGGCGATCGCCCTTTGATTTATTGCAAACGTTTAAGCTGGATAAAAAACAGCTTTCAGTACGGAAGACACCACCCGGAGTAATTGATTCTGCAAGGAGCATGAGGAACGCGGCATGAACCAGGCTAACAACGTACTCGAAAATATTTATCAACCTGACCTAGGAGTGATAAATCAGCCCGAGATGGAGTTAGAACTCTTAATCGAAGAAGAAGAAGAAGAAGAAGAAGATTTACTGATCAACGAAGGCGAATTAGAGGAAGAATTTAGCGAAACTCAGTCTGCTGACCCAGCAAAAGCTGGTAAAGTCGCTAAAGGTCGTCGTCGGACGCAAGCGAAGAAAAAGCACTACACGGAAGATTCTATTCGCCTGTACTTACAGGAAATCGGTAGAATTCGCCTTCTACGAGCAGATGAAGAAATTGAATTGGCACGTAAAATTGCCGATTTGCTCGAATTAGAAAAGGTATACGACAAACTCTTACAACAGCTAGAACGCGAACCTCAACATAGTGAGTGGGCTCAAGCCGTACAATTGCCTTTGCCACAATTCCGTTATCGCCTTCATATCGGACGTAGGGCAAAAGATAAAATGGTTCAATCCAACTTGCGCCTTGTAGTTTCGATTGCGAAGAAATACATGAATCGTGGATTATCTTTCCAAGATTTGATTCAAGAAGGCAGTCTCGGTTTGATTCGTGCGGCTGAAAAGTTCGACCACGAAAAAGGCTATAAGTTTTCTACCTATGCTACATGGTGGATTCGTCAGGCGATTACTCGGGCGATCGCCGATCAATCTCGGACGATTCGTCTACCAGTTCACCTGTATGAAACCATCTCTCGCATTAAGAAAACTACTAAGCTACTTTCTCAAGAAATGGGACGCAAACCCACCGAGGAAGAAATAGCTACTCGTATGGAGATGACTATTGAAAAGCTGAGATTTATCGCTAAATCTGCTCAGCTACCAATATCCTTGGAAACTCCCATCGGTAAAGAAGAAGATTCCCGTTTGGGTGATTTTATTGAGTCAGATGGTGAAACACCAGAAGACCAAGTTTCTAAGAGTTTACTACGTGAAGACCTCGAAAAAGTTTTAGATAGTCTCAGCCCTCGCGAACGCGATGTTCTCAGACTACGCTATGGTTTAGATGATGGTCGGATGAAAACTCTGGAAGAAATTGGACAAATTTTTAATGTGACTCGCGAACGTATTCGTCAAATTGAGGCAAAAGCACTTCGTAAGTTGCGTCACCCCAATCGTAATAGCGTTCTGAAAGAATATATTCGCTAATTAATTATTTGCATTAAGTAGTTTGTCATTAGTAACTGATGACAAACTACTACAAAAAGACCTGGGATTACTAACTGTTTCCCAGGTCTTTATTTTTCAATAGATTAAATTTAAAATTTCGATAACCTGAGTCTTAAAATTTACAGAATACCCCAGAAATGCAAAAAGCCTTTACCGGAAAAAAGTTCAATTAAAGCAGCAGCGACAAAGCCAATCATCGCTAAACGACCATTCCAAATTTCTGCTTGAGGAGTAAAACCCCAACGCCAAGCATTACGATCTTCAGTTGTTGCAACAGGTGCATTAGTTGAGTTTGCCATAATTACTACTCCCAGATGAGTTCCTAATGTTTTGTAACCTTTCGTAACTTAAATATAGCAGATATTTTAATATTTGCAACTTTTTTTGACAAAATTGTTATAAAGACTAGACGTAAAGAATGTTTGATGATATACAAATCAGCTTTTGTAGTGGGGTTAAGAAGTCGGGTTTTTTGCTCAAATATCTCACTGTTAAAGACAATCATCCTTAAAGCCCGACTTCTGATTTTGTCGTACAAGTATTTCACCACATAAGTTATGAGGGGTTTGTTCATCTACCGACATGCTGTAGAGACTTTATACATAACGTCTCTAGACAATTTTGGGAAAAACTAACCTCTAGCTCGCTGGTGGCTTCTAGATTCCTAATTGTCATCCAGCATTCTGTGGCAAACCACTAGGAATTATTTTCAATTGCCACTTCGTTGACATTGACAATTGTTTCATCGCGGTTGAGTTCTACAACCTTTTCACCCGGCTCATTTTTATTCAGTACAGGTACACTTTCTCCATCCAGACGTATTACTCGTTGATTGCTGGTGACGAGAGCAATTTCAGTTTCCGGCTTGACTAAAGCAATACCCGCAAGATTGTCAGTTGGAACAGCAAATTTAACTACTTGAGCGCCTAAATCACCGCGATTGGCTAATTTCAATTTACTTGCATTAAGTTGTCTGGCATATCCTTCTTGAGTAACTAGCAATAAATTATAATTGGCACTCAAACTGACACAGCCAACCATTTGATGTTGTTTACCTACACGCAGGGCTTGTAATCCAACAGCAGTACGTCCCATACAAGGAAGCTGTGCATCATTGACTTCAAAATGCAATATTCTCCCACCAGAACTAGCTAAAACTAAACGTTCACCCTTGCTCACAAACTGAGTTAATAACAATTCGTCATCATCTTTAAGTTTTAAAATACTCACTCCACGACGACTGACATTAGTCAATTCTTCGATAGATAAACGCTTGATACGTCCTTGTTTCGTCAAAAGAATTACATCTGTATTGGTTGAATTTTCTGGAATTACAAGACGACCGACAATAGATTCAGCTTGGCTCTGAGCGGTGGATGTAAGCAAAGTTATCAGTGGTGTTCCCCGCGCTCCACGACCAGTTGTAGGAGGAATGTCTCCTACTTGTAATGGGTACATTTTCCCGCTGCTAGTTACAACTAATAGGTCTTTCTGAGTATTAGTTTCCAAAGATTGAATAATAAAATCATAATCTGGAATTCCGTTCTCAGTTTTCGATCTTTTTGAAGATGAACTAGTTCGTCGCACGTAGCCGCGTTGAGAAAATTCTAAAACGACATCTTCAACAGGTACCTGTATTGGTGGACTCTGACTTTTAGATTTAGTACTTTGGTCTTTTTCGTTAGTTTGATTTTTATGTTTGGAAAATGCTTTATTATCGGGTTTTTCTACAAACTTACTGCGTCGCTCATCGTTATAAGAGCGTTTTAAACTCCGCAAATCTTTTTTTAAACTTTTAAGTAATTCTTTTCTATCATTGAGTAAGTTCTGTAACGTATTAATTCTCTTTTCAAGTTCCTCAAACTCTTGCTGTAATTTTTGTCGCTCCATACCAGTGAGTCGTCGCATTGGCATCGCTAAAATTTCATCTGCCTGTACTTCGCTTAACCCCAACCTACTGACAAGATTAATTTTAGCTGTGGAACCATCGGCAGCTTGTCGTAAAATCTCGATTACTTGATCGACTTGAGAAAGTGCTGCAAGCAAACCGGATACGATATGCAGCCGACTTTCTGCTTTACCTAATTCATAAGAGTAGCGACGATTGAGAGTTTGCTCGCGAAAATCCAAAAACTCTTGCAGCAGTTGACGCAAACTCAATTGACGCGGTTGTCCGTCAACTATCCCTAAAAGAATAGCCCCAAAATTAGTTTGCAGCGCCGTCTGATGAAACAAATGGTACAGCAGTTCTTCTGGAACCGCATCACGCTTTAACTCAATTACTACCCGCATCCCATCGCGATCGCTTTCATCGCGGATATCACTAATTCCGCTTAATCTCCCTTGATTAACTAAATCAGCGACTTTTTCAATCCAACCAGCCTTATTCACTTGATAAGGCAATTCTGTGACTACAATGGCGGTGCGTCGTTTGTTTCCTCGTCCTGTGGGAACTTCTTCAATCCTCGCAACCCCCCGCAGTAAAATACCACCTTTACCAGTGGTGTATGCTTCGTGAATACCATCTTTGCCGACAATTTCACCACCAGTAGGAAAATCGGGACCTGGTATAATTTTAAATAACTTTTCGTCAGAAAGTTCAGGGTTATCAATCAAAGCAATCAACCCATCTACCACTTCCCCTAAATTATGCGGGGGAATATTGGTAGCCATTCCCACAGCAATTCCAGCACAACCATTGAGTAATAAAAACGGTAACTGTGCGGGTAAAACTGTTGGTTCTTGCTGAGAATTATCAAAATTACCAATAAAATCTACCGTTTCTTCGCCGATTTCAGCAAGCATTCCTTCATGGCTAATCGGTGCTAGACGTGTTTCCGTATAACGCATTGCTGCTGGTGGGTCGTTATCTACACTACCAAAGTTACCGTGTCCCCCCAACAAAGGATAGCGGCAAGAAAACGACTGTACCAAACGTACTAAAGCATCATAAACCGATTGATCTCCGTGGGGGTGATACTTACCCAGCACGTCCCCAACGACACGAGCGCATTTTCGGTAAGGTCGATCAGGAGTTAAACCGAGTTCGTGCATAGCGTACAAAATCCGGCGATGCACCGGCTTTAAGCCATCGCGTACATCCGGTAGCGCCCGCCCCACAATTACACTCATGGCATATTCGAGATAAGACCTTTGCATTTCCGTATGCAAGGCTGTGGTGATTACCTGTCCCGTAGAGAGAAGGTTTAACTGTTTTGCCATGAGTTTTTTCCCTGAACTTGAACTATACAAATATTGCCGTAACGTCGCAGAGCAGTAATCTTACTTATAACGGATGAAATGCTCTTGGTCATAAAATTTTGATATTTATGTCTTGCTGCTTCGCTAGTATTATCCTTGTTGACAAGGATACAATTTGATTTTTTGAAGGTAGACACGGCGTAAATTGTGCTATCTTCAATCGTCTATCCCCTTCACATATTAAAAGTGCGATCAATCCTCATGAAAACTGTTTTGATTGTCGAAGACGATCTTGTTAATGCTCGTGTGTTTTCCAAGATTTTAACCAAACGCGGAGGTTTAGATGTTAAACACACTGAAAATGTAGACGAAGTGATCAAAATTGCTCAAGCCAAAGAAGCAGACATTATTTTAATGGATGTTTCTCTCTCTAGAAGCGTTTACGAAGGTAAATCTGTTGATGGTATCAAAATTACACAAATGCTCAAGTCTGATCCCCAAACAGCAACATTACCAATAATTTTAGTCACAGCCCATGCGATGGAAGGCGATCGCGAAAGCTTTTTGCGGCAAAGTGGCGCTGATGGTTATATTTCCAAACCTGTGGTGGATCACCAACAGTTTGTTGACCAAATCATCGCCCTCCTACCCAAAGACAATAACGTTTCTTAAAAACAACCCTACAAGGAAACAGTCGCCCATCAATTCAGCTGGGCTACTGCTTCCATTGATAATATAGGTGTACTATTATATGTACTTTTAAGCAATAGTCTGGAGAAAGATTAATCGCAAGCCAGCCCGTTAAAGATAAAAAGAATACCTTGCTCGCAATTAATATTATCCAAATAAAAAACTATTGTCCGGCAGGTTGGGATAGGGGTTGTCCGTTCAATGCAGCTTGAATGGTAGGTAATTCTAGGAATTTTTTCGTATCTGATAGTAAACGATTGCCCCAAAGATTTTCCTTGAGGAAATCTAAATTAGCATAGCGTTCATCGAGTTTGAGTGCAGCTTCTCCCATTGCTAAACCCCTTTGACGATCATTTTTGTCGCCTCTAGTATATAAGGCAACAGCTAATGCTAGTTGAGGCTCGGCGGCTGGTTGTTTGGCACTGTTGGCTTTAGTAATGGCTTGCTGCCATTGATTTATCGCACCGTTGATATCCCCTTGTTCGTAAAAAATTAATCCAATATTGTTAGTTGCAGGCCAAAAATCTTGCTTGTTAGCAATAGATTTTTTGTACTCTACAATCGCTTGAGGTAATTGACCTAGCATATAGTAAGCATTGCCTAAATCAAACAACCCTTCTGGATCATTAGGTTTTATTTTTAAGCCTGCTTGATATTGAACGACTGCTGATTGATATTTTTCCTGTTGAAAATAAGCAGAACCTAAAGCAAAATAAGTCTCGGCATTTTTAGGATTAAGACTTTGTGCTTTTTGTAAAGAAGTAATGGCTTGATCAAGCTCTTTGGATTGTAAATATAATCCCCCCAAAAGAAACCATACTTTGTCATTGTTGGGAGCAAGTTGAGTTGCCAGCCTGGCGCGGGGCATTGCCAAGTCGAACTGCTGAAATTGTGCAAGCTGTGCGGCTTCCTGCGCTAAAATCAAACCTTGTTGTTCTAACTTTGCGGCATCGAGTTGCACGGTATGAGGTAATAATGCTTGAGCGTTAACTCTTTGAGGAGACACGCTCAAAAAGCTACAGAAAAATAGAACAGAAATTAATCCAACTCGTTTAGGCACATTACCGCCTTTTTGGCACAAATTAAGGAATCTTTCAGATAGCTTAAACCATCTGGGCTGTTGATGACAGCTAAATCTTTCACTGATTTGTCTTTCTAGAGGAGTCATTTGTTTCACATCCCACATTTTGGTTACTTATACAATAAAACTAATCAATCATGACTAAAGTCACCCCAAAAGGTAAAGTCATATTCAAGATCAAAAGGCTACTATAAAAAAAGTTAAACAAATACAAGAGAACTGATTTTTAACTTTTTAATTTGGTATAAAACCCCTGGCGCGAAGGTAGATTATTGGATATTGGTATACACCCTTTAAACAAAACATTTTAACCCTAAGATGCTTTCTGCTATCGGTTCCCTATTGCCCGTTCGACTCTACCTTACCCAATCTATGACACAATTATTGTCGCTGCTGTTATGGCTACACCCATAGAAATTCCCGTAATCGGCAAAGTGAAAGGATTACCTCGCTGGCTTGTTGCTATGTTCGCAGCGGGGATTGTAGTTGTGGGCGCAACTACTACCTATATTTTTATTGATCGCACAAAAAACAAACAAGACATCACACAACTTACTACCTTAGTCGAAGAAAAAAATATTACTCTACTTCTGAATGCTAGCGGCAAAATTGTGCCAGTTCAAAACGTCAACATTAGCCCAAAAAATCCCGGCACAGTAACCCAATTGTATGTAGAACAAGGCGATAGCGTAAAAATGGGGCAAATTCTCGCGACAATGGATAGTGCAGATATTCAGGCAAGAATTCTACAAGCTCGCGCTAACTTAACACAAGCTCAAGCAAAATTAGACCAAGCTAAAGCTGGTTCTCGTCCCCAAGAAATTAGTCAAGCTAAAGCCCGTTTAGCACAAGCTCAAGCCCAATTAGCCGCAGCAACTTCGGGAAATCGTCCTCAAGAAATTGCGGCTTCACAAGCACAGGTAGATGCAGCAATTGCGAGAGTCGATTTAACTAACGAACGAGTCAGACGTTACCGCAGTTTGTACAATCAAGGAGCAGTCAAAAAAGACGATTTAGACCAATTTGTCACCGAAGATAAAACCGCTCAAGCAAACTTACTCGAAGCACAAAAAAGATTAGCTTTACTGCAAAGCGGAAGTCGTGCTGAAGAAATCACCCGACTCCAAGCAGCAGTAGAAGAAGCAAATGCTCAATTACAATTATTAGAAAGTGGCTCCCGCCCAGAAGAAATTGCTCAAGCCGCAGCAGGTGTTAGCGCCGCACAAGCACAACTTCAAACCGAGCAAGTAAATTTAGACAATACAATTATTCGCGCTCCTTTCTCAGGTATTATTACGCAAAAATTTGCCAATATAGGAGCATTTGTTACTCCTACAACTTCTGCCTCTACCAGCGCATCAGCTACATCAAGTTCCGTAGTTGCCTTAGCGCGGGGATTAGAAGTATTAGCAAATGTCCCCGAAGCCGACATCGGTAAAATCCAAGTGGGGCAACAAGTAGACATTGTTGCCGACGCTTATCCCGACCAAGTTTTCAAAGGAGAGGTACGTTTAATTGCTCCGGAAGCAGTCAGCGAACAAGGTGTAACATTATTCCAAGTACGAGTTGCAATTAACACAGGAAAAGACAAACTACTTTCCGGTTTAAACGTAAACTTGACATTTTTAGGCGATGAAGTCAACGCTTTGTGGGTACCAACGGTTACTATCGTCACAGAAAAAGGTGAAACAGGCGTTTTAGCACCCGATAAAAACAACAAAGTACAGTTTCGTAAAGTCACAATCGGCTCCCAAGTCGGAAATGAAACTCAGGTATTAGAAGGATTGCAGATTGGCGATCGCATTTTTACCAGCCCTCCCAATGACTACAAAATCCAGAAAAAGCTACAAGAACAGAGTGAGTAATAAGTTAAGAGTTAGGAGTTAGGAATTTCTAACCTTTAACCTTTAACTTTTGACCTTTAACCTTTAACCTTAACAGATGAACTTTGCAGAAAGCGTAAAAATGGCAGGTAAAACTCTGCTATCAAATAAACTACGTAGCGCTCTTACAATGTTAGGTATTGTGATTGGTAATGCTTCGGTAATTGCCATGATTGGGATTGGTGAAGGGGGACAAAAATTTGTTAATAAACAGCTAGAATCTCTCGGTCCGAATGTATTATTTGTAATTCCAGGGAATCAAGAAACTCAACGGATTACCTTTGAGATTCCTAAAACCTTGGTGTTGGAAGATGCTCAAGCTATTGCAACTCAAGTTCCAACAATTGCGGGAGTTGCACCGGAGTTGAATCGTAGATATGTAGTGACTTATGGCAATAGAAATACCGATGTAAATATAATTGGCACTACTCCGGGTTTCCCCCTAGTACGAGATTTTCAACTTGCCAAAGGACGCTTTTTTAATGAAATAGACATGAAACGCAGCAATCAAGTAGCTGTGTTGGGTGCTGATTTAACAGAAAAACTTTTCGGTAGTGCTAATCCCTTAGGAAAACAATTGCGAATTAAAAATACCAGCTTTCAAATTATTGGAACATTGGAAGGAAAAGGTTCGGGATTGGGGGGTGCGAATTATGACGAAGCCATCTTGATACCCGTAACAACTTCAGCTAACCGACTTGTAGGAAAAAATTCTCCCTACGGTATTGCCTTAGATTACCTTGTAGTCTCTGCAATTAATAACGATAGTGTAGACGCAGCGGAGTTTCAAATGAAAAATTTATTGCGTTTGCGACACAAAATCACTGGTGAAGATGATTTTACTGTGCGCTCTCAAAAAGATGCCCAACAAACAGTCGGACAAATCACTGGTGCATTAACAATTATGCTAAGTGCAATTGCAGGTATTTCTTTGTTTGTCGGTGGCATTGGTATCATGAATATTATGCTAGTTTCTGTCACCGAACGTACTCAAGAAATCGGACTGCGAAAAGCAATTGGTGCGACTCAACAAGATATTTTATTACAGTTCATGATTGAAGCGGTAATTGTTTCGGCGGCTGGTGGCTTAATTGGTACTTTCGTTGGTGTTAGTGGCATTTTTTTAGTAGCAGCTGTTACCCCCTTAGAAGCCGGAATCTCAACTGTGGCTGTGCTTTCTGCTGTTGGGGTTTCTGGGGCGATCGGTTTATTTTTCGGGGTAGTTCCCGCACGTCGTGCAGCCAAACTCGATCCAATTGTTGCTTTGAGAAGCGCTTGAAAAGGTCAAAGGTTTAAGGTCAAAGGTTTAAGGTCAAAGGTTTAAGGTGAAATTCCAGTTTTGCTTCCTCAATCCAAAATCTAAAATCCAAAATCTAAAATTGAAATGGTTAATATAATTCGCTTAGAAAATATTTTTAAAATTTATGGTAGCGGGGAAACCGAAGTCAAAGCGCTGTGGAATGTCAATTTAACTATAAAAGAAGGCGAATATTGTTCGATTATGGGACCAAGTGGTTCTGGTAAATCTACAGCAATGAATATTATAGGTTGTTTAGACCGTCCCACATCTGGAAATTATTATTTAGATAACGTAGATGTAGCGCAAATGGATGATACCCAATTGGCACATATTCGCAATAAAAAGTTAGGTTTTGTCTTTCAACAATTCCATTTATTACAGCAACTCACCGCATTAGAAAATGTCATGCTACCGATGCTTTATGCGAATGTAGCTAATTCTGAAAGACGAGATAGAGGAATTGAAGCGTTAAAACGAGTTGGTTTAGAAAATCGCTTGAATAACAAACCCAATCAACTATCGGGGGGACAACAGCAACGTGTGGCGATCGCCCGTGCTATAGTTAATCGTCCGGTTGTACTCTTAGCTGATGAACCAACCGGCGCTCTTGATTCTCGCACAACTCAAGAAGTATTAGATATTTTTACCGAACTTAATAGTACGGGAATCACCGTAATTATGGTCACTCACGAACCTGAAGTTGCCAGTCAAACAAGACGGATTGTTTGGTTTCGTGACGGCGAAGTTATACACTCAAATTTAACTCCAGATGATTTGAGTGTTGTTAATGGTTAGTTGTTGGTTGATAGTTGATAGTTGATGGTTAGTTGTTGGTTGTTGGTTGATAGTTGATGGTTGTTGGTTGTTAGGAGTGTAAGTATCAATCTCTCCTTGTTCCTATCAATTGTCAACCATCCACTAACCACCATCCACTATCCATCAACTATCAACTATCTACTATCCACTACCCACTAACTACTAACCACTATCCACCATCCATCATCCACTGTCTAACAAATATTCTGAATAACTTCTACTAACTCTTGGGGATGATGAATTAAAAAATCTGGATTCTGTTTTGCTAATGCTTCTTCTGAATTAAAACCCCAAGTTACGCTGATTACTCGAATATTGGCTTTTTTGGAAGCTTCTATATCTCTAGTTTCATCTCCTACATATATAACTTCTTGAGTTTTTAGCTGTTTTTGCCTCAAGACGTTATTAATTATGGTCGTTTTACCAAAAATTGTCACTCCGGTATGGATAAACTCGAACAAACTATCCATATTATTGATTTTGAGAAATTCTTTAACGTTGTCTTTAGAATTAGATGTTATAATCCCTAACCTATTTCCGTTCTCTTTGAGTTCTACCAAAGCGGATTGTATTCCTGAAATTGGTTTGAGTTCGGGAATTTTGTTTTTTAACTGTCTCTTAACCTTTTTAAGTAAAAAAGGTATCTTGAATAAAGAAATCCCAGAATACTTAAAAATTTCTCTAGAAGTTAAATTTCTCAGTATTACAAGTTCTTCTGAAGTAATTTGTGCGTAACTAAACTCTACAGCTAAACCATTGGCAATAGTTACTAAGGCATCTACTGTATCGGCAATCGTACCATCAAAATCAAAAATAATTACTTTCTGGGTCATTCTCTGGGTTGACAGGATGCTTCAAGATTAGCACGGGCATTTCGTTGTAACATTTGTGGCTTTATTCGCCGTAACGCTGAAGCCGTAAATTGCTTGTCCCACTTTTCATTGGTGATTGTGGCTAATTCTATCAGCTTAGGAGCAATATTCCCAGGGTAGGGTTGAAATTCTTCTACGTCGGTTGTAGTGGCAAAACGTTGATTCCAAGGACATACATCTTGACAAATATCACAACCAGCAACCCAGCCTTGCATATTTTCGGCAATATTTTCGGGTAATTTTTCATCCCGGTTTTCAATTGTATGATAAGCAATACAGCGATTGGCATCTACTACAAATGGCTGTGTAATTGCATCGGTAGGACAATTTTCAATACATCGAGTACAGGTTCCACAATGTTGGGTATGGGGAGTATCTGGTGTTAATTCCAGATTTGTCAAAATTTCTCCTAAAAATACCCAAGAACCATATTCCCTGCTAATTACATTGCCGTTTTTGGCAATCCAGCCAATACCCGCTTTTTCTGCCCAAACTTTATCTTGGATTGGTCCTGTATCTACATAGTATCTGGTTTCAATTCCTTCACCTAATGACTGCAACCAATTTGAGAGTGCTTTCAATTTTTTTTGCATCACTTTGTGATAATCTCTTCCCCATGCATAACGAGAAATTTTTCCGTATTCGGTTCCTTCTGGTCTTTGATGTGGAGTGTAGTAATTTAAAGCGACACAAATTAGCGATCGCACTTCTGGCATAACTAATTTTATATTTTGACGATTTGGATTTCCCATCCATTCCATATCGGCATGGTATCCAAGCGCTAACCATGCTTGTAATTTCTCTGCCTGAGTATCTGTAACGGTTGCAGCCGCTATTCCAACTTTATGAAACCCTAGCTCTAGCGCCTTTTCTTTGATTTGAACGCTGTTGATCGGGGTCAATTGATTCATTTATCTTATTTTAATATTTGCCTGGAAAGCGCACCCCTAACTTATACCACCATTATGATCCCCTGTATTATATTTCTTAATCAAGACATTTGTAAATTTTATTTGCAATTTGTTAATTTTTTATGCAAAATAGCAAGTGGAAGGTAAAGCAACATACATACCATACCTTCCTAAAATAGATATTTGGCTACGAATTTTACAAAAGTTGGTGCTATTATGACTTTCTCTACAGATTCAATACGGAATGGTTTTTCTAACGCTTTCAACTACGATATTCAGTTAGTTGATGCAGTAAATTCCACTGTAAATGTTTTCAAAAGCCTCTCGGTGGATGATCAGTTAGCGGTGCTTTGGTTTGCATATACTGAAATGGGACGTTCTATCACCCCTGCTGCAACAGGTGCAGCACGTTTACAGTTAGCTGAGGGTTTGCTTAATCAAATCATCAAAATGTCTGCCAACGAACAGCTACAGGTAATGCGTGATTTAGCTGCAAAGAATAATACCCAAGTTGCACGCTCTTACGGTATCCTGAGCGCTAATACAAAGTTAGCTTTCTGGTATGAATTATCTGAGTTGATGGTTAAAGGCTTTGTTGTGGCAATGCCATCTAATTATCAATTGTCTCGTGATGGCTCCCAAGTTTTACAAGCCCTCAAAGAATTGGATTTTGGTCAACAAATTACTGTTCTTCGTAAAATTGTCACTGAGATGGGTGTTGATACTTTAGCTGATTAAGACGCTTTCGAGAAAGACTGGATGTAAGTGTAATATAACCGTAGATTGTGGGGTGGAAATTACTATCCACCTTACAATAATTTTGTTTAGATAGGGGTAGGGAATGCTTATATAACTCAGAAGTAAATAATCAAAACTTGACTACTTAATTTATAATAAAATTATTTCTTAAGCGGGTGTGTGAATAGCTAGCTTTTATATTTGATTTCAATGAATAATTTTTATTCGTGACTGATATAGGTGATTTTATGACTGCAATTCAATGGAAATCTAGCGAAATTACAGAAATCAGTGAAGTAACTATACAGCAATATTTTGAAAGTTTAAATGCAGGTAATTACGAAAAAACCGCTTCGTTGTTTGCAGAAGACGGTGTAATGCATCCCCCTTTGGAATCTGGGATTACCGGAAAAGATGCAATTTTAAGTTATTTGCACAAGGAAGCAATTGATATTAAAGCTTATCCTCGTGAAGGTACTAGCGAAACTTCAGAAGACAACCAAACCCAAATTCAAGTTGTAGGTAAGGTCGAAACTCCTTGGTTTAGTGTTAATGTATCTTGGGTCTTTGCTTTAAATGAAAATCTACAAATTTCCGATGTAAAAATCAAACTTTTGGCTTCTCCCCAAGAATTACTCTCCTTACGGCGGTAAAACTTGAAAATTAGCGGATATTAAGGATATTAAACAGTTTGTTTGAAAAATTAACAGCCAAAAACCATTAATAAATAACTAATAACTAGCTTTTGTTTGCTGTTGCTCGTTCTAAGGAACGTATTAATAACTTCCGCCCTAATTCAATATCAGCAGCCGCACATTGCCAGTCTGAATGAGCGCTCATTAATAGACTATCTAAGGTCTCTTGGTCAAATAAATGCCAAACTAAAGCATTATTTATTTCCGCTTCGATTGCGTAACAGTTGAGGCTAACACAGTAGATTTTACAACTACTCGCAGCCCTTGCCAAACTTATTTGTTCTCCGGGTTGAAGTGAGCGAAACTTTTTGATTGCCTGCTTCATTTCATCCATAGAAGAAGTCAGTAATCCGGGAATTGCCACTGTTAAATTATGATCGCTATTTACCTTTATCCAATAATGGCGGCTTGGATCTATTCCTTCTAACCAAGGTAACTCATCATCTAAGCGGTAGCGCGGTGACAGACAAAACGAGGCTTGCATAGGCATCGTTAATAATTACAGTACTAAGGTATCCAAATAATTTTGACTTTAAGATACTTGGTACACGGCGAAAACTAAATTTATTAATATATCTATAAATCAATTTATCAACTAAATTGATAAATTAATTTATCAAATATGAATAAATTGCGATCGCGCATATTTCGGAGTATCTCTTTCTCGTCTCGATTAATTGATTTCCGATATTTTCATTTATCGGATTAAAGCCATTAATCAAGAGTAGAACCACTTTCCCATTATTTAATAAGTTCTAGCTATTAATCAAATAAACTTTGCAAAAGTTATTATCTTGATTAAGTATTGTTAATAACTTTGAGCGGATGTTTTAAAAGTATTCGGCGCTTGAAAACGCTACTACACGAACAAAGTCCACAGAGGTGGACTAACGCTTAAACCTACGGAGGTGGGTTTTGACTGTGTAGAAGCGGTTTCAATCGCCAGGTAAATCTTTTACGAAGCCCGACATCTCTCCTTTGAGACTTCTGATTGTGAGACAGATTTTGTTTTGCTAAAATAGTTTTTGAATCTGACGGAGTGAGAGCCAACAACTATAGTTAAATAAATAGTTAAATTAATTTAAATTAATTTTGAACTTTTTCTTGAACTTGTTCGACTGTTTCTGCTAAACTAGCTTCTAACTTGAGACAATTACCACCATTAACTTGTAATTCATACTCTACTTTGTCCATTAAACGGTTCATAATCAACCAGCCATAACCACCTTCTTGTTTTTCTATAGGACTAGGAGGATAATAAGTAGACATATCATAACCCTCACCTTTGTCCCAAACTTCTAAAGCTAAATCTCTTTTTTTGAGTTCTAAACGAATCAAAATCGGTGCAGATGGTTTTTCTTTGTGGGCGTGACGCACTACATTAGAATAAGCTTCGACTAAAACTAAGCGTAAACGATTTGATTGGCGAGTCCAATCAACCGATTCTCCTAATTCTGCTTGTAGACATCCAAGCAGCCAGCTTTCCACAATATTTAAAAACTTCAAGTCACTTGGTACGTGAAGCTCGCTTTTCATAATTTATAAAATCTCCAGTGAAAGTATAGTTTGGTCATCTTCTTGGACTTCGGTATCAAGATGGATACGGTTGAGCAATTTGTTCAAACTAAGTGGCTTGTCTTGTTCAAGCAATAATTGCCAAAGTCCTTCTTGGTTAAGCATGGAACGTGTTGATGGTTCCACATTAGATAATTTTTTACTCAAATTACTTGTAATTGAAACTTGAGCTTCAGTAATTCCATCGCTTGCAAGTAGTAAAGTATCTGACTGAGCAAGAATTAATTCACCAAAATTTGCTTCCCAGTTGGGTAATATACCCAAAGGAATTCCACGTACTTTGAGAAAATTTGGTTCATCTAAGTGGGAATTTTTTTGGGAACAAACTATTGGATAAATGTGACCTGCGTTAGCGTATGCTAATTGCTTGGTAACAGGAGAATAGCGAGCCAATACCAAAGTAATAAAGTAATTATTGCTTACAAGGTCATCACCTAAAGCCTGATTTAAATTTTTCATGACTATATTTGGCATTGGAGGGGTTTCTTGAGATAATTCCCGACGCAATACTGATATTGCACTAGCCATAAACAGCGCAGCAGGAACACCTTTACCAGAAACGTCACCTACAGCCAACCATAAATCACCTTTGGGATGAACAAAAACTTCAAAAAAGTCTCCCCCAACTTCCCGTGCTGGATAGCAACAAGCTTGTACCTTGACTCCTTCCATTTCTGGTAAAGTTTGGCGTAGCAAATTGTGTTGAATTTGACGCGCAACTTCTAATTCGGCATGAATTTGTTTTTGCTTTTGTTGGAGGTTCTGGTAAAGTTTCGCTTGAGAAAGAGCTAATGCAGCTTGTTCGGCAACACCGGAAATTAGTTCTATATCTTCATGTTGCCAATTGCGATAGGTTCCCAGAGTGGCTTTTTGAGTATCGCATCGCTGTTGATCCAGAGCCAGTACTGCTTGTAAGTCTTGTTGATAAATCAGCGGTACAGCTAATTGTTGGTAAATTTCACCCTCATCGGTAGTAAGTTCAGTCAATTCGTAATTACGGCTGACAAGAACTTTTTCTATTAAAGTACTGGGGTTAAAATAGTAATTTTCAGCAAGAGCGTTATTATCTTTGTAGAAAAACTCCTCTGATGCTAATTGTCCTCCTTCAATAGGTTTAAGTACGCAACAAGTCGCTTCAAAAGTTTGACCAATTGTTGCCACAATTTTTTGCAGCATACTAGGGTAATCAAGAGATTCCCGAATCGCTGTTGTGACTGCATTAACTAAAGATTCTCGCCTCAGAGAACGGCGCAAGCTGAAAGTTCTTTTTTTGACTAACTGATAAATTTGGGTAGCTTGATCCACCAACGAACGCAGTTGATCTGGTTTCCAAGGTTTAGTAATGTACCGAAATACCTGACCCGAGTTAATCGCATCAACTAAATCCTCAACATCAGTAAAGCCTGTAAGCAAAATCCGAATTGTATCGGGAAAACGCTCTACCGTAAGACCGAAAAATTCTGTACCGTTCATCTCTGGCATTCTTTGGTCAGAGATAATTACAGCCATTTCTCCTTCTTTTTCTAGAATCTCTAGAGCAGTACGAGCATCATTTGCTTTGTATACTTTAAATTCTCGCCTAAAAGTGCGGTAGAGTAAATCTAGGTTATCTAGCTCATCATCTACCACCATTAATTTGAGTTTGCCTGCTTCAATGTCAGTCATAATTGACTTTTACTTTCATATATGTTATCTAGGCAAGAATGTATAAATTTTAGCTTGCCCTCCAATTCAGTCTGGAACCAAAAGGTAGTTATTAACATCCCCCCACATTCTTAACATAAAATTAACTGCGCGGGTAGTAAATTTATCTCTAATCTCCTTGAAAAATACTCAGATAAACCTTAGTTTTAACTTTATCCTACCAATCCGGAACGCAAAGCGCGGACTGCTGCTTGAGTGCGATCGTCAGCGCATAACTTGTTCAAAATATTGCGGACGTGAGTTTTAACAGTTCCCACCGTAATGTAGAGTCTTTCGGCGATAATGGCGTTACTACAACCTTCTACAATCAACTGTAATACTTCTAATTCTCTTTCAGTAAGAGTATAGGGGTCAATACTGTCTTCCTCTCTAGGATTGTTAAAGCCCAATTTTTCCGCAAATTTATTAGCATCCGACAACAGTGAACCTGGTGGATTTTCTTGTGCTTGTTGCAAAACAATGCGGGCGATCGCCGGGTCAATCCAAGAGTTACCATTGTGAGTATGCCGCACGGCTTCGAGTAAGTTATCATACTTCTCTTTCATGCAGTAGGAATCTGCACCAGCAGCGAAAGCAGCAAGCACGGCTTCTTTACTATCTCGTAAAGTCAAAATCAGGATTTTAGTTAGCAATCCCGGTACTGTGGACTTGACTTCTCTAGTTAATTCAATCCCATCAATATCAGGTAAACCAATATCTACAATTGCCACATCCGGTTGCAGCGCTTTTAATATTTTGAGTCCGTCGGTAGCATTATTAGCTTCTCCCACTACTTCAAAATCAACATTTCGCTGTAATGCTGTGCGAATACCCAAACGGGTGAGATCGTGATCTTCAATTAAAGCAACGCGAATTTTAGTCATGGTAACTTTCTGCCCGTTAAACTATTAACTGTAAAATTGAGTTTAATAAAAAGTCTATTAAGATACAGTTTCCTTTACATCTGTACTCTTAATGGCATAAAACTCACGAGGGATGCTTGATATCTTATCAATAAGGTATTCACTACCCATATCGGAAACCCTATAAATATACAATTTGATTCAAGTACGCCTGATAAAAAGAATCTAATACGGTTAGAGTTGAAATATACGACTATATTAATTAGAGTTCGTTAATTAATACCCATAAGTAGTTAATCTTACCCTATCAATCGTATTTCTGTTGCAAAAGGTACTGGTTCCCAGTTTGAATCAAGTATATTTTGATTACTGTTTTAATCTCCTGTGTTAGAATTATACCGGCGCTTGGAAAGATGCTATTAGTTTAGTTGCAATAGCTTGTTCGATTCGGTATTTCAAGATACTACTTAGATTACAGAGTTTCAAAATATATATTGATAAAAAAAAATAAGTATTTGTAGTGAATTTTATGGGGATAAATATTTAGTAAGCTAAACTACAAATTACAATTAAAATAATTAATTTTGTGATTACAGCAATTAAATAAGCTATACCCACAAATGGAACACAAACAATTAAGGAACAAATTTGATAAACTAGCTTCGATAAAACTTGGTGTGAGGCGAATCTAGATTAGAGCATGATTAAACCGCCTAAAAAAATGTCGGTTTTGGGACTACCAATTCATTTAACGACAAATTACCCAGGCTACTTGTTAGAACGCTTGCAGCAGAGAATAGGAACTCATGTAGTGACTCTGAATGCAGAAATGACCATGCAAGCGGAGCGAAATGAAACTCTCGCGACTATAATCAAAGCTGCTGACTTGGTAATTCCCGACGGTGCTGGGATAGTTTTATATTTACGATTACTTTTAAAGCAAAATGTACGTCGAATTCCAGGAATTGAACTAGCAGAAACACTGTTACGGGAAATTGGACAACATTCTCCTGAATCAACAGTATTTTTCTACGGAGGAAAACCCGGAACCGCAGCAGCCGCAGCACAATTCTGCCAAGAACAAATTCCCCGTTTAAACATAGTCGGAACTCATTCAGGGTATCATTCCCCAGAAGAAGAACAACAATTGCACTCTACTCTCTCCCAACTACAACCGCAAGTTATTTATGTGGGTTTAGGGGTACCCCGTCAAGAACTATGGATCGAACAAAACCGTCATTTATGTTCCCAAGCTATTTGGATTGGAGTAGGTGGTAGTTTTGATATTTGGTCAGGAGCCAAAACTCGCGCTCCCGCTTGGTTGGGTGATAATAATTTAGAATGGCTATATCGTCTTTATCAAGAACCTTGGCGATGGCGACGGATGTTAGCTTTACCTCAATTTGCCTGGAAAGCCTTGATTTACGGTGTAAAAACCAAAGGTGCTTGAGTTTTTTGAGGAAAAGGGAGTAGGAAGTTAGGAGTTAGGAGTTAGGAGTTTGTTGTAGAGACGTAGTACTGCTACGTCTGTTATTGAGTTAGTACCACCGGAGTAATGAATTTTGACCTTAGACCTTTAACCTTTAACCTTTTAATAAAGATTTTGATATTCCCAGGCTTGTTCTGGGAATACTTATTTGGTATTCAATTTTTTATTTAATCCCAATAAACAGCGATGTCGGTTATCACTAATAACAGCACAATTGATAAGTCTATCGATTTTCCTCAAGAAAACAAAGGTAAAGACAATAGCAGTAATTTTATGGTACAACTACGCTCTGTGACAAAAAGCTATGCTAACGGAGTAGATGCTTTAGTAAATACCAGCTTAAACATTAAAAAAGGGGAATTTGTATTCATTACCGGACCTAGTGGTTCTGGTAAATCGACTCTGCTCAAACTGCTGTATGGTGAGGAATTAGCAACCGAGGGAGAGGTGATTGTTGACGATCGCAATGTGGCAAAGTTACGTGGTGATAACTTATCTTTGTTACGACGACGCATTGGTATTGTTTTCCAGGATTACAAATTAATTCCTCAACGAACGGTAAGGGAAAATATTTCTGTTGTTTTACAAGCTCAAGGCTACACCCGCAAGGAAATTCAAAGACGTTTGGAACCTACTTTAAAGTTAGTCGGTTTACTCAATAAAGCTAATTGTTTTCCTGATCATCTTTCTGGAGGAGAACAACAACGAGTAAGTATGGCACGAGCAATTGTCGCAACTCCACCTTTGCTTTTAGCAGATGAACCAACTGGAAATCTTGATCCAGATAATTCTTGGCAAATAATCCAAATATTAAGTAAGTTAAATTCCTTTGGGGCTACAGTAATTGTTACTACCCACGACGAACATTTGGTAAGACGTTGCGATCGTCGAGTAGTAAAAGTATGTGATGGAAAAGTATACGAACAGTTGACAGTTGATGGTTGATGGTTGATGGTGGTTAGTTGTTGGTTGTTATTTATTTCCCCCTATCTCCCCATCTCCCCCTCTCCCTGTTCCCTGTTCCCTGTTCCCTGTTCCCATTAATATAAAACACGATTTTTTACTTTAACAGACAAGGGTACTAAAGTTTTCATGTTTTTTGATACAGCTTTTGGTGCTGGTTCTAATGCTTGTAAACTATTAAAAGCTGTATCTCTAATTGTTCCAACTGATTCCTTTGTTAGCAAAAGTTGTAAGCATTCAATAATATGTTGCTTGGTCTCTGATTCAAGCTGCTGACGAGTTGCTAATTTTGTTAACTTACGCAAGCCAATCAAACGTTTAAGGGGGTCTGTATCTATCAAATAGTCTAACAACTTTTCTAATTCCTGTTGTTCTTGGTTTCCATATAAACTTATGGACAGCGATGTTAATAAAATTAAAATTAATACTATTGCTAAACCTTGGGCAATCGCACTCGCAGCAATCCAAAGGTTGTTAGAATTTACACAAATTGTTGCTGCTATATAAGTGCCTAAGCAAGCAAATAAACCACTAGTTACTGACAATACTAAACGTCCGCGAGCTGTTTGCAGAAAATTACTTATTCGACACCAAAAGTGTGACCAATCCCAATCAGGCATCGAATATACTAATAACATTACGAAAGCACCTGCACCGCAAGAAAATAATAACTTGGGGTTCCACAAAACCATGGCAACAAGAATAGTCAGGAACCAAAGAAACTGGGCTGGGTTTCTGTGTTGCAATATTTGTCTTGTGGTTTGTGTCTTTAACTGCGGAAGTTTCCTGAATGGGATATTTTTGATCAATAATCGCTGCCAAGAAGACGAAGCCGATTCTGCCACCTTACTTACCTACCACTGTTTAAGATTTACTGTTGGGTATAGTTTTCTCTCAAAAACTAGAATCTATAATAGTATTTACCAGATTTCACAGAAAATCTACCAGTAAAAGCTACTTGTGCAAAGTCGCAATTATAAAAATAAAATTTGGTATTGACAAGGTTAATAACGAAAACCTAAATCATCAATGGTAAATTGACCATCAAAAGCCCGGAAGCTAACAGAATGAATATTCTGAGCCGATACAGATAATAAAACATTCGGGGCTATCCCTGAGTCGGAGTTAGCAAGATTACCACAGGGTAATACTGCTTGATTTAACAGTTGGCGATGGCGATCATAAGCAGATAATACCAATCGTTGGGAACTGGTAACAAAGGCGCTAACGAAGTTGACAGGACGCACAAAAGTTGCTTCTAATAATCCGCTTTTAGGGGAACCCATTAATACTACTACACCAGAATGGGGCGGAAATGCCGGATTTGAAGGTTCAATGGCAATACAATTATGAAAAATTACCCCTTTACTTTCATATTGACGTTCCACCACTTCAAAACACTTTAAATTATCTAGCTGCAAGATAACGCAATCAGCTAGGGAGGAATTTACTGTATCATTTTGTGGGCATTTGAAATTTGAATAAGTTGGTGTATAACTTTGAGAATAATCATTCAGGTTGTCAAACTTAAACAAAGGCTCCTCAAGCGTTGGTACACCCGATCGAATATAAGCCTGTTTTACCATTGCTCAGATAAAATAAAAATTACTAATTATACAGAGAATAATTGCCTTTTCCCGACTGCATTGGATTTAATAGCTTACAAGCGACTCAATCAACAAGCAGCGTTGAAAGCGATTACACTATCAGTAAGGAATGTTCTAAACTTTGTTGACGTTCATTTCTATCAGTGATGTTTCTGATAGGCTATCATAAAATTTCCAATAAAAATCTTAAACAATAGTTATATTAAATACCAGTACAATTGCCGAAAACATTATACTTACAAGCTTAAAAATTTCATGTGGTGAAAAAATAAACACTAAATCTTTACAAGTAACATAGTAAATTTACATCTGCTTAATCTCTCTAAAGTAAGAAGTTATTATGTGAAGATTTAGCTGATAATTAAATTAAGGGTTAATAACTGTAACCCACGCGATGGATAACGCGACACAATTAACAAAAATACTTATGTTTCAGCCATTGGGATTTGAGCGTTACTCAGTAAATACATCATTAGGCAGGATGATTTACTATACCAATACAGGGCTTCCTTGGCAGGATAAGGCTGGGAGTACAGACAAAGAAACTTTGGTATTTCTACACGGATTTGGTGGTGGATCTTCTGCTTATGAATGGTCAAAAGTATATCCAGCCTTTGCAGCAGAATATCGGATTATTGCCCCAGATTTGATTGGTTGGGGTGAGTCGGAACATCCAGAACGAAATTACCAAATTGAGGATTACTTAACTACGATTGCAGAATTTTTGCAGCAAACCTGTGATGGTGCAGTTAAGGTAATTGCTTCTTCTTTAACAGCAGCATTTACGATTCGAGTTGCTATTACTCATCCGGAATTATTCAAATCTTTAATTTTAACTACTCCAGCAGGACTTTCTGATTTTGGTGAAAATTATTCCCGCAGTTTTTTCGCGCAATTAGTTAGTACACCAATTCTGGATAAATTGATTTATAGTACGGGGGTTGCTACTAGCGGTGGTATTCGTAGCTTTTTAGAACAACGACAATTTGGTAGCTCTGATCGAGTGTATCAAGAAATTGTGGAAGCTTATTTAGAGTCTGCGAAGCAGCCGAATGCAGAATATGCGGCTTTGTCTTTTGTACGTGGAGATTTGTGCTTTGATTTATCGCAATACATTCAACAATTAACAATTCCGACAGCGATTATTTGGGGACAAAAATCGCAATTTACCGGACCAGAAATTGGTCATCGTCTCGCGCAAATGAATCCCCAAGCAATTAAAATTTTTCAACAATTAGACTCGGTTGGACTGACACCCCAGTTGGAATTACCTGGAGTCACAATTGGTTTAATTAAAAAGTTTATACCTTTGCTAAATATATAGTAATAAGTCATCAGCCATATTCATTAGACTGATGACTTATAAAATTATAGACATGGGAAAGCTCCCTATAGTAACCCAAAAAATTATAAGTAAGAAGTAGAAGCACAAATACAATTATTATTCAAGCAGCAATTTCCAGAAACAGAGCAATCAAATTGATGACAAACAATTAAAAAAGTATAAAATAATCTAGCTAGCTTTGCTACGAGAGTTTGTAACTACTAATTCAAACTCCCAGCCAGGAAGCTGCTGTACGGATCTACTAATTTTGCGTAAATCTTCGGAACCGTTGCAACTGAGATTTTGTCGGGTTCTTACTTTAGCGGCAACAACCTTTTGATCATTTACAGCTATCAAATCAAGTGAACAATCAGCCAATACTTTAGGTAGCTTTTCCGGAGATGGATTGATGGTAACTGAATAACCTTGCTCGCGATATTCTTTAGCAAGCTTTAAAAGTCGCCGGTATTCTAATGGATTTTGATTGTTCTGATAGCTCATATCTTATTACTCAGAGTTGCTGAAGGTGAATTATGGAACACTCTACTTATTATAAGGCAAACCCATGGGAATAGTACTGTTAACTTGATTGCAATTTGTTGCTGTTTGATAAAAATGTTCCCACAGTTCATCAAAGTTTCATAATTATGTTTTACTTTCATAAATATATTAAAAATGCGCCTTTTATAAACAATAATCAGCGCATTTTTCTAAAATTTTCTCACACTTATTTAACATAAAATTCTAGGTAGATGCCGACTTGATTATCTTTATTAAGATAAATCTCCAGGATCTGGTGCAGATTCTACTTTGATATGTAGAAATTCTTCACCTTTGGAAAATCCTTCCGCTAAAGCTGGAGAAATACCTCTGATTCTAAAAGAACCATTGAGGTTGCGACGACGGCTGATGAAATCAGTAATCTGATAGTCATCAACATAAATCAAACCATTTAGAGCATCCCTGACAGGCTTGACTATATTGTCGCTGTCTGGAACGGCTGATTCGTCACCAGGATCTGCATCATAATAATGCGTAATAATTACTTGGACATAATCTCCTAATGGAGTTTTTTGGTTCCAATAAGATTCAGCAGTTTCACGAACTAGTTTCTTCCAATCATTAACACGTTTGCGTTCTTTTGCTTGGTGAGAAACTGGTTTACCAATTACTACAAATTCAAATGGTAGCATTGAGAAAATCTCGTAGATAAGTGTAAGCGTCAATTTGCTCGCATTCGATTATCTCGCAGCGGTCATAGATATAATATTTCTCACAACTTAGAGGTTTCTATAACCTTGACCTGAGAATACAGATTGAGATTATTTTTTGGAATTAATTTGAAGAATGTGAGGAACAATAATTGTGTTGACTTTTAGGTACCCAAACTCTATGATTATTCTGTGCTATTTAAGGATGCAAGGTTTAATAACTAGTAAGATATACCATCAAAATTCTCAATTCACTTCTTAATAAGTTTCTTTATTGGCACCCTTGTTATTTTGTCGTAAATGCGACCTTTTAATGACTTGTTCACACTTATAAGTTAACATATCAAAATCTTAAATATCAACAATTTTTGGTTACAGCCTAGTTAAATTTTGCTATTATAATTAAACTTTGTACTGATAAAAACAATTAATTTAATCAAATATAAATGAGATTGCATTGTGTAGTGAAAAACAATGTATTTTACATTAGCATAATTCCAAATAATAACCCTCAGACTATCAGCCTGGCGCTAAACAAACAAAGCCCACTTTTGTGGGCTAATCACATCGATTTTTCAATAAAAATGGTGTTAAGCTATCGCACATTTAATTTATATTTTTTTTAGCGCTGTCCGCCCCGCACTACAAGATTTTAAGAAAATTTGGGGGTTGCAGAATCCGGGTATGAATTTAGATTTTAAGACGTTACACTGTAATGTCTCTACACAGGTTTCGGTTATCCATAAAATTTGATATGACCTTGCACTCACGCTCCGCGAACACACTTATGAAGCGGCAACCCCAAAATTTGAATATACAAATTAAACGCTTTTTAGCTTAGCTTAACTGCTTAAAACATCTTATTGACTATAACTCCAATTTATTTATCTTCAATTCTGACATCAATTACACTAGCATTGAAGTTGTAATTAAATCCTTCCAATTCAAATGGCATCCCAATTTTTACTTTACTATTACCTAAAACAGGTCCGCCGTCAGTGATTGTTGCTTTACCTGCTAAAGTTAAAAGCATATCTGTACTAAAGATATTTTCCCTAAATTCCGGAATTAATTTAACGCTACCATCGGGTTGTGTAACGAGGATTTGTTTGGGCAATATTTCAATCGATTTAATGGGAATTTTACCGTAGGGTTGATTGCGGATGATAACGTTTGTTTCACCCCCTTCTTTAAATCCTTTACTGGATAATCTCTCGATATCGCGTACTTTTAATCCCATGACAATTAAATCAACTTCCACAGGTTTTGTTGTGGTACCGACTTGAGCCACCGAACCTGTGGTACCTGGAAACAAGAAGATACCTGCTATTACCAGTAAAATTACGATTAAAGCACCGATGTCTAAAATGTTGAACTTACCAAATAACCGACCTTTGGAATCTAATATAGCCATAATTGATTTTCCTATTTACAGAAGAATAGAAGATTGATATTCGCTTTCATGAAATAACTTACGATTTGTTGCCATGTCTAACAGCAAACCCATACTTAAGTCAAGCACACTAGATAACCGATTGTGCCATTACTTGATAACAAGCTTTCGGTGCAACTTATAACGCTATTATTCGTCCTATAATTTGTGTTCTTCGACAAATCTCCTTAAATTTAATGATGGAAAAGAAAAATTTTTATTTGAATTTTCGTTTTTTACAAAAACGATTCTTTTATCCCTTAATATCAGTAATTACAGTTATAAGTCTGTGCCTACTTACACCTGCAATTGCGCGTGGTGTTTCTATCTGGGACATAATCTTCCAAGGTGCCCAAATAATCCAACTT
The DNA here is from genome assembly GCA_035285725.1 of Nostocales cyanobacterium 94392. GTDB lineage: Bacteria > Cyanobacteriota > Cyanobacteriia > Cyanobacteriales > Nostocaceae > Rivularia. The sequence continues at coordinate 56,433 of JAYKJL010000198.1, read as the reverse complement.
TCTAATATATCAGAACGACAAGAAGTTCAGCTTGGTAGACAAATAAATCAGCAATTGCTCAGAAGCGATGTCAGACTTTATAGTAATTCTCAAATCAATAATTACATTACAAGAATTGGTAAGCGCTTAGAAGCACAGAATACTCGAAAGAATATTCCTTATACATTTCAAGTAGTTAGAGATGACAGTATAAATGCTTTTGCTACTACTGGTGGATATGTTTATATCAATACTGGTCTAATTAAAGCTGCCGACAATGAAGCAGAATTAGCAAGCGTAGTTGCTCATGAAATGGGTCATATTGAAGGTGAACACGTAATCGAGCAGATGAAGAAAACTGCGATCGCAAGAGGTTTAGCTACAGCAGCCGGTGTAGAAAATAGCAAATTAGTTCAGCTTGGTGTAGAGCTAGGTTATCGTCGTCCCAACAGTCGTGGAGCTGAAAAAGAAGCAGACCAAATTGGATTAAGACTGCTCACAGATGCTGGTTATGCTCCTCAAGGAATGGTTTCCTTCATGACGAAGTTAAAAAGTAAAAGCAGAGGCTCCGTTCCTAGCTTTTTAAGTACACATCCTTCACCGGCTAATCGAGTACAATATCTTCAAAGTTGGGTTAACGCTCAGCCGAATCAAGGAAATGATGGCTTAAATGCAACTGCATACCGGCAAAATATTCGACCATTATTATAAGAGTTAGTGGTTAGTTGACAGTGGACAGTTGATTTTTAACCTCTAACCTTTGACCTTTGACCTTTGACCTTTGACCTTTGACCTGTTTAAGCCCATAATTTATGATTGCGATCGCGCTCGACTTTAAGTGAAGAAAAATCCACTTTTGCCGATGCTTCTTCTAAAGATAAGGTGCGGAGACTCTTTTTAAATATGTTGACTTGATACACCAAACGATTTGTAACATCGAATGCACTCAACCAACCGCTACGGGGATGATAAGCACCTGTATCTAAATCGAGCCAACCCGCACCTCTAGCAATTTTACCTGGCGCAATTCCAGGAAAGGTAAAGGTGATGGTGTGACCGACAATAACCACTTTATCTAAAAAATAAGGCTTTTGAATAGTGTGAAATTTATCTCGAATCCAGCAGAATTGTTCCGCGCTTTGTTCTTCTATAGTTTTTGAAGGGTCAATTCCTGCATGAACTAAGAAGATATCTCCTAAATCCAGATATAAAGGTAAATTCTGGAACCATTCAAGATGTTCTTCAGATATTTTCCCATTTTCATAACTTGCTAGAGTTGCTTGTCCCCCACCGTAAAGCCATCCTTGTACGCTGGTGGTGGAGGTATTTTTGTCTGTCAGAATTTTGATCAGCATATGCTCGTGATTTCCCAGTATACAGGGGTAGGAATTGTCTTTGACAAAATCCACTACTTGGGAACTCTGGGGACCTCTGTCTATCAAATCACCGAGAAAATAAATTTTATCTTCTGTTGTTGGGGCAATAGTGTCTAACAATTGCATCAAGCCTTGATAGTGACCATGTACATCCCCAATAACTATACGACGATGGCTAGTTGCACTCATGGGTATGGACTTAAATAAATTTGTTTTATATCTCTGATTCCGTGGAAATTACTACCAATCAGAAAGAAAATGTCAAAAATTTCCCAGTCATAAGTTTAATTAAATTCATTTTTTAAATAAAGATAGGAGCGTTACAAATCTGATTAGTTCCAAGTCAAGAGCCGATTTTTTACCGTGATCAGAAGTCGGGTTTTTATGATGATTGTCTGTTACAACCCAGATTTATCTTAAAAACCCGACTTCTAACCCCACGAATAATCGAGGTTTTAGATCAAGTTTTCATATAAAATCTAAAATTTGGTAAAATGAAGTTTATTTTGGGAGCTTCGAGAATGTCAGAGGAATTTTCTGCTCAGATTAGCGATCGCATTTGCAAGCACATGAACGAAGATCATGCAGAAGCCGTTGCACTTTACGCTACAGCTTATGGAAATTTAGAAGATGTCACAGCAGCACAGATGCTTTCTATTGATGCTGAAGGGATGAATCTACAAGCACAGGTGGACGGAGAAGATGTACCTGTCCGCATTACATTCGACCATACTTTAGAAAATGCCGAAGATGCTCATCATACATTGATTACGATGTTGAAACAAGTCAGAAAATAAGGTGTTGCCTCTCCGGTTATGTATTTAGATTTTGAGACGTTACAGTGTAACGTCTCTACAAAGGTTTTGGTTATCCATAAAATTTGATTCATCCTTTTTTTCAGCAACGCCGTAAATAAGTGATCAATTCAAAATATCAACTATAAAGGATGTTGACCATTCCGCCCAACCCTGTTCCCTATTTTCTATTCCCTATTTTCTATTCCCTATTCCCTATTCCCTATTCCCTTTATGGTTATATTTATCAAACTCAATCAGTTTACCTTTTCCTTTCAGATTTAAATTTGGATTTGAGTGTGAAAGCAAAGTAGCCGGTAAAAATTGTCAGCACACCTGTAATCCAGAAAGGGATTTTGTAACCAAAACTGACTAATAAACCTGAAATTGGCGGTCCAATAGCGTTAGAAATACTGAGATAAGATGCATTAATTCCTAAAACTTCACCTTGTTCTCTTTGGGTACTATTCAAAGATAAAATTGAATCTATCAATGGCATCGGGAAGGAATTAACAAAGCCAAAAATCGTAATAATAATCAAAAATGCGGTGAGATAAGGGAAAGTTGGAATTAATAAAAAAGTGACTCCACGGGCTAATAATGACAAAAATAAAATATCAATTAAATTGAATTTTTTTCTGAGCGGATCGAGTGCAAATACTTGAGAAATGAATCCGACTATCCCTACAATAGCAAATACAATTGCTAATGTTTTTGCATCTTGATTGAGGACTTCTAACATAAACGGCTGAAATGCGAAAGTAAAAATAGTAAAAGTGGAACCGCTTAAAAAAGTTAAGATAAAAAGTTTACCCAGTTTCGGATCAACTGCGGACTTCAAAATTTTGATAAACCCGAAATCACTCCAACTCAAATGAAACTGTTGCTTTTCTGAAGTCTGTAAAGTTTCCGGTAAGAAAAAAATAGTTAAAACCGTCGCAAATAACGCAATAATCGCACCAACAAGGAAACTCATCCCCAAAGAAGAAACACCCGCAAATGTCGGTAACTGCTGTGCTACATAGCTGAATGCAGGTCCGGCTACAAAACCCAAACGGAACACCGCCCCAAAAATACCAAAAGCCTTAGCACGTTGCTCTACACTGGTAATATCGCTGACTACAGCCATGGCGATAGAAGTATTTCCACCAGTCAAACCATCAACCACCCGTGCAATATATAATATCCAAGCGACAGGAGTTACTGCTGCGATCGCGCTAGCTAAAACTGTTCCCAGCAAACTTACCACTAATAAAGGTTTTCTTCCCACACGGTCTGAAAGTCTTCCTAAAATAGGTGTAGCGATAAATTGAGGTAAAGCATAAGCTGTAGTCAGCAAACTCGCTTCAAAATCACTCAGTCCAAACTGTTTCGCATAAGGATACAGTAGCGGAATAATTATTGTGAAGCTAACCGAATTGATAAAGGCAACTAGAGTAACAATCCAAAATTGAAAAGGTAAATCAAATTGCTCCTTTAAATTTCTTAAGTTCATTTATTTAATTAGAGTTAATAATGCCAGAATCCGGTTTATTTTTGATTAACTTTTTGCTGGTAGTTTCTTTTGTAGCTTACCTCAATAGCATTGCTTCAAACTTCTCTAATAAGTAAAGAACTTACTTTAAAAATAAATATATCCCTAAGTCGTTGACAAATTTGCTTGGTGCTTAGTGTATAGATATTATTTTGGCATTTTTGAATAAAAATCATCAAAACTGAATCAAAAGCATAAGCTTTCTATACTTCTTGCAATAACCAAAAGCCTGTATAAGTCATACCAGAATCATCTGGTTGGACTAGCAAGAAATGCAATCCCCTACTTTGCTGTTTGCGTTGTTGATAAAGTTTTGCTGCTGTTGCAACTTCCTTATCTTCAAAAGTTGCGACAATCCATCTATCTACTAAACCTGCTTCCAAAACCAACCCATCGGGACTACCAGCAATGTAATTTAAACCTACAGGACGATTTTTCTGCAACCACCTTGCCAAACTCATGGATTTGCGTCCACCATAAATTACCACACCCGGAACCGGAACAGTAGAAGCTAAACCGAGATTTATCGGCAATAAAAAATCGGGTGTTTCTAAAACAGGAATTGGACGTTCCGAAAAAAAATCTGTAATATTACCAGCGTGCGAAGTAGCAAAACTCCATTGTTCTCCCCACAAATTTTCTGATAAAGGTGCCGGAGGTGGCTTATCCAAAGCTGTGAATTGCTGCTTTTCTTCCAACCATTTTTTCAAAGCAGCAGTACGACGAGTTGCTTCAACTTTAATACCCAAACTATTCCCCGCTTGTTCTATTAAACTCAAAGATTGGGGACGAAACACCTGAATAATACCTGGTAATTGATCTGCTGCTTGCCGAATTTGCGAAGCTAACCAAGTAGAATTAGCTTGCGACTGAAGACAACTCGCTTCATACTTAAAGTCAAGACTTGGATCAATAATCAATAAATCCCAAAATACCTCTCCCGATGTATCTTGTTGTGGACGACGATAAAAATCAGCTTGCCAAATCATAATATAGGGAATAGGTAATAGGTAATAGGTAATAGGGAATAGGGAGTAGGATAAATAAATACTTCATTTTGCTGTTAAGTATTAACTGTCAACTGTCAAGTGTTAACTGTAAAGCTTTTGCATGATGACGGATATGGTTTTCTATAAATGTAGAAATGAAATAATAACTGTGGTCATAATCTTGTTGATAACGTAGATTTAAAGGTTGATTTACTTCTAAACAAGCTTTTTCAAATATATCTGGAAGCAGTTGCTGCTGTTGCAGAAATTTATCTTCCGTACCTTGATCGATTAAAATTTCACTGTGAAAACCAAATTTTTTGACTAATTCAGTTGCATCATATTCGCTCCAACTTTGTTTATTTTCACCCAAATAACCGCTAAAACATTTTTCTCCCCAACTACATTGCATTGGTGCGGCTATGGGTGCAAAAGCTGAAACCGATTTATACTTTTGAGGATTTCGTATAGCACAAACTAAAGCACCGTGTCCCCCCATTGAATGACCGAATATACTTTGATTATCTTTTTGGACTGGAAAATTCGCGGCAATTAATTCAGGTAGTTCTTTGACTACATAGCTATACATTTTGTAGCGAGATGACCAAGGTGTTTCGGTAGCATCAACGTAAAAACCTGCACCCGTACCAAAGTCGTAGTCGTCATCTTCACCTTTAATTCCGGTGTTACGGGGACTTGTATCTGGTGTTATTAAGATTAAACCATATGCGGCTGCATATCTTTGCGCTCCCGCTTTGACCATAAAGTTTTCTTCAGTACAGGTTAAACCGGAGAGAAAGTAAAGAACTGGTAAGCTTTGGGATACAGCTTGGGGTGGTTGGTAAATTGCAAAGCGCATTTCACCGTTACAGGTAGTTGATGAATGGGAGTAAAAGCCGAGTTTTCCACCAAAGCTTTGATATTCGGAGTTGAGAGTCAGAGACATCAAAAGATTTACAACTAGATTTTATGTACTGCTATTAATTATCCTACCGGGATAATTGTAGAAAAATCTACCTGAAATATTGGTCTTATGATCAGATTTTAGTGCTTTGTCCCATTAGTTTTGATAATTTGTAGTAAGGGCTTTAGCCCTTGATTTGAGGGATAAATCCCGGAGCTACTAACCCGTCAGAATTAATGAAATAAACTACTAGTACTCTGTCCCATTAATTTTGATGGGTGGAGCGTATGTGGTGGAGTAATAGGAACCAATCATTCCCCATTCCCGAATTTATCAACTAACTCTCGACCTTGCTTTTACTATTTCTGGTCTTCGCTCGGATAATTCTTTGATTCCGACTTCTCTAATTTCTAAATTTTCTAAATGTATTTGTTCTTCTTGTGGTCGTTCATGTTCTACAACAAATACGTTCGAGTACAAGTTAGCAATTATCTGTTTTCCTTGCTGAGTTAAAGATAAGTAACGCAGTCCATCTTTGATATAAGGATAAACACCATTCCAATAAAACTTTGGATAATTATTACGTAAATCCGCAGGGTTTTCATAACCAAGAACTTCATTCATCCCAGTTTCTTCAAACTCGTAAAATAAAGAAGTAATTTTCTTTAAGTAACGGGGGTCGCTTAATTGTCCAATCAAATCCGCAGCCCTAACTAAACCTGCATAGGTATTAGTTTCTTGATGGTCTTCTGCTGCTGGTACTGGGAAACGAGTTAATTCAATATTGCATTTTATGACTTCAGAATCGATTAATCTATGACCGCCAAAACGTTCATCAATAAATAATTTTGCTCTATCAACATGATATGCTGTCAAACTAGCATCTGAAGCACCTAATGGTAAAGAAATCATTGCGTTATCTTGACCTGTAGCGTACAAACTTGCTTCTTCTTTGTCTTGGCGACAAACTCCTTTTACGTAACCTATATCATGACACAATAACGAGATAATAAAATGCAGCCAATCTTCGCTAGAAACACCACCTTCTCGTATATGTTTGCCGCGTAAAACTTCTTGTCCTACTAATGTAACTAATATTGAATGTTCGACGTTATGATATAGAGCATCGCTGTTGGCAATATTTTCTAAAGCCATGCTGCCGACCCAAGCTAATATATCTTGATAATCAGTTTTTAAACTACCGTAACTACGACGATATCCTTCTCTAACTAGATTTACAAAAGCATCTATCAAAACTTCAGTGGCGCTAAACATATTTTTACCCTATTGATAATTTAATTATTTAATAATCTCATATTTTATTTTGATGAAACTTTATGATAAAAGTTAATTATTCATGATGATTAATATGTAGTTAAGCTTTGATTAATTTTGTGATTAATTATTTAATTATATATATCACTCGCTTATCCAAGTATTTAGTTTAATACTACTCTGACACAATATTAATTAAATTATTATTTTTGCACAAATTTTATAGAGATATTGATAAATAAAGCTTACCCAAATTCAACTGAATATATACACCGAATAAATTGAGAAATGTTTATTAATATTTAGAAACGAGATCAACTTATTTATTATTTTTCCATATCCAGATAACTTGTGGCGGTGATCTGAACACTCACTCATGTGTGATGCATGACTGATCAGTAATCAAATCAAGGGTAATGGGTTGTTGGTAATTTAAACCTTTGAGTACACACTTATCTGGGCAACGCTCATAAATCTACTGCGTTCTCCCTACTCCCTATTCCCTTTCACAAATAAGTATAAATCTCTAAGGAATCCTTTGAAACTGGAAATACATGACTTTTGTCATGGGTAAATTCAGCCTGACATTACAGCCATTACACAGCAAAATGAGTGATAGTTAATATATAGTAATAATTTTCAACTTTTCTTAAGCAAAGCCGTATTATCGCCGATGGGTAGGAGATGGAGTAATGACAGCAGGGGATCAAAACTTTTCCGAGATTCCACCGCAACAAGAACCAGCAATGGAAGAAGTAACTTTTAAAGAGTACCCCGAAACTGATAAACAGCGTTCTTGGTGGACAATTATGCTGTTGGGTATGGCTTTGGGTGTTGGGATAACTTTTGGAGGAATGCGGTTGTTGAGCAATCGTGCCGAAACTGAGCCAACGGTAGCAAATCAATCGACTCAACCCGTTGCTTCCGCAATGACTGTTACTCTGGCGACGGTAGAATCAACAACGGTTGCTCGTAATCTCAATGTTACTGGTACGGTTGCAGCTAATGAGTTAACTCCTATTTTACCTCAAGCCAACGGTTTACAAATTAAACAAATTTCTGTCAAAGAGGGAGATACTGTTGAACAAGGTCAAGTAATGGCGATTTTAGATGATTCGCTAATACAAGACCAAATTCGTCAAGCAAAAGCAGAAATCGAATCCCAAGAATCTGAGGTTGCTTCCAGACAAGCCGATTTAGCTTCTCAACAAGCAGCTTTAGAATCAACTAGAGCAAATGTCATATCAAATCAAGCAACAGTCCAGCAGAGACAAGCAGATTTAGCTCAAGCACAAGCCCGATTGAGAGAAGCCGAAAGAAATTACCAGCGCAATCAGCAACTTTCCAATCAAGGAGCAATTAGTAAGCAATTATTTGAAACAGCCGAAACTAACCTCGCAACCGCAAGAGAAGCGGTACGGATTGCTGAAGCAAACATTCGCAGCGCTCAAGCGGGGGTTACTAGCGCTCAAGCAAACATCGGTAGCGCTCAAGCAAGCATTGGTAGCGCGATCGCCAGAGTTAACAGCGCGAAAGCAGGAGTCAAGAGCGCTACAGCCAGAATGCAGCAGTTGAAAACTCAATTAGGACAAACTGTAGTCCGCGCTCCCGTTTCCGGAACAGTTGCACAAAGACTTGCCAGAGTTGGAGATATAACTGGTGTACCACCCCAAAGCCAAGTCGGAACAGTAGTTGGTGGAAGTCAAAAGCTATTTTCAATTATTCGTAATGGAAACTTAGAATTACAAGCAGAAGTTCCCACTGTTCAACTATCACAAATACAAGTCGGTGCATCAGCAGAAATTACAACGGATGCAGATAATCGCGTTAAATTGCAAGGACAAGTTAAAGCAATAGAACCAATAGTAAATCAGCAACGTCGCGAAGCAATCGTCAAAATTGATTTACCAACCACAAATTTACTCAAACCAGGAATGTTCGCTCGTGCAGCAATTGTTACCGATACAAATACAGGTATAGCAGTACCACAAAAAGCAGTGCTTCCCCAAACCGACGGCAGCGCAATTGTATTTGTTTTAGGTGATGACAATATTGTGAGCAGTCAAAGGGTAGAAACCGGAGAAATTCTTAGAGCAGGAAAAATCGAAATTAAAAGCGGTTTACAACCCGGAGCAAATGTTGTTGTTGACGGTGCAGGATATTTGAAGGATGGGGATAAAGTTCAAGTTGCGGAATCAGGTTAAAGGTTAAAGGTCAAAGGTTAAAGGTCAAAGGTTAAAGGTCAAAGGTTAAAGGTTAAAGGTCAAAGGGAACATGACCATTACCAATCACTCAACTAACTGTTAACTGTTAGCTGATAAGTGATAACTGCTCATCTCCCAGAAGCAATAGTAGAATGTTGATTGGTAAATTGATTTTTCGGTTGTTGATTTTGGGTTAATTTAGCGGTTGATTGCGAAATATGTTGATTTTGAGAAACATTTGTATTCAGCATTTCTATGTTAAATCGGTATCCTACGTTGCGGATGGTTTGAATTAAACTCGGTTGACGTGGGTCTAATTCAACTTTTTTTCGCAGCGATAATACGTGTGTATCAATTGTGCGCGGATTGTCTATAGCATCTGGCCAAGCACGACGCAGTAATTCTGAACGGGAAAGAGGCATTCCAGCAGCTTGCGCTAAAACATAGAGCAGGCTAAATTCCTGGGGTGTTAAATCAATAAATTCACCTTTAAAACGAACACGACGTTGTATTAAGTCGATTTGTAAAGCACCATAGTCCAGATAAGCTGGAGCTACAGGAGTGCGTTTGCGACGAACAAGCGCTTCTACCCGTGCTAAAAACTCTTGCATCCCAAAAGGTTTACTTAAATAATCGTCGGCTCCTGCTTTCAAACCCGTAACGATATCAGCTTCATTACTTCGCGCAGAGAGCATTAAAATTAAAGGCTGTTGCTGACGATGTAACCAACGGCAAAACTCGATTCCATCACTATCAGGCAAGTCAGCATCAAGAATCACTAATGTTGGTTGATGAGTCAAAAAACCTTCTCTTGCCTGATAAATACTAGCAGCCTGGAATACCCTATAGTCCAGTTGTTGTAAATGCCAACCGAGCAGCGACCTTAAATGGGGATTCCCCTCAATAATTTCAATACAAACTGAACCCACGGTGGCAAAACCCCTCATTCGAGCATGACTTTCAAGGTAACAAAGCTTATAGCCTTGGTTTTGTAACCGTTGTTACTCCCATTCGTATTTGCTTGACATTTATGATTATTTTTAGTTTGTGGCAGATTATTTTGTTACCTATTTTACAAAATGATTGGTGCGGTTGGTAACAAGTTTAAATTTTTGTTATACTCGTTTAAAATATTTTTTAGTTGCTTTGTTTTGTTATTAATGTTCACCTACATTCAAATCCCACCTAACAAGCTACACTTAAACAAATCTCCACAAGTGTTTATGGCAATCACAAATTAGATATTGCTTATCGGATAGATCAACCCGGTTTTTTTGTGTAACTTGTAATTAATAAATAATGTCAAAAAAATATAACACACGCTTATTTACTCATCACATTAAGCCTATAAAGGAATAGGATATATGTAGAGGTCGTGGCAAAATTAATTTTTGAAGCAAGCTTTATTCGCTTGTCATTCATGCTTATCTAAAAGCGATACTTCACATTTAAACTGGAATCATTTACAATTCTCATTCCAACCCTCTAACAATTTTTTCTTGTATTATGCTCCAAGACGCACGAACAATCCGCTACTACCAAACATTAACCGATGCCTTCATCGAACTCTGGAGTCGCGGTTATCGTACAGATGATATGCGAATTTATCTTGATGGTTACTTAGCAGCATTAAGGACTAGTAACAGTATTGAACCTTACTTAATTCATCGTCTGGAGGAAGAAGCTACTCGCTTCTTGTTTGATGCATCTAATTTCGCGGTGACTCAACCAGAGCCAGAGCCAGATTACTATCAATAAGCTTTGCGAGTCAGTTAATAGTAATCATTGCTTAACGCAGATAATTATAACACTCTATCTGCAAGTGTCAACTGTAGCAGCGGTGCGATTTTTGGTAAATGTTTTGTAGCAATTAATTCAAATAAATTTTCCCCTCACTTGTTTGGTTGGTTATCCCAGAAAGTTCGTGAGGGTTTTTTTTTGCTAGCGCTTTTGCGGAAAGTTAGTACCACCGGAGTTAGTACCACCGGAGTGAGGAGTTACCAGTTATCAGTTGATACTCTCCGGAGCGGTGTATGGTGGGAGATAAGATAGGGAGCATATCAATAGATTATTGTTCACTGTATGTCATAAAAGACACGCTTCGCGCTTCACTGATAACTGTTCACTGATAACTGATAACTGTTTACTAAGAAGCCATTGCAACTTCAACCATTTGCTGTAAATCACCTTTTTGGTAAAGTTCAATCAGAATATCACTTCCACCAACGAATTCACCATTTATGTACACCTGGGGAATTGTGGGCCAGTTGGAGTACTCTTTGATACCTTGGCGTATTTCTGCATCTTCGAGAATATCAAAAGTCTCGTAGGGAACTCCCAAAGTGTTGATAATTTGAACAACATTGTTAGAGAAGCCGCACATAGGCATTAATTTGCTTCCTTTCATGAAAACCATGATTTTGTTTTGCTGTACCAAGTTATCAATTCTTTCTTTAACTTCTGGTGTCATGATCTTTCCCTTTTCTTATGGTATTTTGATTCTTTGAGCGGCATTTTAAGTTAGAAGCTGATGGTCGGTAATATACAACATCATTGGAAATGTTGATTGATTTCCCCAGGAGTAATTCATAACTTATAACCGATTGATTAATAGTTATGAAGCGGCTGTTGCTTGCCAAGCTTCGGGGGTGTATGTTTTGAGTGCTAAAGCATGAATAGCTTCGGTAGACATAGCTTGTTTCAAGGCAGCGTAGACCAACTGATGTTGTTGTACCAATCCCTTGCCTGCAAATTGCGATGAAACTACACTTACTTGATAATGGTCACCACCTCCGGTCAAGTCTTGTACTTGAATCTGAGCATCTGGCATTTGTGCCTTTATCATTTCCTCTACTTGTTGCGGACTTATCATCGCAATCCCTACAAATTAATTTATTTCTCTACACTTTATATATTATGTACAAATTTTCAAATAATTTTAGATAGCAGTAATCAATTGTTTAGTTTCCAATTAATTACCTAAATCCTTGAAGAATAGTTATAGATCAATACGGTTCAGTTAAGGTTGCCATTTGATTGATCAATCGATCTATATTTCATTTTGTGGGAAAACCAAGAATTGGGGGATTCTCCCCCAAACCCCGATTGGGGGACGGCTGCGTCCCCCAAGCCCCCTCCAGAAAAGTCAGTCTGTTTGATCGCAATATTAATTAATTTTCTTAACTGAACTGTATTGGGCTATAACCTTGAAATTACGTTTAACTCTTGAGAAAATTCTCAATTATTTATCTAAAACCTAAATACCTACCCTTGAAAGGATGGGGGGATGGGGGATAGATAATTATTAACTCATAACTTCCAATTCCCAATTCCCAATTCCCCATTCCCAATTCCAATCTTGTCAAGTCAAGCGTTGGGGGATATATAGACTGTTCCAGTTTTTCCAGGAATTGCTGTTGGTGTCGAAACATTGCCACGAACCATTTTTTGATTCTTGATAGCAAAATAAAGTACGTTCGGTAGCTTGTAGGTTATCGGTAAAGCAATACACTATGTCTCTAAAAGGATAAGTTTTGCGGCTTAACCGTTTTGCTACAGCTTGGTTGGGACATTCAACAATAAACACCGGCTCGGAATCTATATAACCTAATGAGAAAATACACATTCGGAGAATAGCTCGCAGCCAGCTTTCAGAAGTGCCAAAGTATATATCGACAATTGTATTGCTTAAAGCCCTTTCTAATCTACGGTTTTTTTGTTCGGGAATCGGATGCTCTGACATAGCGTCACCATATTGCTATAGCATTGCTTTGAGATTAAACTATAGACCCGATTCCTGGCAAGTGCATACGAAAAATTACGGCATCTAAATGTTAATGTTAAGGTTTAAGGCTAGTAGGGGTACCGCTAACTGGTAAAATTTAATCTTAATAAATTAAATCAGAAAATAAAAATCCTTTGCTATGACGAATCAAACTAATCAAATGGATGCCTCAACCAAGGGTGCGGATGCTGTTGACGAAGCTATTGCGAAAGGAATTGATTTGGATGGTTCTCCGATTGAACCTGAAAAACTGGATTTATATCATAAAGTCATGGGATTGGAAGGGAATAGACAGCGTAGTGGGGTAAAAAATACTATGAGGTCTCGTATTGTTAGAATCGGGGCTAAACATATTTCACAAGCTGAGCTTAATCAAATGCTTGAAGAAGCAGATTTTGCGCCTTTAAAGGAAAAGGAAATCGCTTTTTATTATGGTGGGAAGTAAAACTGCGGTTGATATGAAGTAACTAAGTGTGCATTCATGTCAGCTGTCAACTATCATCTTCTAACTATACATAAGGATGGATTGGAATTAAGTTTATACTTGATAGGCTGAAGAAGGGGCAACTAAGATTATTATTACTTGCCCCTTCTTCATTTAAACAGTTTATGAACTTTACTAAGCTAGATACCGCTTTAATATTGGCACTGAAAAAAATTAAAGACCCATCAGAATATTGTTTGGTAGTTTTTATTCATACTCAACCAGTTCTCGATTCTGCGGCAACTGCGATGTTGACAAGTTTTGGTGTCAACGGTATCACAGCCCAAAGAGATGTGTATACGGCAACATTATCGCTAAATGCAGTTTCTGAACTTTCGGAACAGCCTTGGGTGCAGTATCTGAGGCTTTCTCAGGAATTGCGTTTGGTTAGTGCGGGTTAGGATAATAAGGATGTAGTTGGTCGATAAATTTGAGTATCAACATCAATTGATACCTGAGAATTTTATTCTTAACTACAAATATAGTAAATATCGTGTTTTTATTAACTTACCTTAATCTTTAATTCCCCCTGTGCGAGCTGCCACACACAGTCCTAAACTGATTAGTGAGAGCAGATAGGCAGTTTGGAGAAATATAAATGAAAAAAGTTTTAGGTATTATTCTTGGTGGTGGTGCGGGTACCCGTCTTTATCCATTGACAAAGTTCCGTGCGAAACCAGCAGTACCATTAGCTGGAAAGTACCGTTTGATAGATATTCCGGTCAGTAACTGTATAAATTCAGAAATATTTAAAATTTATGTGTTGACGCAGTTCAATTCCGCTTCCCTAAACCGTCACCTGGCTCGGACTTACAGCTTTGCTGGTTTTACTGAAGGTTTTGTAGAAGTCCTAGCAGCACAGCAAACTTTAGATAATTCAAATTGGTTCCAAGGTACAGCCGATGCAGTGCGTCAGTATCTGTGGCTTTTTGAAGAATGGGATGTAGAAGAATATCTGATTCTATCAGGAGACCATCTCTATCGGATGGACTATCGTCAGTTTGTCGAACGTCATCGGGAAACTGGAGCTGATGTAACTTTATCCGTGATTCCCATTGAAGAACGTCGTGCTTCTGACTTTGGTTTGATGAAAATTGATGATCATGGCAGAATCATTGATTTTAGTGAAAAACCTAAAGGTGAAGCTTTAAAAAAAATGGCTGTTGATACAACTGTACTTGGTTTGGATGAAGAACAAGCCAAAGAAAAGCCATACATTGCTTCAATGGGGATTTATGTCTTTAAAAGAAATGTTTTACTCAAGTTGTTAAAACAATCAAAAGACCAAACTGATTTCGGTAAAGAAATTCTTCCTGCTGCACTTGATGGTTATAACGTTCAAGCTTTCTTGTTCGATGATTATTGGGAAGATATTGGGACTATTGAGGCATTTTTCAATTCCAACCTAGCATTAACTCAGCAACCACGACCTCCTTTTAGTTTCTACGATGAAGAAGCCCCTATTTACACTCGTTCTCGCTATTTACCTCCCTCTAAGCTTTTAAATTGTCAAATAGCACAATCAATGATTGGTGAGGGTTGTATACTCAAAGATTGCCGGATTGTCAATTCGGTTTTGGGAGTGCGATCGCGTATTGAATCTGGATGCAATATCGAAGATACCTTGATTATGGGGTCAGATTTTTACGAGCCTTATGCCGAACGTCAGTCTGACTGTAGCGAAGGTCCTGCTAGTTTAGGTATCGGAGCCAATACCACCGTTCGTCGTGCCATTATTGACAAAAATGCTCACATCGGCTGTGATGTACAAATTATCAATAAAGATAATGTTCAAGAAGCTGACCGTGAAAGTCAAGGCTTTTACATCCGCAGCGGTATTATAGTGGTACTGAAAAATGCCGTGATTACCGACGGAACAGTGATTTAATCCATAATCACGAATCATTTAGATAATTCTCAAATAATCAAGACTTACGCATCTTTTAATTTATTTATTTGAAAGATAAGCAATGCTCCTCTGTCTTAAATACCTAATTTTTGTCAGGAGTGCGTAAGTCTTGTTATTTACAACCTGTTCTGTTTTTTGAAAAAAGTGATATTCAAATTTTCCTTTTATTTCTTAACTTTGATTAGAGTACGGAAATTCCCCTGCTCCCCAATAGCAAGAACCGCACTTGGCAATTATTTAATATTTGTTAATTTAAAGTCAGAGTCCGAATGTCCGCAATTATAGTTTTTGCGTTGTATTGGCTCGATACATACATAAAAAATATTAAGGAAATATAACAGAGGAGGCTAGTACATGGCTGCAACCGACTTTAAAGATTATTATCAGATTTTAGGAGTAAATAAAAGCGCTACTCAAGAAGACATTAAAAAAGCTTTTCGTAAATTAGCCCGTAAATATCATCCTGACGTGAACCAAGGTAATAAGGATGCTGAGGAGCGTTTTAAGCAAGTAAACGAAGCATACGAAGTCTTATCAGACCCCGAAAAACGTCAGAAGTACGACCAGTTTGGTCAATATTGGAAACAAGCCGGACAGGGCTTTCCTGGTGGTGCTGCTGGGGTTGATATGAATGGGTTTGATTTTGGTCAATATAGTAGTTTTGATGATTTTATTAATGAATTATTAGGACGTTTTGCTGGTGGAAATACTGGAGGAAGACAAACTTATTCCTACCGGACTTCTCCTGGTGGTACAGGTGGTTTCGGTGGATTTAATGACTTTGGTTACCAAGATACGGGTAGTGGTAGGACTCAAGATAGTGAAGCTACCATTACTTTAACTTACTCAGAAGCTTTTAATGGTGTACAAAAGCGGTTTAACTTGGGTGGTGAAACTATTGACGTTCGCATACCTGCTGGTGCAAAACCTGGTAGTCGCTTACGAGTAAAAGGTAAAGGTCCAGTTAGCTCTCTCAACCAAAGACGTGGCGATTTATATTTAGTCGTTGAGCTAGGAAATCACCCATTTTTCAAATTTGATGGCGATAATTTGCTATGTGAAGTCTTAATTACTCCTGATGAAGCTGTATTAGGAGCAACAGTTCAAGTCCCAACTCCTGACGGTATGGTTGATGTCAAACTTCCACCTGGAGTGCGTGCTGGTCAATCGTTACGCTTACGTGGTAAGGGCTGGCGCAATCCAAAAGGCGATCGCACTGACCAATTAGTCAAAATTGCGATCGCTACTCCTAAAGATATCAGCCCGCAAGAACGGGAATATTATGAAAAAATCCGAGATATTCGTACTTTCAATCCCCGCAGTAATTTACACCAAGTTAAATTGTAATTATTATTTATGAATTATGAATTATGAATTAAGGTCAATTCGACAATCAGCACAGAAGTCGGGTTTTTCAGATTAATACTTGTGATTTTTGTGATTACAGACAATGGTTATAAAAACCCGACTTCTAACCTTACGAAAAAATTATCAATTATCAATTAATGTCTGTCAATTCGACAACTAGTAGAGAAGTCGGGTTTTTCAGATAAATATTTGTGATTACACACAATGGTTATAAAAACCCGACTTCTAACCCCACGAAAAATCCAAGTTTCACAGTTTCGTTAATTATAAACACAATACTATTATGACTTCAAATTTATTTCAATATAAGAAAGCAATGTTTCGATACTAGCATTATGGTCTAAAAAGGAAAATAAATGCTTATAAATCAGTTTTCCTTGTTTATTTAAAATAAATTGTGCAGGTAAAGGCGCACCTAATGCTTGTCCCACTTGATAATTACGAAATACTTGACAACTAGGGTCACTGAGTAATGGCATTTTTAAATTCAAATCTTTGACAACTATTTGACTTTGATGTTCGTCAGTACTAGTAATCATTAAAAGTTCTACACCCCCCTGTTTAAATTGCTCATAATTTTCATTCAAAGCTTTGATATGAGGAAAACAAAAGGGGCAATACTGTTTTTCAGTAAAAATTCTAGTTAATGCCAATATTACGGGTTGTTTGTCTCTATAATCCGATAATTTAATTAAGCTACCACTAGTTATATCCGGTAATTGAAATTGAGGTGTTAATTGTCCTAGTTGCAGATTATTAGTTGCGGGAATTGGAAAAAAGTTTTGTAAAAAACGCTCGTTAAACAAGCCACTAAAATCAGTTGAAGTTAACATTTTTAATACCTATTTAATGCCTATACTCGAAAAAAATTACAATAAAAAACACAGATAGATGTGGATTAAAACTTTTTGTTACTATCCCCATTCGCCTGTGTATATCCTGATGTTTAATTATTTATTCAGGTCACTAATTAATTAAAGTGTGGTTAACTGCAATCAAGTTACCATTAAGCACACTTTAATTAAACAATGGGACTTAAACTGCTGAAAAATATACTTTGGATTTTACTGGATCGGGGTTCATGGTTTGATCTCCAGGTTGCCAACCCGCAGGACAAACTTCATCGGGGTGAGACTGAACATATTGAATCGCTTGCAATGTCCGCAATGTTTCTTCTACACTGCGACCAAAGGACAAGTTGTTAATGGTCGCGTGCTGAATTACACCATCTTTATCTATAATAAATAAACCGCGCAAAGCAACTCCTGCTTCTGGGTCTAAAACGTTGTAAGCAGCGCTAATTTCTTTTTTGATATCCGATACTAATGGATAATTCAGGTCGCCGACTCCACCAGCCTTACGGTCTGTTTGAATCCATGCTAGGTGGGAAAATTCGCTATCAACTGAAACACCGAGTATCTCTGTGTTAAGATTCTTAAATTGGTCGTAACTGTCGCTAAATGCCGTTATTTCAGTGGGACAAACAAAGGTAAAGTCTAGAGGATAGAAAAATAAAACGGTATACTTACCACGATAGTCGGATAATTTTACTGTTTTAAATTCTTGATCTACTACGGCTGTAGCTGTAAAATCTGGAGCCGGTTGACCTACACGGAGGCATCCTTCTGTTGCATAAGTAAGGGGCATTAGACTAATTCTCCTTGAAGCTATACTTTTGAAGCGTGGCAATGGTGGTTTTTGATCAAAATCATCAATCCACGCTTTGATTATTTAATTACGAACTGTTACAAATAATATCATACTCATAACGATTTTGAGTAGGCAATGGGAGATTTAGATATTCGAGAATGGTTGTTGACGAATGGCTTAGGAAGTTTTGCAAGTGGTACGGTTTCCGATGTCCGTACTCGCAGTTACCACGGTTGGTTATTTGCTGCAACCAACCCACCTTGTGGACGTACTTTGCTAATGTCTCATCTAGAAGCCAGCTTGGAACTTGCTGATGGAGTGATGGCATTAGGGACTAATGTTTGGGCTAGTGGTCAAATACAGCCACAAGGCTATAAGTTGCTACGCTCTTTTGATATTAACCCAGTTCCCCAATGGATTTGGGGTGAACAAGACTGGCAATTAAGCAGAGAAATATTCATGCCTTATGGCTTAGAAGCCAAGTTAGAAGCTGATTCTTTAAAAGTACCCGATCAAAAGCCATTTTCCCATCGTGTATTGATTAAATATTGCTATCAAGGTAAAGAAACTGCCATTTTGAAGCTGCGGTTACTAATTGGCGATCGCGATTTTCATCATCAGCAAAAAGATAGTTCTCAATTAGAGTTTTGGGAATTGGTTCAAAAGAAACAACTTTGTTTGCAAGCCAATAATGCAGGGGAATTGGGTACACCTTGGCATTTACGCTGGAGTAAAGGCAGCTATGAATCGAGCGGTATGTGGTATTGGAATTATGGCTTATCAGAAGAAACACGACGAGGATTAGCAGATAAAGAAGACCTTTACAGTCCGGGTTACTTAAGCGTTGTTCTTGAACCAGGAGATACGGTGACAGTAGAGGCTAAGCTAGGTGTTGGGGATGAAACAAATATTGCTCTGGACTGCGAAACTTTTAATCGAGAAGTGTTAGCAGAGGAAAAAAGATTATCGCAAATTTTTGGATGGGGAAAGAAGAAAGATAACGGAGCAAGCAATATAAAATTTTCTTCATCTCCCCCCACCTCCCTTTCCCCCTATCCCCCCATCTCTTCTTTACCCCTTCCGGAAAAATCTGTCATTTGGGAAAAACTACTAAAAGCCAGCGACCAATTCATAGTTTATCGAGCTTCGATTGCAGGTCCAACTGCCATTGCTGGGTACCATTGGTTTAATGACTGGGGACGGGATACTTTGATTGCTTTACCGGGTTTAACAATAGTAACGGGACGCTTTGAAATAGCTAAAGGGCTTTTGCGAACTTTCGGACATTACTGTCGTCAAGGTTTGATTCCTAATGCTTTTCCCGATGTTGGTGGAGAACCTTTTTACAACAGTATAGACGCAACATTATGGTGGATTGAAACTTTGGGAATTTACTTGGAAGCTACCCAAGATTGGCAATTTTTAGCGGAACAATATCCTGTTATACGTAATATTTACAAGGCATTCATTGGTGGTACTAATTACAAAATAAATGTGGATTCTACTGATGGTTTATTAAGCTGGGATGCTTGTGGTGTGGCTCTGACTTGGATGGATGCCGTGGTTGAAGGTGTACCAGTTACTCCTCGTCGTGGTAAGCCCGTAGAAATTAATGCTTTGTGGTATTCTGCTTTGTGTTGGGCTTCGCGATGGGCAGAAATTTTAAGCGAACAAGTAAATGAGCGAGAGGGAGTAGTTTTAGCTAAGCAAGCTCAAAGATATACTCAGCAAGCACAGCAGGTAAAAAAGTCCTTGAAAAAATTCTGGAATCCCAAAGCTGCTTATTTATACGACACTATTGAACCAGATGACCGTCGCAATTCTCAAATTAGACCAAATGCAGTTCTAGCGCTTTCACTGAGCCATTGTGGTTTTTCTGCTCAACAAGGATATCAAGTACTAGAACGAGCGGCAAAAACCTTACTCACTCCCTATGGTCTTCGTTCTCTTGAACCAGATGACCCAGAATATATAGGTAAATATACAGGTAATTCCGCAGAACGCGATCGCGCTTATCATCAAGGAACTGTTTGGAGTTGGCTGATTGGTCCTTTTATTCGTGCTTGGCAGCGGTTTCACAAAAATGAAGCATTACCCTTTGATTGGGAACCTCTAATGCATCATTTTTTGTCAGATGGTTGTATTGGTTCTATTTCAGAAATTTTTGACGGTGATGAACCGCACGCTCCCAAAGGAGCTGTTGCTCAAGCTTGGTCGGTTGCTGAGGTAATTCGCCATTATCACAAGAGTTAGTTGTTGGGGGTTAGTTTGATAACCAATAATTCAGAAATTCTCTATCGCCAAAGTCGCACGCAGTACTTCTGCTACAGTCCACGCTTGAGCAATACACCCTCGTGGAGTCATTGGAGCATCACCATCAAAAATTTCGCTCAAACTTCCAATCCCAGAAGCACACAGATGATTTGCCATTGGTTCAAGAAATTGCCGGGACTGTTTGGGATTTTTATAAACTCGCAGATGCGCTGTTACAAACGCACCTAGCAACCAACCCCATACTGTTCCTTGATGGTAAGCTCCGTCACGCTCATACTGAGTACCTCCGTATTTACCCCGATACTGGGAATGGTCAGGACTCAAAGAACGTAATCCATGGGAAGTAACCAGCATTTTTCCGCAAATATCTACCACTTGTTTCTGTTGTGCAAGTGTTAGAGGGCTTTCTGGCAAGGATACGGCAAAAAGTTGGTTAGGGCGTAAGGATGTATCATTTCCATCGGTACTGTCTAACACATCGTAACAGTAACCAGCCTCTTGATTCCAAAAACGAGAAAATCTAGCTTGGGCACGGTTAGCAATCGCTTCATACTCTTGATATGGCTTACCAATATAACGAGCAAACCTTGCCATTGTCCGCAACGCATTATACCACAGGGCATTGACTTCTATGGGTTTGCCAATGCGGGGGGTAACAACCCAATCTCCGACTTTGGCATCCATCCAGGTAAGTTGCACTCCTGTTTCCCCAGCATAAAGTAAACCATCGCTGGAATCTAGGTGAATATTGTAGCGCGTACCGCGACAGTGCCAGTCGATAATGTCCACAAGCACGGGGAAGAGTTCGTGTAACAAATTCTCATCCTGGGTTGCGTAGTAGTAAGCGCGGACTGCTTCAAAGTACCAGAGGGTAGCATCGACGGTGTTATATTCTGGTATTTCTCCAGCATCGGGAAAGCGATTTGGTAACATTCCCTGGTCTACGTACTGAGCAAAAGTGACCAAAATTGAGCGTGCTACTTCTGAGCGTCCGGTGGCAAGAGTCAAACCAGGTAGACTAATCATGGTATCGCGTCCCCAGTCCCCAAACCAGTGATAACCAGCAATGATGGTTTTGCCACAGGGGTTCTCCGGAACGGAGCGGTCAACGATAAACTGGTCAGCAGCTAGCACTAGGCGATTGACCCAAGCGGGGGTATCTTTTTGCCCAAGAGGTCGGTTACATTTCCACAGTTCAATTAGCTTTTGCTCGTAATTGCGACGGTGTTTGAGTGCAGTTTCGCCATTTAAGTTTGGTTGCTTGGACGTGCTGGCAACAAATGTTAATGATTCCCCAGGATTGAGTGTAGCTACTAAGGTGGCAGCATGAAGGTGGTCTTCACAATCATTTAATCCTCGATAGCGTTCTACTGCCAAGTCAAATTTGTAATACCAATTGTTGACGGGGGATGCGGTGGCTCGCTCGCTCAACAAATATAGCGGTACAGCTTCTGGAAAGGCAATTACTCTGACCCCTGCGTCTACTTTTTCAACAGACATTTGCCAGCCATTCGCTTGGGTGCTACCGTGGTAATCGCGATAGTTAACCATTGCTTGGATTGTCAGCGTTAGTGGTTGAGTGGCACGTTGCAAGGTATATTGGACGTAGGTTGTATTCTCCCCCTGTTGCATCCATACCCGTTTTTCTAACAATGCATCAGCAATGGCAAAACGCCATAGGGGAATTGACCCTTCCATCTGAAAACGTTCAATATATTGGTAGCCTTGGGGACTGACGGTATCATCTGCCCAACGGTTAGCATACAGAGAATAAGAGCGAGTGTTATAAAGAACTGTTTCATCTAGTTTTGTCAACAGCAAAGTGCGACCCAGGGGTGGCTGTAATGCTGCTACCAGTAGGCCGTGATAGCGACGTGTCAGTAAACCTGCCACAGTGCCAGAAGCGTAACTGCCTAGTCCATTTGTTACTAACCACTCTCGTGATTCTACAGTATCAAGATTGCCACAGATTTCCCGCCCAAATTCAATACACATAGTTCGCATCATTCCTTGGGTTCGACGTGCTTGCTCGCCTGCTGCATCATTCATGATTTGCTCGTACAATTGCCTCTAGTAAGTATTGCGGTGTAACAAGCTGGTTACGATGTATATTCTCGCTCTAAACGAACTTCAAGCTCGCGCTCCACATACTCCCATTCTTTGCTTGTACGCATCCGCAACAATAATTCGTCAAAAGCTTTGGTATGCTTGGGTGCAAATTCAAACCATGTCAGAAAATCAAATGATTCATCGATATCACGACAGTGCATCAAGCGACGTGCAATCCCCGGTAGATACTCTAAACCAACAGCCGTATGATGAGATTCTGACTCAAAAATTGCTCGCCTTTCATCTTGTGCCATTTCCCACCATTGGAAAGACTTTTTAATTGGAATAAGTACAGCACAAACAGCTTCTAAGCGATTTAGCACAGGTTGTACTGCCTGAAGAGCGTTAACTTCATCACGAATCGCATAGCGAATATTACTAGTAAAACCTTGTAGAACCCACGAACTATTTAATGGTAATTCTGGGACAGCATAATTCACCACATTGACCCTTTCAACAAACTGTAAACTAAGCCCAGAAATACCCTTTACATCTACTACCTTCCATATACCTTGCTTACCACCAATAAACGAAAATCTGTTGTTCATATTATTACCCAAAGCAGCCTTAATACAACATTAAATTTAGGAAGAGATTAGCAAAGTTTGATAGAAGCTAAAAAGTATTGAGTTATACCTTCGATACAAACTAACAGAGTTTGTGAGAATTAGCTGAGAAATGCATGAGTATTTCTCATCAACTTCTCAATTTAATTTCACTGCTAGCGCATTAAGCCATACGTTCAATTAGGCAGTCGCCCACGCGCAATGCATTAGCAATAATTGTTAATGTTGGATTCACAGCAGCACTGGAGCGGAAGAAACTGCCATCTACTACATATAAATTATCAATGTCATGAGTGCGACAATTGATATCTAATACTGATGTTTTGGGGTCTTCACCAAAGCGACAAGTACCGCATTGGTGTGCTACACCTTGTAACGGCAGTTTTTTGCGAAAATAAAAAGAAGCAGGAATAATCCGTTCGCCACAAGCAATCATTTTTAGTACTTGCGTCCAGCGATTGATTAGCCGATTGTAGGCTTCGGTGTTATTCTCCGTATAATTTAGCTGAATAGAATCACCTCGGAGCGTAACGCGGTTGTTAGAATCTGGCAAATCTTCAGCAGTTAGCCACCAATCTACCGAGTGAGTCGCGATTGCTTCAAAAGCATTTTGTTCCTTAAACGATAGTCCTAAAACTGAGGGAGACTCTTGAGCTATCATATCGGCATTGACTTTCCCCAATAACTGTACGTGACCCATTGGATAATGAAAATCTTCATCGCCCCAGTAAAAATCATTGATTGCGAGGGTTTTTTGAAATGCTGTAAAATTAGGTTTTAAGCTTACTCCAATGATGGCTCCATTTTGATGCTTCATCAAATTTCTTCCTACCTGGTCCGAACTATTTGCTAAACCATTCGGATGCTGCTCGTTCGCCGAACGCAATAACAAAGCAGCAGAATTAATCGCCCCACAGGAAACAACGACAATATCACTAGAAAAAAGATGTATTTCCCCATTAATTTCAGCTTCTACAGCAGTAACTTCTCCTCCAGAAGGACTGGTATGTAAGCGTTTTACCTTAGCTTCAGTTATTAGCGTCACATTATCATATCGCTCTGCTGGACGAACACAGTTCACATCCGCATCTGCTTTAGCATCTACTAAACAAGGAAATCCATCACAGGTGTCGCAACGAATGCAGGGACTCAAACGACGATTCAACTCATTTAACTTGATAGCGAGTGGTAGATAAAACGGATGATAACCTTTAGTTTTTAGCGAGTCATGAATCTCTTGAATGCGCGGTTCATGACTAATAGCAGGATAAGGATAATCTTCAGTTGTCGTTGGTTCCGTCGGGTCTAAACCTCGCTGACCGCGTACTTCATAAAGCTTTTCTGCCTTAGTATAGTAGGGTTCAAAATCGCGGTACTTTAGCGGCCATTCTGGTGAAATGCCACCCTTGTGAATCACGTGCTCAAAATCTTTTTCTCGCCAACGAAATAATGCAGCACCATATACTTTGGTATTACCACCTACAAAGTACCCCGTACCCGGATAAATAGAATTTCCTTTTTGGTCGTACCAAACTTCCTTTGTGTGATATCTGTCTTTCTGTACTACTTCAACTGTATCCCAGTTGGCTTTCTCGCGGGGTAAAAAAGAACCGCGTTCCAGTATCAGGATTTTCTTGCCAGTGGGAGCCAGATGATAAGCTAGCGTACTACCACCTGCACCAGTACCAATTATGATTACATCGTAGTATGAAGCGGTCATGAGTTTTCTCCGTTTATTTTTCCACTATCCGCATTGCATGACCGTCTGGGTCTCTCACCAAAAAGCCTTTTTGAAATCCCAATATCTGTTCAGGAATAACCACCACGCCAGGAGAAATAAACGTAGATTGATTGATCCGCAAGCTTTGCGCGCTCGCTTCTGCATCTTTCACCACTAACGTAGTCTGCCAATGCAGCAAATCATTTGCACGTGCATCAACTGGTAAATTTCGCCCGTCTTTTGGTGTTAAGTATTCTAAAAATTCAATACCAGGGCCAGCATAACTACGTAAGCCGCTAATATGTAATTTTGCACCTTCGACATTATTCAGATGCTGCTGTTCGGTACCGTAATTCATACTTTCACCTGCGAGTTTCAAACCGAGTAAATCGCGATAAAATTTCAAACTAGATTTGGTATTGGATACAACAATGGCCGTATGGTCTATTCCCAAAAATAGCTGGTTGGTTGGGTTCTGCCATTTTGGGTCGCCTTTTCCCGGTGGAAAGTAAATAATTTCCAGGTTGTGTCCGTCTGGATCTTTGAAATAAAAGGCTCTAACTCCTGCTGCTGCTTTGTTTGAGTCGGGGATGCGTTGGGGAGCAGTGGAAGTATGTTGTACTTTGAATTTACGTAAATGCTGGTAGGCTTTGTCCATATCGCGAACCACAATTGCAATATGTTGAAACCATCGGTCGTTACTTCGTGAATCAACAGGTATTGGTTTTCCTTTAGGTGTTAAATATTCTGTTAGTTCAATCAACTCGTTACCCAGTTGCATTTGTACAACTCGCAACCGCACCCCAAACAATCCTTGCAGCTTTTCGTACTCAGTACCTAAAACTTCCGCATCTGAGACTTTCTTAAAAGACAGCACCTGAGAGTAAAATTCAACAGCTTTGTCTATATCGTCCACGGTCATCCCTACCGACTCTACTGCGGTAACAGCTTGTTTTGTTTGGGCTTGGGCTACTATTGAAGGAGTATTCTGCTGTCTTGGAATTTGGGAGTATACTTGATAGTGCGGTGCAAAAGCGACTGCAACAAAGACACCAACAAATAAAATTATTCTCGCTCCAAAGCTGTTTAATTTCATTTACTTCCCTCTGGCTGACGATAGCCGCAGTGAAAAATACAACGCTTATTATTGCGGTGATGTAGTTTTGCACAACGCACAGCCCTTTTGCCTTTCAACCTTATGTATACCTCAGCAGCCGAGAGCATTCCTAGAAGTGGCGCCGTGAAATAAACCCAAATAGCTGTCCAATTTTGGGCGGGAATCGCCGATGCTAGGGTACGGGCTGGATTCATGCTCATGCCTGACAATGGTGCTTCTACGGTTATATAAGTTGCAATTAGCACTCCAGCAAATATTCCGGTAAAGCGTGATAGTTTTGGAGAGTTTGATACAAAAAGTATCATTAGCATTATACCAAAGGAAATACTGAGTTCAGCTATCAATGCAACTCCTGGGCCACTTGGACCGGGAGTTGTGATAACGTAATTTACAGAAGGGTTAGCGATTGCTTCTCCTCCCCAAACTAGCACTAACAGCAATCCCAGGAATCCACCAACGAATTGAGCCAAAATGTAAAAAAGTGCATCAGTAGGCTTAATTTTCCCAAGACGCAAGAAAGTAAAGGTGACAACCGGATTGATATGTGCGCCAGATTGCTTACCCCAAGGGGAGTAGATGATAGCGATCGCTGTTAATCCCATTGCAACCCCAATGATGAAGCGTCGTAAAAGCGGCTCAGAAATTGCCTGTCGAATCGGCGAAGCCGGATGTTCTAGCACCGCAGTCACCACCGCCGCAGAAATCATAAATATACCTAAGCCTGCGGCTTCCATCAGGTATTCAGGGTAATTTCGACGTAAATTTTTCATCGTGTGGCTTCTAACTTTCACTAGTTGCAGTACTGACTTTTTGCCGACCATATCTGAGTACCTTTATTTACCTACTGTTCCTGATAATTCCAAAGCAGTCCACCATCGACAACAAAGGTGCTACCTGTAATGTAGTCAGCATCTGAAGAAGCTAAAAACGCTACCAAAGATGCTACATCCTGCGGTTGACCGAGACGACCCAGGGGAATATTCTGCAACAATGTACCTAATTTTTGTGGGTCGTTTAACAACTTTGTATTAATCGGAGTTTCAATTGCTCCTGGTGCAACGTTGTTAATCGTAATACCCAAAGCACCTAGCTCAATTGCCAAGTTGCGGGCGAGCATTTTCATTCCGCCTTTGCTGGCACAATAAGCAGTAAAATTGGGAAATGGTAGTTCTTCATGTACCGAACTAATATTGATAATTTTTCCAGTCCGCTTGGTTTCAATTAAATGTTGAACAAAGGCTTGAGTTGCAAAAAATACACCCTTTAGGTTGACATTCATCACGGCATCATAATCAGCTTCCGTCACTTCCCAAAATGGTGCGTGTTTCTCAATCCCGGCATTATTCACTAGAATATCTAACTTGCCAAAATGCTCAATGCTTTCTGCAATTAGTTGTTGTACCTGGGAAACGCTGCCCAAGTCAGCTTTAATCGTAAAACCCTGAGAGTGAGGACACTGAGCCATGTAACATTTGCCACCTGCTGCCTCTACCTTAGCCAAGGTTTCTTCAGCTCCTTCTGGGTGGGAGCGATAATTGATAATCACATTTGCCCCTTCAGCCGCAAGACGCAGGACTATTCCCTGTCCAATTCCTTGACTGCTACCAGTAACTAAGGCGACTTTACCTTCAAGTTTCATCAACTTTTTTCCTCTTACTAGTTAGTTGTTTATATTTTCGTATCTTGTATCTGGATCAATGAAAGCCGTATCAATATTCTTGATACTCACCAAATTGATGAATAAGGTTTGCGACTAAACCTGTCCACCCAGTTTGATGGCTAGCACCAATTCCCGCTCCATTATCACCGTGGAAATATTCATAAAAAAGAATAATATCTCGCCAATGAGGGTCATTTTGAAACTTTTCTGTTCCCCCATAAACAGGTCGTTTACCAGAGGAATCTCTAAGGAAAATTCTGATTAGCCGTTGCGATAATTCCGCAGCAACTTCCCAAAGCGTCATCATTTTTCCCGAACCAGTGGGACACTCCACTTTAAAATCATCTCCCAGATAATCATGAAACTTTTGCAGAGATTCTATTAACAGAAAATTAACTGGAAACCACACTGGCCCTCGCCAATTAGAATTACCACCAAACAAACCATTGCTGGATTCAGCAGGTTCATAATTTACCCGAAATTGAGAGCCATTGATATCAAAAATGTAGGGATTTTCGGCATGAACTCTCGAAAGTGCCCTGATACCGTAATCTCCAAAAAACTCACTTTCATCCAACATTTTTTGTAAAATGCGCTGCAATTTATCTCTAGAAACAATCGCCAATAATCTTGTAGCACCAACACCTTCTGATTCCATACAAGCTACATTGTTTCGTAAATCGGGACGATTTTTGATAAACCATTCCAAGCGTGCTTTAAATTTGGGAAGTTTATTTAATATTGCTGGTTCAATCGTTTCAATCGCAAACAAAGGAATTAGCCCAACCATTGAACGAACTTTTAGAGGAATCTGTTTTTCAGTCAGATGTAAAACATCGTAGAAAAATCCATCTTCTTCGTTCCACAAACTATCTGACTCTGCGCCAATATGATTCATGGCATCAGCAATATAAAGGAAATGTTCAAAAAACTTGGTAGCTATATCTTCATAAACTGGGTTAGTTTTTGCTAGCTCTAAAGCAATAGTTAGCATATTCAAACAATACATTCCCATCCAACTTGTACCATCAGACTGGTCAATATGTCCGCCTGTTGGTAAAGTCGCGCTGCGGTCAAATACACCAATATTATCTAAACCAAGAAATCCTCCTTGAAAAACATTATTACCCTCGGCATCCTTCCGATTTACCCACCAAGTAAAATTGAGTAATAACTTCTGAAAAACCCTCTCTAAAAATTGTCTATCTGCACGCCCAAAATATTTTTTTTCAATCTGATAAACGCGCCAAGTTGCCCAAGCATGAACAGGTGGATTAACATCACTAAATGCCCATTCATAGGCAGGAAGTTGTCCATTCGGATGCATAAACCACTCCCTTGTTAAAATATCCAATTGATTTTTCGCAAAATCTGGGTCAATCATTGCCAAAGGAATACAATGAAATGCCAGATCCCACGCAGCAAACCAAGGATATTCCCATTTATCAGGCATCGAAATAATATCTTCATTGTTAAGGTGAAACCACGAGCTATTTCTACCCTTTTTGCGTTCTTTTGGTGGTTTCGGTGTAGCTAAATCACCTTTGAGCCACTTTTCTACATCATAATGATAAAACTGCTTGCTCCATAACATCCCAGCAAAAGCTTGCCGCTGCACCTGAAGCATATCTTCTGTGATGGAGAATGGTGTAATCCGTTGATAAAATTCGTCTGCTTCTTGTCGTCTAATAGAAAATATTTGATCAAAATCTTTGCCGAAAGGTTCAAAACCCCCCTCTCCTCCATTATCCTGAGCAGTATCGCTTAATCGCAATCTGATAATTTTTGTTTCGCCAGCACCAATTGTTAATAAATAATTAGCTGCTGCTTTTGTACCTATTTTTTCAGGATTAACTGCTGCTTTTTGACCATGCACAATATAATCATTAATGCCATCTTTTACATAAGTTGAACTTTTGGGAATGCCAAACAGCTTTTCGGAATTTGTCTCATTCTCTGTAAATAAAAACTCCGTTTTTCCTTCGCAATACAGCCATCTTCTTTCTAAATTTGGATGGAAAACTTCAATAATATTCACACCATTAGCTAACTTGATTTCTTGTAACATAGGTGGATTTTCATCCCCATTCCAAGACCAAGTATTGCGAAACCAAAGGGTTGGTAACAGATATAGCGTCTTTGCTTCTGTACCTCGATTAACTGCTTTGATTTGAATCAAAATATCTTCAGGCGTATTCTTAGCATATTCAACGAAAATATCAAAATATTTGTTTTGATCAAATACACCTGTATCTAGCAATTCAAACTCTGGTTCTTGACGGCTTCTGCGTTTATTCTCTGCAACTAATTGGTCATAAGGAAACGCTTTTTGGGGATATTTATAAAGCGCTTTCATATAGGAATGAGTGGGAGTATTATCAAGATAAAAGTAATATTCTTTAACATCTTCACCATGATTTCCTTCATTACCAGTTAAACCAAAAATTCTTTCTTTGAGAATTGAGTCTTCTCCATTCCAGAAGCTGACTGCAAAACAAAGTTGCTGGTGATCATCGGAAATGCCAAAAATGCCATCCTCACCCCAACGATAGGCACGCAAGC
This sequence comes from Nostocales cyanobacterium 94392, assembly GCA_035285725.1. GTDB lineage: Bacteria > Cyanobacteriota > Cyanobacteriia > Cyanobacteriales > Nostocaceae > Rivularia. The sequence continues at coordinate 26,175 of JAYKJL010000198.1, read as the reverse complement.
GTGCTTGGTCGTGGGTGAAATAATCCCATGCAGCACCGTTGGGACTGTAGTCTTCGCGTACTGTCCCCCATTGGCGATCGCTTAAATATGGACCCCACTTACGCCATTTAGCTTGATGATTCCGAGTTTGTTCTAATCTAATTTCTTCTTGGGTTGGATTTATCATAATTAACTACTAAGTAATTCGGCAGAAAAAAATACAACTATATAACGGTTAGGTAAACTACCCTTAAACCCTTATTCCCACTGCCGACTGCCGACTGCCGACTTTATGCCCTAATTACAATTTTCAACGCCAACCTACTTATCCTGTGTTAGAAATATGAATTAATATCACGCTCTAATAGCATGAGCTTTGATCCAAGATTTTTTAAGCTTCAAGTAAAGTTTTTGAGACTTGATAGGCAGAATTTAAAAAAGCTGTAATTTGCTTATACTGCATATCTCCCCCACCGCTTAATTGAGAAGCAGTCAAAACCGCACCTACCCAGTGTTGAGTATGCCAAAAACCGCCTTCTAACTCAGTCAGATTTGTGACATCGGGGTAGGGATAACCAGATACATACCAGTAAGGTTCGTTGTAGTTGCTATCTCCTGGTGACATACCAATTCCAATAGTCATTGGATGCCCATTTTTTGTACCAGCCAGAGTAATCAGTGTAGCAATATCAAAATGATGAGGCCAAATATGGATAGCTGATGATGACTCTGTAGTGGCAATAATTTCCTGTAAAATTTGGTGAGTATTAGCGTAGTAATTTGCTAATTCCTGTCGTTCAGACGGTTCGTTATTAGCATCAAAAGCAGCACCATGAGCAACTATATAATCAGGAAAATCATCTGGTGGATAGTCAAGAAACTTTATCTTGCTAGCATCAGCGCCTAATTGAGCAATTTCTTGCTTGTGCCAATTTAAGGCTTCTAACATTGTTTGTTGATGTAGAGAAAAATTTGTAATTGTATTGTCTTGTTTATCCAAAATAATTGCAGTGAGGCTGACAGGTTCCAGTGCAACTTGAAAGGGTTTTTCTGCTCTAATTAATGCTCCAACAAAAACTTCCAAGTCGGGATTCCATTGTAAACTTGTGTGGCTGTAGTCTGGTAGAGGTTCTGCAAGAGCAGAACATATCGCAGCAATACACTGAATTGCATAGTGCATTTGTAATCTACTTTCGCTTAGTTTTTGAGGTTGAATTGTGCCTATTGCTTGCCATAAGTAATTCATAATTTATCCCGATAATCTAGAAAAGTTCACTAGCCGTTTGCAGTTTTTTCTTAGTAGTTGCTTGCTCAATTTCTTTGCTGAGGAAATAGTTCAAAATAGTTCGTAAACCAATAATGGCTGCAAGCTTACCGATTTCATCCCAACTAGGAGCAATTGAACTGCGTAAAATATCAGCCGCTAGGGAAAATTCAAGCGATAGAGCTAGCCATTTACCAAGTGCTAGACGAATTATTTCTTTCGTTTCGTCCATATTTTTGCGGTAAGCAAAATAAAGCATTACAGTTTTCACTGTTGCTTCAAAAACGGCAAAGCCAATTATAATACCAACGACAAAATCAATTCCTGCTGCTAACCAAGTTATTAAAATGATAACGTCGTAATGGTTGTTTGTAGGCATAATCCTATCTCATAAACGTGAAAATATGATGGCAATAGAAAGGTGGAAGAAAGAATGATATTAGCTTGAGGATTAATGCCTCGGCGACGATTAAATTAAATATCCAGCACTACCCTAGAACTTCCTGGTTGAGAAATACAAATCAACACCGAACCCTCATCAATTTCCGCAGTTGGTTTTGACTGGTAATCAACATTTCCGCCACTAATCTTACACATACAAGTTCCACAAATACCCACCCGACAACTAAAAGGTGGATTAATATCATTAGCCTCAGCAAATTCTAAAAGACTCCCATCTCCCTCTTTCCAAATTAAGGTTTTACCTGACTGTGCAAAGACAATTTCAGCTTCTTTAACACCATCACCAACATTTGCAGCAGCAACTTGTTTCTCTGAGGAAACTTTTATGGGTTTACCAAAAGATTCAAAGAAAACTTGATTCTCAGGTACTCTAAATTCCTTCAATCCTGCGATAATAGATTGCATAAAAGCAGGAGAGCCACACAAGAAATATTCAGCCTCTTGTCTCACTAATTCTTGAATTAAAGCAGCATCAATATAACCAACACTGTGATATTTTCCTTGATCTTCAGGAGTAGGACGACTGTAGCGATAATGTATGTATAAGTTAGGATTTTGTTGAGCAATTTCCATCACCTCATTGCCAAAAGCATGATATCTACCATCTCTTGCACCGTGTATAAACCAAATTGAGCGGTTAGGATTAAGCTTACTAACTGCTTTTGCCATACTGATCATGGGAGTAATTCCCACACCGTTACTAATTAGCACCGCAGTCGTGGACTTTTGCAAATCCAAAACAAACTTACCGTTTGGTGGTTTGGCTGGAATTATCGAACCTTCGTGAATAGAATCATGCATAAAATTAGATGCTAATCCCGGTGGTACATCTAAACCGTTGGGTGCAGGTTCCCGCTTAATCGAGAGACGATAATATTCACAAGGTTGAGGATAATCAGAAAGTGAATAGGTGCGAATTACAGGTTTATCTTGTCCAGGAATATCAAGTTTAATAGTTAAAAATTGACCCGGTTGGAAGTTAGGAATTTCGCTATTGTTTTCAGGTTTTAAGTAAAAAGAAGTAATTTCTGCACTCTCTTTTACTTTACGAACAACTACAAAATTTCGCCAATCTTTCCAAGTGTTATTGTCAGATATTACTTGATTGGATTGCTTTTGATCTGATTTTTCCTCACCAGCTTTACTTGTATAAAGCAAACCAAATATAGCACCGCAACCCGCACCCAGTAATGAAGAATATGTTCCCAATCGATAGGTAGATTTATCTTTGGGATTTGTCACACCAATTATCAAAGCTGCCGTTAAAGTTGCTACAGAGAAAGTTGTCGCAGCCGCAGCGAAACTTCTAGTTAATGGATTTTTAATTCTTCCTAGATTTTCTAGCATGGTTCTTTCCTCTGCTGTTCCTGATAATTCTTTAACCAAACCTTATTGGGGGGTTGGAGAGTTAGAAGCTGAGGATACCCATGTTTTTTATATAACATTTAATTGACTATTGATTACTTATATTCACCGGAATGAATATAACTTTTAGCCCAGTAAATTTACATGATTAGAATCAATTTCCGATAAATGTTTAGCTAAATAAATACTTCTTAATATTAATCTTTAGTTATATTAAGATAAAAAACAGAATATTAAGTATTTACGCCTTCATTAATTAAACATTTTGTTTAGGTTGGGAACTCTTAACAGGGAGCGGCGATATAACTGAGTAGTAATTATATAAATATTTTTGCTTAAGTACTTATTTTTCTGATAATACGTTTCAATTCTGAGGAAACAGTAAATTAATCCTGATGAATATTCTCTAAATTAAGTACGTAATTAAGCAATAATTCAAAGTCAAAACGTTTCAAACTTGCAAACTTTTCCATCGATTACAAGCAGCTTTGAAAGATTTACTTTCTGCTCATTTAGGTGGCATCGACGATTCGCAGTAAAAAGTTGATAAGTATTAAAAAACGAAAACCCCTAGTGGAGGGGCTTCTAATGCTTGAATAATAAATGGCTCAGGTGCGACTCGAACGCACGACCAAGGGCTTATGAGTCCCCTACTCTAACCAACTGAGCTACTGAGCCAAAACAGATTTATTTTCACTATATACTATATATATCATAAAAATAAAATTTTGACTAGCATCTGAATAAATTAATTTCTTCCTAAGTAGTTTTGTTTATTGCAAGACGACCTTTGACCTTTGACCTAATCCCCAGAAAAGCAAAAGAGGGAGACATACTCCCTCAATCTTCCAAGACAATTATCTAAATGCTACAGAAATAGAAAATAGAAATTATTTGCGAGGTGGAAGGAAAGCTACAGGGTTAACTGCTTCTGTGCCACCTTTACGGATTTCAAAATGCAGGTGAGGACCAGTACTAAAACCAGTGCTACCCATCAAGGAAATTCTCTGACCCTGCTCTACTTGCTGACCTTTGCTTACCAAGATTTTGCTATTATGAGCATAGCGAGTCAAGGTGCCATCAGGATGACGGATATCAACTAAATTACCATAACCACCCCGGTTCCAGCCAGCAGATTCAACCACACCACTAGCCGCAGCATTAATAGGAGTACCTGTGGGAGCCGCGATATCAATACCTCTGTGCATTCTTCCCCAACGAGGACCGTAGCCAGAAGTGAAAACACCTTGAGCAGGCCATATATAACCTGTTGCAGGTGCTATTGATTCGTCAATAGGTTTGGGCAAGTATCTATCAACTGCTGCTAATGGCGGTAGTTGTGGAGATACTGTTGTTTGTACGACGGAGGAAGATTGAGAACGGTCATTGAAGCTTGCGGGAGGTGTCGCTACTCGAATACCCCTGCTACGAGAGAAATTGGGATTAATGTCTTGGTTCGGTGTCGGAACGGAAATCGGTACTGATGCTGTATTTGGTCTAGCAACGCGAATTGGTACCGCAGGTTTGCCGACTGTAGGTGTTGTAATCGGAATAGGTATAGAAGCTGATTGAGGTCTGTTAACGGGAACAGATACAGAATTTGTATTTTGCTCGATCTGTGGTACAACTACACCAGATTCTTGGGTGCGGTATTTTTCGCGTAATCTTTCGATTTCTTCTTTTAAGCTGCGAAGACGCTCATCTCTGGAAACTTTGCTCGCTACAACGTTACGTCTCTGAGCAAGTTGCATTTCTGTAAATACTGTTGGTATGGGAGTGTCACCACCTACAGCAAAAGAACTTACATTTTGATCGAAACTATCAACTTGGGTCGAAGTCTCTTCTGTTAAAGAGGTGATATTTACTGAGTTAGTTGCTACCCGAAGGCTAGGAGTTTGAGCCGCAGGAACAATCAGTTGTTGATCGATTTGTAGTTGATTGGGGTCAGACAAATGATTTGTCTTAGCCAATTTTTCAACTGAAGTACCGTAATTGTCAGCAATTTTTGCTAAGGTATCTCCAGGTTTAACTAGGTGCGCGGCAGCAATGACCTTTGGTGCTGCTACAGTTGGTACAACTGCTGTTGGTACCGTCACTGTCGGTTGTGTTTGCTCTAAAGCCGTTTGCGGTTTTAATCTGGATACAAGTTTGTTTTGGGTAGCACTTAGTTCGGGCTTCACAGTTGATGTTTCTTCAACTTCAATTGTCGCCTCTGTTGTCACCGCAACTTCCTTTATATCCTCAACGGGAGTCGAACGCAGCTGATTCAGACTGGCTTTTAAGCGGTTCGATTTTTGTTTTAAACGCTCAAGAGCGAACTTTTGCTGAGCTTCAAGTTCAGTTTTCGAGGTTGTTACAACTCCACTAGCATCCAAGCTTTGTGTAGAGTTTGTAAAACTGTTATTAGAAACACTGCTGAGTGTGGTGGTACTTGTTTCAGGAGAAACCTGTGCTTCGACCACTTGCGGTGCTGAATAATTTGTATTATTCTTAGCGGCAGTTAAACTTATGCCGGGTGCTTGTGTCGCAAACCGAGCAGACTTCAGACTAGAAGCAACTTCCCATTTAGCTCCAAGCCCCTTAACTGGTGAGATTGCTGTTGGTTCCACTACGGCAGGGATTTTAGCCCCAATCTCGTTAGAGATAGCTTTAAACGACTGCTTGTGTGTGGGAGCAAACTTCACTTCGTCAGATGCAGCAGGAATTGTAGAAGCAGTATTTTGATTGCCTACAGGTTCTGCTGCTAGGGCTTGGTCGCTTTGTCGAGTCACGAAAAGACTGGTTGCTCCCATCGAGATTGCCAACCCGATCATCGCGGCTTTTGGCATCCGATTTTTAACCTGTGGAGTAACTAAGCTACTGTGCTCCATCGAAGCATCACTACTGTTAATGGTACTTTCTAACACAGCTTTCATTTTCTTCTTCAATGCTCGTTTCAAAGACGACCTCCTATGATCACTAGCGCTTAACCGATCTCGATTTTTAATCCAGTAGTCAATGATTTAGATCACTCAGAATAATAGATCGAGATCACATTTACCAGAGATACTTACGCAAGATTAACCCGGTTCTCTGTTTTAGACAAGTTAACACTGTACTAGTAAAATTAAAATTTTTGTGCTTGCTTGTCTGTTCTACTGCCCACACCCAAAATTTGGTTTTCCTCGATACGGATATATTGGACATTTACGCCTGTTTCTAAAAACATCAAAATATTTGAATTTTTGACCCAGTACAATGTCAATTTTTCTGGAATAGGCATATCTCTTGCTGAATAAATCTACAAGGGATCACAGCATATTCCATCTTCCCAACCGAGACTTTACGTTGATTTTTCCATAAAGTACAACCGTATTTATTCGCAAGTACATTTACGCTGCAAAAACAATCTCAAGCAGGAGAATAGAAGCTCAATTGCTTGTTATGACAAACTTTACCCGCACTAAATCCAATTATCGGGATAATTCTAATTAACAAAAATCTATGATTCAATTTGGGTAAATCTTCAAATTTTATATACAAATTTCTTATATTTCAATGCCTTGATACCTAAGTATTTTCAACTAGCTATCATAAATAATATTATCTTTAAAGTGCTATTTAAAACATTTATCAAATAAATTGATTAAGTATTTATGCTTGTAACAATTCCAGAGAATCAATGATTTTTAGATTCCCAAGTATAAATACTTAAATAAAATACCGCAATCCATATTTAACTGAATTCGCAAGCCAAAATCACTCTAAGTATCCTAACCTACGACGAGCCTCAAATAAACTCACAGCAACGCTTACAGATAAATTTAAGCTGCGGACATTTTGTTCTTTCATGGGAATATAAAGAGTAGCATCGCAATCTGATAGCACATCGCTGGGTAACCCGGTGGTTTCACTACCAAATAACAGCCAGTCATTTACTTGATACTCAAAATTCACGTAATTTAAACTACCCCTAACACTAAATCCTAGCAGTCTTCCTCCCTGCTGCTGATGCAAGGCTTTGAATGCTTCTAGAGATTCGTGATGGTGTAGCTTTACATAAGGCCAATAATCTAAGCCCGCTCGCTTTAAATAACGGTCGGTGATTTCAAATCCTAAAGGACCAACCAAGTGCAATTCGGTATCTGTCGCGGCACAAGTCCGAGCAACATTGCCTGTGTTCGGAGGGATTTGCGGATGAACTAAAACTATTTGTGGCATTGGCAATTGAGCAAGAATATTTTAAAACACAATGTGTTTGTTTTTTCAAAACTATCTTATGATAGAGGACACATATAGTTTTTATTAATCACTGTCTCAAGACAGCAATCTATAAAAAAAATAAAACTAATAAAAACACTTCTAAAACCCTTGTATGAAGAGTATTTAAAGAGAATATGAAAAAATAGCAAACTTTTGGCAAAGCTTGGTTTTGATGTTTCCGGCAAAATATACCATTTTTTTTCACAAAAAAATACAGAGTGGTGTTAAGCCACTAAAGAGGAACATAATTTATCCTCTAGTTCTAATTCTCGTTCTTGAATTGAGTTAATCGCTTGGGTAATCACATTCCGACTGCTAACTCCTAAGCTGTGAAGTTGTAGCCATCTTTGAGCTTGATTTCCCTCACGAAGGATTTTTTGTAGTGGTGAGAGGAAACATCTAAAACCATGTTGTTTTGCGAGCGCTGTTGCACTTTCATAAAGCTCGCTAATCCAATCTCTAGCTTTGATGGTTCTTCCGTCAGCCCAATGAATTAATTGAGCGTCCAAGCTAGAGGTTGCACAAGCAATTTCATTTTGGGCTGTAATTGCGATTAATTCTTCGGGAGTGAAGCTACTTTTGACCAGGGGATCGAGGTTCGGATTATCAATTACCTGTAACAAACGCGCTTCTAATAAAGCTGAAATTGCTAATAATGCAATGGGATCGGTGACTAAATCGCAAATTCGTAATTCCAGACGATTTAAATCATAAGGACGGCGATCGCCATTTGGTCGAACGGATGTCCATAAATGCCGCACGTTTTGCATTGTCCCGGATTCTAGTTGTTGTTCTACCCAACTTATATGGTCTGCATGGCTTGTAAATAAAGGTACATAGGAAGGAGTTTGCGGGAAAAGACCCCAACGGGTAGAGTGATATCCGGTAGCTTTACCATCTAAGAAGGGAGATGAAGCGCTTAAAGCTAGATATAGAGGTGCTTCTAACCGAATAACACGACAAGCCCGCATCAATATTTCGGGAGCACTGATGCCTACATTGATGTGAACGCTAGCAGTAACTACTTTGGTACCGTAAGTTTGTTCAATGTAGTTGTGATAAGGATTATTGGGGTCTGATCGCAAAAATTGCTCACTTCCTCCCAGTGACAAAGTACTTCCGGGAATCAACGTATAATTACCTAGCTTTTGTAGATATTTTCTTAACTTCAAACGAGGACACAATAAACCGCACAAAAGCTGCTCGTAGTCGAAAAATGGAGCGGTGACGTATTCGACATTGCGACTATCGGGTTCCCGCATAAATCCATCCAATTCAGATGTAATTTTGTCAGAGAGACCAACTATGTCACCTTGATGGGTACCAGTATATATCTCAATCTCAAAACCTTTTGATAGCACCACGAATATTTTCCTCGCTCTCCTTACTTTTAAATTGTATCTAAAGCGACGAAATTACGCATCAACCTTTTGATAGCTATCAAGAGAAATACAGGTTAAGAATGATTTAATGCAAGATTATAATACATAAAGCATACAAAGCAAAATTTCTCTGTTGATTTAAAGAATCTGCAACAGTTCATAAACTAAACTTTATATAAGCATATAATTAATTTTAACGGTGAAAAATTTTTGGGTCTCTATTCTCAATAGTATTCTAAATATTTAAAGTAATTATTACTAAAAAATATGACTTCAGAAAAAGCGCTCAACGTATGGCAATATAAACCTTGGTGGTGTCAACCTTGGTCTATCTTACTCACAGGAACAACGTTAATTGCTGGAAGCTGGTTATTATTTCACAAAGTGTGGTTAACTATTTTAGTATCTATCCCTTTACTAACTTGGATGAGTTTTTTTCTATTGATATATCCCAAAGTTTTTATGAAAATGATCCGGGAAGAGAGAATAGGGAATAGGGAATAGGGAATAGGTGAGGAGATGCTAAGTTATAAGTCATAAGTCATAAATTCTTACTCCTAACTCCTAAGTGCGGTACAGATATAGCTAGCAATACGCCCCGTCTCTACAATTCCTAATTCCTAACTTTTAACTCCTAACTCCTAACTCAATTTACTGTTTATTTTCTAATGAACGATAAGCAAAACGCATCGATTGCAACATTTTTTCTCGCTTTTTACGAGCGATTGCTTGCAAGTCGATGGTTTTATCGGTTTCATCAACAATCTCACCAGTTATTACTTCCAATACATCTTCTAAAGTAATTACACCAGAAACATTACCGTATTCATCTACTACTACTGCTAAATGTTCCCGTGCTTCTAAGAAGTTTCTCAACAATCGATCAGCACGAATTGTTTCCGGTACAAATCTGACTTTTCGCGTCAAAGTTGCAATTTTTTGAGTATTTCTTCCTTCTACCATTGCTGTCAGCAAATTCTGTTTTAATGCAACACCAATTACTTCATCAATTGTCTCGTTAATAATAATTATTCGCGTATGCTGTGAAGCGATAATATCAGCTTTAACTTCAGCAAGAGTCAAATTACCGCGTAAATATGTGAGGATTGTTCGGGGTGTCATTAAGTCTGCTGCTGTCAGTTCATTTAACTGAAAAACCCGTTGAATCATCTGTGCTTCATCCGGTTCGATTATTCCTTCTTGGTGAGCAATATCTGCCAACAACATAATTTCTGCTTTATTAGTTGTTGGTTGCTTTTTACCTTTAGTAAAAGGTGCTGTAATATTTTCTAGCACCCATACTAAAGGTGTAAAGATAAAAGTTAATGCAGTGATAGGAATAGCTGCGAGTAATGCAATTGGTTCTGCGTAACGTTCGCCGATAGTTTTTGGGGTAATTTCTCCAAAAATGATAATCAGGAATGTTAATACTCCAGAAAATACCCCTAACCAATAATTTCCTAATACTGCTATGGCAATATTACCCGTAATAATACTACCAACAATATTAAAAATATTATTCATAATTACAATAGTGGCAATCGGTCGATTCATGTTTTCGCGAATCGCCAAAAGTGCTATTGCTGAAGGGTTTTTAGATTGTGCTAGCTGTCTAACTTTCAGTGTCGAAACTGAAAATAAAGCCGCTTCCATTCCAGAACAGAGGGCTGAGCCTGAAATTACAAAAATAACAACGAGAATAAGCTGTAACATCATATTTCCCAGCTATGGGAAGAATAGTTGAGGTTAATTGTGTGTTAAACGAAGAACTACAAGCGATGTTGTAGCTAATACAACCTCACCTATCTTAAACCCACGCAAGCAAGATATGCTTGTCAGAAAATTACGTGCCAGTCTATAAGCCTTGACAAGCATTTTAGTTCGCCACCTGACTACCGTGACTGCGTGGATCTTCATTGCTATTTGTGGCTTCGGTTGTAGAAAATTGCGAAACTCGACCATTAGCTTGAATATAAGGTAAAGGAGAACCCGCAATCAAGGCTTCTAGATTACTTCCCATTATTGTACGGGGTTGGTCACCGATTGTTTCTGCTTTGGTTTGAGCATTTTTATCTAAAAACACAAAATGCGGAATACCATCTACCCGATATTGCAGCATTTCTGGCAGCCACTTAGTGTTATCGACATTCAGCATCACAAAATTTATTTTATCGTCATATTCTGTTTTCAATGTGGCAATGTCCGGTGCCATCTTTTGGCAGACAGTACACCAATTAGCGTAAAATTCTATTAAAGTTGGTTTTCCATTGCTGATCGCAACTTCCAACGGTGTGGAATTTTGATCTAACTCAGTTAAGGAAATTGAGCTATTTTCGCTTTGGAATCCTAAAAATAACGCTACGGACAAAACTACAGCTACCATTACAATCAAAAAATTTCGGAGTCGTACTCCAAAAGTCGATTCTGGCTTGGACTGGGAATCTAAGGACGAATCCTTACTCATAATCAAGGTTTATAAAAACTTAACAAATCATTTCATCCACCAGTTTAACGCTCTACTTCCATTTATTAGACTTGTTCCAAAAATAAAAAGATTCGACGGGAATAGGGAATGGGCAAGAAGTAAAACTTTAATCTAAAATCTAAAATCTAAAATCTAAAATCTAAAATCTAAAATCTAAAATCTAAAATGAAAAAACGAGTTACTATTACTTTTCCTAAGCGTACAGTTCAAATGCCTGTCACCTACCGATTGGCTAAGGATTTTAATGTTGCTGCCAATATTATCCGCGCTGCTGTTGCCCCCAATCAAATTGGTAAACTAGTTGTGGAATTATCTGGAGATATTGACCAGCTAGATGCAGCTATACAATGGATGCGAGACCAGAGTATCACTGTTTCCCACAGTTTAGGAGAAATTGTCATTGATGAACAAGCCTGTGTTCATTGTGGACTGTGTACTGGAGTTTGTCCAACACAAGCACTTACTCTTAATCCCCAAACTTTTAAGCTCAACTTTACTCGTTCTCGCTGTATCGTTTGTGAACAGTGTATTCCCACTTGTCCGGTAAATGCAATTTCCACCAATTTATGATTAAATTAAACCTCTCCATTCCTTGATGTAATCCTCTGCCCCACTTTGCGTTTAATTTGCCTTTAAAAGCAAAATCAAACATTTCATATACTCAAAATAAAAATAGTTTTGAAATGCATCGCTAAATAAAAGTTTAATATTAATAATTTAATTATTTGATCAAAAATACAATAAAGTAATCTTTCTTAAGACTGAGATTAGATAAAAAAATATCAAATCTCAAAGATGATAGATATACTTAAAACCGATGCTAGGATTTAAGAATCCTCACAAGGTCACATATTACTTTTATCGTTTCAGTTGTTATGACATTAGCTACAAAATCTACAGTAAAAACTTTAGCTGACTACACTTACAGTGCTATTGAAAAAAACTTTAAAAAAACCTGGAAATGGGAGAAATCCGTAAAAAATGACCAAGATGTCGAAGCTTTACACCAAATGCGAGTAGGTATGCGTCGTTTACGTACTACCGTAACTAGCTTTAATTCTATCGTCAAGTTTCCTAAATCAGCGAAGGACAAAAACATTGGTAAAATTGCCCGCTGTCTTGGTTCCTTAAGAGATTTAGATGTATTAAAAGAAACTTTGAAAACGACATATCAATCAGAATTACCCAAAAAAGAAAAGGTAGTTTTAGATGATATTCTTGACATTTTGGATAAACAACGTGCAGATGCCACAATCGATGTCAAAACATTATTTAAAAGTGAACGTTACAAATCGTTGAAAACCGGATTAGAAGAATGGTTGGAAAAACCAAATTATCAACCATTAGCAAATTTAACACTTGAACAAGCTCTACCGGATTTACTTTTACCGGAAGTTAGTTACTTTTTTCTACATCCGGGTTGGTTAATTGGAACACAAGTCAAAGACAATAGAGTTGTTGTTTCTACAGACTTTGACGAAAAAAAAGTAGATAAACAATTGTTAACAAAAGCAGAAGACTTACACGATTTACGTAAATCTGGAAAAAAGCTCCGCTATCAAATGGAATTATTTACCGATTTATATGGTCTAGAATACGTAAATCATCTCGAACAAGTCAAAAATATTCAAGAAGTTTTGGGTTCTATGCAAGATAGCGTTGTTTTAGATGAATGGTTACAAGATGTGTTGGAATCTAAAATTAGTAAGGAACTTCCGGCTCTAGCAAGTTTACTCACCAAAAATCGTTACGATTTATGGCAACAATGGCAATCTTTACAGGAACGTTATCTCAAGCTTGAGACAAGACTTGAGTTTCACTTAATGATTCTTAATACTAATTTAAAACCTGGATGGGAAGATAGGGAAGCGAGAGGACAAACTGAAGAAAAATTTTTGATAGATAATAATTGATTGGTTGTGCATCATTTAAAAGTTATCGGGGTGGGTTTCTATCCCGCTTCACCTTTAATCAAAATAAGTATAACCCGCTCCTAGTCATGGAACCGGGTTTTTAACTATTATTGATTTAACTTACCAAAAGGGCGACCGATGGGGTTCGAACCCACGAATGGAGGTACCACAAACCTCTGCCTTAACCACTTGGCTACGATCGCCATGTTTATTTTTTTATCTTATTAAATACTATAACAAATTTAGAATGAATTGATCAAGCATTTTTTTGGAACGGACTCAGATAATCTAGAGTCTAATAATCAAATAGTTAACTATTATATCAGGAGAGAATGAAAATTGTAAGTATTGTTACATATGCCGGAGTTGCTGCACTAATCGCATTAGGTGTAGTAATGGCAAGTACAAATCCATCACGAACTGAGTATGAAGAATACGCCGCGCAGCGATTGAGTGAGTATATAAAAGAAGAAGGCTGTAGTAAAACTCCGAAGCTATTAGATAATTTAATCAAATTCAACTGTACAAAGTTGATCGATTCATTCAATCCACAAATTAAGCAGATAATTAATGCATCTACCCAACAACGTGATTATTTACTATTTAGCATTTACGAGACGGATTTACAAATCAACTCTCTTATACCTTCATACAAATTCGAGACTGTAGGGGCTTTGGATAATTTCTTTACTTATAAAGCGGAAAAAGAATAATTGTAAATGCTTGTTAATTTGTAGATTTAGAATGCAAAATCCACAGGAGACGTAAAATTTTACGTCTCTACATTATTTAATTGCAATAATTTTCCAAATCGTTGATTAAAACCAGCAATGCCTTGCAAACCACCCGTGTGGATTACCACAATCGTACTACCATCTTCAAATCTACCTTTTTTGATTTCATCCCATACGCCATAAAATAGTTTTCCAGTATAAATTGGGTCAATTTGGATGCAAAATTTTGCATAAAAATGGTTAATAAAATCTATTAATTCATGATTCCATTTTGTATAACCACCAAAATGGTAATCATTGACGAACTGCCAATTTTGGTATTTTTTGCCCACATATTCCCATATCAAACGATTAATTTCATCTTGAATAAAATCACCTTTGAGTACGGAAAAAACTTTTAAAATTGATATTCCGGTTAAACCTGTAACTAAACCAGCCGCAGTTCCACCCGTACCGCAACTGACACAAAAATAATCTGGTAATTTACCATTAAGTTGTTCCCTAACTTCTTCAACTATCTCCGTACAACCTTTAACCGCTAAAGCATTACTTCCACCTTCGGGTATTACATAACATTCTCCTAACTCCAGTTGTAACCTTGTTGCTAATTCTGCTTTCTCTGCTCGATATGCTTTTCTCTCCACAAATATCAACCGCATCCCCTGCTGTTGAGCTAAAGATAAAGTTGGATTTAACGGTTTGATTAATTCTCCTCGAATCACACCAATCGTTTCAAAACCAAACATTTTACCTGCTGCTGCCGTTGCTGCAATATGATTGGAATAAGCACCACCAAAAGTGAGTAAGCGTGTTTGTTGTTGCTCTTGTGCTGCTTGTAGATTGTATTTTAATTTCCGCCATTTATTACCAGAAACCTGTGGATGAATCAAATCATCTCGTTTGATAAATAAACCTATTCTGTGCTTTGCTAATAGTTCATCTTGAATCAATTGTAATGGGCTTGGTTGATTGAGCATAATTTTATAAACAGCATTTATTGCAGCACCTTGGAGTTAAAAAGAGGGAAGAGGGCTATGGGGAAGAAGTTTGGAATTGCAATGGGGATTTAAACCCCAACACAATTCTTACATCGTATGACAGTGGGGAATTCAACCCATATTTGGACGGATGTTAAAAAAACCTATCTAAAAAAAACGAGCAACTTGAAAAAAAGCCAGCAAAATGCAAAAAAGCGAGCAAGATGCTCGCACTACCTAACTTCAAACTCCAAACTCAAAACTCCAAACTCCTAACTCCTAACTCTTAAAAATCTTCTGTCGCATCCGACTAACAAAAAGATTCACTTCCGGTAACTTCATCATTGAAGCAATAATCCCGAAAATTGCTAATCCCACAAAACCAGATATCGATAATTGTAAAAGCTCAATTAACAAATTTCCCGAACTGAAAAACTGTTCCATAGCTTGAGAAGTCGCGTAACTAGCAACACCAGCTACTAAACTACCTGCGGCTAAACCTAATATTGGTAAACCCCATTCCACAAGAGGTAAACCATTTAATTTACCGTTGAGTAGTAATAACAACATTAATATCGAACTGCAATTAACTCCTACTGTTGCTAATACTAAACCAGGTGCGCCTAAATCAAAAACTCTAATAAATATAAAGTCTAATAAAGCATTGAGAAAAATGTTGATCATACTGATGCGAAATGGTGTATCTCCATCACCCAAAGCATAAAATACTCGCACCAAAACATCTCGTCCCAAATAGACAAACATCCCGATTCCATTAACAATTAATAAAGAAGCAACTAAGGCTGAGTTTTCTGCATTAAAAGCACCACGTTGATATACTATCTTCACAATTGGATTTGCTAAAGCCACCATTAAAGCACCCAAAGGTAGCATTGTAAAAGCTGAAAGCAACAATCCTTGACGGATGCGTAATTTTAAATCTCCCCAATTTTGTGGATCTGCCAGTCGAGCAAACATCGGTAATAAAGGAACCAGAATTACTCCAGAAATAATTCCCAAAGGAGTTTGTACTAACAATCCAGCATTAGCTAAAGCCGGTGCAACCTCAGTACTAATAAATGAAGCAAAAAATAAATCGGTGTAAAGATTAATTTGCAGCATCCCAGAAGAGAAAGTCGCAGGCCCCATGATTTTGAGGATTTCCCTTACTCCCGGTTGATTAAAATCGAATCTCAACCGAATTTTACCCATACCCGCTTTTGTTTGCGCTGCTAACTGCACAAACCACTGTAAAAGGGCTCCCGCTAAAGTTCCCCCTGCTAAGACAGTTCCCCCTAACATCGCGTATTCTGGGCTACTAATGTTGTTACCAACTTGTAGGTAAAGAATACCCACAGCAACAACAACCGCAACACTGGAAAACAACGGACTAATTGAAGGTAGCCAAAACACATTAGCAGCATTAAGAACCCCGAAACCAATACCAATTAAACCTGCTAAAACCGCCATTGGAGCCATTACTCGCAATTGACGAATCGCAATTTCTCGAACTAGTTCCTTACCCGGTTCCTGTAAACCCGGCGCAAAAATATCAATACATAGAGGTGCAGCCACTACCAAAACAATTGAGACAGCAATCAGTATTCCACCAATCAGCGTCATAATCGTTTCCACCAACGGTGCAGCTTCTTCCTTTTCACGTTTAGCTAAAACACTAACCACCGCGCTGTAAAAAGGACCATTAATACCACCGAGTAATATCAGTAAAAACCCAGGTATAGTATAAGCATATTGAAACCCCGCAAAAGCAGGACCTAAGCCAAAAGCGGCAGACATAACTAACTGCCGCACCAAACCAAAAATTTTGCTAATTAAAGTAGCTACGGCTACAATACCAGCAATACCAGCAAACGAACGAGACGGTTTATCCTGTTGTTTCGTCACAAATAGTACCCGAATTTCCAAGGTCAGATATCTCAAAATATTTAACCTGAATTTGGGTTATATGTCAGGTAAATTTTGACAAAAAGGTTAGATGGTTGATAGTTGATAGTGGTTAGTTGATGGTTGACAGTTGACAGTTCTTATTTCTTGCCATCCCCCCGTCCCCTTGTCCCCCCATCCCCTTGTCCCCCCATCCCCTTGTCCCCTTGTCTCCCCATCAACGACATCCAAGACTATACCTTGTGGAAATGCCGGTGACTGGATTTACTCCTGAAGCGCGATCGCACATCAATTTCACCTGATAGCGGTCAATAATGGCATCGGTAAAATCGGCACCAGTAATATCCGCGTCAAAAAAGCGACTACGGCTCATGGTTGCTTCTGTAAAATTAGCGTTTCTCAAATTGGCAAAATCCAGCGTTACCTGGTCTACCAAGGCTCCTGTTAAATTTGCACCTTCTAAATTTGCTCTAAGTAAATTCCCTTTGGTAAACATTGCGTTTGTTAAATTTGCATCTTGGAAATTTGTCTCTCGCATTTCGGCAGAAATAAAATTAACCCCTACTAAATCTTGATTCGAGAAATCACGGTTTTCTAAGTTTGTACTGCTGTAATTAATTGTGTTGATTTGAGCAAAAGCAGGATGAGCATCAAGTAATACCCATAACCACGCTAAACACAAAACGAAAACTAAACCTAATAAACGTAAAAGAATTTTTTTCATAATTTCGATAGTGGATAGTAGATAGTTGACGGTGGACAGTTGACAGTGGGCAGTGGTTATTAGAAAAACTATTAACTAACAACCAACCACCAACAACTAACAACTAACTACTTCCAATCTTTCCCAATACGAATTGTTAGGTCAGATTCTATATCGCCAGTGGCGGATATATCAATATGGTTGATGTTTAAAATTTGCTGTAATTCTTCTGCTGCTTGTTTATTCCCTTTTTGTATTATGATTTCGGTTTTTGCTCTTTCGTCCGCCCAATTAGGTACTGTATAAACATTTGTAAAGCCCTGTTTGTTGAGAATTTCGATGACTCTTTGAGTTTGTTCGGGGCGATTGCCAGTATTTTGAACGGCAATTTTTAAGCTGGTTATTGGCTTGTTATTTTCCTTGAGACTAGCTAGATTAACTCCAGCGTAATTAGCAAGCAAGTCGGCTTGTCCGTTCAAATTCAGCCAGTAACTATCGGGATCTGCACTCAAGCGGCTGAATATTCCTGGTAACAAAGTCATTTGAAAATCGTTTCGCTCGACTTTTAACGTGAAGTTGACTAATGCCATCATTTCTTCCAACTTCAAGTTAGTATCAAAATACTTTCGCGTTAACCGAGTTAACTGTGGTAATCGAGGTAAAACTTTGGGACTCCAAAGACGTTCGCGTAAAGCGAGTAACATTGTTTGTTGTCGCTGAACTCTTTCTAAATCTCCAGAACCTTGTTCTCGAAAGCGGACATATTGTTCTGCTCTTTCTCCATCGAGAGTTTGCCAACCTCTAACCAAATTAATTGATAAGTTTTGAGCGGAATCTTCGTACTGCATTGGTTTGGCTACAAATACCTCGACTCCTCCTAACTGATCTACTAACTCCTTCATACCAGCAGTAGAAACACGAATGTAGCGATGAATCGGAGCATTACTCAAGCTGCGACTGACTACCCGTGCAGCTAAAACTGGACCATCAGAAGCATTTGCTTGGGATACCTTGTTTAAACCCCGTTCGGGAATTGATATCATTGTACCTCTGGGGATTGAAAGTACCCGAATGGTTTTATCTTCGGGATTAACTCTCACCAACAACATGGTATCGCTATTTCCAGCGAAACTTTCCGGTGAACCTTCAACCGTATCGGGAACGGGTTCAACTCCCAAAACCAAAATATTCATCGGTTTTTTGAGTTGGTATTGGGAAATATTGCTCCATAAATCCCCTGTTAACGGTACATCTTCAGCATCGAGTGTAGACCATCCCAACTCATCTTCAGTTTTATCTGCTCCACTCCATAACGGAGTCCAAAGCGCCAAACTTGATACCAGTAATCCCGATAAAGTAATTCCTAGTACAACTGTGAGAATCCAAAACAGCCATCTGGGCATTGTCAAACCCAGTCGAGAATAAAGCTGACTAGGAATAGAACTGGTTTTTTTACCGGATGCAGGCTCAACCCGAACTTGCATATCATCTACATGAGCTTGGTTTTCTAAACTTTGCTCGCGATCGTAAATCTCTTGATTGTCCCAGCTTTGTATTTGTTTAACCACAATTAACTCCCCACTAACCAATATCAGTTATCAGTTATCAGTTACCAGTTATCAGTTACCAATCCTCAACAACGGTGTATTGTGGGAATCGGATAGGTAGCATATCAATAGATAACTGTATGTCAGAAATGACACGCTTAACTAACACTGTTCACTGATAAATGTTTACTAAAAAATATTGCCACTTTAAAAGCCCACTGTACACTTGAAGTGTTGTAAATTAGGTTGGTAAGACAACATGACTAATCGTTTGTTCCCAGTAATTCTTGCAGGTGGTAAAGGTGAACGCTTTTGGCCTCTTTCTCGACGAACTCGACCCAAGCAATTTTTAAATCTTGATGGTACCTCACGTAGCTTAATGCAAGCCACTGCTGACCGCTTGCTACCCTTAACTGATGGTTGGGATTCTTTATGGGTAGTAACCTCTAGTCTCATCGCAGGAGGTGTTAAAGAACAATTACCCGAATTGCCCAGTAGTAACTTGCTTATAGAACCACAAGGAAGAGATACAGCAGCGGCGATCGCTTGGGCAAGTTTAGAAATTCAAAAGCGTTACGGTGAAGACGCTATTATCGGTTTTTTTCCTGCGGATCACTGGATTGCAGACCTTGAAGCTTTTGCACGTACATTAAGTGCAGCAGCGGAGTTAGCGGCACAAAACCCAGCGATTGTAACTTTGGGCATCAAACCAACATTTCCATCAACAGGTTACGGCTACATAGAACAAGGTGAAAATTTTAGTAGCTTTAACAACTTGCCAGCCTACCACGTTAACCGCTTTACTGAAAAGCCCAACCGCGAAACAGCGGAAACTTTTTTACAAACGGGACGATTTAGCTGGAATAGCGGAATGTTTATTTTTCGAGCGGGTGTTGCAATTAAAGAACTGTACGCTCATGCTCCAGAAATCATCGAACCCATCGAAAAACACGGTCCCGATATTTATCCTCAATTGCCCAAATTGAGCGTAGACTATGCCTTAATGGAAAAAACCAATTTAGCCTATGTCTTACCAGTTGAATTTGGCTGGGACGATTTAGGAGATTGGAATGCCATTGAAAGGCTGCTCAAAAAAGAAACAGAGCCAAATGTAGAATTAGCTACTCATGTAGGATTAGATACTAAGGGAGCTATTTTCTATGCTAGCAATGAAGATGATGTAATTGTTACTATTGGGCTTGAGGATGTAGTCGTCGTCCGCGACAAGAATGTCACCTTAATTGTCAAAAAAGAACGCACCCAAGAAATTAAGCAGGTACTCAAAACCCTAGAATCTGATTCCCGATTTACCAAATTACTTTAAAGTAACTATAGCCTAGTAATTATTAACCGGGGCATTGGGGGCGAGGAAATATCAAAAAATCCATCATACCCAATCGCCCAAATTTCATAAAATAAACAATAAAGTCAAAATATACCAATATATACAATATATATATAAAGTTAAAACCTCAAACTCTTGACAGAAGTATTAAAACTATTTTTCTAGTATAACTATTTAATCGGGAGAGGGAGAGTTGACAGTTGACTTTTAACCTTTGACCCATAACCTTTTACCTACTTCCTATTCTGATTAATTATTAAAAATGTTTCTAACTCAAACCGTTCCTCGTCAAAGAGAAATTATTGAAGTTTTATTCCGCAATGGCTGGGATTATATGCGACGGCTGATTACCGTTGGTAAAGCCGATGAACCCCAGCTACCGACTCCTGCGGTTTTAAAAAATATTTTGGTAGATTTGGGTCCGGTTTACATTAAACTCGGTCAATTACTTTCTACTCGTCCAGATTTGCTCAGTGCATCCTACATTGAAGAACTTTCCACACTACAAGATAATGTACCACCTGTACCTTGGGCAGATGTAGAAGTCTTGATTCGCAAGCAGTTGAA
The DNA here is from genome assembly GCA_035285725.1 of Nostocales cyanobacterium 94392. Lineage (GTDB taxonomy): Bacteria > Cyanobacteriota > Cyanobacteriia > Cyanobacteriales > Nostocaceae > Rivularia. Next base: position 5,305 of record JAYKJL010000198.1, on the reverse strand, counting down.
AAATCCTCTAGAAGAAAGCTTTGCCACAATTAATCCTGTACCTGTAGCTGCGGGTTCGATTGCTCAAACACATAAAGCGACTCTTGTCAATGGTCACGAAGTTGCAATTAAGGTACAACGTCCCGGAATTGACCTGACTGTTGATCAAGATATTGCTTTAATTCAAGGTATTGCGGAATTAGTTGCTCGTACAGAATTTGGACAAGTTAATGATATTAAGGCGATCGCCGATGAATTTTGTACGGCATTAAAAGCGGAATTAGATTTTACGCGAGAAGCGGGTTTTACCGATCAGTTACGACGCAATTTATCCCAAAGTCGCTGGTTTGACCCCAAAGAGATAGTAGTTGCTCAGATCTACTGGGAATTAACCACACCAAAATTAATGGTGATGGAATGGCTCAATGGTGTACCTATTTTGTCTGCCACTATCAATAATGATAATAATAGTACGAGTGGTTTATCCGAACGCAAAAGAATTACTAGCCTATTATTTGCTGTATTTTGTCAGCAATTATATGTTGATGGATTCTTTCATGCAGACCCCCATCCTGGTAACATATTTTATCTTACAGATGGTCGCGTTGCTTTGTTGGACTGCGGTATGGTGGGACGACTCGATCCACGTACTCAGCAAATATTAATCGAAATGTTGCTCGCAATTGTAGACTTAGATGCTCAACGATGCGCTCAATTGACTTTGCAGTTAGCAGGTTCCTCTAAGCCGGTAGATATGTCACGTTTGGAGAATGATTATGACCGAATGCTGCGAAAATATTTCAACCTCAGTTTATCTCAACTAAATTTTTCGGAAATCGTTTACGAAACTTTTCAAGTTGCTCGTAACAATAATATCCGCTTACCCAGCAACATGGGATTATACGCCAAAACCATCGCTAATTTAGAGGGATTAGCAAGAGGATTTAATCCAGAACTCAACTTTTTAGAAGAAATTAAACCTTTACTTACAGACTTATTCCGTCAACAGTTAGTAGGAGATTCACCCGTTCGTTCCCTTCTAAGAACTGCATTAGATTTAAAAAGTCTTTCTTTGCAATTCCCTCGTCAAATCGAATACTTATTAGAACGGGTAACAACAGAAACTTTACAGTGGAATATAACTCTCAAAGGTTTAGATGGTTTGCGGCGCACTACCGACGATGCAGCCAATCGGTTATCCTTCAGTATTCTAGTAGGTTCCCTCATAATGGGTGCAGCAATTATTTCCACAAATGCTCAAACTGCTCAGTTATCTTTAATCAGTAATATCTTATTTGCTGCTGCTAGTTTATTAGGATTGTGGTTAATCTTCAGTATTTTGCGCTCCGGACGTTTACGTTAGCACCAGAGATGGGAAGATGGGGAGATGGGGAGAAATAAATAAAAACTGTCAACTGTCAACTAACTCTTAACCTTTAACCTTTAACCTTTAACCTTTAACCTTTAACCTTTAACCTTTAACCTGATTAAATCTATGTCTATGATCATTGCTCAAGATTTGAGCAAAGTTTATCCAGTTGCTATTAAGGAACCAGGTATTAAAGGTACAGTTTCTCACTTTTTTCGCCGCAAATACCGGGAAATTAAAGCTGTTAATAATGTCTCTTTTGAAATTACTCCTGGTGAGGTGGTGGGTTTTTTGGGAGCAAATGGTGCAGGGAAAACTACTACTCTGAAAATGCTCACGGGGTTAATTCATCCGAGTAGCGGTAATGTCAGAGTCGCTGGTTCAGTTCCATTTCGTCGTCAAGAAGCTTTTTTACAGCAAATTACCTTGGTCATGGGACAAAAACAGCAGTTATTGTGGGATTTACCGGCACTCGATTCTTTAAAAATTAATGCTGCTGTATATAATATTTCCGATCGGGAATTTCGCGATCGCGTTGGGGAATTAATCGAAATGCTTTCACTTCAAGGTAAACTCACTCAACCAGTAAGGAAAATGTCTTTGGGTGAACGCATGAAGGCTGAATTATTAGCGGCTCTCTTACATCGTCCTCAAGTATTATTTTTGGATGAACCAACTTTAGGATTAGATGTCAATGCTCAGGTAAATGTACGGGATTTTTTGCGCGAATATAATCAGCGTTATCAAGCAACGGTTTTATTAACCAGTCATTACATGGCTGATATTACCGCTTTATGTGAGCGAGTACTGTTGATTCACCAGGGACAATTAATGTATGACGGTAGTCTGGATGGACTTTTGGAAAGATTTGCACCTTATCGAGTTGTTAATATTGAATTAGCTCAACCTTTAGATACAGTTAAATTGGAGACATACGGCGAAATCAAAGTTCATGATGGTCGAATGGTTGGTTTTATGATTCCTCAAGAGAAACTTACTAGTACGGTATCTCGTATTTTAACTGATTTAGAAGTCGTTGATTTAACCGTTACTGAACCTCCTGTAGAAGAAGTCGTTGGTAAAGTATTTCAAGCAGGAGTATTTGAAAGTTAATAAAAATAATAATTCATCTCTGTGCCACAGTCGCAGGCTGTGGTAGCCAGATCAGTTTCTCTCATTGTGAACACGGTGGAAGGATGTCAATTAAGGGCATTGCCGAATTAAACTATGAATTATCTTTGATTACAATTTGTAGTAAGCACAAAACTATTGTAGAGACGTAGCAGTACTACGTCTCCAAGAATGTGAAATCACAATTTCATATTCTGATTCAGCAACGCCCAATTAAGCATCAAAGCTATCAATTTCAAATTCGCAAGCCCTAGAATCGGATTGTAGAGTAAATGGCTCAAAATTCACCAATGATAAATGAGATGGTTCTTTAATCATTTCTTTGGCTAAGAGTAATCCGGCAATTGTCCAAGTTTGATATTTTCTGGCTTGCTTACCAATTAATCTTCCCCGCTTACCATCATAATATTCTGGCCACTCATCTTCTTGAAGACGTAATTGAGCAACACTAATTGCTCTTTCGGCAATACATACTCTATTTGTTTTAATCGCTGCTGCTGCTAACATCCACATTAAAACGGGCCAACTTCCACCATTATGATAAGACCAAGGAATATTTTTGGGATCGCATCCAGTAATCAGTCTATATTCTTCATTTTCTAATGCCGGAAAAGTAATTTTCATCGGCATATCTCCTACCAAATCTTCCCACCTCTTTTCAATCAGAGTCATTATGGCTTGAGATTGTTCTTCAGTTGCTAAATCGCAAATAATTGCCATCAAATTTCCTAAAGAAAAGAAACGAGTATCTAATTGTGATGGGCCGACGTTACCTGCTAAATAACCACCTTTTTTCGGGAGCCATTTATCTAATTCATAGTAAGGAAGCGAATCTACATATATATTAAATTGGTTAACAGCTTCTTTGCCGTATTCTTCACCTTTATAGCGATAGATAGCATTCAGACGCTTAATATCTATCCAATAATGCTTACGAATATGGGCGCGTAAAATAGGCAAGCGATTATCGATCGCAATCACCAAATCTTGATTACCATGACAGATTAACATTTCTCGCGCCGCACGTAATGCTGCATAAAACAAAGATTGAATTTCTAAAGGATGTCCATAAATACCCAAACGTCTATCAATCATACAAGCACCGTCGGGAACCAACAGTGTTGGATACATATCAAAGCGAGTTGCTAAACAAAGTTCCAAAATCAACCCAATACCTTTTTGAAATTCGGGTTGATATACCAGTGAATAATCTTTAGTTGCTACTACATAAGCACGTAAAATAATCAGCCACCAGAAACAAGAATCAATTGGTGTAACTCTTGCAATCGCGTGCTCACCAAAATCAGCTTCTAAATACTCTTCTCCATCGCGTGATACCACTTTAAAACTAGCTGGCATTATACCTTGACCTGGTTTATAAGCATCCAACTGGTTATTTTTTGGCTGCAATTTCAAAGTTTCTTCTAAAAAATTGCGGACTATATCCGTTTGTCCTTTAATTAAAAAAAGTAGAGCGGATGAAGCAAAATCTCTAACAAAACATTGGTCGTAGTTTAATGAATCTACACTTCCATCCACAGCTGCTACTGTACCTACTGGACGACCTTGATAGTAGAGAATTGACTTTTGCAGTTGTTCCCATGCTTCTTCTTCTACTTTTTTAATAGCTGCGATATCTTCTAATTGCATATCTAGATTATCTCCCTTTAATCTGTGATTAATGTAGTTTTAAAAAACTACGTTTAGCTTTTACGTTGTCAGATGAAAACCAATATTTATGCCGAGTAAATATCAATGGGCTTCATATTATCTAATATTTAAAATAATCAATAATTTCTCAGTTTTTCAATGGTTATTTTCACGCTGCCTGGATATAATATTCAATTACTTTATTGCCAAGTGAAGAAATATCATAACATGATTAATTACTTGGACTTAAATCAATATATCCTTGAGTAAAGATACTTAAAACTGATTAGTTCAGACGAGAATCAATCATATTTTATTAATTCACTTGTCTGTATAATTAAAAATTATAACAAATTCTAATATAGTCCAACAATTATTTAATTCATCCTTTTACTCGATTTTTTTGATAATTAATAGATTTAATAATAAAATTGCAAAAAAAAATATATTGTGCATTCTATAAAAGCAATATACAACATTTTTTACAGATGTAATTTTATCAAATGATAATGAAAAAAGAGTGATTTATTAAACTTTTAACTACAACGAAATAGTTGAGTAATCGCAAAAAAGGTCAAAAATCAGTCTAAAGGCAGATAAACCAATATGTATTAATTAATAGCAATATTTGCTACTATGAAAAATGCAATTAAGCTTTGATTTAGTTGATAACTTAGCCATTTGAATTCAGAAACCCGGTTTGTTCGTAAATATCTGGTGGTGAAAACAAAGATTTTGCATAGAAATCAGGTTTATGCAGCGTAAGCCCTATACTTTTTGAATTTAGTATTGGTAAGGCAAGGTAATAACTCAATTTGCCAATAATTGCAAATATAAAAAAAATACTTTACCTTTGACTGTATATAAAACTACAAAACTAGATACCGGCTTTATTAGTTTACATAACAAAACGGTTTTAAACATATACTGTGTCAGTATTCTAATATCTCAGATATGTCGAAATCCTGTTTCATTTTTTAATAAGTTAAAAGAGTTAGGGAGCATTTAAGTGTACTGATTTTGTTTCAATTTTCAATTAAAATTACTACATTAGGACTTACGCAACCGGCACATTTTTCTTGTAGGGTGCTGTGACACTTCGCTTGATTATTAACGCAATAATGAGGTTGTAGTGTCACGCACCAACCAGGGTTTTGTGACAATTGCGTAAGTCCT
>JAYKJL010000197.1:0-7739 GCA_035285725.1 Nostocales cyanobacterium 94392 | reverse complement strand
AGGACTTACGCAACCGGCACATTTTTCTTGTAGGGTGCTGTGACACTTCGCTTGATTATTAACGCAATAATGAGGTTGTAGTGTCACGCACCAACCAGGGTTTTGTGACAATTGCGGCTATTCCTGACATTAATGCTGGTTAATAAATTCCTAGTGTGGTGGAGTACTATTACTTCACCACATGAATTATGAATGGTTAGTTTTTCCCAAAATTGTCTAGAGACGTTATGTATAACGTCTCTACAGCACGTCGGTAGACGAACAAACCCCTCATAACTGATGTGGTGGATACTACATCAGATTCCGACGCTCCGGGATACCCATCCCACGGATTGCTTTATAAATGCTCAAAACCCATTACCAGCCCTCACACAAAACGGGATCTAAAACTTTTCCCTGTCCCCCAGCCCAATCTAAACGTTCGCGCCAGCGTCTCCAAAGGAGAAATGTTTAATTAGTCAAGGCACAAGTACTTAGAGTGTGTTGAAAGTAATTAGGAAATTTTAGCCAGTTTGGGATTGAATGAAGGTTGGTTATTTCTGTTTGATAGGCGGAAAAATGCGCTACTAATTAAGGAACGGTTATCAACGCAAATTGTGGTGACGGAAAATCAACAGGCTATTACTGTTATCCGTGGGTGAATAAAGTTAAAATATCAATCAATTGAGCTAAGATAAAAGGCAAGAGAATTAATTATTGAAACGACTGCCCAAGAAGTTTACAAGTAATTAATTCGCGTTCTATTACCTGCGTTTGGTAACATTTATCCTTAGTAATCTTGTTAAAGACAACTTGTTTTCATTCTCAGTAAATGCGGTCAAAATAATAAAATTATTGATAACTGTTAACTGTTAATTGATAACTGATTAAAAAAAAGGTGACTAGTATCCAAGACAACAACTTTTCTCTTCCGGGAGAAATTCTAATTCCACAGGCACCTCCCGGATTTAAATCGGGTTTTATCGGTATTATCGGTCGTCCGAATGTCGGTAAATCTACTTTGATGAATCAATTAGTGGGTCAAAAAATTGCGATTACCTCACCAGTAGCGCAAACTACGCGAAATCGATTACGCGGTATTTTAACCACACCCGAAGCACAACTGATTTTTGTCGATACACCCGGAATTCACAAACCCCACCATCAATTGGGGGAAGTTTTGGTGACAAATGCCAAAATCGCCATCGAATCTGTGGATGTGGTGTTATTTGTAGTGGATGGTAGTACAGCTTGCGGTGGTGGCGATCGCTATATTGCTTCATTACTCGAACGTACCACTACGCCGGTAATTTTAGGCATCAACAAAATTGATAGTCAGCCTTCCAATTCTCAGTTAATAGATGAAAGTTATCTTGAATTAGCACAGTCTGGAGAATGGCAAACAGGAAAATTTTCTGCTAAAACCAGCGATGGACTGCTAGAACTGCAAAAATTATTAATAGAAAATTTAGAATCAGGTCCTTATTATTATCCACCGGATTTAGTAACTGACCAACCAGAACGTTTTATTATGGGTGAACTAATACGAGAACAGATTTTGTTGTTAACTCGCGAAGAAGTTCCCCATTCGGTAGCAATTAGTATTGATTTAGTCGAAGAAGCTCCGACAATTACCCGCGTCTTAGCAACAATTAATGTTGAACGAGATTCCCAAAAAGGTATTTTAATTGGGAAAGGTGGGGCAATGCTCAAAGCTGTGGGAAGTGCAGCCAGAGAACAAATCCAAAAGTTAATTGCAGGCAAAGTTTATTTAGAATTATTTGTCAGAGTCCAAGCAAAATGGAGACATTCTCGGATTCGTTTGGCTGAATTAGGATATAAGGTGGAGAAATGATAGTTGTTGGTTGATAGTTGTTGGTTGTTTATCCACTATCCACTAACCACTAACCACTACCCACTATCCACTAACCACTACCCACTAACCACTATCCACTATCCACTATCCACTAACCACTAACCACTATCTTTTAATGCACTGCTTGAGCGGATGTTCCTTCTTCTACAATTGGGCTGCGGAGATTTTCTACTAAGGCTTGAATTTCTGGTGGTGGTGGTGGTGTTAAACGGGAAACGATTAAGGTGACAATAAAGTTAATAATCATACCTAATGTTCCGATACCCTCAGCAGAAACACCGAAGAACCAAGTCGGCATTCCGGCAAATTTTACGCCGATAATATAGACGGTGGTGAAGATTAACCCGGTTAACATTCCGGCGATGGCACCTTCTTTGTTGGTACGTTTATCGAAGATTCCTAAAAATATTGCCGGGAAGAAACTTGCTGCGGCTAATCCGAAGGCAAATGCTACAACTTGTGCTACAAATCCCGGTGGATTTACACCGAAGTATCCAGCGACTACTACCGCAAAACCTACCATGATTCTACCGACAAATACCCTTCTACTTTCCGATGCATGGGGGTTTACCATTCGGTAGTACACATCATGAGCGATGGAACTGGAAATTACTAGTAATAATCCCGATGCTGTAGATAAAGCTGCTGCTAAACCACCCGCAGCTACTAAAGCGATTACCCACGGTGCAAGTTTGGCGACTTCTGGGGTGGAAAGTACGATGATGTCATTATCAATTGTAATTTCGTTGGTTGCTTTATCTGGAGTTAACTGCAATTTTCCATCACCATTTTTATCGTTAAAAGCTAATAATCCGGTACTTTCCCATTTTTTCGCCCAATCTAGCTGCTGTACTTCCGTCACTGTTTTATTGTGAAGAGAATCAATTAAGTTGTAACGAGCAAACATCGAAAGAGCGGGAGCGGTGGTATAAAGTATGGCAATTAGTAATAATGCCCAACCCGCAGAATAACGGGCGGCGCGGACATTGGGAACTGTGTAAAATCTGACGATGACGTGGGGTAAGCCTGCGGTTCCTACCATCAAAGCTAAAGTGGTAAACAATACGTCCAACATCGGTTTGTTGGTAAATGCCTGGGTATATTCTTTAAAACCTAAGTCAACTTGGACAGCATTTAATTTATCGGCAATATCACTGAAGGTAAATGCGAATTGGGGTATGGGATTTCCCGTAAGATACATGGAAATTGCGATCGCAGGAATCAGATAGGCAATAATTAAAATACAATATTGGGCTACTTGCGTCCAGGTAATACCTTTCATCCCTCCCAAGACAGAGAAAAAGCCAACAATTACCATCCCGATAATTACACCCGTATTGATATCAACTTGCAAAAACCGGCTGAAAACGATACCAACACCACGCATTTGTCCAGCAACGTAGGTAAGCGAAACAAAGATTGCTGCGACAACAGCCACTAATCGAGCTACTTGGGAATAATAGCGATCGCCAACGAAGTCGGGTACAGTATATTTGCCAAACTTTCGTAAATAAGGTGCGAGGAGTAATGCCAGTAGTACATAACCACCAGTCCATCCCATCAAGTAAATTGAACCGTCGTAACCTAAAAATGAAATTAACCCTGCCATTGAAATAAACGAAGCTGCCGACATCCAGTCAGCAGCAGTAGCAGCACCATTAGCAAGGGCTGGGACACCTTGTCCAGCGACAAAAAATCCTTTACTATCTTTAACGCGAGATTGCCAACCGATATAAATGTAAAGTAAAAATGAAGCTCCAACAAATAAAATCGTCCAAATTTCAACTGACACAGTTTCCCTACCTTTTAATATTATATTTGCGGTCTAACTTATCCATTTGCACAGCGTAAATAAAAATCAGCACTACAAATACCAAGATGGAACCCTGCTGAGCCATCCAAAAACCGAAAGGTACGCCAAAAAAACGGATTGTATTTAAAGGTTGTACGAGCAAAATACTAAAGACAAGGGATACCGTTGCCCAAACTATTAAAAGGTTGCGAATTAAAGCTGTATTTTTCTGCCAATAAATACGGTGGTTTTCGTTATTCATGATTTAATATCATCAATGTATGAGAAATCATACCAGTAAAGCGGGTTTCCATAGAACGTGTGCGGCTATACCAACAGGATTTTTAATGATTGTTAAAGATTTAGCAAAGCTTTCCACTACTCTTAATTGGTTGCAATAGAAGATAACTTATGCACCTTTAGGGCATACATAAAATAAATCTTTGAGGCATTAAAATTAGGACTTACGCAACTGGCACATTTTTGTTGCAACGGGTGTGTGACACTTTGAAGAATTTTGAACGTAATAATAAGCTTGTTCTGTGTCACGTAGCCTTAGTCCTGAAAATATCAAAACTTACCTATGTGAAGCCAGAAATCGGGTTTATGCAGGGTAATTCCTAAATTATATAAAAATAATCCAAAAAATTATGGGTAATAGATAACTGGTTTTTCAGTTATCAGTTACCCATTATTTATTATCCATTACTCATTACCTACCATTAGATTAACAAATAAAATCAATGGGTGAAAGAGCAAAATTTTGGAGTATATTGTCAAATTTACCAAAATTTCCACCTATATGAGCATTTTCAGCTTTAATTATTCGAGACCTTATCTTTATATTTTGTTATTTTAACTATGAAAATGTGCTGAATCAAACTTGCTTAAAAAATAATAATGTTTTTACCGATTATAAATGTAATTAGGTTATTGTGTAATCACGGTAAATAAAGGGGTCTCAAAGGATGACAAAGAAGGATCACTCAAAAGAAAGAGCTAAATAACATTCATACAATGATTTTTGTATCTAAAGTTGGATGATAAGCGGTCTCAATGATCAGATAATCATAAATAAATATAAATCTTACTTTACTGTACAGGTCTCAAAGTAAATTCTATGTCATATCTATAAAAATAAATGTGAATGCAGCATCTGAAAATTAACCAATCACAAACAAGACTAATTTATCCAAAATTTTACAAAAAGAGGTTCACAAATGCTAGCAATACAAAAAGTTTGTTGTCCTAACTGTGGAAGCAAATGCGAAAGACATCATATTAGTGAAAGCCAAATATGTCGCACTCAATGTGCAAATTGCGATTATTTAATGATTAACTGTACCCGTACCGGAAAAGTGATTGAAGCCTACGCACCCGGTATTTACGCAAGAAAATAGTTAGGAGTTAGTTGATAGTGGATGGTTGATGGCGGTTAGTTGATGGTTGATAGTTGACAGTTGACAGTTAATTTCTCCCCATCTCCCCATCTCCCCATCCTATTTATTACTGGCACGTAATTGTCCACAAGCAGCGTCTGCTTCTAAACCACGGGAGTAACGAACGCTGTGGGCAATATGATGTTTTTCTAAGGCTTGGACAAAAGCTTGAATGCGCTCGTAGTTGGGACGCTTATAGTCTGCTTCTTGGATGGGGTTGTAGGGTATTAAATTTACGTGACTTTGAAATCCGCGTAATTGCCGCGATAGTTGGTGAGCGTGTTCGGGAAGGTCATTTACACCAGCGAGTAAGATGTACTCAAAAGATACACGTCGCCCGGTCATTTCTACGTAATCGCGACATTCAGCAAGTAGCTCTTCAATTTGGTATTTACGAGCGCTGGGAATAATTTCTTCTCGCAATTCTTGATTTGGTGCGTGGAGGCTGACAGCAAGGGTGATTTGTAGACGATGTTTAGCAAGGTGACGAATACGTCCAGGAATACCCACCGTGGAAAGAGTTAAGTTGCGTTGTCCGATTCCCACATCTTTATTAAGGCATTGAATAGCGCCTAAAGTATTATCAACATTTAATAACGGTTCACCCATACCCATGAATACAATATGAGTAACCCGGTATCCAAAGTCTTCCTGTACAGTTAAAACTTGGTCTACAATTTCGTGACGAGCTAGATTTCTTTTGTAGATTCCTTTACCAGTAGCGCAGAAATCGCAAGCCATCGGACAACCGACTTGAGTAGAAACGCAAACCGTTAACCGTTCTAAATCTTCCGAATTGTCTGCTTGTCGATTATTTTTTCCCCATTTTTTAAAAGTAGGAATCCCAACGGTTTCTACAATCTCTCCATCTGCTAGTTGTAACAGATATTTTACGGTACCATCGGGAGCAGTAGAACGGTGATGCAAAGTGGAACGTCCTATTGGGATTTCTGCGACAGATTCCCGCCACTGTTTAGAAAATACGGTAATATCAGTCAAAGAACGAGCGCCTCTTTGATATATCCACTGATGCAACTGTTTTCCTCTGTAAGCGGGTTGTTCTTGTTGCTGTACCCAATCGGTAAGTTCTAACAAAGATGCTCCTAACAGAGGAGGGATAGGAATTTTTTGGATCTGAGGAACGGGGGGTTTAGAAGCAGAAACTACAGAATTAACAGACATAGTGGAATGGCGATCGCTAAAAAGTCATTGAATCTTTATGGTAGAGTATTTGACGTTTTAATTGCCAAATTTCATCAAGACTCGATTTCTAAAAAAGTCGGGTTTTTTAATTAAAAACCCGACTTCTAAATCCACCGTGGATTATGATTAAAAATTGTAGCCTACGCCCAAAAGTAGTCCAACATCAGTGTTATTGTCAGAAAAACCAATATTAAGACCTCCGGTTGCTGTAATTCTGCGGGAAACGGGAACGTCAACTCCTCCGGTAACTAGGAAACCAACATCAGCATCATTATTAGTGTTAATAGAAACTCCCGCACCTAAATAAGGAGCGACACTAAGTCTTTGAATTCCGGTATTTGCAACGTCATTAACAGGAAAGTCAATGGTTAGGGGAATTAGGAATACGGGGTCATCATTAATTAAAGCAGATGGGCGTATAGAAAAGTTTCTGCTCAAACCGATTTTACTAATTACTGAAAAAGCACCATCACCTAATGTACTATTATCATCAAAACTAACAAATCCACCGACTCCCAAGTAGCTAGGACCAGAACGAGTAGTTCTACCAGGTGTAAATTGTGCGACTTTTTCAGGTGTTTTCTCAACGTATAGGTTATTATTTTCAGTTTGTGCTTGGGCTTTTACTCCACTAACGGTTAACATCGCTGCACTAAAACTAGCAACAGTATAAGCAAGTTTGAATTGTCGAAAGTTCATTGTTTGTTTCTCCAAATTAAGTTGCAAACTGCTTTAAATCAAATTTCAGTTAAAGAAAATAATTATTGCAGAAATAAAGCAGCAGTATGTCAGGTTCAAAATGAATTGTCAAAGCTGTAAACAAGCAGTTTTTCCATGAAAACTCCTTGAAAACTATTAATGAAGTCTAGTTCAACATCATACTATAAATCGAGTTTTGAAACAGTGAAGCTTGATGAAATTTTGATGAAATTGAATGTTCGGCTTTAGGTGTATAATAAATTTCACAATCGACAATATTTAAAAATTCCAAAATAGCTTGAACCTGCTTAAGTTGTGATTCAGTGCTATTAATCACCAATAGATATTCCCCTTGTTGAAGACAGTTTGTATAAAAAACAATTCTATTTTGTGGAATTTCTAAATCTTCTAAAATGTAAGAAAAATCCTGGTGTTTATTGGGTGCAATCCGATAAATTTGCTGTACAGGAAAGTCGTCAAGCTGCAAATGCAATGTCAGTTTATCGATATTATTTTTATTGGAAACCACAGCAATTTTCTGCTGATTATTATTTAATAAATTAATAGTCTTCTCCTTTTCTGTACAAATTATTTACAATTTTGATTTTAACTTTGATTTTAACTTTAGTAGGACTTACGCAACTGGCACAATTTTATTGTAGGGTGTGTGACGCTATGGTTAAATTTGAACGGAGTAATAAGACTTGTAGCGTCACGCACCAACGGGGTATTGTGACAATATCGTAAGTCC
>JAYKJL010000196.1:0-35128 GCA_035285725.1 Nostocales cyanobacterium 94392 | reverse complement strand
AAGGCTGCGTGTCACAAGACTCGGATGGTGCGTGACACAGAAGAAGCTTATCCTACCCGTTCAAAATTCTTCAAAGTGTCACACACCCGTTGCAACAAAAATGTGCCAGTTGCGTAAGTCCTATTTAATTTTAACCACCATCCACTATCTACTAACAACTAACAACTAATTGTTGAGAATTGGTTGTTTGCAATTTCCATAAAACCCATTCATATTCGCGCTCAATTGATGCTGCTATATCCACTTTCATGTTATGAGGTAATACTTCCCAGGTGTAAGTTTCAATTTCTAAATGATTACAAATATCGTTCTTTTGTAAGTATTTAAATACTGTAATAATATCGTCTTGAGTCGATCGCAATACTTGATAATCATCAATAAACAGTGGTACGTGAAAATGAGTCCGCCATTCGCAAGCTGTTGTTTCTTCAATAAAAGGTAAGGCTGTTGCTAAATCTCGATAATGTTGCAGTTTTCCGTCTGGATGACGAGCGATTACTTGATGTAAATATGTGGATTCGGCAAAAGGTTCTAATCTTTCTTTAACTAAAATTCGTTTGGTTTTATCTTGCGGTAATTCGGCTTTTAATGCTGCACTAATTTGAATTTTTCCAATTTGAATTCCTGCTGCTTGAAATTGCTCAAAAACAGTCACAGGATTTTCATACTCGACTGCAAAGTGGCAAGTGTCGTAACATATTCGCACGTGTTCGAGTAAAAGAACTTCGGCTGCTGTTTGGGGAATTCCTAAATTTTTAGCTAAATATGTTCCACCAATAGGTAACAAGTATTTTGAGAAATATTTTATTACTTCTTCGGCGTTTTCAATCAATCCATCCGGTTCTGGTTCTAAGTTTAAATGTAGTACTTTATCTGTAGCAGCCCGGATACGTACCATTTGTGCTGCTACCTGGGCTATATAAATAGTAGCGCTACCAATTAGTTTTGCTTGAGAAAGTTGATTTCCCTCGAACCAAGGTTTATAGGATAAGGGTACTGTCGAAATGCTACCTTCTATTTCTTCGGGTACGAGTTCGGCAAGAATTTTGGTTAATCGCAAGGTGTAGTCCAAACGCTCTTGTTTAGACCAATCTGGCGCATAAACTTTGTCTTTAACTACTTGTGAATGGAACCCACCATAAGGAAATCCATTCAGTGTAAAAACGTATAAATTATGTTCTTTTAACCACAGTTTAAACTGCTCTAAACTGTTTCCTTGCAACAATTCTCTAGATGCAATATCGGCTATTCGCAATCCAATACCAAAAGCTTGATTTGGTGATAGTTTGGCTTTCAGAGATGGAATGTATTGCTGTAAATTAGCAAAAACCTGACTCCAATCTTCACCGGGATGAATGTTGGTACAGTAGGTAAGATGTAAGTTTTGCGGAAAAATTTTCATGTTTATCGCTTTCTGTCATTGCAATTAGCTATATTTTCGCATTAGATAATAATGAAATTGCTTGTTGATATAAAGAAGTTTCTGCTACATGAACCTCAATTTCTTCTCCAATTCTTTGCAAAAGGGTTAAAGTCAATTCTCCACCCAAATGTTCGCGAAATTCGTTTAAGCCTCGAAACAAGCATCTTGGATGTTCTATTTCAGATTCTTCAGTTAATTCGGGAACGTATAAATCAAATCCTAATGTCTTTAAAGTATTCAGTATTTTTTGCCAGTCTGAATGAGGCAGCATTCCTTGTAAATAGGAATAAGTGCTATCCAAAGCAATCCCAATTGCTACTGCTTCCCCATGACGCAAGCGATAATCAGTTAATTGTTCGAGTTTATGAGCCGCCCAATGTCCAAAATCGAGGGGACGAGAAGAACCCATCTCAAAGGCATCACCACTATTGGCAATATGTTGTAAATGTAACTGGGCGCATCGATAAATTACCTGTTGCATCGTTTTCATATCTCGACGTGCTAAAAGTGCAGCATTGTCAGAGATAAATTGGAAAAAGTCCGCATCTCGAATCAATGCTACTTTCACAGCTTCAGCAATACCCGCTCGCCAATCTCGTTCGTCAAGACTATCAAGAAAATCAAAGTCATTTAAAACAGCATAAGGTGGTGCAAAGCTTCCTAAAAAGTTCTTTTTACCAAAAGCGTTGATACCGTTTTTAACTCCCACCGCAGAATCATTTTGAGCTAATACTGTCGTAGGAATACGGATGATACGAATTCCGCGATGAGCTGTAGCTGCTGCATAGCCGACTAAATCGAGTACAGCACCACCACCAATCGCAATAATATAAGAGTGACGACAGATACCAGCCTGGTCAACTAATTGATGAATATTTTCGACTAATTGAGGATTGTTTTTCGCTGCTTCACCACCGGGAACTACTAACGGCGATGCAGATAAAGTTAGGATATGAGAATGGCGATCGCAATATTCACGCAATTGTTCGAGTAACCCGTGTCGATATTCGAGTAAACCACCATCGACAACAGCTACAACCTTTTTCGGCTTAGCTTCTCCATCTGAAGCAACAACTTGCGCTAACAGTGGATTATCTATATCAAAAATACCATTGGTAAAGTGAACCGCATAATTAAAAGTCACCTCAACACGTTGCTGAATCGGTTGTAAGTTAAATTTCGTATTTCTTTTTAGTTCTAATATCATAATTAAAGGTTAGAGGTTAGAGGTTAAAGGTTAAAGGTTAGAGGTTAGAGGTTAGAGGTTCAAGGTTAAAGGTTAAAAGTTAACTAACTCCTAACTCCTAACTCCTAACTCATTAAACGCTTCAATAAAAGCTTCTTTCGATTGAGAACCATTAATCTTTACTTGGTTATTAAGAATAAAAAATGGTACGCTATTAATACCCAAGTTCCGAGCTTTATCTGATTCACTAACAATCGCATCACAAGCATTTTTATCGTTCAAATGCATGAATAATTCTGGATAATCTATTCCAGATGATTTAGCTATTGTGACGATTACATCAATATCTCCTAGATTTAAACTATCTTCAAAATAAGCTTTGTAAATTGCTTCTACAACTTTATTTTTAAAATTGGATGGAGTTAATTCAATTAGTCGGTGAGAAAGAGTGGTATTAACAGCTAATTGCGCGTTTTCAAAATTCAATGCTACACCAGCAGCTTCACCCATCAGCCGCGCGTAATCGAACATTTGCTGCAATTCTTGCACTGACATTCCTTTTCGCTTTTGCATGAAATCGCGGAATTCATATCCTTCATTAGGAACAGAATTATCTAAAAGAAAAGGATGCCAACGAATATCGAGTTCTTGTTGTTCGGATTGTGAAAGGGAATCAAAAAGATGTTTTTTACCAATTCGACACCAGGGACATACTGTATCATGAAATATATCTATTTGCATAGTAATTTTTTTACCAATATACAATTACTTTAAAAAAGATTGTAGTAGCGCTTTAGAGGATGTTTTAAAAGTCTAATTTAATACTTAACCTGGCGACTGTAAGTCGCAGCTACACTAACAAAACCCGCCTGCGCGGGTTGTAAATTTCTTAGTCAACGCAGGTGGACTTTGCTTATATAGTAGCGGTTTAAACCGTCACATACTGCTACTAGCCTTATTATTAGAATTCATCCGAACTTAATATGAGCCTAAATAATCAAGTAGTAATCAAGATGTTTTCGCTACCTTTTTTCTTGCTTTGATGAAGATGTTCAGATGAAGTCAAATTTTTATTGATTAGATAATTGTTTACCTGTTCTTGTTCGCTTTTTTGTTCAGAATCTAAAAATTGGTAAAAAAAGCTTTGAGTCGATTCAAACTCTCTAATTAATCCTTCTCTATCTTTTTGCTGTACAAGATTAGCCAAACGGTTGTAAGTTTGAGCAAGGGAAATTATTGTTTCACATCTTTCCTCAGTAGCTAACATAATATCCGCACTCAAATGTGAACTTTGAGCAAATAAACGCTTGAGAATATCAATTTCTTGACGATAGGTAGGACTCGACATTGATAAACTACGTTGAATATCGATATTTTCTTCAGCTAAAAATACACCCAAACTAAACCGAGCAAAATGTCGCATGGCTTGAATAATTACCATCATTTTATCGTGTTCTTCGGGTGTAGATTCTACTAACTTACTGCCTTTCGCTGCAAAGAAATCTAATAACCATTGAAACTGATCATCATCTCTTCCCGAACATACTACTACAATTTGTTCCGCAAAAGATTTAACCTGCGGACCAAACATCGGATGTAAACCGATTACAGCACCTTTATGATATTCCAACATTGCTTTGAGGGGTTCGGTTTTGACGCTGGTAATATCTGCTATTGCTGTAGTAGGTTTAAGAAATGGAGCAGCACGCTGAATTATCTCTACCGTTTTTTCAATGGGAACTGAAATTAATACTAGTTCAGCATCACCAAGTAATTCATCGGCACGTGACCAATCTTCATTTCCAAAAGGGCAAACTTGATGACCAACCGATGAAAGTTCTCTAGCAAAAAACTGTCCCATTTGACCCCATCCACCGATGATGGTAATTCGTCGAGATTGACTCTGATTATGTTTGTTAGAAGTCATAAATATAATAGTTAATTTCTAATTAATGTAGCGATATTAATACCAAAGTAAATGTTAGATTGCCTGTTAATATTTTATTGCATCTGACATTTACATAAACAGACATTTATCTTGATATATAACTGTTTAATTGACTTATATTTAGTTTTTAATTATTTATAATTGTGTACCAAAGAAAATAAACTGTAAAATCTTAATTTTTTGGGGGGTAAGAAGTCGGGTTTTTACCAGCTTTTATTTGTCAATCAGAAAATAGTAATAAAAACCCGACTTCTATGATTATCCTAGGGTAAGAAGTCGGGTTTTTACCAGCTTTTATTTGTCACCCAGAAAACAGTAATAAAAACCCGACTTCTATGATTATCCTCACGTTAATATTACGTGACAAATACAGCTAAGATATCTAAGTATTTTTCAATTAATTTCAATCTAAAATGTAAAATATAAAATCTATAGTCTAAAATTGTTTAACTCCTAACTTCTTTTCCATGGCTGGTAACAAACGGGGAACTTTCTGAGAAATAGCTTGGGAGAAAACAGCTTCGTAAGAGATTAATGCTTGTTCAAAAGAATAGCGTTCAACAGCAAATTTTCTGGCTTTTTCGGCTAGCTTTGCCGTTAACATAGGATTGCTATACAAACTCAAAATTGCCGCAGCTAAATCTTCAGGTGATTCTGGTACAACAACTATACCACCACCGCTTTGTCGGACTGCACGAGCGGCTGTTCCCGAAGCCGGAACCGAAGCAATTATAGGACTTCCAGAAGCTAATAACAAAGGTATTTTAGAAGGCATATTAAACGAAATTACGTTACATTTTTGCACAACTAAACCCACATCAGCAGCAGCTAACATTTCCGGTAATTTTTCTCGTGGTTGTAAAGGTAGCAGTAAAACATTATCCGCACCACAAGCTAAACAATGTTTTTGCAATCTTTTCAAAGCTTTTGATTCACCCGCAATTACAAAGGCAATTTCAGGAATATGACTTAATGATGCTGCTGTTTCAATTACGGTTTCTAAACCTTGAGTTAGAGCAATATTTCCCGAATAAAGAACTACAAATTTATTCTCAAGTTGATGAATTTCTTTCCAACTTTTGGCTTTTTGTGGCAAAGGACGAATAAAATTTATATCTACCCAATTAGGAATACAAGCAATCTTATTAATTGGTACTTTCTTCTGAACTAAATTTTTGACAAATCCATCAGCAATCACGCTGATTGTATGAGCTTTTTTATAAGCAAATTTTTCTAAACTTTCCAAAGCGCTAATCATGAATTTATTTTTGATTAATCCAGTTTTTATCGCAGCTTCTGGTAAGATATCTTGTATATTTAACACCACCGGACAATTATAAAACCAACCCAAGAAAGTCGCAGGTAATGAAACTAATAACGGTGGAACAGTTAAAAGAATCACATCTGGTCTCCAACCATTTATAGCTTGCGGTAAACTTGTGAATACAAAGCTTAATTCTAATAACAACCTATCAATTAAATTCGGTTTGGATTTAATTCTTAAATAACAACGTTGAACAGTTACGCCATTGATTTTTTCCGTAACATACCACTTACCCCGATATTCCTCGTAAATCTCACGCTGGGGATAATTTGGCATTCCTGTAATCACCCGTACCTGATGTCCTTTTTTTACTAATCCTTCCGCAAGTTCAGTCATTAAAGGAGCAATTCCAATCGGTTCGGGATGATAATTATAAGAATAAATTAGAATCTGCATTTACATCGATTTTATATAATTGAATTGAGAATAGGTTAGAGGTTAGAGGTCAAAGGTCAACGGTCAACGGTTAAGATATTAACTAAGTAGATCGGCGTTGAAAATTGTAATTATGGTAAGGGAGTAGAGAGTAGGGTAAGGCTTTAAAGCCAATTTATATTTTTTTACATAGTTAGATTTATTGTTGCCGACTTACTTAACTCCTAACTCCTAACTCCTAACTTTTCCCTTGTCCTGAAAAAAATATCTTAAGTTACTGCGAATAATCGTGCTAATACCATAGAGACAGGTAACAAACTTAATACTAACAACCCATAGCTTAAGCCAGCAAAACTACAACTAAGCGTTGCATCTAATACTATAAGGGATAAAACACCCGAACGCACTGCTGTACGTATATTCTCGGCGCTTGGTTGATGCACAGCTTGGATGAAGGGTAATAACACTCGCCCACTCAGTAAAATTACGAATGGCAATACTGCTATAAAGTAAGATTTGTTCAACCAAGCCAATGCCAAAAGTCCGGTAATAACCGCGCTCATTAATACTAACGCGATAATACCCGTACTCCGTTTACCACCATGTACTTCACCTCGACTAATCGCTGTAATTGCAGCAATATAAGTAATCGGTATTAAAGCTAAATACCAAGTTTCCCTTAACATTGGCGAAAAAATACTTACTCCCAGCATTAGATTACCACCGCGACAAATCCCCATATTCAAAGGACCCCAAAATGGGTGCTGTTTTCCGTAAGCATCATAAAGTAAAGCCCCAGCAGCAACCCCAATCGCGATCGCCATACTCAGCAACGAAACTTGAGCCGCAGCAACTACACCAACACTCAAAAGTATACTTCCGAAAATAGTTGCTCCCCATAAAGAAGCCCTAGCACTAGGAATCGGTCTTTCTGGTCTTTCCTTGGCATCTAATTCCGCATCAAATACATCATTAAATACAACACCACCACCGTATAAACCAGTAGTAGCTAAAAGTAACCATACAACAGGTATAGGATTAACCAAAATAGCAAAACCCGCAGCCGCAAAACCTGCCAGCACATCCGCCCAAGCAGTAATAATATTAGCAGGTCGCGTTAATTGTAAATACGCCCAAAGGCGGTTAGTGTTTAAAGTTGCTATATTCATAATTTATGGATGGGGGGACAAGGGGATGGGGAGATGGGGAGATGGGGGGACAAGGGGAAGATAATTATTATTGTTAACTCCTAACTCCTCACTCCTAACTGCTAACTCCTAACTCCTAACTTTTATTCAATTAGCGCGTATTCGGACTGAGATTCTTCGATTACTGGCTTTTGTCCCCGCAGTACGGAGTTACCACTAAATAATTGCCGCTGGTCGATTGGTGATGGATTTAACCAATCGGATTCCTGTATTTGACCGCTTTGGCTGTATGCTGCGAGGGCATTTTCGTAACAGGTGGCTCGGACGTGGGCTTCTGGAATGCCTCTTTCTATCATTAATTGAGCGGTTTTCGGTACCGCTAAGGGGTCACTTACTCCCCAGTCAGCGCTGCTATCAACGATGATTCGTTCGCATCCGTACTGACGCACAACTTCCACCATGCGAGCGTTACCCATTTTAGTATTGGGATAAATTGTAAAAGCTGCCCAAAAACCCCTATCTAATACTTCTTTAACGGTTTCTTCGTTATTATGGTCTACAATCACTTTTGATGGTTCTAAACCATGCTCGATACATACATCCATACTGTGACTCGTACCCGCTTTTTTATCGCGGTGCGGTGTATGAATCATCACTAACATATCTAATTCTTTCGCTAATTCAAGTTGCAAGCGAAAATACTTATCTTCTGCAGGTGTCATATCGTCGTAACCGATTTCACCGATAGCAACTACACCTTCCTTACAAGCATATAGAGGCAATAATTCCATTACCTGTTCCGCTAAAGGTTCGTTATTAGCTTCCTTGGAGTTCAAACCGATAGTGCAATAATGTTTAACGCCGAACTGTGAAGCTCGAAAGCGCTCCCAGCCGACTAAACTGCTAAAGTAATCTTGAAAAGAACCAACATTAGTCCGGGGTTGTCCCATCCAGAAAGCAGGTTCAATCACCGCAACAATACCCGCATTACGCATTTTTTCGTAATCATCGGTAGTGCGCGAACTCATGTGAATATGTGGATCTATATACATAATTTGATAGTTGATAGTTGATGGTTGATAGTTGAGTTAGGAGTTAGGGGTTAGGAGTTAGGAATTAGGAGTTAGGAGGATGGAAGTTGAATCTTCTATAGTCGTTCCAATTAATTTTCGTAGTGGGAGCGTCTCGCTCTCTGGTAGTAGATAACTCCTAACTCCTAACTCCTAACATTCTTCCAACTCAATCTTCCTGCTTGAATATCACTTTGTAATTCTGGATATTGAGCGAGAATAAATTGCGCTTGGGGTAAGGGACATTCGGAACAAGCTAAAGCAGCAGCAGTTCTTTCTAATAACTTCTGTTGTCCTTTTCCGTTTGAATTAGGTTGAGTGTGAGATTCTGTTAAAATACGCTCTAAATCTGTTAATATTTCACCGTTGGCAAATTTTCCGACGCATCGCCACAATTCGGGTGATACATCGCGTCCGGCTGCCCAACGTTCGTGAGCGTAATCAACTAACATTCTTGCTAGTTCTGGGTTTGCTCGTTCGTCGAGTCCTTGAATTAAATGCAATGGACTACCGACAAACAAGGCTTTTAAAACCATCTGATTCCAAGCTAGATTGTCTAAATATTCTGCTGGATAAGGATTTTGCAAAGCAACAGCATTGAAAACCGCTGTCATATTACTGCGGATTCCTTCAGCAGCGCGATAGCGAAGCGCTGCTGCAAGCAGATCGCGAAGTTGTTCGGGATAAGGAAGTAAAGCTAATGCTTGGTATAGTGCTACTAATTCTCCTACATCCGCAGCGGCAAATACTTGGTCTAATGTCCGCAAATACTGTTCTACATCTTTGAACGGTAAACTTAATACCAACAAAGTCCGAGCGGCTTGGTCTATAGTCCAGTTAGCGGGAAACCAATTTTTGCAAGCGTTAGAGGCTGATTCTAATTCTTCTACGGTTGGCTGGATATCTTTTTTAGATGTATAACGAGGCACTGCACTAAAAGCAGTAAAAAATATCCGCGTCGCTGCACCATCCCTTACTAACTGTCGCTTTTCATTTAACCAATTAACAGCCTCAGTATTGACTAGTCGCGACACCCAGCGATAAAGTAAATCTTCGGCGCTAATATTTTGTGTTTTGATAAAACTTGTTGCCAAAGTCATTATTTATATGGTGATTAAATTGTTATTGTTCTTTTGATTCCGCTTTGTAGAGACGTAGCACTCCTACGTCTCTAAATCTAGCTGAATAACGCTAAATCCTAAATTAATGTGAGTTCGGTATTCACGAATTCGATTGTTGCTTAAATCATAAGCAAGCTGTCAAATCTGGATTTTTCCTAGGGGTTAGAAGTCGGGTTTTTATTAAAATTGTCTGTGACTACAAACATTTATGCTAAAAACCCGACTTCTGTACTAGTCGTCGAATTCACGTTAAATTAAGCAGATTGTTGCTTGTTCTTTCTCATTTTAGTCGCAACACCACCAAGTGCAAATACTCCTAAACCTAATAAGGCTGTAGGTTCAGGAACCTTCTTGGAATCTTCATCACGGTTTACATTCAATACCTGTACACGACCAGTGAAGAAATCACCTACATACAGCTTATTATCGCTGTAGCTCAAACCACCACTCCAGTTGAACTTACCTGGTTCTAAGTCAGCAGGGTTAGTAGAAAAAGGTAATTCTCCAGGTCCGGGAGGTCCAGCATTTTCTACAGGCCCACCAAATACGCTTAAGAAATTACCATCTTTATCAAATACCTGAACGCGGTTGTTTTGCGAGTCAGCAACGTAGATATTATCGAATTCATCTACATCGATACCGATTGGCTCGTTGAATTGTCCCGGTGCTGTACCTTCAGTACCAAAGGCGTAAAGGAAGTTCTGTTCTGAGTCAAGTACTTGAATTCTGTTATTGAACTGGTCGTTAATGTAAATATTGCCAGTTGTATTGGATATAGTTATACCAGCCGGTCCGTCATACTGTCCAGGTTCCGAACCGAAACTACCGTAGGTCTTAACTAATTCGCCATTTCTACCGTAAACCTTTACTACGTCACCACTAAAATCGGTTACGTGTAAGTTGCCCTGGTTGTCAAAATCCATACCACCCGGTCCGAAGAAAATATCTCCGGGTCCTTGACCGCTAAATGAACCGAAAGAGGTGATGAATTCGCCGTTGTCGGGGTTGTATACGTCGATTTCGCTGTTAAAAACGTCACCTACGTATAAGTTGCCGCTAATCGGATCGAATTTCAAATCTGCTGGTTCGTCTAAACCCGCTCCTTTCCCTTGAACACCAGTTCCAATAGCTCGTAGATAGGTACCATCAGGACTAAATACATCAACTCTGTTACCAACGGTAGGGAGAAAAGTATTTGTGCTTGGGTCAAAACCGCGACCGTTACTTACATATATATTGCCATCAGCATTGCGTTTTGCCAAACCCTGGGGAACGAAAAGTTCTCCTGGACCGAATCCTGGTGAACCGATTTGGCTATCGAATGTTAAGTTGATTGCTTTAGCTTCGGCTGTTGCTGCCAAAACCATGAATCCCGCACTCGCAAAGGCTAGTGATAAATTTGTGACAAACTTCATCATTGAAAATCCTGATAGTGCTAGTTATACTTTTGATTAGGTAATGCATCCGGGTCTAGACCTGGAAATGTTAGCGGCAAGTTACTGCTTACTAAATGTATGAGACAGCAACTTGCTGTTTTTTTTACAATCATGGTTTTCACCCAGAGGATGCAGTTCATCTACTAATTAGATTGCAGGTGGTGCGTGACGCGACAAATGTTATAACCACGTACAAAGTTGATCAAAACGTCACACACCCTACATTGATAATTGTTAAAGAACTTCTACGTTGTCCAAGATTTCTTCTAGCTTGTCTTCTTGACGCTTGCGCTTGCTGTATTTGGAAGCTGCACCAGCTGCGGCAACTCCTAATAAACCAAGCATGGAAGCAGGCTCAGGAACTTTGGTTGGGTTGTCACCACCACTCTTGAGGTCAATCTTGACTAATTGACCCTGTTCTGCTAAGCGAGCGCGGTTTGCGGTATATAAAGCACCATCACGATAAGTTAAACCGGAAGCTGCTTCTAAACCGTTACCGTTCCAAATGGTTTCGCGGGTTCCATCTGCGTTCACTTTGATAATCGAACTGCTGATATCACCAATTACTTCCCCACCTTGGAGAATGTTTTTCCATTCTGAGGTGTTCATGTGTTGCAGTACGTACAAATTGCCTTGTTCGTCGTATGCTGTACCAGTTAACTGAGTAAAGCCATCACCACCGTTCGTGATTGTCTCTTGGATATTCAAATCTTCCCCAACTGAATATAAACGCGCTCTACCTTCTGGATAAGGAAAGTAAGAGTATTCTGCTACTGTAAAACCACCATTGGGAGATTCTGTAATTCCTGTCGGTACGGATTGGAAAGTGATGGGGAAATCTTGGCTTGCTTCTTCTCCTTGTGGAGGACCGCTAGGTGCTTCCGTATCGCCACCTTGACCATTGATTGCTGGAAGTCCAGGTGCGTCAGATGGAATGTCTCCTGGGGGTTCAAAGCTAGGAAATTCAAGCTCGCTTTGGCTAACTGGTAGGATGGGGAATGCGGCTACATTTTGAATTCTGCTACCATCAAGTGCTGCTTTCCAGATGACGTTTGCACCACCATCTACGACGTAAGCAAAATCGTCTTTAATGGTCATTGCATAAGGATTGGTAATGATGTCAGTACCATCTGGATTGAAGTCCACTTCATACTGAGCAAAATCCGCAACTTCTCTTCCTAAAGCACCATTTACTAGGTCAACTTCAAATAATTTTCCCAGGGTAGGAGTTTGTAAAATTGGTCCGCTGTTGGAAGGGTCCCCAGCATAACCCATCAATAGATAACCGTTTCCTTTGCCATCAAATTTGAAGTCAGCAGGACCTGCTGCTTGTTCCCCAAAGGGTGTTAATGCTAGGGACGCAAGGTCTGAAATAACTGTTTGTTTGCTACCATCGGTACCGATTTTGAGTAAAGAACCAGTGCTACCCGCACACAAAGGAATAAATTGTGAGCTTGGTGATGGAACGCATCTTCCATCTGTTCCATCTCCACCTCTACCACTGGTTGTTAGGTAAATGTTACCCTCAGAATCAAAGTCAAAGTTTCGAGGGTTATCCAAACCGTCGGCTAGCACTGACAGTGAGGCTGCTTGTGCGGCTGTGGTTCCAAAAATTGAGGCAATACTTACAGTAAAAAGTGTCAGAGCAATTGACTTGAATTTCATAGTTGGTGAAATTGATTAGTAGTTTATGGAATTAATGCGGTTCCCTGAAGAACAGCCCCAATTGTTGGGATATAAAAATCAAGCATATTGTGAAACACTTGGCAGTGTCGGTCACCGTCCCGCCAAAGTGTTGAACCCGGAGGGTGAGCTTGAAACTTGTTTTCCGTTGGATATCACAATCTAATCGCTGCTCAAGATTACTTAAGCCATTAGGTGCTATTAAATGTGATGGGAAATCTTTTGCGGATTCTCAACTCGGATTACCTGTCCGCTTCCTGGACGACCACCTCGATTGATGATATAAAAAGCACCATCAGGTCCGATTGTGAGAGCAGAAGGCATCTCTAATCCATTACCCTCAATCAGCGTTGTACGTTCGCCGTTCGGAGCTATTTGAATCAATGCTCCATCTGGTTTTCCTTTCCATCCTGATTGATTCATATGTTGTAAAACATACAAATTTCCTTCAGTATCAAAAGCTAAATCTATTAATTGCGTAAATCCATCAGCGAAAATCTCTAATTCACCGTGTGTATCAATTCGATAAATTTTCGCGCCGCCTTCTGGAAAAGGAAAACCAGTAAATTCGCAAACGTAATCAGCACCATCCGCACCTTTAACTACATCCGTCGGTACCGATTGAATCGGCAGTTGGGAAGGTGGCACTTGAGGATAATCGCTAGGAGGTGGTACGTGTCCCCGGTCAAAATTCTCTGCTTTCGCACCAGGAAATATGGGATTGGTTAATATCCTATTGGGAATCTCAGCAATTTTCTCTAAATTGCCATTATCAGTATTTATGCTGAAGAGACTGTTTGCCCCCGCATCAACTACTACCAATTTATTATTGTTTACGTAGAAAGACAAGGGATTACTGACAACTTCACAATCCCTTGACAAAATCTTATTGATAACTTCATAATTAGAGATATCGGCTATACTTGACCAAGTGCTTGTACTCAAGTCACAAGTAATTACGCTTCCTAGGTCAGTATCGCCGAGGGCAGAACGCAAAGCTGGATTCGCTGCCAAACCCAACAAAATATAAGCTTTGCCTGCTGCGTCAAATTTGATATCGTGAGGACCAGCGGCACCAGTACCATCGCGAAACGCTAAGGAGGGTAATCCGGTTAAAACACGTTTAGCAGTGCCATTTTCGATTTTGCTAATAGCACCACTGAGACCGTAATGTAAATTGCCTTGACCGCTCGGAGAAGGGATAGATAGTCCATCTCCACCAATTCCCGCTTCTACGACATAGAGACTCCCATCAGGAGCAAATGTTATTCCCTTGGGATTATCAAGATTGGAAGCAAGTATTTTTAAAGATGTATTTGTAAGTTGTTGTACTGTCATTCGATTTTGGATTTTGGATTTTAGATTTTAGATTCACCCTATGTCTAAAGTTAAGGGCTGGAAATAAATAATAAACAGTCAACAAAGTTGAAAAATCAGAAATAGTAAAAAAACACCCTGGGAAATAGCTTTAGAATTCAGAATTACTCCTATCCCGCTCGAAAATTATTTATTTCTCTTTATCTCTTTACGAGTGCGTTCTCTGTGTCTCTGCGGTTTTTTTTCGGTAATCTTTAAACGGGAACGGAGTAATAAATTTTAGATTAATCTCACTCCAATAATTTCAGAATAAAGACTTTAGATATATGCTTTTTCAAAAACATAAAGCTCAAAAAAGATTACAATCTAAAATCCAAAATCTAAAATCTAAGATTCTATTGCGGAATATAGCTCATTCCCCGATTAAAGCTTTCCAAATTACCAGCTTTGTTTTCCAACATCCGTTTGATGTTCATGCTTTCAGCTCCTAAATCTTCCATTTGCAACTTGCCGTGAATTTGCGATTTATCTGCTTTCCAGAAACTGATTCTGTGCATAATAAAACCGCGTGCTTCGGGGTCAGCAAAAGCATAAGAACATGGAATTAACAGCATAGGAGTCCGCTGATAAAATTCGTGTTCTGGATAGTAGAATTCTTGTTCAAGTAAATAATATTTACTTAAACCGTGTAGCTGTACGCTGGCTTTTACCTTCTGGTTATACTCATCGAGAAACTCACCCTCTGACTGGGAAACATCGCCATTCGGTCTGAGCATATGCGCCCAATCATCCATATTCCGCAAATCCTGCAAGAATTCGATACCCATTTCAATGGGAGCATCAACGTATATAGTGTCGGTATCTATAAAATGTTGTCCCTTTGCGGCTGAAGTTAAACCAGCTTTACGTTCAAGATTTGCTTTTAGCGATCGCGATTCGGAAGTATGGACGTTATGAATACCTTGCATAATCATCCCAGTTTGCCGTTTAGGATCGACAAAGCTCAACCAATGGAAATACACTCCTTTTTCGTCTGTTCCCGGTTCTATATAATCGGTAGGGAACAGCAGTACTGGGTAAACTTGGAAATACTTTTGATATTCTAATCCACAATGCCATTCAATCCCGTAAAACTTGGCATTTTCTAGCTTTTTAACGTGATAGTAAAGATTTTCATGATAACCAGATGCTGTCCCTAGCCAAGTATCCTCATCAATCTTTTCAATCATTCGGCTAAATAGTGTCCACTCATCCAGATTTTTGAGACTACAAAGATAGTCAAAAGCTGTTTCTGGTGGAGTTGCAATATAAACAGATGTCGCAAATGTATTTTTTTCCATAATCACCCCTTAATATAAGTCAAAGGTCAAAGGTCAAAGGTCAAAGGTCAAAGGTAATAAACAAATAATTATTTAGCTTTTACCATTAGTTGAACCAGCAGTTGCTAAAACTTTTTTGAGGTTTTTAGCGTTGGCTATTCTGTCTTCTGCTAACTGTTTGGAAGCTGCATCTGTAGTAATTTGCTGCTTTTCGGCTCGGTCAAAAATTTCTAGCAAAGTATTATAAATATTTCTGACTTGCTTAAAGGCTTTCTCTTCGTTATAACCAATCATTTCGTTATAAACGTTGATTAATCCTCCGGCATTAATGACATAATCGGGAGCATACAAAATGCCTTTTTCTACAAGCATCATTCCGTCTTGTTTCTCTTCACCAAGCTGATTGTTGGCAGCACCAGCTATTACGCTCGCTTTAATTTGTGGAATCGTTTGGTTATTGAGAATTCCTCCCAAAGCACAAGGAGAAAATACATCTACATCAAGTCCATAGATTTCTGAAGGTTCAACTACAGTCGCACCAAATAGACGTTGAATTTCTTCGGTTCTCTCTTTGCTAATATCAGTTACAAATAGTTTTGCACCATTTTCATGTAAATGACGACAAACATTTGTACCGACATTTCCTAGCCCTTGAACTGCTACTTTTAAACCTGTTAAATCGGAAGTTTTCAAGCGAAATTCTACAGCCGCTTTTAAACCTAAAAATACTCCCCATCCAGTTACAGGAGCAGGTCCCCCAGACTTTTCTTCAACCCCGACAACATAACTAGTTTCTCTACTAATTTTTCGGACATCTTCGGGGGTCATATTGACATCTTGACCAGTAATAAAACGTCCGTTCAAACTATTGACAAAACGTCCATAAGCATATAGAAGCTCGTCTGTTTTATGTTCGGGATTACCAATAATTACAGCTTTACCTCCACCAACGGGAATATTGGCACAAGCAGCTTTATACGTCATACCCCGACTCAAACGCAAAGCATCTTTTAAAGCAGCTGCTTCATTGACATAAGGCAACATTCGTGTTGCACCCATTGCGGGTCCTAAACTCGTATCGTGAATCGCAATTATTGCTTTGATATCTGGGTCTTTACCATTACAAAACAATACTTGCTCGTGACCCATTTCGCTTACATTTTCAAAAAGATTCAATCTAGCTGCTCTCCTTATTAGAGGTTAAAGGTTAAAGGTTAAAGGTTAGAGGTTAGTGGTTGGTGGTTGGTGGTTAGCCATTTCAAATAAATATTAGGAGTGGGAGCATCTTGTTTAAGAAGGTTAAAGGTCAAAGGTTAAAGGTGTAACAACTCTTAACTCTTAACTCCTAACTCCTAACTCCTAACTCCTAACTCCCGTCCTCAGATGTTCGGGAATGATGCTTGTACTTTTGCCTTGCTTTCGATAGTGGATTTGACTCCTTGAGCAGCCAGACCTTTATTACGCCCTTTGGAAGGAGCAGGTCTATCTGGGTCGATCAGAACATCGATGACTATTGGACCTGTTGCCGCGATCGCCTTTTCTAAGGCTGCTGTAATTTCGGATTCTTTGGTAACGCGGATACCGACGGCTCCCATTCCTCTAGCAATCATTTCAAAATCTGTCTGAGGGATGATTGCATCTGCACCAGTCATACCCAACATTTTCATGCCCTGATGGCACATATTGTATCGAGCGTCGTTGAGGACAATCCAAATTGCTGGAATCTGATATTTAACCGCTGTGCTGATTTCGTTGTTCATCAACATGGCTCCATCTCCGACAATCGCTACGGCTTTACCGTTACGAACTTGGGCTGCACCAACAACACCTGTAACAGCGTGTCCCATTGCTCCGACTCCAGTGCTAACTCGATAACGATTGGTTTGACCAAATCTCAATAAATTTGTTGACCAAGTAAACGAGTTACCGCATTCAGCCATCACAACCGCATCGCTACCCTCTACAATTACCTTTTGAATCGCTTCCATCAAAACTTCTGGTCTAATGGGTGATTCTTGTCCGGGTTCCACTGAGGAACGTTCCGGCTTGGGTAATGATGAAGGTTGAAGGGATTTAACTCGATTCAATGCTTCGACATCGGTTTCTAGCTGACGCAGCAATTGCTGTACAAAACTTTTAATATCCGACTGAATCGCCAAAGTTTCTGCATGAGGATAAGCGACTCCCGGTACGTTGGGATCAATATCAACATGAATAAAACCTTTTGCGGGAACCATTTCTTGATTCCAAAATGATGTCGGTTCGCTCAAACGACTTCCCAACACCAAGGTGCGGACGGGAGCCTGTTCCTGCATATAGGTCATTACTGAACCATGACCACCCAAACCCGTTACTCCAACGAACTGGGGATGGTTTTCGGGAAAAATTCCTTTACCCCTAGGTGAACACATTACCGCTGCTCCGGTTTTTTCCGCAAGCTGGCGAATTTCTTCAGCAGCATTACGCGCTCCAAATCCCAACCAAATTGCAAATGTACCCTCCGAAAGTAATCGAGCAACTTTCGCGATCGCGCTATCATCAGCTGCTACCGAAGAACAGCTAACAGCTTGAGATGGTAATCTGACATCGCTCATCGCCATGTTCTGAACGGCTGTAGGTATGCTCAAGTGAGCGACATAACCCCCAGGCTGGGCAAATCCCAAAGCAAGTTTACGAAATATTTGCGGTAATTGAGCAGCAGATTCCACTGTGCTAGCATAATTAAACACTGTACCCGTGGTGAATATACCACTACTGGGCAAGGTGTCGGTACTGGTTTCCTGAATTGCCCACCGTCCCCGCTGTGCCGCTGAGGTGCAAGCTGACAGCAAAATCACTTTTGCACCTTCGCCACGGGCAGCGAATAATCCGGTTAAGGCGTTGGTTATACCAGGTCCTGCTGTGGTAAATACCACAGTCGGACTACCGCTGGCAAAATAAGCTTCTGTTGCTGCAAATGCTGCTCCAGCCTCGTGGCGGAAATTTAGCACTTCTACTTTACTGTTGGATAAAGCGCCCCATAGTGATGCCATAGCACCCCCTGAAACGCCGTAGGCGGATTTTATCCCCAAGTTTTCTAACATTTGCGCTAGTGCGTCAGCAACCGTCATGTTGTCGTTGCTTGTGTCAACACATTTACTTATTTCTTGATTAGGGACTAATTTCTGCTGTAAGTTAACAGCAGAAACTCTCTTAGTAAGATTTTGAACCATTATTTAATATACGCTCCCTGAACAAGGTTCGGGCATAGATAACTATTTACTACTTACGACTTCTCGGATGCTCTTCCTATTACAGTCAAAACTTATGGTTGTACTTCTTAACTATTTCCTTATAACTTCACACCCAGCCTATACAAACACTGGGAATGGTTAATTACCACCTTTGCTGTCAGTAGAAAAATTTTAACTGGAGAAGCAAAACAACCAAGACTCTGTGTTTATATAAGACAGAGTACATAAATCTTATAGATTGCTGCAATGAAAAATCTTTTGATTGCCTTGGCAATTCTTTTGCTTTTCTTTACATTACTGATTTAAATCCCCGATAATTAGCAAGTATTAATACTCATTCGTCTCGATATTTTAAGTACTTATTCATAGGTAAAATCGACTTTCAGCGAACAATACCGTTTTCAACTAGTTGAAAATACTGATGAAAATCAAAAACATAGTTATGGCAATAGAACATCGGGTAGTATCAACCATGACGATAACTTTTATATCCGTAAAAATCTGTTTACAAAACTTAATCTGTATCTAAAGATAGATGCAGATATATTCCAAGCATTTATTCTCATCAACAAATATTTCCTGTGGTAGATGCTGTAGGAATCTGCTTTATAGTTAAATTTTTCTAAGCAATAATGAGAAAATCGAGTCAGTAACAAAATTAAACTAACCATTATTTATTACTTAAAGGTCAAAATTATTTGTGTGTTATCTCCAATTTATTCCGTAACACTGATGTTGTAATTTAATTTATCGCATTATTTAATACAAGGATTTAAAATGAATACGATCTATTTTTATGTGAGGATTAACTTCAAAAATCATGTCGGTAAAAATTTTATTCAACCAATATAATACGACATAGTAATACAAAAAAAATATCCTAATTTTGCCTTTATCTAAGCGTTTTGGATAATTTTCAAGTTTTTGACTGCTTTATATACTGCTTGTTTTTCAGGGCTTGTTTGTTTATTATTCACAATATATTACTTTGATTGCAATCAGCTTATTTGTGAATAGCCAAATAATCCAGCAACCAAAAATAATGTTTTTAATTATACATAAGTACCCTAATTTAAGCAATTCTGAGAAAAATATAATTTTTTTTGTAAAGTTATATTAATTTGTTAATTTTTTTGATAAGTTATTGAAAGTGAAAGTATTTAGGAAACTTATTGTCAAGTAACTCTCAGTCCAAAACTCTAAGTAATAATGCTTATGAATGCTAAAAACTGATTAAGGGATGACTCGGAACTGCTCAAACTTGATTACAGCCTTTCGAGGATAACAATTGAACCTTTAAGGGATGAAACCAACACAAGCGGAATGTAACTTTGAACAAAACTACTATGATTATCGAACCTAACTCTAGATTCCGGTTGGAGCTGCAACAAGAGTTGAAATTAGCTCAAATACTAATTAATCATGCGAAGGATGCTGCTTTTTGTTTAGAAGAAAATGCGGAGTTTATCTACGTCAACAATGCGACTTGTTCGCTTTTCGGGTATTCCCGCTCGGAAATGCTTTCGATGACATTAAAACAAGTGGATATTAATTGGGAACAAGAGAAATGGTTGCGACAATGGGAATTACTCAAGCAGCAAGGTTCGATCAGCTTTAAAAGTTGTTGTCGGAACAAAGCTGGTAAAGCATTTCCCGTTCAGATTAGTTTTGTGATCGAAGAATTGCAAGGAAAGTTGATTTGCTGCGGTTATGCTTCGGAGGCAAGCAGCGAAGAGCCGGAATTCATGGTAGAATCTCCAAAGGTTCAACCAAATATTCTAGATTCGACTTTACAGCAAAAAATTGTTGAATATGAGAAAACAGATAATCAACTAAAAAATTCTCTATCTTTATTAACTTCAACCTTAGAGTCTACCGCAAATGGCATACTTGCAATCAACTTTGAAGGAGAGATACTTTACTATAATCAAAAATTTATAGATATGTGGCATCTTCCATCTGACGTGAAGATGTCGAGAAATTGTAGTAAAGCCAAAGCTTTTTTTGAAAGTCAAGTCAAAGATGTAGAAATATTTCGCTCGCATATTTGGGAATTTCCTACAGAGTCTGATGCGGAGACTTATGATTTGCTAGAGTTAAAAGATGGCAGAATATTTGCACATTATTCAGAACCTTATAAATTTAATGGTAATATTATTGGTAGAGTATGGAGTATCTGGGATATTACCGAATCAAGGCGAACAGAAGAAGCTTTGAAGCTGAATGAAGCAAGATTCCGTACTTTAGCTCAAAATACAGAAGCCGGTATTTTTCTAATTCAAGAAAATCACGTTTGCTACGCAAATCCAGCGGCACAAGTGCTTACTGGCTATTCGCTTAAAGAATTAATTCATAATAACTTTGATTTCGAGCAAATAGTTCGAGTCAAGCAGTGCAGGCAAGTACGCAAGGAAGATGGAGTAACGAGTTGTCGATACCAAGAAATACAAATTTTGACAAAACAAGGTATTTTGCGCTGGTTAGCTTGTACCATCGAACAACTCGATGGAGTCGTAGACTTTGCTGGAAAGCGAGTGAAAATGATTACAGCGATCGATATTACCGATTATAAGCAAGCCGAATCGGAACTTCGTCAAACATTAGAACAAGCAAGAAAATTAAGCGAACTCAGACAGCGTTTTGTTTCGATGCTTTGTCATCAGTTTCGTACTCCGCTCAACGTTGTTTCTTTCTCATCTGATTTGCTTACACGCAATTTTCACCAATGGAGTGAGGAGAAAAACCACTCTTATCTCGATTTAATTAAAGATGCTGTCGAGCAAATTAGCGAATTGCTTGATGAAATTTTATTGTTTGGTAAAGCAGAAGCTGATAGATTAAAGTGTGAGCCAAGACCATTAGATTTGAAGCAGTTCTGTCGAGATATCGTAGCACAGATGCATTTGGCAACGGGCAAGCAAAAAGTAATTAATTTTATCAGCGATGGTGAATGTATCGGCGTTAGTCTAGACCCTAAATTATTGCATCATATTTTAACAAACTTGATTTCTAATGCTGTCAAATACTCCGTGGCTAACACTCCCGTAACTTTAGAACTGATGTGTGGAGAGGATGATGTGATTTTTATAATCAAGGATCAGGGGATTGGGATTCCATCTGTAGACCAGCAACAAATATTTGAGCCTTTTTATCGAGGGAGCAATATTGATAGTATACCTGGTACCGGCTTGGGTTTATCCATTGTCAAAACTCTTGCAGATTTACATGGATGTGAAATTTCCTTGTCAAGTGAAGTGGGTGTCGGAACTACCTTTACTTTGAAAGTCCCATTAAAGAAGGATTGAATTTCTAGTTAAATTTTAAGTTAAATTAAAAAGCCATTGCTCTCCATATAAGATTTTTGCTCATTGTTTGATAACTAAATTTGAATATTTGTTTTATAGCTAATCAATTATATAGCCAATAAATTTCCATAAATCAATATTAGATTCCCTTTTAACTCGGTATTTAGTTTCAATTGTTGTCAATTCTCAATTATAGTAAATAAATAACCATCATGGATACTATTTCAACAAAAATTCTGGTCATTGAAGATGATACTCGTACCCGCAATATGTACTTAGATGGTCTTGAAACTGAAGGTTTTGAGATGATTAGTGCTAAAAATGGTAATGCAGGAATTAGAGAAGCTCTTTTTCATTTACCCGACCTGATAATTTGTGATATCCTAATGCCAGATATGGATGGCTACACCGTTTTAGAAAAACTGCGCCAAAATCCGCTCACATCAATTATTCCCTTTATTTTTTTGACTGGTAGGGGTAGTAAAGAAGATTTCCGTAGAGGTATGGAGTGTGGTGCTGATGACTATCTAACTAAACCTGCAACAGTAGAACAATTGTTAAAGGCGATCGCCACAAGGTTAGAGAGAAAACAGACCTTATTTAGTTATTGCCACTCCAAGTATAGTAGTATTTTACCATCGGGACTCAATCAAACCGCTGCATCAAACGAAGAACAATCGATTTTTCCGGTTGTTCCTCAGTTAAAAGAAGTATTTGATTTTATTGAAGCTAACTATGACAAAGGAATCACCTTAAGCGATGTAGCTGATGCAGTTGGTTATTCTGCTGCGTATCTAACTAATAGAGTCGCCAAAATTACCGGGGAAACGGTAAACTGTTGGATTGTCAAACGTCGAATGGCAGCTGCACGCAGCTTACTTAAAAATACTAGCCAAAACATCGAAGAAATTGCTACAATTGTTGGCTATCAAAATGCCTGTCATTTTTCCCGACAATTTCGCCAACACCATGATATACCTCCCCAAAGCTGGAGGAAAAAGCATCAACAGATTGAACGCTACGCTGTGGAAGTATAGTAGTAGTTCACCACATTAATTATGAATGGTTGTTTTTTGCCAAAATTGTCTAGAGACGTTATGTATAACCTGACGGACACGCTGTGCTAACGAACCTTAAAAAATTAACGGGCGTGAAATACGCCTTTTTTGCTAAGTCCTAAATTTGTATAAAATATTTAGGTATAATTACGACCAACTTAATCAAAACTTTATAAAAAGGTGATAAAAATAAAGTAAACTTGATTATTTTGTTGATAAAAAAGATATATGTTATACGTAAATGTAGATAATCTTGATTAGAATTTAGATTATGACAAGATAAAAAAGTTGAGATAAAAGATATCTGAATAAACAGGAAAACTCAAAGTAGCATTTGAGAAAATTTTACAAGCATCGTTGCGAGCATCATTATACTTTCAAAAAATAAAATGTATGAAACTAATTCTTTTTGTCATCCTCTAGGATATAGGAATCCGGTTTGATTTTTGAATAATATTAATATGACTAACCCTTGAGGGTGAACTTACTGCGATAGAACCCACTCCGCAATAAATTTTTGGCTCGTAAACTACAGAAGTAGAGTTTTTGAAAATTTGGAATTTTTGAAATTTGAAAATTTGTAACCTTGTTCAAAACAGTTATTTTAAAAACCCGACTTCTCAGCTTGATTCCTAAGCAAATCAAATATTTGTGATTTGTAAAATGAATTATATTTATTGGAATTTGAGATTATATTTAACAAATAATAATTTTATCTGATTGATTTATTCGCTTGAAAAATAATTACTATAAATAAAAACAAACCAAACTATCAGTAAAATCTAGAAAATTCCAAAACCTCAAACTACATAT
Source organism: Nostocales cyanobacterium 94392 (assembly GCA_035285725.1). Classification (GTDB taxonomy): domain Bacteria; phylum Cyanobacteriota; class Cyanobacteriia; order Cyanobacteriales; family Nostocaceae; genus Rivularia. The sequence continues at coordinate 11,369 of JAYKJL010000196.1, read as the reverse complement.
TCATGAAAAAATCTCATTCCCAATTAAATCGTCTGCAAGAAGTTTTAGTTACTGGTTTAATCGGAGAACTTCCTGCTATTGCTTTAGGACCAAAATTAAGAAACCTGATATATAGAACTATATTAGCTCAGATGGGTAAATCAGTTTACATCCAAAATGGTGTTGAAATCCTAGGTGCTTGTGGAATAAAACTTGGGGATGGAGTACATCTTTTTAAAGGAGTTCGGATAGATGCTTTGGGACATGAAAACAATCAAATTATTTTAGAAGAAGGAGTTGCAGTTGAACGTAACGTTGATATTGGTGCTTTAAACAACACACAAATATATATTGACAAAGGTACATTTATTGGTGTTGGTGTTTGTATTGCTGGACCAGGAAATGTCAAAATAGGTAAACGTTGTTTAATTGCAGCCCATAGTGGAATTTTTGCTAATAACCATATCTATACAGACTCATTAAAATATATTGCCGACCAAGGAGTTATTCGTAAAGGGATTACCATCGAAGATGACTGCTGGTTGGGACATAATGTAACGGTAACTGATGGAGTAACTATTGGTAAAGGTAGCGTCGTTGGTGCGGGTGCGGTAGTTACCAAAGATATTCCTGCTTATTCAATCGCTGTGGGTATACCAGCACGAGTGATTAAAAGTCGTCTTCCCGAAGAATCGATAATTCCTCAAGAATTAGAAGTAATGTCAGCTAATTCTAGATAAAGTCAGATGAAATGATTGCTTCGAGCATTGCAGCTTTGTTACACAAAATCAGGGGAATGTAATTATGAATAGTAAACAAATTGGATTGAAATTGAAGCGGTTACAAGAATTAGTTATAACCGTCTTGTTAACGAATATTCCTACAAAATTTATCGGTTCCAACTTACGAACTTTTTTTTATCGGAGTATCTTCAGAAGCCTGGGTAAACAAGTTTATTTACAAGATAGCGTTGAATTTATTAATACTAATTGTATAGAAATTGGCAATGGAGTGCAAATTTTACGAGGTGCAAATATTAATGCTATAGGACATCCTAACAATAAAATTTCCCTCGGTGATGGAGTACAAATTCAGCAGGGTGTTGATATTAGAGCATTGAATGATACTCATATCAAAATTGAAGAAAACACATTTATCGGTCCTTACGTTTGTATTGCCGGAGCAGGAAATATTAAAATAGGTAAAAATTGTTTAATTGCAGCCCATTCGGGATTATTTGCCAACAACCATAATTTTACAGACCCATTTGAATACATTGCCAGACAAGGCACTACTCGTAAAGGAATTGTAATTGAAGATGATTGCTGGCTAGGACATAATGTAACGGTAATAGATGGAGTGACCATCGGTAGAGGTTGCGTTATTGGTGCTGGTTCTGTGGTAACAAAAGATATTCCTCCTTACTCCGTAGCTGTAGGTACTCCAGCAAAAGTTGTCAAAAGCCGTATTCAAAATAAGGAATTGGTCAATTTAAATTGAGCTAGATAAAAACTCAATCAACCACACGGAAGTCGGGTGACTCTGACAAAATCCGACTTCTGTGTGAATCTGTGTGAAGAAACATATTTATTTGAGTCAACGTCGAAAAACAACAATGCTCTCTACTGAAGTGCAAAACTTCGATCTGAAAAAATAATTGTAGGATATCTATCATTATATATCCTCCAAAAATGCTTCTATTTTGGGTAATATAAAGAAGTTATCTTTTCTGCAACAGCAGATACTAAAAAGAACTTTTTTGATTAGCCCTCTGGAGAAACTGCTATGTTGACTTTAAAAATCGCTGTTTATGTTGTTGTTGGGTTATTTTTAGCTACATTTATCTTTGGATTCTTGTCAAATGACCCAGCTCGTAACCCTGGACGTAATGATTTTGAATAAATATAGTCCCTTTCGTCTATAATCGCTGCTGTATTGGCAGAGATTAGTATTAATATTAAGGACACGTCGAAAGAATCGTCAGTAAGTGTTTTTTAACTATTTTCTTTCGTAAACGTGTCCTTTTTTAGGCGGAATCTGCTCGTAGGCTAAGTAGAAGGCTAAAGTTAGAAGTTTATTTTCTGAATGTTTTATACTTCTTCTGACTTGATTTATTAACTGTTCTTTAGCTTGCCTTAAATCAGTGAACAGTGAACAGTGTTCGCGCAGCGTGACGCGGTAGCGTCATACAGTGAACAGTAAACACGGGCGTATGGTCTTCTATTTAAACTTTTATTGTATAAACGTGACTGATAACTGATCACTGATAACTGTTAAAGACTGTTTGTTGGCTTATATTTGGCTTATATAGTGTGTAAGTATGCTTCATCCAGTTTTACCGCCCGAATTACCACATTTTATCGAAACACCAGCCGTAGTAGATGTCTCTGTAGGTACTAGTAGAACACAAATTAGTACTTTACCCCAACAATCTTCTACAACAAAAGGAATTTTTGAGGGGGAAGACAATTCTTACCCAGCGGAATCTGTTGGGAAAACCCAGAACTTATCGAAAACTACCGTACCGGAAACTATTGTCCCACCGGAATTTTCACCCGTTACTGTTTCTAGAGATGCAGCATCTTTAGGGAAAAATTTGAGTATCGGTTATCACTTGCAGAATCCGCAATTACCACAAGGTTTGAATCGTTTTCAACCTGAGACTGTTACTCAAACGGTAAACAAAGGTAAGAATTTATCTCAACCCACAGCAGAATCTCTAACTAAAAATTTAACTAAAACACCGCAGAAAATTGCCAACAACAAACCGACAAAAATAGAATTTTATTCTCAGAATAAAAATTCTACCACAGCACCAGCCACCATAGAATTTAAATCACGCTCTCAGATACAAGCTCAAGAAGAAACTCAACAAGAAACTATACCCGAACCGCAACCAGAAACAAATACTCAGCCAATCGACGAGCAACAATTACCATCACAACCCCCAACGGAAACCAGAAGAGTAATTGAAATTCTTGCAGATAGGCAAATTTACGACGAAAATCGCCGGGTTGTCACGGCTGAAGGTAATGTAGTAGTAAGATTTGATGGGTCTGTAGTCGATGCCGATAGTTTACAAGTAAATATAGATAACTTAGTTGCAGTCGGTGAAGGAAACGTTGCAGTCACCAGAGGTGAACAAGTTTTAAGAGGAAATCGGTTTACATACAATTTTATTCAAGACACCGGGGATTTAGAAGGGGGAAGCGGTGAAATCAACTTAGCCCAAGCTCCAGAAGATTTTTCTTTTACGTCACCAGAAGTAGCAGCAGGTGGTGTACCTCGTCCTCTTCTGAGCGATAGAATTAGAAGAAATCAACCTTTAACTAATATCGGTAGTCCTGGAGGGATTGGGGTTGAATTGGGTGGTAGAGATGCTCGAAATTTGCCAGGTGGTCAAACTGGAGGCGAAGTTAGACGTGTCCGGTTTGAAGCTGCGCGAGTCGATTTCTATCCCAGAGGTTGGCAAGCAAGAGATGTCCGCATTACCAATGACCCCTTTTCCCCCCCAGAATTAGAGTTACGTGCAGACTCAGTTACTTTAAATCAAATTTCCCCTCGCCAAGATAAACTCAGATTAAGACGACCGCGTTTAGTCTTTGACCAAGGCTTAACTTTAGGTATACCTGGTTATACAAGGACAATTGACCGTAATCAGCGCGATGCTACTCCCGCTCCGGTTTCCATCGGTTTTGATGGTGACGAACGTGGTGGTTTATATTTAGAACGCTCCTTTCAAGTACTAAATACACCCCAACTCAGTTGGAAAGTTACACCGCAATTTTTTGCTCAACAAGCCATACAAAATAATACCGGCAACTTTCCGGCATTATTCGGTTTGAAATCAAGCTTTAATGCTACTTTAAACGAACGATCGCAAATTAATGCATCCACATCCTTGACAAGTCTTGATTTAACAGAATTAGAAGACAATTTACGTGGCAGCGTGCGATACAACTATTTATTAGGCAATATTCAAAATCCCTATCAAGCAACAGTCGAATACAGCTATCGCGATCGCCTTTATAACGGTAGTCTTGGTTTCCAAACTGTACAAAGCAGTTTCGGTGGAGTGATTATTTCTCCAAATATACCGTTAGGTAAAACTGGTTTAAACTTGAGGTATCAAGCAGGCGCTCAACAAATCAGTGCAAATACTGACCGTCAAGACTTACTGGATGCCGATCGCAGCAACAACCGAATTTCCCTCGGACGCTTGCAAGCCAGTGCTACCATTGGTGGAGGTATCAATCTTTGGCAGGGAAAACCTTTACCAGCAACCAAAGAACAAGGATTAAAATATACAGCAAATCCAGTAGTTCCCTATGTTCAAACATTTGGTTCAATAACTGGAACTGGTAGTTATTACAGTAACGGTGATAATCAAAATACCCTTATCGGTACAATTGGATTACAAGGACAATTTGGTCATTTTTCCAAGCCATTTTTAGATTACACTGGCTTCAATATCAGCTATTCCCAAGGTACAAACGACGGATTATCCCCATTCCTATTCGATCGCTACGTTGATAATAAAGTTTTAAGTGCTGGTATTACCCAACAACTTTACGGACCATTTCGTTTCGGATTTCAAACAACCATCAATTTAGATACTAGTGAACGTACCAGTACTGACTATATATTAGAATACAGTCGTCGTACTTACGGTATCAGCCTGCGTTATAATCCCGTATTAGAATTAGGTGGTATAAGTTTTCGGATCAGCGACTTTAACTGGAGTGGTGGAACCGATCCATTTTCCGGTGATACAGGAGGAGTTAAACCTGTTGTGGGAGGAGTTGAGCAACGGTAATATCAATTACCAATTACCTATTCCCAATTACCAATTACCTACTCCTAACTTTATTTCCCCCACAACTTTTGTAAAGCCTTCGCAAAATTGACAAATAACTCTTCGATTTTCAACATTGCGTTGTCAATCAATGCCAAAATTTGTTCTAAGGGATGCTTCTGATAACCAATTAGTTCAGCTTTGGTTTCTATCCATTCTGGTTTGGCTTCGACTTGTGTTGATTCGCGGGTTTGAGTTATTTCCCCTTGATTTTGACTTTGTAATCTCGAATTTGGACTAATTGTAATTTTTTGGTATCTTCCAGTAGTGTGGGCATCTTGCCCACTTTTTTTGATATAACTATCTTGCCTATTTTTTGTAATATAACCATCTTGCTGTTTTTGTAAACCAGCTTTTTGTTTAAGATGTAAAGTCCGCCAATTTGGAATTTTGAAACGTCCAAATAGTTTTTCGGAAGGATTATCTACTTTAACTGAAGGGTTTAATTGCTTTTTACTAGATTGTACTTGATTTAATACTTGATTTTGTTGATTTCGTTGCGGTAATCCACTATTAAACAAATCATTAAAACTTAACCAATCATCTGTTGACTGTTGACTTTGCAACTGAGGAGTTGCGGATTTAGGTGTAGAAAGATAGCGTTTTGGTGGAGTTTGTTTGATTTTTTTATTTTGAGGTTCCCCGTAAAAGTAATTTAAAGCTGCTGAAATCAAAGCTTGAATTTGTGACTTTTGACTTTCTGAATTACTTGTAGCTACTACTTGTTTGCTGCTGACGGTTAGATTGCGATCGCCATCGCCATATAAAAATATATCTAATTTAGTTCTGACTAGTTTGATTAATTCACCACCGCGCTGTTGTACAAACATCTGAGCGCTAGATACAGGAACTAAAGCATTGGTTTCTAATTTGGCAACAGCAGTATCTAAAGAAGCCAGTGTTTTTGGATTGATTGTGACTCTTGCATTTATAGTTATAGGAAGTAAGGTTTCAATTTTCTCATCATTACTGGGAGCAAGTCTTTTGAATATACTTTCTACTCTAGATAATAATTTGGTTTCCTGCTTAACTTGAGATAATCGCCACGAACGCCAATAATTAGCAATTTCAGATATTATTTTGTTTTGTAAGGTTTGCTGTTGCGATAAAGTTAAAATATCAAGAATTTCGTTTTCACTTGTTACCAATACTAAATTCTGGTTCGAGAGTTGTGAAGCAATTCCTCGAATTTTCCCAGAAGAATACTTTAAATTACTAATAGCATCTTCCTCACTAATTTGATTACTCCTATCCCCTTCAAAAATTACCAATCTCTCTTTACCTCTTTCTTCCGTGTTCTCCGCGCGGCAGTTGCTATAACGGAGGGAACCTCCGCAACGCACTGCCTTGTCTCTGCGGTTTTTATTCCGGCAATCTTCTATCGAGAACGGAGTAATCGTAATGCCTTCGCAAAGCGTCGGCGAAGCGCATACATCTTGCTCGCTAATTTCAACAAACTCGCTTTCCTGATTAGATAAAGAGCAAGATGTTAACGGTACAATGCTTGTTTTAGAAGTCGTAGAAATAGATAATTGTGAATTATCTAGAGATGGAATATATTGAGTTTCTATATTTTCTAATATTTGTACAATTGCAGTATCAGAAGCAGGTTCTGATGACTGCAATTTGAACTTAGATTCTTGTTTCGCTGGCGATAATTGGGTTCCCGCAGAATCAACAGCTTTTTGTAACAGTAAATATATTGATTTAGAAAGTGCTTCTAGAGACCAACTTGTTGCAACTTGTAATTGTCGCAACGAGCGTCCGAATCCTTCACCGAACCGTCGAGATTGTTTGTGAAAGAAGTTAAATAGTCTGCTTTGATAACGTCCTTTGGAAGCAGAAGGCATAGTAAGGTTAGAGGTTAAAGGTTAGAGGTTAAGGGTTAAAGGTGATAATCCTAGTTTTTATTCTTAGTTATTGTATTATTTCAGGTATTATTTAAAGGCGAATTGTATTTACGGTTACTTATTGTAATGTGAAAAGATAATCAAAAATTATCAGATCAAAAAATTTATACATTTCATCAATTCTTTTCGGTATTCTTTGTTTGAAGTTCTTTTACTATTGAGCTTGTAGAACTGTTGACTCGATTTTAGCGGAAATATGACCAACACCATACCTGAGTCTAATACAAATTTTAATTCACAAACTATTTCTCAGACTATCTCTCAAGGGATTGAAAAATTACGTACTTTTAGTGTTGTGGATGTTCGCCCAAATTGGCGCTGTTTTTCCGGTGACATTTTGGTGAGTGAGGTTTTCGCGGCGGATTTTTCTGGTTGGGATAGTAGGGAATTAAATGCTAAAGGACATATTGCTTGGGAGAAGGGTAAAAATGTGCTTTGGTTGGCACAAAAAATCGTCGTTCCCCAGGATTTGCAGGGTTATCCAGTTGCAGGTTTGTATTTGCGATTGGCTTTGGTTTGGTGGGCAGATTGCGCTCAAGTCTATATTAATGGTTCTTTGGTCGCTCAGGGAGATTTATTTGATTTTTCGCAACGAGTTTTATTAACTGATAAGGTAATTCCGGGTGAGGAGTTTACTGTTGCTTTGCGTTTGGTAAGCCCGGGACATGATAATGGTGCTTTGGTAAGTTCGGGGTGTGTGTATGAAGCTGTGGGGAATCATGTTGATCCTGGTTTTGTGGCTGCGGAGTTGGCGATCGCGCTGCGTTATTGTGAAGCTTTTGCACCGGATAATTTGAATGTGATTGCTGGGTTGGTGCAAGAGGTTGTTGGGGAAATTAACCGCAGAGGCGCGGAGTACGCTGAGGAAGAAGGTAAGGAGAGAGTTAATCAGTGTCTTGGTAATTTACGGGATAATCTTCAATCCAAAATTGCAAATTTAAAATCAAAAATCTATCTTGTGGGTCATGCACATTTGGATATGGCATGGTTATGGCAAGTCAGTGAAACTTGGGAGGCTGCAAAGAATACTTTTACATCGGTTTTAAAGCTGCAAGAGGATTTCCCGGAATTGATTTTCTGTCATTCGACTCCAGCGCTTTATGCTTGGGTGGAAGAAAATTGCCCGGATTTATTTGTAGAAATTAAAAAAGCTGTTGAAAATCATCTTTGGGAAGTTGTCGGGGCTTTTTGGGTGGAACCGGAGTTAAATATAATTTCTGGGGAATCGATTGTCCGTCAATTGTTGTATGGTCAACTTTATGTTAAAGAAAAGTTTGGGGAGTTTTCAACGGTGGCATGGCTTCCTGATAGTTTCGGTTTTTGCTGGACTTTACCCCAATTTATGGTTTGTGCGGGAGTTGAATATTTTGTCACTCAAAAGCTGATTTGGAACGATACTACTAAGTTTCCTCACGGTGCTTTTTGGTGGCGATCGCCAGATGGTAGTGAAATATTTAGCTTGATGTCGGCACCGATTGGTGAAGGTATTGACCCAGTAAAAATGGTAGAATATGCGATTGCCTGGAAGAAACAAACGGGTTTACAAAATTACCTTTGGCTTCCCGGTGTCGGCGACCACGGCGGCGGACCAACTCGTGATATGCTCGAAATTGCCCGACGCTGGCAAAGTTCTCCTTTATGTCCCGAATTTGAATTCACCACCGTTGAGAAATATTTACGGGGAATTCAGGGACAAGGAGACAAGGGGATGGGGAGACAAGGGGATGGGGAGATGGGGGAAACAATCCAAAATTCAAAGTTTCCTATTTGGAACGACGAATTATATCTTGAATTCCATCGCGGTTGTTATACTACCCATGGAGACCAAAAGCTTTACAACCGTCAGGGTGAAAATCTGCTGTATGAAGCGGAATTATTTGCTAGTTTGGCAAGTATTTGCTGTGGTGTAAATTATCCTAAAGCTGAAATTGAAGCGGCTTGGAAAAAACTTTTATTTAACCAGTTTCATGATATTTTACCTGGTTCCTCGATTCCGGAAGTTTATGAGGATGCTTTACCTGAATGGCAAGCAATGCAAAATACTGCATCTTCTATATTACAGCAGTCTTTAGCAACTTTAATAACTCAAATCGACTTATCACGATTGCCATCTCCAGATAGTTTCCCCGTGGTTGTTTTCAATTCTCTTAATTGGCAGCGTTCGGAAGTTGTTTCTGTTTCCTTACCTACGGAACCTACTCAAGAATGGCAGATTTGTGATAGTTCGGGTAATCAAATTCTCTCTCAACTTGATGCCGATGCAAAATTATTATTTTTAGCAAAGGATATTCCTGCGGTAGGTTATCGCGTATTTTGGCTTTCTCCCACTCAAGAATCACAATTGCAGAATCAATCAAAAACTATCGCGCTACAGTTTATCTTAGAAAACGAATATTTACGGGTAATCGTTGACGAACAAACTGGAGACTTAACCAGCGTTTTCGATAAATTTAATAATCGTGAAATACTTTCGGCTAGTGGAAATCAACTACAAGCCTTTACAGATAAAGGTCAATATTGGGATGCATGGAACATCGACCCCAATTATGCTGAACATACTTTACCACCACTTCAACTTAAATCTATCGAGTGGCTTGAACAAGGAATATTACAAAATCGCTTGCGGGTAGTGCGTCAGTTGGGAGAATCGGAGTTTATTCAAGACTATATTTTGCAAACTGCTTCCCCAATTTTGAAAATTGCCACCAAAGTTAACTGGTTAGAACGTCACGTTTTAGTAAAAGCTGCATTTCCATTAAACTTAGAAGCAAGTTTTGCTACCTATGAAATTCCTTGTGGTGCAATTGAACGCACAACCAAACCCCAAACCGCAGCGGAAAAAGCTAAATGGGAAGTTCCTGCATTACGTTGGGCTGATTTGACACAACAAGACACAGAAAAGCAAAATAATTCTGCTTGTTATGGTGTAAGCCTATTAAACGATTGTAAATACGGTTACGACGCTCAACCCAATCAATTACGTTTAAGCTTATTGAGGAGTCCAGAATGGCCCAATCCGGAAGCTGACAAAGGACATCACAAATTTAGTTATGGTTTGTATCCCCATCGAGGAACTTGGGAGAAAGCAGAAACGGTGAAGCGTGGATATGAATTCAACCAACCCTTAAAAGTCCTGCTTTGCGAGAAAAAACTTAATTCTCAAGCATCAACAGCGTCATCAAATAAAACATTACAAGACAAAGCCAGTTTTATCGATATATCGGCTCAAAATCTAATCTTAATGGCATTTAAACAAACCGAAGACAACCCCCAACAATGGATTCTCCGGTGTTACGAGTGCCACGGAGAAACAGCAGAATTTAAACTAACCAGCGATATCGGCTTCACTGTAACAGAATCTGTAGATTTATTAGAACGTCCTCTACCGACTTCAGAATTTACAATTGAGCCGTGGAAAATCGCTAGTTTTAAGGTCAAAGGTCAAAGGTTATAGGTCAAAGGTTATATATAGGTCAAAGGTTATAGGTCAAAGGTCAACAGAGAGCAGGGAGCAGCGGGCAGGGAGCAGGGAACTGTCAACTGTCAACTGTCCACTGTTCACTTTAAAACTTAATCCTCATGGTCTTCAAAAGGGTCTCCAAGTTCTTTACTCGGAGGACCGAAGGAGGTGTAGACAGACATAACTGTAACTGTAATCAAGACCGCAGCTACAGAAATACTAAGAACTATTGCAGGTTCCATAATGGGTATATATTATGAGTACTATTCTTATACAATATTACAGAAGATTAAAAAATGTTTTGGTAATTAACCTGGAATTTGACTATGGCACAAAGAACACGTTTGGGAGATGTTCTCAGACCCCTGAATGCTGAGTACGGGAAAGTGGCTCCCGGCTGGGGTACCACCCCATTAATGGCTGTTTTCATGCTGTTATTTTTTGTTTTTCTGTTGATTATTCTGCAACTTTATAACAAATCAATCATGATTGAGGGTATTAATGTGGATTGGCGAAGCTTGGGTAATTAAGCAAAGTAGTTTTCCACATAGTTCTAATACAAATATTCTCACATGAAATTTTAACCCGGCTGACTTGACCGGGTTTTTTTGGTTGGAGTAATACCATATTCTTGATTTTGAGTGATAAATCGCTAAACTACAGATGTCGATTCAACAACAGGTTTGAAATTTTAGGAGAAAACACATGAATATATTTGGTATCGGTTTACCGGAAATGGCTGTAATCATGGTTGTAGCTCTGTTGGTTTTTGGTCCGAAAAAGTTACCAGAAATCGGTCGTAGTTTGGGGAAAGCAGTTCGGAGTTTTCAAGATGCTTCCCAAGAGTTTCAAGATGAGTTTAAAAAAGAAGCATCACAATTAGAGGAGGCTGTCAAGACTACAGCCGAACTTGAACATAAGCAAATAAGTGCCGTAGAAAAGGTAGAGGAAGTTGAAAGATTAGAGGTTAAAGGTTAAAGGTTAAAGGTTAAAGGTTAAAGGTTAAAGGTTAAGGATGAAGGCAAATTTTTCAAATACTCAGGAATAGCCGCAATTGTCACAAAACCCTGGTTGGTGCGTGACACTACAACCTCATTATTGCGTTAATAATCAAGCGAAGTGTCACAGCACCCTACAAGAAAAATGTGCCGGTTGCGTAAGTCCT
>JAYKJL010000195.1:0-65324 GCA_035285725.1 Nostocales cyanobacterium 94392 | reverse complement strand
AGGGGAGGCAAAAAGGGGTGTAGATAATATCCCCCTTTTATTGCCGTTGCTTGTACACTGACAGATTCTTAACGCAATCAGATGAAAGTGAGAGTACGGCACCAACCAGGATATTGTGACAATTGCGTAAGTCCTGATCAAGTAAAAATTATGTTGAGATGTCCTGTTTAAGCGCTCTTGAGCCTTTTTAACAGCTACAAAGGGAGAAGGCAATACGCCCCGCCTTGCACGCACCGCTTATACTACTATCTCAAGTAACGAAGTAATAAAACAGTCAAAATCCTTATTTACTCTTCGCTAAGATTTTTAACTCAACCATATTTGTAACAAAAACAATTTATTTTTTATAGTTAACTCACATAATTTGTAACCAAAATCTTCATTAATTCAAGGTTGATAAATTTATGATAAGTATTTTAGCATTTTTTTATGTATAAAATATTTTATTTGATGTATTTTCAAATAATTAGTAAAAATCAAGAAACCCGGTGAAAAGCCGGGTTTGCGAATACTCCAAATTCTGAAAACTCATACAGCAGTGCTATTTGAGGTAAAATTCAGGTGTAATTTTTATTTAGAAGACTGAACAACCTCAAACTTGAAAGTGGCAATCTTCTGTTTATCTACATAAACTTCTAGTATATGTTTACCAGCAGGATCTCCGGTGGAAACAGTCCAGAAATTATTCACTACACCTTTTTTTACTTTTGCGGTACGTTTGATTACTGATTTGGTACCATCAGGTGATAGAAAGAAGTGTTCACCGTTATCAGTTCCCCAAGTCAACGGAGGTTTTGGTAAAGTTAGCACTTCAAGCCATGTTAATTCACCTTGATAATCTTGAACTTGGATACGCCATCCGTAGATTTTTCCTTCTTGAAAAGGTACCTTAGTTGTAGGGATAAATGTAAATTTACCGTTTTTTTCAGTTCTTAATACGCCAAATTCAGCCTTTTTAACAATAATTGGTTTACTTGATATTAAGGGTGGTGAATTTATCGTATTTTTTGCACCTTCGTAAGCAACTTTTACTAATTCAGAAGCGTTTACTGGAGATATAAATCCCAAAAAAGCTATCCATAGCGTAGTAGCCCAAATTTTCATATTGGTATTTATTTATGATATTGGATTTTGCCTACGACGTTACAGGAAGCTAATTTTTTATTCAGACATATGCGAACATTTTTGAGGTATTATTTAACGAACCGGAGGACGGGAGTTGACAGTTGACAGTTGACAGTTGACAGTTGACAGTTAATTATTACCAACTCCGGTGGTACTAACTCCTCACTCCCGTACAGACGTAGCAATACGCCCCGTCTCTACAATTCCGGTGGTACTAACTCTTAACTCCTAACTTATTAAACTAAGCAACGGATTGAAGGATTAAGTATTTCTACTAATTTATCTAGCTTACAATCGACTTTTGGCTGACTTAAATATTTTTCTGTACACTTGATCATTGCATCAATATTTTGTTGTTGAGCGCTGAAGGTAGGTATGCTTTGAGCAAAATTAGGTTGAAATCTAAAATAAGTACTACCGATAATTTGCTCGGCAATATAACACACTGCATCCCCTGCACCATCAAATAATACATCTAAAAGCGGTAAATCATCACGAGGACTCAACCATTCTAATGCTCCCCATTGTTTTACTTGTTTTGCACCAATTTTTTTGATGTGTTGTCCAGTACCAAAAGAAGCAACTATAATTTCATTTTGTTGCACATTTTCTGATATTAAATCATTCCATTTGGGGTTATCTGGTAAGTGATTATTCCATCGTAAACGTTCTGCGATCGCGCATAAAGCTGGGTTGTTTGCAAATACACCACCATCGATTAAGGGAATACCGCTTTCTTTAGGTATTAAATAACCGTTTTTTTGCCAATCTTCTAAAAAATCTTGGTGTTTCATTTCGTAACCGGGAAAACCAATCGGTGCTGCTGAAGAAGCACGACAAATTTCCCATACTGGAATATTTTTATGGGCTATTTTAGTGTTTTTAAAAACAACAGCCTGACGGTTATAAGTATCGTAACTAGTGACTATTGTAGGTTTAATTAATTCTCCAAATGTCAGATTTCCAAATATATACTTAAGTACCATTATTAAACCTTGATCACTATAAATTGGCTGAGTAGAACCCAAGCGAATCAAGTTTAAAATGCTGTGAATCAATATTCTACTGGGAGGGAAAATATTCTGAGAATTATGAATATAAAAATTTTTGATTTCCCTAGCGTTTAAACCTTTAGCCAAAGCACAAGCGATTAGACTACCTGTAGAAGTTCCAGCAATAACATCAAAATAATCTAAAAGTGGTTTGTGTGGGTCGTATTTTTGTAACTTGTTTTCTAAACGTTCTAAAATTATCGCTGTTACCAACCCACGAACTCCACCACCATCAAGAGAAAGAATACGAAATGGTACATCGGTTCTCATTTATCATGCTCCCCTAAAATTTAACAATAATTTTGCCGTCAATCAAAAAATAAGAATATTCCTTTAAGCAAGTTTACTGTTACAAATAATTTTTATGTAGGCTAAATCACATTATTACCCGATTTTTTTTGAGATGGGGAGAGGGGACAAGGGGATGGGGAGATAAGGAGACAAGGAGACAAGGAGAGATTGATACTCTTAACTCTTAACTCCTAACTCTTAATTCCTAACTCTTCACAATGCCCCACTGTCTGCTACATAATTAAGAAAGGTTACGCTTTATTTAGCAAATAGATGAATAAAACAACTTTAAACTTGGTTGCGATATCAATATTTTTGATGACATTTTCAATACTGCTAGGTCCTTTGATTCATTTATCACCTGTGGTTCCTGCTGTAACTACTTTTGTCATTTTGGCGATCGCAACTTTTGATTCTTGGAGTTTGGAAGGTAGGGGAGGCACGTTATTTTTAGATTTGATTGGTGGGTTTTCGAGGGAATATCGGGAACGTATTCTCCATCACGAAGCGGGACATTTTCTGGTTGCTCATATTTTGGGTGTTCCGGTGACTGGTTATAGTCTGAGCGCTTGGGAAGCACTTAAGCAAAAGCAAAAGGGACTTGGTGGTGTAACTTTTAATGATGTGGAATTATTATCTCAATTAGAAAAAGGTACAATCACTACTCGAATTTTAGAACGTTACTATACAATTTGGATGGCTGGAATTGCGGCAGAAAAATTGGTTTATAACGATTATAAAGGTGGTACAGATGATAAAACTAAAATTATGGGGGTGTTGAAATCTTTGGGTTGTTCTGTCTCTACTTGCGAACAAAAACAGCGTTTTAGCATTCTCCAAGCAAAAACTTTATTAGAAAATAACTGGTCTGCATATCAAGCTTTAGTTGATATGATGCGAGAACGTGCAACAGTGGAAGAATGCGGAAAAGTCCTGATAAAACAAGGAGTTAAGAGTGAAAAGTTAACAGCCAATGTCTCTTAAGGGAGTATTTCAAATAATTAAATAATGAATTAATGAATTAATTAATTCAAATAATTAAATAATTCAAATTATCCCTTGTTAGATGTTTTTCCCAATTCTAGGAAAATTATTGGGATTTAATCTTCTAATTTAATCTTCTGGGTAATTTGGCTAATGTCTGATTTTTAGAATCTGGAGAGTGACACAAGACGGCTAAATTAAAAGAAACTTGCTTATCACTCATAACTCCTGACTTTATCCTGCGGCAACTTTTAAATACGATGGTTGTAACCCATGGTTATGTGAAACATAGCTACTGCTTTGCAGTATATCTTTACAATTAACTTCATTTGGTACGTAGCAATTGTTATCTGTTGTATTGTGACAACTGACTACACGGTTTCGTCCCTCAGATTTTGCCTTTAATAATAAGGTGTCTGCACGATGTAGCAAACTTAAACCTTGTTTATCATCGTTCGTTCGTAAACAAGCAGTTCCTAGACTGATGGTGACATTTATAGTTAATGTAGCGTCAATCGCAAAGGGACTATCTTTAACTATGCTGTTGAGTCGATGAGCAACTAATTCTGCTTCTTCTGGGGTGGTATCACTCAGAATAATCACAAATTCTTCTCCACCGTAACGGAATGCAGTATCTTGAACTCGCAAATTATGACGGATGCGACTAGATAATAATTTTAATAGTCTATCGCCTACTAAATGTCCGTAGTTGTCGTTGACTTTTTTGAAATAGTCTACATCTAAAAGAATCAAACTCAAGGGAGAGTTATTAGTACGAGCTTTTTCGATTTGTCTGGGTAAATCCCACTCCAAAGCTCGACGATTATTTAATTCTGTCAAGGAATCAGCTAAAGCAATAGTTGATAGTAAATCATTCGTTTTCATCAAATCGCGATATTTATGGGCTTTACGCAAAGCTACAGTTAATTGAGATAGCAGCAAGCGATGGCTAGGATTTAAATGTGTATCAGCAGAATCAGTTTTTCGTTGTCGGATAGATTGGGATTTTTCCACATCTCCATACCAAATATAAGCATCAGCCCCAAGTCTAAGCGCTCTTGATGTCATTTCTAATTCCCACTCCCAACTTTGATTTTTTCGATCGCTAATTAGTTGGGGACTATCTTCTAGAAGAATGCAGTATATCCAAGAAAGTTTTGTCTGTTGTTTTAACCAACAGCACAGTTGCATACTATCATTTTGGCTCGATTGTACGAAAATGATATCAGGAGGTTGACTTTGAATACGCGACATTGCCATTTGCAGGTTCGTAATCGCTTCTAAATTAAAAGTACCTGCTTCTCGAATTTGCTCTGGTAGTGTGGCTAGGAATTCCTCATTTCCAAAAACCAAAATGGAAATGTTCATGATTTTTTATTTTAATTATTATTTGCTTCAAGTTAATTACCCTCTTCTATCAGTTTGGATTGTTCAAGTATAATTGCAATTAATGTTTAGCTGTAAACAAGCTCTTAATTACAATTTATATATGACAATAAAGCCATTACTTTTAAATTAATACTTGTTTTCCGATAGTGATATAAGAGGGATAAGGTAAAACCTCAATCAAACCTGCTGAACTTTCTTATTACTCAATAGAAATCTATTTCTGCCAAGGGGGTGTGACCCCTCACTCGCTTTTCTATTCCGTTAATTGTTAGGCAAATTTCAAGTTTATCTCCTCTTTTTACTGCATCTCTAACTACAATATTTATAATTAATATTCCCGATCCCTAATTTCTGTCCTAGAGACATATATTTCAAACAGTAGAAACACGGAATCATCCGAATAAGTCTTTAAATACGACTGTGATTTCCACCAAGTTTCCACAAATAAAGTATTTTAAAATACTTCTCAGGATGTATAAATAATCCAGAACCGGTTGTAATGTTAAACAAAACCATTTGCTCAGTAAATTTTCTAGATGATTGATAAAGACTCAAAGAGGTTTCTGAGGTTTTTACCCAATACTTAATAACTCAGATACGTGCTTATACTAGGAAATTTTAATATTTTCTAAATCATGATCACGAAAATATAAATAAATTTGGAAAAACCAAAATGTAAATCAAATTTTGAAGTGGAATGATTCTCAGTGAGAAATGTTTAAAGTTGATGAAAACCACTTAAATAGAACTTGATTTTACGGACGTATATTCACTTAAGTAATAATTTCATGATTCGGAATTTACTTAAGTAAATATACGTCATAACTAGATCAAGTCTGAGTCAAATAGTATGGAAAGAAACTCTGTTTCCCATAAAACGAAATAACAGCGTTTACATAATTAGTAAGTTTTTAGGAAACCAGCTTGGTCCCATTTTGTCAAACAAGTTCCATAAATAAAACTCAATTCTAATATGCCGTCTTCTGGGGGAGTTTAAGAGCGATACTTTATTTATCAGATAACTATCAATTAACCATTGCTTTGGGATACTTACTGATAGCCTTCAATGTGATAACCAGCAGCAACAACTGCTTGCTTTATTGATTCGGCAGAAGCTTCTGAGTCCACGTTAACTGTCTTAGAATCTAAATCCACATCAATTTTGGCATCGGGTTCCACCACTTTGATCGATTCCGTAATCTTTTTGGCACAATCTTCGCATTTCATATTGGAAACTTTTAAGTTAAGCGCCATTAAATACCTCACTTTCTAGATTTCAATTGATTGTTCTTTTGGAATTTTACCTATTCTTAAAGAAAAAAAGCATATCCTAAAGGCATAAGATTGATTTGTCTTAACCTAATTAAAGTTCGATGGCAAGCCCGATTGATTATTGTAAGCCATGATAATTGTAAAGATATGATTAAGATATCTTTAAAAGGATGGAAGGTCAAAGGGGATGGGGAACAGGGAGATGGGGGGATGGGGAGAAATTAACTGTCCACTGTCAACGCTTAAAGATGATATATTTTGATATTTAGTATTTAATATTTCTTATTCCTTATTTCACTAAACTTTTATTTAATCACCATCGAGGTTAGTACTCATGTCTGTAAATCCCCAATACCTCAGCGGTAACGAAATCCGGCAAAAATTCCTTGACTTTTACGCAAAACGGGGACATCAATCACTTCCCAGTGCTTCCTTAGTACCGGAAGATCCCACGGTATTACTGACGATTGCGGGGATGCTTCCGTTCAAACCGATATTTCTCGGACAACGTACCCCGGAATTTAAACGTGCTACGACTTCTCAAAAGTGTGTCCGGACTAATGATATTGAAAATGTCGGAGTTACCAAGCGACATCATACGTTTTTCGAGATGTTGGGTAATTTCAGCTTTGGAGATTATTTTAAGGAACAAGCGATAGTTTGGGGTTGGGAACTTTCCACAAAAATCTTTAATTTACCCCCGGAAAGACTCGCTGTCAGTGTTTATTACGAAGATGATGAAGCTTACGCTATTTGGAGAGATAAAATCGGTGTTCCTTCGGCTAGAATCTTACGTTTAGATGAAGATAATTTTTGGGCTTCTGGTGCTACGGGACCTTGTGGTCCTTGTTCTGAGATTTTCTACGATTTCCATCCCGAACGCGGTGATAACAATATAGATTTAGATGATGATACCAGGTTTATCGAGTTTTATAATTTGGTATTCATGCAATACAACCGTGATGCAGATGGTAATTTAACTCCCCTTGCAAATAAAAATATTGATACCGGAATGGGTTTGGAGAGAATGGCTCAAATTCTCCAACAAGTTCCTAATAATTATGAAACAGATTTAATTTTTCCAATTATTGAAAAGGCTGCTGAAATTGCGGGAATTAACTATAGTAAAAGTGACGAAAAAACTAAAACTTCATTAAAAGTAATTGGTGATCATATCCGGGCTGTGGTACACATGATAACCGATGAAATCCGCGCTTCTAATGTGGGGAGAGGTTACGTGTTGCGTCGGTTGTTACGTCGGGTGGTGCGTCACGGTAGATTAATTGGGATTGAAGGAGAATTTACCACCCAAGTTGCAGAAACAGCGATCGCACTTTCTTTATGTGCATATCCCGAAGTGCGGGTACGGGAAAACTCTATCAAAGCGGAATTACAACGAGAAGAATCTCAATTTCTCAAAACTTTGGAACGTGGTGAGAAATTACTTGAGGAAGTTATCACTAAGTTGAAGCAGTCAAATAAAACTGTCATTAACGGTGAAGATGCTTTTAAACTTTATGACACTTATGGTTTCCCTTTAGAATTAACTCAAGAAATTGCTGCCGAACAAGGTTTGACGGTTGATGCTGAGGGCTTTGATGCCGAAATGAAGCAACAAATCGAACGCGCTAAAGCCGCCCACGAAACCATTGATTTAACTGTCCAAGGTGCACTTGATAAATTAGCAGAAAATATCGAAGTTACCGAATTTGTTGGTTATACCGAAGCGAAAGCAACTTCGATTGTGGAAGCAATATTGGTCGAAGGAATTTCCACAGAAGCAGCAGAAGCCGGAACCGAGGTGCAAATTGTTCTCAACAAAACCCCATTTTACGCCGAATCTGGAGGACAAATTGGCGATCGCGGTTACATCAACGGTGATGGAATTGTGGTGAGAATTGAAGATGTGAAAAAAGAATCCGACTTTTTTGTTCACTTCGGACGCATCGAACGCGGTACAATCCGATTAGGAGATTCCGTCACCGCTCAAATCGACCTCGCTTGTCGTCGTCGCGCTCAAGCCAACCACACCGCAACGCATCTGTTACAAGCAGCGTTGAAGAAAATTGTCGATGAGAGCATCTCTCAAGCAGGTTCCTTGGTAAACTTCGATAGATTACGCTTCGACTTCAACTGTCCCCGCAACATGACACCGGAAGAAGTAGAGCAAGTAGAAGCACAAGTTAATAATTGGATAGCCGAAGCTCATGCCGCCAAAATTGAAACCTTACCCTTAGCAGAAGCAAAAGCTAGAGGTGCCGTTGCCATGTTCGGCGAAAAATACGGTGATGAAGTGCGAGTCATTGACTTTCAAGGCGTATCAATGGAACTATGCGGTGGTACTCATGTAAGTAATACTGCGGAAATTGGAGTATTTAAAATAATTTCCGAAGCCGGTATATCATCAGGTGTAAGAAGGATTGAAGCCGTTTCCGGACCCGCGATATTAGATTACCTCAACGTGCGGGATAATGTAGTAAAAGATTTAAGTGAGAGATTTAAAGTTAAACCCGAAGAGATTCCCGACAGAATTACCACACTGCAAACCGAACTGAGAAACGCGCAAAAAGAAATTGAGAAAATTAAAGGACAAATGGCGATCGCTAAATCCGATAGTTTATTAGAAACCGTTGAATCAATAGGTGAATATAAATATCTCGTAGCCAAAATGGAAGGAGTAGACGCAGAATCCTTAAAAACAGCAGCCGAAAGATTGCAGCAGAAAATCGGTAATAATGCAGCAATAATCTTGGGTTCCGCAATTGAAGACGGAAAAGTCAGCTTAGTTGCTGCATTCGGCGCAGATATAAATAAAAAAGGCGTACAGGCAGGTAAATTTATTGGTGCAGTAGCCAAAATGTGCGGTGGTGGAGGTGGTGGAAGACCGAATTTAGCCCAAGCAGGGGGTAAAGATGCGAGTAAATTACCCGAAGCTTTGGAGAAAGCAAAGGGGGATTTGAAAGCGAGTTTGAGTTGATTTGATTTGTTATGGTGGTGCGGGTAATCTTTGCCCGCCAAAATAAAAAATGATTCAGGGAGTGTTTAGCATTGAAATAAATCTAAAGGCTATGTGATGGTTTTATACAAAATAATCTATACGTACTATAAATAAATTTACGAAATCTGATTGTTGAAAATGCGGAATCAACTAACTGGGGACTGATTCTAAATACAGATACACAAAATAAAAATCAATCTATCAAGGAGAAAACTATGAATGCTGCGTCCACAGTACTTAGAGAAGGTTCTAGAGGACAAGAAGTTGTCAAACTGCAAGAAGGTTTGAAAAAACTAAATTTTTATTCGGGTGCGATTGATGGTGTTTTTGGAAGTGCAACTAAAGATGCTGTGATTAAATTTCAACGCGCTCAAGGATTAGTTGCTGATGGAATTGTTGGTACAAAAACTTGGTCTAAATTAAATGAAATTTTAGGTAATAATATGTCTCAAAATAAATGGCGTAAAATGACTCCGCAACAGGAAATTGATGAAATTAAATCATTAATTGATAGTCGAATGGGAATAGCTGCGCTCAATCAATTGGCACTGGAAAATTTTATAGGTTTTGATTGTACTCGCAGATTTTATATTAACGATGAATTTGGTGGTTTTCAAACTTTAATGCGAGTTACGTGTAGTAATCCCAGAGGAGCTTCTAGTGCGATTGGTTATGAAGAAATTAGAGTTACATTTAACCGTTTTGAAAGCAATATAGAAAATTTTCAAATCGAGCGAATTTCCGAAGAAACTGGTTCTCCGAAATTTGAATTACCTGAATAATCACGATTAAAATTCCTCAATTATCCTCAAGGTAGTTGATTATAACTCTCAGGCACGCTACGCTAACGCACTACTTGAAATTATTTTTAGTTCTGTAGGTTGGGTTAGACGGAAAATCAATTTTGGCATAAATGAAGAGAATTGGATTCCGTTGTAACCCAACATAATAGTTTGTGAATAACCAGAGCGTATAAATTAATATTTTTGTTATTGAGATTGTTGCTGAAATACTGGAAAATTTGATTGAAGAGCAGTATCCAATAAAGTCCCGTCGAGAACCTTTACAGCCACGAACAATTTACAAAATGTCCTGATGATAAAGATATAAAAAGTGTTATTAAAGATATCTTAGAAATCTAAAAACAAAAAAAAGGGATGCTCATCACAACCCTTTGCTTAAAATTAAATGTTTATCATCTCCTCAAAATATTGATATTGGGTTAGAGACTACCTACTTATTCAAAATAGCAGGCTTTAATTTTTCAACCGCTTCCATTGCTGCTTTTGTATCATCAGCCGATACTCCGGATGCAGTCATAGCATTAGCTAAATGTTTAGTAATCGCATCAAAATGTGGTTGCTGTAAACCCATTCCTGTGTGTGTTTTGTCCATGCTACGACCTTTGTAGTCTTTGGGACCACCGAGGATTAGAGAAAAGAATCCAATTTGGTGAGCACGCTGTTTTTCCATATCAGTGTTAGAGAAAAAACCACTGACGCTGCTGTCTGCCATAATGCGTTTGTGAAAATCATCTACTACTTTTTCAATAGTAGGTTGTCCGCC
Organism: Nostocales cyanobacterium 94392; assembly: GCA_035285725.1. Lineage (GTDB taxonomy): Bacteria > Cyanobacteriota > Cyanobacteriia > Cyanobacteriales > Nostocaceae > Rivularia. Next base: position 54,647 of record JAYKJL010000195.1, on the reverse strand, counting down.
AATTTTTTCGTATAGTGTACTCATGTTCTGTTCCTTTGGAGCGAATGTATACAGTCTTGAAGTACCGCCACTAACTTCTACTTTGTATGGTAATTACCGCTGGATTAATAAAGTGTTGGTTTATTAGCACCACCACTTTTTATTGCCATTACGATCGCGATTTCACCACTCAGTTTCAGGTTAGTATGTTTAACTAGCTTTTAGATGTTTCTAGTTATGTTCAGAAGTTTTCGATACCTGCATGGATGTTTTGAGATTTTGCAGGGTCGTATTCGAGGATAATTTTTCAGATTTTTTATTTTTATCCTCGCTTAATTAGCCTACCGCATACCTTAAGGTTTTGACGACAGTAGCGCATAGTTTTCATGTTACCAGCATACTAATCTAGCGCCTAAGTCGCTTCTATGGATTAAGTAATAAGATTTTAATTATGTATTTTATCAAACGATAAACTAAATATTTCTGAATTTCTTGGTTCCGATAAAATTACCCGAACCTCTATCCCTTTTTTTTTCAAAAAACTATATAAACCCTTGAATATCTTAGCCTTTTAATATTGAGTACATTACATAATAAGTCTTAATAAATTTATAATTCCGGATGAGATATTGGTATATTAGGGTTTATTTAATCGATCATAATTAAAATTATAAATTTAGTATCAGTTTTTCTATTCCCTACTCCCCTCAAATCGGATTCCTGTATTTATAGAAAAAATTATGCCAAAATTTGCAACTATCGATGGTAATGAAGCGGTGGCTCGGATTGCTTACCGCTTGAATGAAGTGATTGCGATTTATCCGATTACTCCTTCTTCGTCCATGGGTGAATGGGCTGATACGTGGTCTGCGGCAGGTAGTCCCAATCTCTGGGGTACTGTTCCGAGCGTGGTGGAGATGCAAAGTGAAGGTGGTGCTGCGGCTGCGGTACACGGTGCTTTACAAACGGGTTCCTTGACCACCACTTTTACTTCATCTCAGGGTTTGTTGTTGATGATTCCCAACCTGTACAAAATTGCCGGGGAACTCACCAGCGCTGTCATCCATGTTGCAGCCCGTTCTTTAGCGACTCATGCTCTATCGATTTTCGGAGACCAAAGTGATGTCATGGCGGCTCGCTCTACGGGTTTCGCTCTATTATGTTCGGCTTCGGTACAGGAAGCTCACGATTTTGCGTTGATTGCTCAAGCTGCGACTCTCAAAGCCAGAGTACCGTTTCTTCACTTTTTTGACGGTTTCCGCACTTCCCATGAAATTCAAAAGGTAGAACTCTTACAACAAGCAGATTTAGAGGCTTTAATTGATGATGAATTAGTATTTGCCCATAGAAACCGCGCTTTAACTCCCGATAATCCCGTGATGCGAGGTACCGCACAAAATCCCGATGTTTATTTCCAAGCCCGCGAACGCATTAACCCTTATTATGATGCTTGTCCGGGAATCGTCCAGCAGGTAATGGATCAATTTGGCGATCGCACTGGTAGATATTACCGGATTTTTGAATACTACGGTGCTGACGATGCCGAACGGGTAATAGTTTTGATGGGTTCCGGTTGCGAGACGGTACACGAAACTATAGATTATCTCAACACTAACGGTGAAAAGTTAGGGGTTATTAAGGTTAGATTGTACCGTCCCTTCGACGTGGATCTATTTATTGGCAGTTTACCTGCAACAGTCAAGTCAATTGCCGTTCTTGATCGCACCAAGGAACCCGGTAGCGCAGGAGAACCGTTATATTTGGATGTTGTAACGGCGATTTATCAGAATTGGAAACGGAATTTTCCTAAAATTGTGGGTGGACGTTATGGACTTTCTTCTAAGGAGTTTACACCAGCAATGGTGCGGGCTATTTACGATAATTTAGCTAAGGAAAAACCACAGAATAATTTTACTGTTGGTATTAACGATGACTTAACTCATACCTCTTTAAATTACAATTCTAGTTTTTCCACGGAACCCGATAGCGTCGTCAGAGCGATGTTTTACGGCTTAGGTTCGGATGGAACTGTCGGAGCAAACAAGAATTCAATTAAAATTATTGGTGAGGAAACAGACAATTACGCTCAAGGCTATTTTGTCTACGACTCTAAAAAATCAGGTTCGATGACGGTTTCTCACTTGCGTTTTGGTTCTCAGCTAATTCGTTCGACATATTTAATTGATAAAGCTAATTTTATCGGTTGTCATCAATGGACTTTTTTGGAACGAGTTGATGTCCTTAAAAATGCAGTATCGGGAGGAACGTTTTTGTTAAACAGTCCTTATGATGTAGATACCGTATGGAAACAACTTCCCCCAAAAGTACAGCAACAAATTATTGACAAGCAACTAAAATTTTACGTTATTGATGCCAATAAAGTCGCTCGTGACAGCGGTATGAATGGACGAATTAACACGATAATGCAAACCTGTTTCTTTGCTAAGAATGGTGTTTTACCGCAAGATGAAGCGATAGAAAAAATTAAATACGCGATTCAAAAGACCTACGGTAAAAAAGGCGATAAAATCGTAGCGATGAATCTGCAAGCGGTAGATAATACCCTAAAGAATTTGCACAAAATCGAGGTTAATAAATTTGACGTTGTTCAATGTAGAGACGTAGCAATGCTACGTCTCCCAGAATCTACGCTGCAAAAGATGATGACTGGAAGAGGAGACGAATTACCTGTAAGTGCATTGTTAAATGGTGATGGTACTTTCCCTACTGGTACATCCAAATTAGAAAAACGCAACGTAGCTCAAGAGATTCCCGTTTGGGAAACAAATGTCTGCGTTCAGTGCGGTAAGTGCGTCATGGTTTGTCCTCACGCTGCAATTCGCGCTAAGGTTTATCAGGAAACTGAATTAAGTAATGCTCCGGCAACTTTTAAATTCACTGATGCTAAAGATAAAGCCTTTGCGGGAGAAAAATTTACCATTCAAGTAGCACCTTCCGATTGTACCGGGTGTACTATTTGCGTTGATATTTGTCCTGCGAGAGATAAGAACAATCCCGAACGTAAAGCAATTAATATGGAAGCACAGTTGCCTTTACGCGAGCAAGAAACAGAAAACTGGGATTATTTCTTGAATATTCCACTTCCTGACAGAAAAAAACTGAAATTAAACCAAATCCGCCAGCAGCAACTGCAAGAACCCTTATTTGAATTTTCTGGTGCTTGTGCTGGATGTGGCGAAACACCCTACTTAAAATTACTGAGTCAGCTATTTGGCGATCGCGCTATTCTTGCCAATGCTACGGGATGTTCGTCTATTTTTGGGGGAAATCTGCCGACAACTCCTTGGACGAAAAACGCGGAAGGTAGAGGTCCCGCTTGGTCAAATAGTTTATTTGAAGATAATGCTGAGTTCGGTTTTGGTTTCCGGTTATCGGTGGATAAGAAAGCGGAATATGCTGCGGAGTTGTTGGGGGAATTGGCTGCTCAAGGTGTAGTTGCTCCTGGGTTAGCGGAATCAATTTTGAAGGCATCTCAGAAATCGGAAGCTGATATTTGGGAGCAGCGGGAAAGGGTTGGGTTGTTGAAGGAAAGGTTGGAGGAATTAAAAAACCGCAGAGACGCAGAGGGCGCTGAGGAAAGAGGTAAAGAGGGTTTTGGGAGTAACAATCCAAAATCCAAAATCCAAAATCTAAAATCTCTTGCTGATTATCTTGTTAAAAAGAGCGTTTGGATAGTTGGGGGAGATGGTTGGGCTTATGACATTGACTTTGGAGGATTGGATCACGTACTTGCCAGCGGACGTAATGTCAACGTGTTGGTCATGGATACTGAGGTGTATTCTAATACTGGCGGTCAATCATCAAAATCCACACCTAAAGCAGCAGTCGCTAAATTTGCCGCTAGTGGTAAGCCCGCAGCGAAGAAGGATTTGGGATTGATGGCTATGACTTATGGGAATATCTATGTAGCGAGTGTAGCATTAGGTGCAAGAGACGAACATACCCTCAAAGCATTTTTAGAAGCGGAAGCATATGAGGGACCATCATTAATTATTGCTTATAGTCATTGTATTGCTCATGGAATAGATATGGGTACAGCAATGAGCAATCAAAAAGCTTTAGTGGAATCGGGAAGATGGTTACTTTATCATTATAATCCCGACTTAGTTAAACAAGGTAAAAATCCGTTGCAATTGGATATGCTTCAACCGAAAAATTCCCCAGAGGAATCAATGTACAAAGAAAATCGGTTCAAAATGTTGAAAAAAAGTAAGCCAGAAATTGCACAACAATTGATGAAAGAAGCGGAATTAGAAGTTAATCAAAGGTGGAAAATGTATGAGTATTTAGCCGCGAGGAAAGTTGATATAGAAGAATAAATAATAATAAGAAAATTTTGTCGGGTGGTGTTCGTAGTAGAGTGTTTAAATGTTGGGTTACGGCGCATCTTTATCTCTCGTAAACCATCAAATTATTTTGCGCCTTTAACCCAACCTACTATTTATTACGAATACTCCTTTTGAAACATCTTATATTAAATCCGTTAACTTAGCCCACGCAGGTGGGCTTTGTTTCTGTAGCCCCAGACTTCTAGTCTGAGGGCAACTTCTCGTAAAAATGTTTGTTAAATAACGATAACTCTTGTAGAGACTCCGCACTGCTACGTCTCCCATCATCTATGGTTTTAAATAACCTACTTCTACAACATCCAAAATCCAAAACTATGTTAAAAGTATTTGCAGACAGGGGTGGAACTTTTACCGATATTGTTGCTGTTACTGACAATCAATTTACAATTAATCAACTCGCAAATCATCCCCAACGTTTTTTAATTGTTCCTCTTCCTAATCAACAATGGGTAATCGTTTATAAGTTACTTTCCGAAAATCCCGAATGCTATCAAGATGCGGCAATTCAAGGTATTCGCGATATTCTCGGACTTTCATCAAACGAACCTATTCCCACCGCAGAAATTGAAGTGGTAAAAATAGGTACTACTGTCGCGACAAATGCACTGTTGGAAAGAAAGGGCGATCGCGTTTTACTTGTCATTACCAAGGGATTCAAGGATGCGTTGCGAATTGGTTATCAAAATCGTCCCGATATTTTTGCCCGTCACATCGTTTTACCTAGTATGCTTTACGAGCAGGTAATTGAAGTAAACGAGCGATATGATGCCAAAGGTAATGAGTTAATCCCGGTAGACGTTGCAGAAGTTAAACAAGATTTGCAAGCTGCTTACAATACGGGAATTCGTAGCTGTGCTGTTGTATTGATGCACAGTTATAATTATCCGCAACATGAGCAGCAGGTAGCTAAAGTTGCCCGTGAAGTTGGATTTACGCAGATATCGATTTCTCATCAAGTTAGTCCGTTGATGAAGTTGGTTAGCCGGGGAGATACGACGGTTGTTGATACGTATTTAACTCCTATTTTACGTCGCTATGTTGACTCTGTGGCTAGTCAATTACCCGGTGTTAAATTAATGTTTATGAAGTCCGATGGTGGGTTAGTTGATGCTCAACAGTTCCAAGGTAAGGATAGCATTTTAAGCGGCCCTGCGGGGGGTATTGTAGGTGCGGTGCAAACTAGTTTGAGGGGTGGTTTTAATTCGATAATTACTTTTGATATGGGGGGAACTAGTACCGATGTAGCCCATTTTAACGGGGAATACGAGCGACAGTTAGATTCGGAAATTGCTGGAGCTAGAATGCGGGTTCCGGTGTTGGCAATACATACGATTGCTGCGGGTGGTGGTTCTATTTTATCGTTTGATGGTTCTAGCTATCGCGTGGGGCCAGAATCTGCTGGATCAAATCCTGGTCCCGCTTGTTACCGTCGCGGGGGTAAGTTGGCGGTGACGGATGCTAATGTGATGTTGGGTAAAATTCAACCGCAATATTTTCCTGCGGTATTTGGAAAGGATGGGAATTTACCTTTGGATCAAGATGTTGTTACTGAAAAATTTATACAGTTAGCACAAGATATTGAAGTAGCTACTGGGAATCATCGTACACCACAACAAGTTGCTGCGGGTTTTATTGCGATCGCGGTGGAAAGTATGGCAAATGCGATCAAAAAAATTAGTCTGCAACGCGGTTATGATGTGACTAATTACGCGCTTTGCTGTTTCGGTGGTGCAGGAGCCCAGGTTGCTTGTTTAATTGCAGATACTTTGGGGATGAAAAAGATATTTTTACATCCTTATGCGGGGGTGCTTTCTGCTTATGGTATGGGTTTGGCTGATGTGAGAGCGATTCGGGAAGCGGGGATCGAAAAGGTTTTGGATGTGGAGTTGTTGGAGGAGTTGCAGCGGTTGATGGAGAGGTTAGAAAGTCAAGGAATGGGGGAATTAGAAACGCAGAGGAGCGCTGAGGTTAACGCAGAGGAGCCCAAAGAGGTGGTGAGGAAGGTGAATTTGAAGTATGAGGGAACTAATTCTGTTTTGGGAGTTGATTTTGTTGCTGATGTGGGAATGATACGGGAAGAGTTTGAGCGGGAGCATCAGTTAAGATACGGTTTTCTTCAAGCTGAGAAAAATTTGATTGTGGAGTCGGTTTCTGTGGAAGTTGTTCAGAAAATGGATACTCCAGAAGAAGCTTTGATTAGTCGTATTCGGGAGTTAAATCAATTTCCAACTCCTGTAGAAACGGTGAGGATGTTTACTAATAATAAATGGTATTCTGCACCTGTTTATCAAAGGGAAGATTTACAACCGGGGGATGTTATTAAAGGTGCTGCAATTATTGTGGAAAAGATTAGTACGATTGTAGTTGAACCAAATTGGGATGCGAAGTTAACCGAGCAGAATCATTTGATTTTGGAGCGGTTTTAAATCATGTTTTCGGTTTGTATTCAGGGATTTATTGCTGATTACAAACCTACGATTTTAATTCTGTCTGCGTTTGCGACTAATAATCGAAATTATTATAAAAATAATTATCGCAGTAATGATAATTCCAGATAACAGACCTACATATTTTTCTACTAATTGAAAATTATTTCCTAATACGAAACCTGCATAAGCTAAAATTGCTGTCCATAACAAACTACCCGCAAAGGAGTATAATACAAATGGTATTAAAGGCATTTTATCTAAGCCTGCGGGAACGGAAATAAAAGTACGAATTCCCGGTACTAAACGACCAAAAAAGATTACGGCTTTTCCGTATTTCCTCATCCATCTTTTCGATTTATCAATATCTGAAGTTGATAAAGTTAGCCATTTACCGTGTTTATCTATCCACCCACGCAAACGTTCTTCACTAACAAGTTTACCTATATAATACCAAGGTAATGCACCGACCACCGAACCCAAGGTTCCTGCTAAAATTACAAATTGCAAATTTAGTTTACCTTGAGTCGCAGTAAATCCCGCTAAGGGCATAATTAATTCGGAAGGTATTGGTGGAAAGAGGTTTTCTAAAAACATTAACAAAGCAATACCTACGTAACCCAATGAAGAAATTATGTTAGTAATCCAATTGAGCATATATATTATGTTTGATAAAATATTTATTATAAACAGGAATTACGCAAACCAAAATTGTCATTGCGACCGAAACGCAGTGTAGGGAAGCAATCTCACCGTGTCGGGAGATTACTATCTCCCTCCGGGAGACGCTACGCTAACGTTTCGGACGCAATTTCGTCACTTTTGCGTAAGTCCTAATAAAGTAAAGTTTCACAAAATTATCGATATAAATTAAAATATCTGGAGACGTTGCAGTCCAACGTCTCTACTAAATCAAACCTTGGTTTCTTGACGAAAATTATTCCTTGCTTGCTCGCTAAAAGTGTTTGGACGAGGAATATCTTCTCCAAACTCGCGCTGTCGCTGTAAAGTGTTGGCAAGGTCAGTAGCTGAGATAATCCCTTCTAAATTGCCATTATTAGTAACAAGCAAACGTTGCGATCGCGCTTCTCTCATTTTTTCTACAACTTGCATCATGTTGTCACCAAGATGAACGGTAATTCCCATCCCGACGGGAAGCATAATTTTATCTCTTTTTATCTAAAGTTATAAATCAGGTATTTTTCTATTTCTTTTATATTATATTAAATATTGTTTAATTAAATTTGTATTTTTATGAGTCAATCTAAATAATATTATATTTAATCAAAGATAATCTTCCCATCTATCAAACACCCGCAAAATTATCCAAGTTATTAATGCTCCTGCTAAACCTAAAGCCCACAAACCACAACCAACTGCAATACCGAGAGCGGCTGACATCCATATGGTAGCAGCAGAAGTTAAACCTTTAACTTCCGTTTGACGTAAAATAGTCCCTCCACCGATAAAACCAACACCGCTTATTACTCCGGAAATAACTCGTCCTAAAACATCTAAGTTCTGTTGTGCTGCTCCAATTTGGATTGGGATTAGCACTAGTAAAGCAGAAGCAAAGGACACTAACATATTAGTTCTGAGTCCTGCGGCCTTTTTTTTTGTTTCTCTTTCTAAACCAATCATTATACCGATAATTAAGGCAATCGCTAAACGAAAACTAAGCTCTTGCCACTCTATAGGAGCAAATGTTGATATTTCTGCTAAAGTCAATTCACTAAACATATTTTTTATCTATAAATAGTTATTAGGTAGTAATCATCATATTACTACTTAACAAGTATTTTATTGATATTATTTACGATTTTTATTTTAAATAAAAGTCAAATAAAAATAACAGAAAATATCGATTTATTTGCTGAAATTATATACTCAAACATTTTATTTATAGTTGTATTCACAATTATGATTTCTTTTGATTATCAATTTTCAATTAGCTTTCAACTATATATATTGTTATATATAGAAAAACGCATAAGGGAAGTGAAAACATTGAATAGTAAAGTATCTAGTTAGAAACAATCTTTGTCTGAATTATTGGATCACATTTACAGGTGTTCCTAAACTCACTAGCTGAAATTGCTCGTTCCAAAATCAGAAAAAATAGGGGTGAAACTGTTGCCTTTTGCCTTGTCTCAATGATAATTTTCTGTGCTGACCTGACTTGAAAATACGACTTCGACCAATATCTATGTAGATAGTTGAAGGCTCAATGCCCATTTTCATTCGTTCTGGTGTACGCAGTTCATGATGGCTACTTAATTGTACGATGTCTCAAGCAGTACTGCTGGTTCATCGTCAATTGACAGCAGGATAACTTTAACTGCACCATTATCAGGAGAAAGTGCTTTCTGTCCGGCTTCAGTTTGCAAGAGCTTATCCGCTTCTGGCTTAGAAACGGCATAACCTAACACATCATAAGAACCAATTCCTTTTGGTGGAGATTGTGTCAAAGGTGTATAAGTGTTATTCAGATTCGGTGGTCTTCCTGGCAAGGTCAATTCTAATTGAAAACCTAAAAAGCCAAAAAAGACCAGTAAAGAGCTAAGAATAACTATGGCACGTAATAGCATGATTTCCTCAGTATTATTTGTTTACGCTAAAGCAATCCGAATTGATAATTTATTTCTCCAAAATTCTTTACTTGAACATTATCTAGCTTTGGGATTTTTGTTCGTTATAGTCGGAAATCTGTTCGTATATCTCCAATGTCAGAAATCAGGATGGCTTGGTCGTCTGTTACCTCGTTTGGTAGCTTCACCAGCCCTACATTTGCATAAGGAATCCGAGCATATTCCGCTTGCAATCCATTAAAAGGACCCGTGGTTTCTGGACCACCGAAAAAAGCTGTCCCAGCATCACTTCCGTTGGGGTTGGCATTATCGCACTGAGCTTGATACCCGCTACGACAGTAAGAACAATAGCCGCAGGCAATAGTAGAAGGAATCACAACGCGATCGCCTTTTTTGAGATTCCGCACATTAGCGTCAGGTAGCCGTATCCCGTATCAATAATTAACTCTGGCGATATCGTTGCAGGTTTGGTCACGAAAAAAGGGATAAATCCCAAGATTCCAATACTTAAAAAAACAATACCCATAAATAATTAGAGCAAAGTTACGAGTTCCCATAATTCAACTCCTTGATTTCAATTTGCTTCTCAACAACTAACTGTATTAATTTCAAGACTATTCACTTTAGATTTATTTTTACTTCTCCTAAAGGAATAAAAATCTTTGTATTCCTTTAGACATACTTATAACCTGATAAAATTTAGAAATTACCTATAGATAGATTTTTCTGGGATAAACGCCATTTGATTCGCTAGCTACGGTTAAATATTTCTTGCGTAATAATACTTAATGTTTGCATGATTTATTATTTTTTGGGATAGTTAATTTTCTTCTTTTTCTTGAGTTTCCGGCTCTTGATTTTGTTGTTTGTTTTTACTCGACGGTCCAAAAATTACACCTAGTAAAACCGACAAAATCGGAGCAGAAAGATAAAGTCGTTCTTTGATAAAGCGAGAAAGCAAGCCATAAATATAGATCAAACCACCCAAGGCAAGTAAAGCGATATTAAAGTGCGTTGGATCTAAATCGGCAAGAGTAGTAACAGGCATTCGATTATGGAGATGAACTACACTATCTTAAATTTTGTTCAGTACCGATTAGTTGCAAATCATCCTTGTGATGTATAAAGTTATATTTTGATTTTCACCCTATAGATAGATTAATCTTCTGTTAAAAAAAACAAATATAAAGTGTACTTAACTGGTATAGGACTCCTATTTGATTTTTGAAAAAATAATTTTGATCAAAGCTTGCTGTACAAAGGTTTAGCTCTCAGTATACCTAGCAAGATTCAAGTAGGATTCCTATATTTTATTTTTACAAAAATTAATTTAATAGTTACGCTGCGAAAATATTTTTAATCAGAAAAAATGAATTATCAATCATGCATGCAAATATGATTATTTAATTTTTGTAATTATTTTTGTAATTATGAGATATTATTCGCCGTTTGCTTCACGCCCGTAAATTTTATGGTCTGTACGCTCCGCGTGTCCGTCAGGACATAGCCCCCGGATTTATCCGTGGATGTCCGGATTGTAGGCAATGTTGAAGCACCATTATTTTATTTATGGGGAACCCTAATTACGAATTACGAATTATATTCACCTTCCAAATGTAATAAATCAAGATAAGGAACAATTTCATTATGCAATTAAAGCCAATTCCTCAACAGGTAGTCTCTATCGTCGGAGCTTCCAGTGGTATCGGAAGACAAACCGCTCTTGATTTTGCTAAACGAGGAGCTAAGGTAATAGTTTCAGCGCGAAACCAACTAGGACTAAAGTCGTTGGTAGACGAAATTGAATCGAATGGGGGTGAAGCAAAGGCAATTACTGCCGATGTAGCCGATTTTGACCAGGTAAAAGCAATTGCTGATTATACAGTTGAGCAATATGGACGAATTGACACTTGGGTTCATGCTGCTGCGACTGGTGTGCTTGCACCCTTTGAAGACATTACTTTAGAAGAGTTTGAGCGAGTGATTGACGTTACTTTTATGGGACAAGTGTATGGAGTAAAGGCAGCATTACCCTATTTAAAACAGCAAGGAGGAGCTTTGATTCATATTTCCTCAATGGAAGGTAAGCGTGCTTTACCACTACAAAGTCCTTATTCTGCCGCCAAACACGCTCTTCAAGGCTTTTTAGAATCCCTGCGAGTAGAGTTGCAACATCAGGGCATCCCTATTAGTGTTACTAGTATTTTACCAGCAGTCATCAACACTCCCTATTACAATCACGTTCGCACCAAATTAGGAGTCAAACCCACTGGAATACCGCCCTATTATTCACCCAAGTTAGTGGCTGATGCCATCCTCTATGTGGCAGAAAATCCGACTCGTGAATATATTGTGGGAGATGTAGGGCGAATTTTGGATGTATTAGAGCGCTTGTCTCCGGAATTGGTAGATGGGTTATTAACGGCAATTGGTTTCTCAGGACAGAAAACGAATCAACTGAAATCAGCAGACGGACCAAACAATCTGTTTACACCAATGGAGGGATACAACCAGGTTGAGGGAGACTTTAACGAGCTAGTAATACCCAGTGTTTCCGATTGGCTGGCGAAGAATCCGACACTGAAGTGGTGGGCATTAGCTGCGGTGGGAGCGGTCGCTTCATTGGCTGCAATAGCTTTAGGTAATAGGAATCAGGGGTATGAATCATGAACCAAGGAAGAGAATTAGTTCTACCGAGCAATGGAAGTAGTCAAGAAGCTGACTTTAATAGTGGTTCGCTGTTTTTTATCGGCAACGCCACCGTACTGCTGCGCTATGCCGGATTTACAATTTTAACCGACCCGAACTTTCTGCATCAAGGAGACCACGTGCATCTAGGCTATGGAATACGCTCTGCACGTCGAACTAATCCGGCAATGGAAATTGAGCAGCTACCTCCTTTAGATATGCTTGTGCTGTCTCATATGCATGAAGACCATTTTGATCGCATAGCAGAGGCAAAACTAGATAAAAATTTACCTATCATCACTACACATCAAGCAGCTAGTAAACTAAAAAGTAAAAGATTTAACGCTACCCAAGGCTTACATACTTGGGAAACAATGACTGTGATCAAAAATGATGCCAGGGTGCGGATTACAGCGATGCCGGGAAGGCATGGTCCGGAAATACTCAGTGCATTGCTACCAACAGTAAACGGAAATATGTTGGAGTTTGGGTCAACAATAGAGATAGATAAGACATTGTTTCGTCTCTATATTAGTGGAGATACATTGATGTATCAGGACTTAAAAGAAATTCCCCAAAAATATCCCGATATTGACTTAGCTTTGCTTCATCTAGGAGGAACAAAAATTTTAGGAGTTCTGTTAACTATGGATGCTAAACAAGGAGTGCAAGCAATTGAGATTATTGCACCACATTTAAGTATCCCGATTCACTACAATGATTACACCGTTATGAAGTCATCTCTTGAGGACTTTATGCAAGCTGTTACAGAGGCTGGACTTGATGAACAGATAAGGTATCTGAGTCACGGTGAGACTTATAGATTCGACGTGTATCGAAAATAGTACCTCATACGAATGACACGCTCGTTAGACTCGTTCCCAGCCTGGAGGCTGGGAATACATAGCTCAGGGGATTTGGCTCTTCTGTACGTTGCTTTATTGCAACCCAGTAAGTATTTTTAGGACTTACGCAACTGGCACATTTTTCTTGTAGGGTGCTGTAACTTAGAAATTCTGAACGTAGCAATAAGGAACCTGTGGTGTCACGCACCATCAACCATTTGTGACAATATCGTAAGTCCTGATTTTTTCAAAAATCAAACAGGACTTACCCACGAACCAAGTGTTTACGTCATTTAAAGAAAGTTTTAAACATTAATGTAAAGGTATTATTTTGCGTTGTCAACTCGTTATCAAAATCATCGCGACCAAAATCATATATTCCCCGATTCCAATTAAAGATTAAACTAGATGTAAAGTCACGAGAAAACCAATTATATCTGGCTGAAACTCCGTAGTTATTAGTATTTCTCTGGGGAGACAAATAAGCTGTTATACTAGCATTTTTGCCTAATCTCGCACTCAAGCTTCCTTGAAGTTTATTTCCCACTGCATGCGGTAAGATATCTAAGAATTGACTAATTCGCAAAGAAAATTGTTGAATATCTAAATTTGCACCAACGCTGACAAAGTTATCGATGGGATTATCTAAAAAATTCTCTTGATCGCGCTCCCAAGCATAACTAAATTCTGTAAATAATCCTAGATTTGTATTTTTATTTAATTTCAGTTTTCTGCGAATACTACCTTCGGCTTTACTAAAATAATCCTTGTCTCCATTTGTATAGGCGATCGCACCCAAATTAAATAACCAATTCTGCCAATTGCGTGTATAATCCGCACCTAAGTAAAATTTGAAGTTTTTGCTTGTAATTACGCCTGCATAATATCGTAAAACACTATCATAGTTAGTAATATTACCAGTAAAACTCAAATGCGGATAGTAATTAGTCCTTTCATTTAGTTTACTGCTAGTGACAAAATTAACATCTCTTTCCAGAAAAGAAACATAAGCTTGGATATAAAAGTTATTTAAATCTACTGAAGCAATTTTGTTTTGATTATTATTATCATTTAGTGCGACAACAAAACCAATGTCAGAGTCAATACCACCCTCTCCCCCTGCTCTTGTTACTTGTTTTTCTTCACCCACCGAGACATAACGAAAACCTTGAGAAATCGAGCGTTGTGTAACAGGAGAAAATCCAATCCACATACTATTGAATGATGCAGAAGGAATTCTTGTCGATTTAATTTTCGATGTCAGAGGTTTATTATTTCGGTGTTCTGCTTCCCCGACACCCCCTTGATAAATGACAAAGCTATTTAAAGGAGTTCTAACATTATTTGCAGAATTGAAAAGATTCTTATTAATATTAGTATTGGCATTTTCAGGTAATCCTGGCAAATCGGGTTCAACATCGGGCAACATTTGGGCAACTGCACCCAAAACTGGATACAATAAAAAATCATCGCTCTCTACAATTGCCCCGATACCTTTAATTGTCTGTCCAATTACCGCTTTTTGAGCATTGGCTTTGACAATTTGTCGGACTCGATAATATCCCAATTTGTAAGTTGTATCAATATCTTCCCTCCGAGAAATTGCGGTGCGAGTTGATTGACTGTTGCCTGGTATTGTCCCAATATTGGGGAAGTAAAGGTCTATACCTGTAAATTCGCCATCGGCACCGATATTTTGCCAACCAGGTTGCTTAATAATCGCTAAAGTTTCTGGTGAAATCGGATTGCCAATTTTTCCCATTTGCTCGATTTGGGTGGGAATAAAAAATTGAGGTTCGATGCTATTACGGTCAACTACTAAAGGTGGTAAATATGTACACTGTTGTTCTGTCTCCTCCGCTTCGTTATTAATGATTCCGCACGGACCAATAAAAGTTTGTTGGGTTTCAAACCCTTTCATAGTTTGCGGAATTGATTGATTAATTGAAACTTGACGTTCGCGATCAACTGTACGTAGTTGAGTATAATTTGCGCGAAAATCTGAGGTAAAAATATTATCTTGGGACAGACTTTGAATTACTTTATTACTAACTGGATACAGTGCGTTAATACGTAGATTGGTGCTACGATCATCTCCAAATGTAATTTCTTGATCGACTATTTCTTGAGTGAGGTGATTGATAGTCGAATTATTCAGAGAGAAAGTTGTCAAAATCGGTGGGACTTTCTGTCTCGGGACAACTTCAGGTGGCTTTTTGTAATTTATACGCGCTGGATTTCGGTTCTGTTTTAGTTTTTCTCTCAGTCTACTCGTTTCATTTTGATATTTATTCGTATTTTCAGGTAATACTGGTGGCTGTTCTAATTGATGATTTTGACTAACTATAGGTAATAAGTCAGTTGCTTTAATAGAAAATTTAGATGTATTTGTGTCGATATTTTCGGGGACGCTGGGGGAGAAAACTTGAGAATCATTTTGAGATTCTTTAGTAGATGTTTTTGTCGATGATAGTAATTTTTCAAGTTTATTTATCGCTATAATTTTCGCCATTGCCTCAGAGATATGAGGTTTTCGATCGGGAGTATTTTCTTCTGCTAAGGCTTGTTTATTAGAGAGTAATATTTGTAAAAAAGTTAGCAACCCACAAATACTAATTTGAGTAATACTTACTGATTTGTTCACAACATATTGACACTATTTATATGCAGTATTATTTCTAGATATTGTTCGTAGTAGCGCTTTAGCGCAATCATCGTGGACGATCAAACGAGTTATGATTTTTAATGCAGACCTACTTAAAATATACGAATGCTCATATCTTGCACCATAAAAATCAGATGTTAAAATCATCGCCTTATTGTTCGACTTTATTATTATCCGCTTGGGACTTAAAGCCCCCGCTCTTATAGCATAAGTCCATTCAAGTGGACTGATAATATCTAGGTAATAAAGGTACTATTTTTGATTTTTAACACCAAGTATTTAATCGTAAGGTGCAAGATGTGAGAATGCCTAATAAATCTAATTTGACCACATAATAATGGATATTGATTTTCATGCCGAAAATAACCTGTTAAAATAGGAGGTTATTTTCAGTTTTTGTAGGGTGTGTAACGCTTTAAGAAATTTTTTACGTAGTTATAAATCTTGTCGTGTCACGCACCACTCGGCTTTGCGTGAAAATAATCATGTTACCGCTTCACACGGAGCCAACATAAATCCAAAATATTTGAATAGCTCAACAATTGGAGCAATTCATGCCTATGGTGCAGTGTTAACGACATCAGCTGTACCGCCGATAACGTCGATGTTCACATCGTTATCATCAAGTTCGTTAGCTTGTCCTATGGCTAAGCCTGTAGCTGACTCTTCCGCGATTGACGTGATGTAAAGATTTGTTATGGTCATTGCACCACCACTACCGCCAGCAAAAGCTTCTGTGCCAGTAGCAGTCTCAGTTGTAGCACCTGCATAGGCTGTACTCTTACCAACTGCAACCGCAACTGATGCTTCTGTTACTGCTCCTGTGGTTAACTTGAAAGATGCAGAACCCGCTACACCAGCTTCACCGGCGAATGCGGAGGAAGAAAGACCAAAAGTACCAGCAACAACAGCAGCAGCAACGAAGAGTTTAGATTTGATATTCAACATGATTGTTCTCCTTTAAGGTGATTTGAATTGATTTATGTATTCGTGAATGGCAAAATCTCAAGATATTTAGAGTTTTGCTTTAGTAGGGTATTTCCACCAAGGGGTGGAGAACGAACCCTAAATAGGGAAAGTGTAAATAGGATACAGAACATTTTGTTGAGATTTAAGTCTTTAAATTAACTTCTAAGGCTCATCCGAGTCGAAGTAAGTAATTCGATCGAGGAAAGCAGTAAACAGTGAACACGGGCGTATGGTGAGGGATTTAAACTAATAAGCTGCTACGCAGCTTGATTGTATAATACAAAAATCAGTAACGGGTGGGTTACTGATAACTGTTAACAACAGTAGCTAAAATTTCTGTTCGATATAATAATGTCAATACTGCCGCGATTTTTGATTATATTATTTCCTGCATCACCGAAAAGACAGTCAGAATCATTATCACGGTAAGCAATATCTGCCCCACCTCCGCAAAGAATGGTATCGTTACTGTTCACTGTTTTAATAGCTGTCAATACTGTACAGATAGCCAAAATCTTTACAGAACTCATCAGCTTCTTAGCTAAATTCATTAGACTTGTCCGGAAAACAAGTTTTACCTCAGTGGTTGCAAGGGTTTAGGATTAGTTTTCGGAGAAGTCTATTTAAAAATCTAAAATTGCTTTACTAAAAATGATGTTAACAACTATGTCTATTAGACTACATCCGTAAAAACTCCTATATCAGCGAAATACTTTAATAAATATACGAAAAAAATCTCCCAATCTGGATGAGGCTATTAGAGATAAAACAGTCACAAGATTTGGGTGGTGCGTGACACTACAAACCTTATTATTAGGTTGACAATTCATCAAAGTGTCTTAGAGGGTGTTTATAAATAAAATCATGTCATTCTGAGCAACAAAGAATCTAGGTTTTGCGGCGTAGTCGAGAGATGCTTCACTACGAACAAGCTTCGTTCAGCATGACAAATCGCGGTTTTTGCCGAATTTATAAACACCCTCTTACTTACTCATTTAAAATAAAAGCAAAATAGCGGAAAGTCTGCCATGTATGTTAAATTTTCTAAACTACTTTTATAGCCCGTCTCCAGCCATTAGCATACTAAGTACTGAAGAACCATAAATATTAGTTATTAAATCAAGTTTTTTTGTTATAAACAATAGAAACAAAATTAATTTTTAATGAAGGAAAAACTCTAATTTGTTGTTTATCAATTGAACGAACAAACGGCTATTTATTACTTGAAATTTTCTGTTTTTATTTCATACTTGAGAGAGAAATATTTGAGAGAAAATAAATTATTTTATTATACCTTTAGATGGGTTAAGAAGCTTTTCAAAAAAAATAAACTGAAAGTAGATTTTTAATAAAGCATTAATTTAGGAGAAAACCAAAATGGCAGATAATAATAAAGACCAACGCGGATTTGCATCTATGGATGAAGAAAAGCAGCGCGAAATTGCTAGTAAAGGTGGAAAAGCTGCTCATGAGAAAGGAAATGCACATGAGTTCTCTTCTGAAGAAGCTAGAGAAGCTGGCAAAAAAGGCGGTGAAACCACCAGCCAAGACAAAGAACATATGTCTGAAATTGGTCGTAAAGGTGGTCAAAACAGCCATTAATTTATTTGCAGTTAAAGCCTTGACTTAGTTATATAGAAGGTAAAAAAAACAGCGCTATTATGATAACTCACAATAATTATCATAATAGCGTTTATTTATTAGGACTTACGCATAAATTCCTAGAAACCGGGTTTCTTCGTTGATATATTCTCACAAAAACGACGATTTTCCGTAGAAACCCGGTTTATCCAGGGTAAATCCTATTTATAATCATTTAAATTTTGATAACTTTTTTACATACACGACTTACGATATTGTCACAAATGGTTGATGGTGCGTAACGCTACAAACCTTATTACTACGTTCAAATTAACTCTAAACTACACACCCTACAAGAAAAATGTGCCAGATTCCCCAGGATATGGAGATACCTGACGAAGCGCTGGAGTTACCGGAATTAGCCGATGTATTGTGTGGGTGGATGGATGCAGTCGGCATTAAACAGCCAATTATGTTGGGTAATTCCTTCGGATGCCAAATTATTGCGGAATTTCCGGTTCGTCATGGCGATCGCCTTTTGGCAGCAATTCTTCAAAGACCGACTATAGATCCTCATGCTCTTACTCTACCTTATGAAAACCCTTCTCAATTACCCATTCAAGTGCAAGATTATTTGGCTGCGGGTTTACCCCGTGCCATTCGCACGATTCAGATAGCTTTTTGCGACCGCATCGAAGCAAAACTTCCGTATATGCACATACCAACATTAGTCATGCGGGGTGATAAAGATTCGGTAGTCCCTCAGCAAAGGACCGAGAATCCATACAGTCGGATAGCATATCCATAACAGGGTAAAATAGGTCGCTATCTTGTTGTAAAAAGCTGATAGCGCTGAATCTTGACTACCAGCCTTAGCACGTAAAGAACCCCAAATTCCTCCCAAAACAATCAAGAAAGCTACGACACCGTTGATATACCATAAAGATCTCACCCAAGGTACGACTGAGAGGTCAGCAACCAAACCACAGATAACAACAATCACTTGAGTTAGCATTAAAGAGGCAATTAGCGTCCAGTCTTTTTTGTGATGATGATGCATTGCTGTCCAAGACAAGGCTAGGAGTAATAGCGGTGTAGTCACAACCCAGTCGATGTAGCGAGCAAAATGAGTCACCTGTCGAGCTACCTCAATTTTTCCTTGTTTTTACTACCAGACATCAACGAAGAAACAGGGTTTCTGGCTTCAAATGGGTAAATCCTAAAAATATTAGACAATCGTGCGATTACGAACATTTCCAGTAGTTGGAGAATCATAAATTTCCCAATCTCGGACTCCTTGATTGCTCAAAATAGATTGAGCGGTGTTAATTTCTGTTGGGGTTCCTTCCACCAGTACTACATAATAACCTTCTGAAAGTCGGTCATTATAATAATTTGCCCGTTCTTCAGGTACTCCCCAACCAATCAAAGCACCAAGTAAACCACCGCTAGCTGCACCGATACCACCACCAATCAGAGTATTTGCCAGGATTATCCCTATTTCCGCAGCTGGACCTACCCCAGGAATTGCTAAGACTCCCAAACTGGGTATCAAACCAATTATTCCCCCTGTGACTCCTCCAGCTGCTGCTCCAGCTTTGGCTCCTCCTTTAACTTGTTCATCATTGGATTTTTGATAATCTGTACCGCTGACCTGTTCCTGACCTTCAGCATTTTTTACAAGGATAGAAATTTTGTCCATATTGAAGCCAGCGTCTCTCAAATCATATAGCGCTCTTTCTGCTTCTGGACGGGAAGCAAAAGTACCAACTGCACGTTGCATTTCATTTGTATACATGATTTCTCCTTAAGTTAAGTAATTTCTTGTCTGATTTAACGTTAATATAGATTCGGATTTTTTGAATCGACTTTTTGGACTAATTTCGCTACTATAATCAATCTGCAATTTTCCCTATTTACACAGACAAAATAATTTTTAATTACTTAAAACTTAATTTTATCAAATCAGTTTTAAATTTAGCCAGGACTTATCCAAGTGTCACAATCAGTGGTTGGTGCGTGGCACCACAAGCCCTATTAGCTTTACCTGCTTTTTGGTGCATAATCACCACAATTAACGGCTTCTTCACTTAACACCAATGCGGGTTGTACCGCACAAGGAAGGTGTTGGTTATTATCGAAAAATTGACATTTACGACAAGGAATAGTAGAGAAACGCTTGAAACTGATAACTTGGGTATATAAATTTTTCCGATATTTAACTTGCTTGATAAAAATAAATGCCAAAGTAATTACAAAAGCCACAGGAATGATTGCTAGTCCAGTTTGGACACTTGTGACTTCGGTTGAAGCCGGAATATTTGGTGATATTTGGCTAGAGCTTGGTTGAGTTACAATTTCTGTCCTGGGTGCCATTTTACTTTCAAAGGTTTACAACTGCTAATTTAGTTAATCAAATATTAATTGATTTATCTATTAGTAAATTTAATTTTTTAGTATTTTTTTGATGAACACGCTACTTATTTAAGAACCATGTATTTGTGTTATTGGATTCTCAAATTTTATGAGTTAACTTTTAATCTACAATCGATTGATAACAAAAACATGATCTAGATTTAATAGATTAAGAACTTTAATCCCAGTGATATCTCAAAAAGTAACAACGATACACCTATCTATAGTTAGGGTTAAAATATTGACCATACCTATGCCATAAGATAGTTTTTATATTGATACAAGTATGCACAACTACAAATTTGCAGGTTCACGATTAAATAAAAAATCAAGTCCGAACAAAATTCCAAAAAAGACAATACTGAAAATTATTTCGGACTCAAAATAAAACGATTTTAGTTTTGATTAGCCATTGTTCTACAGATAGATAATAGGTGGTGAATGTAAAATAAAACATTGAAAAGGCTGAGATAAAAATAATCTCAGCCTGAGTTCAAAAAACAAATTTAACTTACTTGGAAATTGCGGAAGGGTATACACTATCAGCTACAAATACAGGTTTGGTACTATATTCAGCTTCTATCTTCTGCTTAAGTTGTAAATCCCAACCTAAATCATATTCCCGTTCAAAATCAGCAAGTACAAAGGGACGAAGTACCCCGGTAACTGCTACTACTTGATCATCTTGAATCGCTACTTTCGGATTAGGGTTGACAACTAATAAATCTGTCGCACCAAATAACTTTTCTTCATCCAGGCTAAAGGTGTTAGCATCTTGAATATCTTCAACTTCACCTGTTACTGCAAGTCGTTGATTATAGTATTTCTGAGGATTTTTGGTTATATCACCAGGATCGGGTGCTAATGCAATAGACTGAGCAACAATTGTAGGTTTGTTTTCGTAGTCTGTATAGTATTGTCTATCCAAAGTCAGATTGTACTCGCGTTCGATATCTGCTACTACCAAATTGCGAACTATACCCGTTACCTGAACCTCTATATCATCAGCAGGTAAAGTAAAAGGTTCTCCCGAAGCGTTTATAACTAAAATGGGTTCGCTTCCGAAGAATTTTTGATCGCTAACAGTAAAGGAAGCAGGACCGACTTTATCTACTGGTTCGCTTCTGACTGTCACAGTTTTACCAGCTAATGCAGCGGTATTATCAGCAACTTCTTCAGTAGTCACGTTTCCCGCACCAGGAATATTTGCTTCTTCGTTATTAGCACAAGCAGGAAGTACTAGAGCCATTAAAGACAAAGCGATTGCACCCTGAAATCTCCAAAATTTTTTCATAGATTTACCCTTATTTTGACTTAAATTAAGTTTGATTGTTTGTTGACGAATTAGATTCATTTTTCTTCAATATGTGGAATTAGATAGATTACACTATTTCTTAATAATTAATTCAAGAAGACTTGTCCATCCTTCTGAATCCTAATAACACCTTGGTTATCATCCAATGTCGTTTCTTCATCCAAAGAAAGTGTTAGCATACCGTCTTCAGTAGATATTGGCATTACCTTTAACCATCCTGCATCTTCCCGTACTAAAGTAATGGTCGCAGGAGTAGGAATTTCCCGTAAAACTACTTCTTCTGTTGCCGGTAAGATTCTAGTCTGAGTATGGGTAATAACTTGATAGGAAATGCGAGCATTAGTGTCATTTTTCAATGTGACGCTGACTCTACCATCCATCATTGGCTTGACGGTAGCAATAGCAGACTGACGAGCTTCCGGTGCAGGTGGCTGTATCGGTCTTACATTGGTAGTTCTTGGTACTACGTTAATTGATTGGTCTACAGCTTGTCCGGTTTGATTCCAACGCATAGTTGCAGCATTAGGTGTACATTCTGCTGGTACTATTAATTTACTATTATAAGGTTCCTCATAATATATTTTCGGACAGGGATTGCGCTTCGGATTACGACGAGCAGGAACCGCAAATACTGTTAATGGAAGGAATGGAATTACAATTGCCAATCCGCTTAAAAGTGTTTTCCAGTTTTTGATTTTTCTTTGTTCTTTAAACATAAATACCTCTTCAACTTTAGTTATCAGTTAGAAGCAATAGCCTCCACTTGGTTTTAAATGGTTGATTTCAATCGCGATTTAACCCCAATTGAAATAAATGTTCACAGCGAGCGATTATTTTTTTGTAATACATACATGAAAACTTTCTATCTATAGATATTTATAAATAGACAAATATTTTAATTACTGTAAATCTTTACTGTATTGAATTTTATTTAATCTTAATGTATACTTTTTTTGCTAATAAATTCTTCTAGCTAAGGCAATATTTATGATTGTTGTGGGAATCTATCTTTAGAAAGAATGTTGAACATCCTTAGAGATAGTATAATCAAATTCTCTAAGTATTTTAATTTCAACCAATTTTAAAAAAATTGACTTTACATAAATTTGCAGAAAATATCATCAGAAATATTAACCTTGATTACAAAGCTAAAAGTAACACACTATAAATTACTGCACCCGACGCAAAAGCCCAAAAACAACTTTCTCGTTCTTCGGGAAGTTCTTCTTTAAGTACGTTAAGAACGATTCCTCCTGCTAAAAAAGCAAAAAGAATAGCTATTGTTGTTTCTCCAATTTGAGTAGCGCTACCTATTACCCATCCCACAATAATTGCTGCTGCTAATATCCAGCGTCCAATATGGTCATAGATATGCTTGTGATTTTCTCGTAATCCAAAGTCGTTGACAACAAAGTGTAGCGCCATTGCTAAACTATATAGCAATAAACCTTGGGTATCTTGCTCTTCTCGATGCATCAATAAATAACCAATTAAAGCATTATAAACAGTAAAAGAAGCAATATGAACCCAAAATACTCCTTGAGTTGTAACGTCTCCTTTACCTGCTTTTTCTTGACTTGTACGAGATATACTAGCCATTCTTTCTAAGCCATAAAATATGCTTAGTCCTAATAATGCTAATAGGTAAATGTGATATTCTAAATAAGAGATTAACCCTTGTTGCGATTTGTCTAAAACCGCTTGATGTTCGCTTAATTCCGGTAAGATATGTACAAAAACGTAAGCAACGGATACCCCACCTGCACCACTCAACCAGCGAGTACGAGGAACTTTAGCAAAGCGTAGTTTTCCACAAAATAAATGGGTTAATGCCAACCCAACTGCAATTAATGCAGTTAAAATCAGACTTGTAGATGTGGATGATAATGATTGATTCATTAATTATCAAGCTATAGCAGGTATAACATTTTTCTCTATATTTATTTAATACTGTAAAGCAAATTATTCTTTATATTTATTTAATTGATTTTAATGAATATGTATATAACTTGCCATTATCGAACTTATGGCAAGAATAAAAAATATCAACTTTTAATATATCGCGGCTAGATTAGTTATTCAATAAATTTTTGCTCGCAATTACAAGTCTGATTTTTTACTTAAATAAATATACTGTAGTCATCAATACTTGTTTTTTAGTTTAATTGATAGTTTTGATACTGAGTCAGAATATTTGCTGAAATTGTGTTTCAACTTTTTGAAGTCTTCATTGATAATTTGGAATCACTTGATGTAAAAATTCCTTGGATTAGCTAGTCTTGACGGCTAGATCAGGATATGCAAGAATCTGGAAACTCAATAAAATACTTATTTGAATACGGGTATAGAAAGAAACTAATAATTATCAATTAGCGTCTCAAGACCGTATAAACCATATAATTGCCCATGAGCGGAAAAACTATTCTTAGTATTGCTTTTACTACACTTGTTCTGGGTAGCGCAATGACGACAAAACCTGTACCAGGTCATACGTCTACAAGCGAACCGACGGTGAACAAGCCACTGTCAATTCCATCACGTCCGATACAACTATCTACTAATATCAAAACTACTGATTTGGAAATAGCAATATTTGACCAGATAAATCAGTATCGGGTTTCTAAAAAATTGCCAAAATTAAAGCTAGATGCCAAAATTTCCCAGCAAGCAAGGATTCATAGCCAAAATATGGCAAAACATCAAGTACCCTTGAGTCATAATGGATTTGCCAAACGAGTTGATAGTACTTCTATTGGCTATAAAAATGCAGCGGAAAATGTTGCTTTTAACTCTGGATATGACGATCCTGTTGCGGAAGCGGTAACGGGTTGGATCAAGAGTCCGGGACATCTCAAAAATATTCACGGTCAGTATAACTTGACTGGCGTTGGTGTTGCTGCTAATAGTGAAGGCGAGTTTTTTTTGACACAAATTTTTATTCTTAGTAGATGAGTTTGATTTATGATTGATTTATGATTTTTTTGAGCTATAAAGTAGTGTTTGCTTTTTTATAGCCTTCAACACTACATTGACTTTTTAAGATTCATGGAATTACCAGATTTTCAGGTTTGCGATCGCGATTTGGATCAAACAACTCTTTCAGAATATTTAAAGAGCGAGACAATTGCTGTAGATACGGAAACTATGGGATTATTGCCTCTACGCGACCGTTTATGTTTGGTGCAGATAGCCGATAATCAAGGTAGGGTGACAGTTGTCCGGATTGCTCCCGGACAAACTCAAGCCCCAAATTTGAAAAAGCTCTTGGAAGTAACTAATGTCCTGAAAATATTTCACTTTGCTCGCTTTGACTTGGCAACATTGCGTCATCATCTGGGTATAATGGTAAGTCCCGTTTTCTGTACCAAGATTGCCAGTAAATTAGTTCGTACCTATACTCCAAGACACGGACTCAAGGAAGTGGTGCAAGAATTAGAAAAAGTAGAACTCGATAAAAGCGCTCAATCTTCCGATTGGGGAGACGCGGCTAATTTATCCGATGAGCAACTCAATTACGCCGCTAACGATGTGCGTTATTTGGTTACCATACAGCGCAAGTTAACGAAAATGCTCAAACGTGAAGAGAGATTAGAATTAGCCGAGGATTGTTTTAAGTGCTTACCAACAATAGTCAGTTTGGATTTATTGCAATTCAAAGATTTGTTTGAGCATTAAAATTAACCCTCAGACTAGTGGTGCGCTTGATTCGTTTTAATGCATACATCATAAATTTGTAACTGGTAGTGCGTTGGCGTAGCCTCCCCCGGAGAAGCATACTTCTAGCTCGCTGGTGGCTTCCAAGACCGCACTACCTCAACCCCTTAAAATTAATGTGGCGGACTACTAGAAATCTGGGACTATAAAAGCAAAGCCCATCTTTGTCGGCTTCGGGGAAAATCTCCCAGATCAAAAGTACAATTTACTTATTCATATTTGCTGCTTGGTCTTTCATTCGATCAACCACATTATAATCATCCTTACCAGCAGGGGTCATTGATTCTACAATACCCTCAGTAGGACCACCGATTGCTTTCCATGCGCTGAGTCCACCCTTGAGTTCCGATACATTTTCAAAACCTTTACTTCTTAGAAGTTGTGCAGCTTGAGCAGAATCCGCATCGTTAGCACCATAAACGTAAATATCACGGCTTTTAGCTAAACTTTGGGCTGCTGTGTCTCCTAAACCACCCATACTCATTGGTAACGCGCCCATGATGTGACCTTCATTGTAGGTTTGGCGATCGCGCACGTCAAGAATGGTAAATGCTGGTTCTCCCCACTCCAAGCGAGACTTTAATGTATGAACATCGGACTTTTTCTGGTCTACAGGAGGTTGTGATGGGATAATATTTTCCAACGGATTGTTAGCCATGTGTTTTCCTCTCTTTCTAAATTTACATGAACGGTAAAAGCATTAAGGCTTAATAACACATAAGCACTCAAACACTTTTAAATTGTGTTATTAACCAACCAAAGTCTATTATTTAACTCAAAGACCGCAATCAATAAACTAGTATCAATTAAGCCTTGAACCCGTCAGCCTTGACCTTTTACAAGAATTTTATTCACTAATTAAAATTTAACCTTAGAAACAACAAAAATTGCTCCTTCTCTAGAATGAATATTTAAAATATTTCTCTAACGAGAGGATGAGAAAATAAATTATAAAAATCATTATAGAACTCAGCGTCCCTTAGCGTATACCTTTGCGTACCTTTGCGTTAAAAAAACATCATTTCGATGCCAGCAGATTTGATATTACTCCAATGAAATAACGGCTCTCCTAATTTCCGAACCGATAATCCCTTAATTTTTAATCAAAGAAAAAAGGGCACAATCACTGCAACCCTTTATTATCAAAAAAATATTCTCAAAAAATCTAACTTTTGACAGATTGACTTAAGCTAGAACAAAATCTACATCATTCGTACCAGCAGTTTCCGACTTGCCAGATTGTAATTTATTACCATTAACCTCAACAGCAAAAGGTGTTGAATCTAAACTGAGATTGTAATCAGTTTTCTCATTCGTATATCCGACACTTGCAACCATCTTGCGACCTGCATCAGTATACTTGAAAGCCAACATTTGATTTTTGTTTTGCTTGTTGTCGTAAGCCCAAATCACCATATACTGTTCACCTTGATATTCAAAAATCTTCGGTGGACGATTGGGAACATAACGTCCAGCTTCACCAAAGCTTGAATCTAAAAAGCCTTGAACAGAACTTTCTTCTACAGCAGCATAAGCAACCTCATCAGCTTCTGGTGCTTCAGCATCAGGTTGAGTTTCAGGTGGTGCTTCCTCTTTTCCACGGTTGCGGAAATAATCTACAGCTTTCTTAGTTCCAATTGCACCAACAGCAGCGACTCCTGCACCAATTAGCACATTACGCAGAGTATTATTAGCCATGATTTACTCAAGGAATAAACATCGAGGTAACATCCTATCACTAAGAGAGACTTATTATTTACTAATTCGTTTTTTTTATATAATTCATTTAGTAATACAGGTAAAATTATGATTAAGATAAGTTTATTTTTATCAGCAAATACCTCTATTGATTCAATTGTTCGCTATTTGTATCACAGCAATTCAGAAGCCAATTTATGATCAACTAGCTTAGAGGTGCTAAAACTTGATATCTATTGATGAATAGTTTCCAAATATACAAGTAGTTTATTGATGGCCATCGCACCTGATAGATATATTTTTAGCATCACTTGAAGCTGAAATTGACACGATAAAATCTTCTGGACAAGTTTGTGTAGAATTACTTTTGATAATTTTGATTTCTTGAGAAAGTGTACATCTTTGGAATTGTGACTTTTCTGCAAACCTGATGTAATTTTTAGCTTTACAAGGAAAGATAGAAGTCCCTATTTGAGGATGGCTGACGGTAACTTTAGTATCTCTTGCTAATAGGCAATATGCTAAAGAACCGTTAGAATGCCGACTAATAGTACCTGCTTCACATGAAACTGCTGAAATCGCAGGTTGAGAAAAAACTAAGTTTAGCGCAGAAAAACTGAGAAAAGAAGCAACTTTTGTTAACTTACGATTGAAATATTTCATTTGTTAAAATGATTATTTTTACAAAGATAGAAATTTTGAAATTTTCTTAAATAAACATTCAAAAAGAATAGAAAAAAACACCCCGGAAGGGGTGTTTACATCTTCCCAACAATCAGCAACAGTGACAAATGCGGGACAAACCACATTCGCAGTCACAGGCGTGTATTGTTATATTATTAACTTTTTAAAGTATAGACATCAGAATATGCACTTAGTAATCAACGTTAAAATTGACTTTGTTGGTATTAAAGTTGTGGCTGTAGTTATATATCACACCACAAATTGCAGCTAGTGTTAACCACAACAATGTATTTAGACGAAAATCAAAAATGGTTACATCTACAGTATTGAATATGATCCAGACTACAAAAGCTAACAGATAGCTAAAAAATATCAATTTATCTTGATTTGCTAGAGATTTTGAAGTTTGCAGCAATCGAATACCCATAATGAATAGCCAAGTCAATAAACCAAAAAATAATACCGTTGTGGGTAGTCCAGTTTCGGCAGATAACATTAAAAATAAATTGTGAGGATGACCTAACCAATATTGCGTTTGAGCTTGATAAAGTAAACTAAAGTTGCGTAAACCCCAACCATTCCAAGGACGCTGTACCGTTAAAGACCAAGCAAATTTCCATTGAGATTTACGGTGTGTTACTAATGGTACATTTGAATAGACTTGGTTATGAAGACGTATCCAGAAGAATTGGGGAATAACTTTGCGGAATAATTCAGCGATTGGTAAAGGAGCGCGTGCAGCTGTCATTACACTAACCGCGACAACAGTTATTCCAGCTATCATCCAATACCAACTTTGATAAAAAGCATAAGCGATACAGGCAAAAATTACACTCCCCCATCCGTTTCGTGAATGAGTCAGAATCAATGCAACAAAATCACTTATTAGTGTAAGAGTTAAGAGTAGGAAAGGAATTGGAAAAGAATAGAGAATAAATTTTTTATTCCTGTTAATCTGCTGCCAGTTTTCGATCCATAAACCCAACCCGACAATAAAAACTGTTAGCAAATAAGCAGCTAAAAGATTGGAATTCATCATTACTGAATCCATACGAGTTATTGGATTTATTCCTTGCGGCAATTTCCAACCAAATATGATTTCCCAAAATGACCAGAGACTCCATCCCCAGAACATATGTCCTACCCCAATAATTACTACTGGGATTGAACCGATGACTAGAATCCAAGATAATTGCCGCAGTTGCGTTATTGTTTGAATTAAAGCGCTCAAAGCAGCAAACAATAAAAAAAAAGGTAAAAAATTAAATAAACCAAGAAATGCTGCTAATTTGTCATCAGCTAACCCAGTGGTAGCGATAAGCAATACACTTAAAAGAGCAAATCCCCAGTTTAATGGACGATTATTGATTGTACGGTACTGTTGCCGCCAAGTTCCTACTGACGCAATCATAAAGCTTATAGCCCCTAAAGCCGGAATTAAGGGAAAAATTAATAGCCCTAATTGAGTCAAATACCAAGGAAGTTGCAACTTTGGGTTGGGGTGCGGCTGCCAGAGAAATTGATTTTTTATCATTTATCGCTCTTCAGTAGTCATGAGCTACGGAAATCATCAAATCATCATTTGGATATATGAAAACTGATCGAAGATGATTGAATCAAGCGATGTTTTTACAATTAATTTATTAGATGATTATTTTTCAAAAAATAATTTTTATTTATTACAATCAAAAATAATCAAATACCGATTACATTTATGATTAAATATTTGGATAAAAATTAATCTGAAACCTGTCTTTTTACCGGAAATTTGCAACTAAAAATCCTAAAAATAAACAATATTACTCCCTTCCCGGCTTTATGATTAACGATTAAAAAAACCGCAGAGACGCTCTTAGCGCAGAGGAGAGAAATAAAAAGAGATAGGTAATTATAGAGCGCGAAGGGAATAATAAATAAGAATTTCATATTTTTATCGTTTACATTAAAAATAAGGAATATTTATAGACTTACATATCAATAAACTATGCAATTAATCTTAGTAGAATAAAATTATGATCAAGAATTTCAAATCTACATCTGGTTTATTGGGTTTATGTATTGGTGATGCATTAGGTGTACCTGTAGAATTCACCAGCCGCGCCGAAAGAGTTAAATCTCCTGTAACATCAATGTTGGGCTATGGAACCTGGGATGTCCCTGCCGGAACTTGGTCGGATGACAGTTCGCTAACTTTTTGTTTGGCTGAATGCCTTTGTAACGGATTTTCGTTGGATAATATAGCTAATTCTTTTTGGTGCTGGTATCACGAAGGTTACTGGACAGCTCGTGGTGAAGTTTTTGATATTGGGAATACAACGTTTTTAGCAATTGCTGATTACAAGCGAGGCGTTCCACCTTTGCAAGCTGGGGGAAAAAGTGAAAACAGTAATGGAAATGGTTCTTTGATGAGAATTTTACCTATGGCTTACTGTTACAAAAATCTTACTTTTGCGGAACTGATTTCCCGGACTCACCAAGTTTCTTGTATTACTCACGCGCATCTCAGGTCACAAATGGCTTGCGGAATTTATGTAAGTATTGCAGTTTTTTTATTGCAAGGAGAGAAACTACAAGCAGCTTACGAAGCAGGATTAGAAAGAATTCAAAAAATTTATTCAGCACTCGAATACGCTAGTGAAATCTCACATTTTGATAGAATTTTTAGCGGTAAAATTGCTGAATTATCTGTACATGAAATACAATCAAGCGGTTATGTCGTACATACCCTTGAAGCATCGTTGTGGTGTTTGCTAAATAGTATATCTTATCCTGAAGCAGTATTAAAAGCTGTTAATTTAGGTGGAGATACAGACACCACCGCAGCGGTTACGGGTGGTTTAGCCGGAATTTGTTATGGTGTGGAGAATATCCCCAGAGAATGGATCGAGCAAATTGCTCGCAAACAAGAGATTATTGATTTGGCTGCGCGTTTTCAAGCAGGGATTTTTGATTCCTGAATTAATATTTGATGGTGCGTTGCGCTCCGGGACAACACACCCTAAAATTGATTGTCGCGCATCAGTTTTAATCAACTTGTTGTGCAATCCATTGTAAATAAGGTTGATGACCTTTAATAATGGGTAAAGCAATAATTTCGGGTACTTCGTAGGAGTGAAGTTCGAGTATTTTAGCTTCTATTGTGGAAAATAGACTTAAATCGGTTTTAATCAAAAGTTGCCATTCTTGATCTTGATTGACTTTCCCTTGCCAAGTGTAAATTGAGTTGATGCAGGTGAAACTAACACAAGCAGCAAGTTTTGCTTCTACTAAAGCATTGGCAATTTTCTCTGCTTGTTGTTGAGAACCAGTTGTGACCAATACTATACCGTAGTTGGTAAAGTTATCCATAATTAAGCAAAAAAGTAGATGGACACCAGTCAAAATAATTAGTAGTCGGTACCACTATATTTTATTATCCCGGCAAGGGAAAACTATTAACACATAATCTAGTTTTTGTCTCGATAATTAGTGACAGTTAATTAAACCGTCGATAGGGAGTATACCTGCCCATCAATTAACAATCGAGTAATACCCTTGGCTTGTAATTGATAACGAGCCTTGTGCAGTACTTTGCTATCGGGTACCTTAATCACGCGATCGCGCTTTGAAGAAAAGCGTTTTGCCACTCGATGGTTATCGAAGATGGGTAAAGTTGTTTCCTGGGTTTCGGGACTGGGGATTTCTCCTAAGTCGCTAAAATCCCTGAGCGGACGAGTAATCAGTTCTGCGGCTCTGTCTATGACTAGGTAGCAGGTTCTAGGTAAATGAGCCTCAGTTAGTGGTAAAACTCGAACCAAAGGCTCGTTTAACCTTCTTCTGGGAACAAAACGTGTGGGTTCCTCGAAATCATCATCGTCGTCTTCATCATCAAAATCATCGTCGTCTTCGAGTAAATCGTCCAAGTCTTCCAAATCATCGGTATCATCAAGTTCCTCACCAAACATTTCCGCGATCACTTTGGCTTCTGTAAGCTCGTTATCTAATAGCGGACTGGGAATGTTCTTGAGTTGGGGACGACTGGGAAGCTTGTCCGCTTCTGTTTGGTTTTCTGGCAATAGCTCCAATTGTTCCGCAACGGGGAAAACTTCTGGAGATAATGGTGCCGAAGAACGGCGTTTTACTCTTCTAGGTGCTTCAGTTGTCTTATTAACCTTCCTGAGTATGGGTTGTTTTTTGATGACAACTTCTTCAACTTGTTCCTCTTCTTGAGTAATTGTTTCTTGAATTTTCGGGTGAGAAATCTCCTTCTCTTCGCTTTGGACCTCAGTATTGCTAAAAGAAGGAATATGATCGTAGCTGACTTGCGCTCTACCTTCAGGGGTTCTAGCAGCACGCTTTAAAGAAACTAAATATTCGTACTCATCTTCTGGCAAAGTACTTTTGAGTAAGCGGCTAATAGTTGAATTGCTTACTCCATAGCGTTCTGCCAAAGTAGAAGTCGTTTCGGCACTTTCTCGATACAGCTTGAGAATTTCTTTTTTGTCGGATTCTGTTAGTTTTCTCACGGTAGTAGACCCCAAACGTTGTTTTCCTAAATTCGTTTGCGTCCGCGTTCTCGTCGCGAACGATTTGATGAAGCCTCAAACTCTAGTGCAGCAGCCATACTAAATAAAACTCCACTTAATACCCAACATACTTCTAAGATGTCTCCACTTTGATAATTGGGATCTCTAGTAGCCCATTTAAACCATATATCTGCAATGTAAAGCGAAAACGTGGCAATTGCAATCATTCTCCAAGGTAAAGAAGCTCTTCCACCCCAAAAAGCTAATAGCAGACTGGTAGCAATAATTAATAGTAATACGTCGCTGACTACGTAAAACCAATTTAAAAATGTACCAGCAGTTTCCTTCCATCCAGAACCAGATTCTGCTGTTAGAGCAACCGTCGCCGCATCTTGCTGACTAATTAGCCATGCCAAAGCACTACCGAAAGCCGCGATCGCCAATACAATTATCCACTGCCAGACCTCTAAATTGATCCGCCTTGAAGCTACCGCTAAAATCATGCCGATACCAACCAACAAATAAGTCACCACAAAAAATATATCGCCAACTGAAGGAAATGGTTCTTCATCTAAGACTATTTCGGTATAACCAAAGAATATCCCTCCTAAGAAATAAGAAAGCATACCTATACCAAATAGCAGCCAGACGTTTCTACCGCTGACAATTTGACGACTGCGCCAATTTCTCAAGCATAAAATACCTGCCATCAGGTAAGCTAGCGCTTCAAAAATATTTGTTCCAATTACATACCATTCGGCACGACTCACTAAACCATTTGCGTCCGGAACCTTAGCACTAAAAAGTAAAAAGTATAGCAAGGCCAAAACACCCCAACAAATATTAGCCAGGATAATGTTTTGAGTGGTAAACAATGACTTGAAAGCGGAGGACTTATTATAAATGCTACTCATTTCTACTTCACCGTGTTTGTGCATTTCACAGAGATTTTGCTTATCGATTGTGTACGCAATATAAATTCTTCTGGAATCAGAGCATATTGAACTTGACAAACCGACACAATCTTAACTGCATAAAAATCACTATATGTTAATGCCACAGTTTACTCACGGTTGAATTATTTAGCCAAGTCATGAATAGTCTCCGTTCCGAAGAAGGCATATCTTGTAAAATATCCAATGTCCGATGAGCAAAATCGGAATTCCCAAAATACGCTTTACCGAGTCTATGCAATTCTTCAAGAAATACTACTACGTAATCTTCCTCCCAGAAAGGAATTTTAATCGGTTCTAGAGGGTTTATACTCAGTAAATAATCAATTGCCTGGGGTGAAGATGCTGCGGGAAATTGCCATCGATTCAAGATATGTGAAATTTCTTTTTTAAATAAATTCCCTTGTTTTGCACCAAGAAACTCTTCAATATCCATGTATACGGCTTGCAAAAGCAAAATACTCGCAACCGTTAAATTTTTATTATTACCTTGTTCGCTTGCTTCGCTATCAAGTTTGTCTAAACGGATTTTTCCCCAAACACTGAAGCGTTCTTCTTCTTCCAACAATACGCAGGCTTTACCCCGGTTATCTGTCAATTCTCGCCACAAAGCCCTAGCTTCTTCTTCTTGACTCGCTTTAAATAAACTAATCAATCGAAAAGTTTGTCCTTTATAATTAAGAACAGGCACCTGCTGGTCGCGAGACGGATGTACAACGCTTGATATTTCAACGTCCTGCCGTTTCAAAATAAACATGAATTTTTCAGATAACTCCTCACGCCCGGCATTATTATATATAGGAGATACAATAACGTCTTCGTAATATTTGACGCTTTTATCTTAAACAACACAATATACCTTCTCAATACCCTATCTGTCCGGATTTTTATCTAACTTTATAGTCAATCAAGTTACATTTTATCCTGTTTTTTTCAAATAATCACTATTTTTCTTGCTTTTTATTTAAACTACTGATATAATATATAAGATTTAAAATCAAAATCTATTGTTTAATTTGGGCGCGTAGCTCAGGTGGATAGAGCAACTGCCTTCTAAGCAGTCGGTCACAGGTTCGAGTCCTGTCGCGCCCGTTTTTTTCGATTAACACATTAAATGTCGTCGTTAACAAATTAATGTAGCTTTAATTCCATCGAGGAGCAGGGGCGACTGGATAGTTTGAAATACAAGAATTTTCTAAAAACCCAAGAAAGATTTCCTTAATATTTTATTACTTTGGATGATAAAGATGTATTTTAACTGTTGAGTTTTCCCTTAGTCCACAGCCATGTTAGCAACCCCGCAGCAATGGTAGCCAGAACATTCCAAAGTAAAGAAGATACCATCGGATGAACTGGATGATCGGGGTTAAGAGGTTTCAAGGGTTTGTCAATATGTCCTGAAATTGAAGCCGCGGTGATCGCACCACTACCTAATCCCACACCGACTACCTGGATAGTACGCTCCAAAGACTTATCGTGTTCTGCTTTCTAAGATAGTTAACTCACCTGAAGCATTTCTTTCCTCTAGTACAAAATCTGGGTTATCAGCATCAAATGCAAATGCATTGAAGCGTAACTGTTCTCCTTCTTGGTGCTTGTCATGCAGTCCTCAAAGACCTAGCTTTCTTTTTGATAGAATCATCTGAAGACAAAAATGAACTTTCAGCAGTTCCTTCTTCAATACTTTTGACATTAGCTTTGCTCTTAACAGGAATATATTCTATCAAATCAAAAGGAGTACATTCCTCATCTCTAGTAGATAATTCATTTATCGCTTCACAAATTTGCTCCCACCTTTCACCACCAATCTCTGGCATTATCTCAGCTCTTTTAAGCGCCGACACTGAGTTAGCGCTTATACCTAAATAATTGGCAAGGTCTTTACCTTTAATCCGGTGTCTAGCCATAATTTCGCTCAGTTTCCAACGAATCAAATTTTTAGTCATTAACTCTACACCTATAATGTACTACTCAAAACTGAAATTGCCGACTTTACAAGTAAAGCCTTTATTTTTAAGATTATAAAATATTTTTAAATAATACAACGTCATAAAATAATGTATCTATTGTATAATAATTGAAGAAAGAATAAAAGCGACCGCCCATTCCACCAAGAAGTTGCGATCGCCTTTATATTTCATCTCAATAATTCAGAAGTTTCAGTTGATTTATTTGAGGGAATCTACCAATGGCGATCGCAACATTACCAAAACAACATAATTTACCTGAATCTCTAGGCAAAGCAACGCAAAATATTTTGCACAATGCTTTCTACCTCGCTTCTCAGAAAGTAGAATTATCCCGTAAGGGATACAAGCAACTATTACGAGAGTGGGGATGGGAGAAGGAAGATAAGAAATATCTCAAAGTTGCTCAAACTTTCGAGAAATTCTCACCCCTAGATTTAGCCGAAATCGAACCCGATACCTTATTCCTACTTTCCAAACAGAATAAAAAGTACGCAAACGTAATCGAGCAGCTTCTTGATATTAGTTACATAACCCAAGAAAAAGTGCGCGAACTAATTAAACTTTCTCGCAAGCCTAAAACAACCAAGGTAGAAAAACCAACTATATGGCGACGGGATAAGAATGGTAAAAGATATTGCCAGGTACCGCCCATTGATGACGAAGAGACAGGTGTGGCTTTACAGCGCATGATGGACTCCGAAGGTAAAACCGCTCAACAGATAATTGCAGAAGCGGTGGCGCTACGACAGGCATTTATTGAAGGGCGTTTAGTGGTATGTGAAAATCAGGAATCACAGGATATGGAAGATGTTAAAGTTTCTGATGATGAAACCGATTACAAAAATCATAATAGTTGTGACTTGGAGATAAGTTCTAGCCTTGACGAACAAATTGTTTATAAGTATGAAAGAGAAGATTATACAATTGATTCAGATAACATAATTTTCAACACAGTAGAAATTCAACAGACAATAGAATCACTGAGCGCGAACTTGTTCAATGTTGTAGAAAATATTGTCCATATTGGGAGAGAACAGTTTAAAGAAGTAGAAGAATTGGTTGCATCCATTATTAGTTTTTGTGCAAGTTTACCTGTTTCCGAGCAATGGAAAGCTTTCGCTGATATCACTCGTAGAAATACTAAAGCTTTAGGAGTAATAATTGGTTATTCAGGAACATACCATAAAAACTGGTTATTCAATTTACCGGAATTGATAGCGAATGCAGCGCTTACAAATCCATTTGAATTAGAGTGGGTTGGTAAGCGATTGCAAACAGAGGCACTTTTATTGATTTCTAATCGTAAAGAATAACTTAATTTATTTCCAATCTTCTTAATTCCTAATATGAACTGCATTGATACAACATCATCATAAATTATAATGATAGTTTAATTTCGCTATAATAAACTATTTATTCTTTCTATTTATATCCATCTAAATTTAGAGCTACTCTTTTCTTTCTTCCGAGTCTACCTCTTCTATCTCTACAGATTGAACTAATTCTTTGGTCACGAGAATATCCTTTAGTTATTGGTCTTTCTTTAGTTACTTCGCCCGGATTTCTCCTTACTTTCTTCATTGTTATAGTTTCCATGATGCAAGGGCACTTTAGGCTGCTTCACCGCGAGAGTAAACCGGCTGAAAATATCGGTAGCGAAGCGTGGCACGGAGTGACATAAACCGCTCCCAACAAAGTCTGTGTGGGACGTGAGTTGCCAGTTGGGGCAGGAATTACGAGGGTTAATTCGTTTTTATTGTCCACAATTGTTCGTTTTTCGATTAGATATTATCTCGAAAAATATATAATTACTCAATTGTGTAAAAATCAAAAATGTGCTAAGTATTATGCATTCAATCAATTAGATAGTAATCATTATCTTTCGATTAGTTACAAAGTATTTATCTATTTATATTTAGTAGGATACCTAAAATGCAAAAATCAAAGTCAATTCGGATTCCTAAAGCGACTCGCTACCAAAATGCAGCAATCGATTATTACATGGGACTGACAAAATCTTCCTACTTACATTATGGATACTGGGAAGAATTACCCGCACCAGAAGAAGAATTGACTCTAACTAAGTTACGTTTAGCTCAAGAAGCTTATGCTGTCAAGCTTTTTAGCTTTATTCCAGAAGGCACAAAAACTTTACTCGATGTCGGTTGCGGTATTGGTGGCAATACTAAATATTTGTGCGATCGCGGTTTTGCAATCGAAGCACTAGCACCGGATGCACTCCAAGAACAAAGATTTATGAAGAATACCCAAGGTAAAGTACCTTTTCACTTGACTAGATTTGAAGATTTTCGACAAAATAAACTGTACGATTTAATTTTATTTAGCGAAAGTAGTCAATATATTGCAGTTGATGATTTAGCAGAAGGTGCGGCTCGTTTACTCGGTAACGAAGGTTATTTATTAATAGCCGATATGATGCGTTTTGATGCTAAATATCAAGAAGGTATTTTTTCTAATTGTCACGTTCGAGAAGAACTAAAAATAGCTTTAGAAAAAGTCGGATTTAGGTTAATTAAAACTGAAGATATTTCTCAGTCAATTGTACCTACACTTGATTTATGCGTGAGTAATTTTCGTACTTTTGGCATAACTACAGGTAAATATATTGCTGATGTGATAAAAATAGCAGTTCCACCATTATACGCACTTTTGAACTGGGCATTTAAACGCTGGCTAGATAAACCAATAATAGAAGGATTAGCAGCAAGAAAAATTTTTGAAAATCATCTATGCTACGAAATTCAATTATGGCAGTTATCAGTAAACAGTTATCAGTAAACAGTTATCAGTTGACAGTCCCCGAACTCGGTGTATGGTGGCAGATAAGATAAGGAGCATATCAATAGATAACTGATTTGGTCAGAAAAAACAATCATCCTAAAAACCTGACTTCTAATTTTGCCTTCACCTTTCACCTTTAAAAGTTGTGCGAATTGTGAATAAAGTAATCAAAAGTTATTGTTTGACTCCAAAAAATCCCAAAATACCAGAGACTGAGAAAATAACAGTCAATATTAATTCCAGTCTTTACCGTGAAGATTTCGACAAATTACTCAGCAGCAACCGAGTCTCGTAAAGCCGACCATATCCGCATCTGTCTAGAGGAAGATGTTCAATGCCGTCAAATCACATCTGGCTTAGAACGATATCATTTTGACCATTGTTGTCTACCGGAAATTAACCGGGATGAAATTGATATTAGTACTACCTTTTTAGGAAAAGTGATGAACGCACCGTTGTTGATTTCTTCGAT
Organism: Nostocales cyanobacterium 94392; assembly: GCA_035285725.1. Taxonomy (GTDB): domain Bacteria; phylum Cyanobacteriota; class Cyanobacteriia; order Cyanobacteriales; family Nostocaceae; genus Rivularia. The sequence continues at coordinate 16,008 of JAYKJL010000195.1, read as the reverse complement.
GACTGGGGGAACCCAAGAAGCGAAGACTATCAATTGCCGTTTAGCAAAAGTTGCTCAACATTACCGATTAGCTATGGGTGTGGGTTCTCAACGAGTAGCGGTAGAGAATCCGCAGGTTTCTGATACTTTTGCAGTTCGCAAGTATGCTCCCGATATTTTATTGTTTGCTAATTTGGGCGCAGTTCAACTCAATTACCATTACGGTTTGGATGAATGTCTGCGAGTTGTTGATATTTTGGAAGCCGATGCGCTGATTTTGCATCTCAATCCTTTACAAGAATGCATTCAGCCCAAGGGTGATACTAATTTTCGGGGAATCATTGACAAAATTGCAAATCTATGCTGCAAGATGCCAGTGCCGGTAATTGTGAAAGAAGTCGGGAATGGAATTTCGGCTAAAATGGCTAAAAAGTTTATTGATGCTGGAGTTGCAGCGATTGACGTGGCTGGTGCGGGTGGTACATCTTGGGCAATGGTTGAAAGCGAACGTGCGGATAATGTTTTACAGCGACGTTTGGGTAGGACGTTTGCGGATTGGGGGGTACCGACAGCAGAATGTATTACGGAGATTCGTAAAGTTGTACCCGATGTACCTTTGATTGCTTCGGGAGGTTTGCGTGATGGTGTGGATATCGCGAAGGCTATTGCTTTGGGGGCGGATATAGCAGGGTTAGCAATGCCGTTTTTACAAGCTGCGACATCATCGGAGGCTACACTTTATGATTTAGCAAAAGTTTTAATTGCGGAAATTAGCACCGTACTATTTTGTACTGGTAACGCTACACTAGAACAGCTAAAACATTCTGACAGTTTACAAAAAGCACATGGGTAATTTTATTTCTTAATTATTGAGCATTTTTTTTGGTGTTAGTAACAATGTTTTTAGGGGATATTAGAAATAGATGAAAACTGAAATGAAACCCAAAGGATAGATAGATTTTGGTTGATAGTTGTGCTTTAGCCCTAAAGCGCAACTACCAACTAAATAAGTAGAATAAGCGTAAATATTATGAATATATGAATAAAACTGAGGATAAGAGGAAATAATATGGGTAATTTTATCAAGCAAACTTTTGCGAGCTTAATTGGAAGTTTGTTAGGATTATTTGTTTTTTTTGGTTTGAGTGGCACGGGATTGATTTTACTACTTGTTGCTGCTTCCACCACGGATTCGGGACCGAAAGTCAAAGATTCTTCGATGTTGGTGTTTGATTTATCAACCCAAATTACTGATGCGGAGCCAGATTCGGGTTTAATTTTGCAGCAAGCACTATCAGGTAATTTGCAAAAACAAATGACGCTCCGTTCAGTTTTGAATGCTTTGGAAAAAGCTCGTACCGATGACCGAATTGTTGGTGTTTACTTGGATGCTAGAGACACATCAGGAAGTGGAAGTACTGGTTTTGCAACTCTTAAAGAAATTCGCAAAGCGTTAGCACAATTTAGCGATACAGGTAAAAAAGTTGTCGCTTACGGTGTCGGATGGGGTGAAAAAGAATATTATCTCAGTTCGGTAGCCGATACTATTGCGATCAATCCTTTCGGAGGAATGGAAATTAACGGTTTGAGTTCTCAACCGATGTTTCTGGCTGGTGCTTTGGAAAAGTTTGGTGTGGGAGTGCAAATTGTTCGGGTAGGGAAGTTTAAAGGTGCTGTTGAACCCCTGATTTTAAAACAATTAAGTCCGGAAAATCGCGAACAAATTCAGAAGTTACTTGATGATTTATGGGGTGAATGGCGCGGTACTGTAGGTAAAAGTCGTAAAATGACTCCGCAACAGTTGCAAGTAATTGCTGATACTAAAGGTCTTTTAGAACCTTCGGAAGCAAAAGCCAACCGTTTGGTAGATCAGGTTGCCTATTATGATGAACTAGTTACGGAACTTAAAGAGTTAACCAAGACTGATAGTAAAGAAAAATCTTTTACACAAATTGATTTAAGGGAATACGCTCAAATTGCCGATGTCGATAAAAATAAAAACTCTCAAAATAAAATTGCTGTAGTTTATGCTGAAGGCGGTATTGTTGATGGTGATGGGGAGACTCAAGAAGTAGGCGGAACACGCTTTGCGAATATTTTCCACCGTCTTCGTCAAGATAAAGATGTGAAAGCGGTGGTTTTACGGATAAATTCCCCCGGTGGTAGCGCTACTGCATCCGAGATAATTCAACGAGAAATCCGCTTGACTCGTGATGTTAAACCAGTTGTGGTATCAATGGGTGATATTGCAGCATCCGGTGGTTATTGGATTGCTGTGGATTCCAACCGGATTTTTGCCGAACCTAATACAATTACAGGTTCTATCGGTGTATTTGGCAGTATACCGAATTTTCAAAAGTTAGCAAACGATAACGGTATTACTTGGGATACTGTTAAAACCGGACGTTATGCCGATATCGGAACAGTAACCCGTCCACAATCTGAGGACGAATTGGCGATTTTTCAACGTAGTGTCAACCGTGTTTATAATGTATTCTTAGATAAAGTAGCCAAAGGTAGAAATTTACCTCAAGCAAAAGTAGCAGAAATCGCTCAAGGAAGAGTTTGGTCTGGTAAAGCAGCAAAAGATATTGGTTTAGTTGATGAAATTGGGGGTTTAGATGCAGCCATTGGATATGCTGCAACACAAGCAAAGTTGGGAGATAAATGGCAGTTACAAGAGTATCCTAGACCGAGTACTTTTAGCGAAAGATTTTTTGGTAAAGTCGCTGAAGATACCCAAGCTATTTTTAACGCTCATTTTAAAACTAGTTTTAAAAGTAGCAATAACCCCCTCAAAGCCAATCATCCTTTAACCGTTGAATTTGAGAAATTACAAACAGAAATCGCACTTTTACAAAATATGAATGATCCATTAGGTGTGTATGCTCGTTTACCTTTTAATTTAATCGTTGAGTAGTTGTTAGTAGTTAGTGGTTAGTGGTTAGTGGATAGTGGTTAGTGGATAGTGGATAGTGGTTAATTAATAAAAACCAATTTATCATTTCTATCAACCATCAACCATCAACCATCAACCATCAACTATCAACTATCAACCATCAACCATCAACTCTGTGTTTTATATAAATCGTGCTGACAATGCATCAATTTTTATGTACATTAGTTAAAGAAAATCATCCCTAAGATATTCAAAAACCTATCTATGGATAGAAAAAATAAACGTCTATTATTGCTAGTTGTTTCCTGTAGCATCACTGGTGTGGTGTTGGGAGGTACTTCGAGTTGGGCTGAAAGTACTATGTGTATTAAAGCTGCTCAGGTAACAAACGAGTGTTTGACTCAAAACCCTGTTAGCAAAACTATCCAGGGAATGAGTACCGGATTGCTTGCTGGTGCGGGTGCGGCTTTTGGTGCTGCTTGGCAATTACGTCATGAAGACTAAAAGCGATAATTACGTTCTTTTACCCACATACTTACAGGTACCGCTTTACCCTGAGAATCAATTTTGACTTCTACCACAATGGGTTGTGGTTGTCTTTGGGTCGCACTTTGTGCAGCTTGAGATATATTATCATTAATTTGGTTACGTTGGTCTTCGGGGATATTATATTGTTCTAAACCATATTTTATCGAACCATATTGATATTTACCTTTTAAGGCTACTTGGTTATCAGCAAGGGAATCGGGTAGTTTTTTACTTAATCTTACTGGTTTCCAAGCTTTGGGAATTTTCTCGTCAGTAGTTTTTTCTTCTTGAAGAATTACATAAAAACTGCTCCCGTCTTTTAATACGTCTTTACTACCGGGAAGTTTTTCTAAAGTACTTTGTACAGAAATATCATAGTTTAAGATTTGATAGTAACCTGTCAATATATTGTAAGGGTCTACGGGTACGGTTTGTAAAATCACCGTTTTACCTGTAAGGTAAGTTTGAACCGATTGGGCTGGTATCGCTAAGATAAACCCGGATTGGATTAATAATGGAATTAAAAATCTCAGAATTGGTATTGGTTTATTCTTGAATGGTAAATTTTTTTTAAAATCAGGAATAAGTTGTTTTTCAGAAGATTCATCGGGAAAAGGTTGAGATTTCATAATTAGTTAATAGTGGTTAGTTGATGGTTGATGATGGTTAGTTGATGGTTGATGGTGGTTAGTTGATAGTTGATGATGGTTAGTTGATGGTTGATGATGGTTAGTTGATGGTTGATGGTGGTTAGTTGATGGTTGATGGTTGATAGTTGATGGTGGTTAGTTGTTAAATAGATAACTGTTAACTGATAACTGTTAACTGTTAACTGTTAACTGTTAAATGACGTTCAAACCATAATCCTGCGGTGATAACAGCGACTCCGCATAATACAAAGACTAAAGATTTCAGTAATAAATCTGTATTGTATTCGAGCATTCTAGTAATAATTTGCAGCGTTAGTAATATCATTCCTCCCCAAAATGCACGTCTTTGATTTGATTGCAATCCTTGACGAATCATTCCGCTAGCTAATAATGCTAATAGTAAATTGAAGACAAAAATTGCTATAAATGCCATTTCACCAATGTTTTGACGAGCTATTGGTGCTAAAGCTGCCATTACAACTAAAATACCAATACCAATGTTAGTAATATCTATTCGTTGACGCTGACGGTTGCGCTTTGAAAGTAATAAATTAAACCATTGATAAATAGCTAAAGTAGTAAGAATTCCCAAATCTATTAATAAAAATAAATTAGGTGTTAAGTTGTTATCAACAGGAGAATAATTAAACAATTCCCAATATCCTCGGAAGGAAAGGATATAAAATAAAATACTAAAAAATAACAGTGCTAAATTACGCGCAACAGGTTGAAACCATCTTTGATTAACTTTATTGAATAGTAAATCATCGTAACTCCATAATAATGCTGGTGGAAGCGCAAAAGTAAAATGATTAACCCAAGATGGTGAATATCTATAATATCGTTCTAGATTGAATTGCAATGAAATAGCAAAAGCAGTTGTTGATAATGCAAAAATCCATCGTGATTTACAAATATAAGCCAAGGGAACAAACATTATTAACCACAAAATTGGCATATGTTCTATCATCAATCGTGTCAAAGAAAATTCATTATCAACACTCCACAATTCTCCTAAACCCATCCAGTATCCAATGTTAAGCAAGACGAAGGCAAATACTGCCAAGGAAGCTAAGTGCAAACCATAAGCCATTAATAAAACACCAATTCCCCAGTATAAAAATAACTCGTAATTGGAACCGCTAATATGGAATGTCTGCGCCATAAAAGCCATATTTGCGCCTAAAAGTAAAGCACCTAGAAGTAGTAATCCGTGTCCGATAATTCGCTTTCGTTGTCGTCGTTTTTTTCCTGCATTATCGAAGACTGGTTCTCTCCACAGGAAAAAACCGATAATATTTGTGGCGAAAAATAAACTTAATAGTAAAATTAATTTTACTTCACGAGACCAAGCTTGCCAATTAGCTGCAACGAAAGTAATTGCCCCTAGACCTACAAGTATACAACCAACTCCGATTAAAATAAAAATAAAGCGGTCTTGAGCAACATTGTCCAAACTATCAAATTGATATTTTTGTGATAATTGTTCGTATTGAGAATCCTGTATCAGCCCTTCATCTCGCCAAATTTGCGCTTCATGGCGTAATTTAGCGCGAAAGTTATCTATAATCATAGTAATTGTATCCTCTCGCTTGTTACGAGCGGTAATTGTTAATTAGCCCTACAGTAATATAGTCGTAGTTTACTGAATTTTTATCCCGTCTATTTGTGAAAAAACAATAAAAATTCCAAAAATTTATTTATTTTTTATGATTTTTAAACTGATAATTATTAATTGTTAATGTTAATTGTTAATTGATTATGACTCCTGAAGAAATAATGCAAATCGCTATTATCGAAGCCGAGAAGAGCAAAACTCCTTTTGGTGCAGTAATTGTTAAGGATAATGAAATTGTTGAAAAAGCTGGAAATACTGTAGAATCTGATGCAGATCCAACTTGTCATGCTGAGGTTAATGTTCTACGTAAATTAACTACTCGTCTCAAAACCGCTTCTTTAGAATCGGGTTATACCTTATATACTACCTGCGAACCTTGTGCAATGTGTGCAGCTACTTGTTTTTGGGCTGGTATTTCCGAAATCGTTTATGGTGCTGGTGCTGCGGATTTTGATGATGATTACAACCCCAATATGATTAACATCGGATGTGAAGAAATTATTGCAAAATCTCCGACTTCTATCAAAATAAAATCGGGGATATTAAAAGCAGAATGTAAACAACTTCATAGTACATATCCGCTGTAAATTTGAATTTTCAGAAAATAATAAATAAGGGTAAAGAAGTTGGGTTTTTGACTGAAATATCTCTCTTACAAGACAATTATCGTAAAAACCCGACTTCTGATTGTCAAAATAATAAATAAGGGTAAAGAAGTCGGGTTTTTAACTGAAATATCTCTCTTATGAGAATTATCATAAAAACCCGACTTCTGAAATTATTTAATTATCTTTTAGTACTTTTCTCACAAATTCTACATCTAACTCTAAAATATCGGCTATTTCTTCCACAGTCATTCCACGTTGCAGAAGTTTTGTTATCACTTCTCCCCTAACTTCTTCCTTAACTTCTTGTCGTGCTTCCTCTTTTAACTCTTCGTAATATCTTGTACCTTTGATTAATTCCAAACTTAACATTTCTTTTATCTCCTCCCGATTTAGATTAGGAAATTTATTAACTAGAATAGCCTCTATCAATTCTAAAACTTTTCTCTGGATAGCTGCATCTTTGACTTCAAGTTTTGCTTTATCAACTAGCTGTTGTACTGATATTTTAGCTTTTTGGTTTTCTTCAACAATTAATTTGATAATTCCTAATCCTAATGAATCAGATGATACGCTTTCCATCTCATCCAGGTAAAAGCAGCGCAAATGGGGTTGTTTGAGTGAATCTAGACGCTGGGGATAATCTACATCGTTTTTATGAGTATCGAAAATAACTATAGCATACCAATGTGGATTTGATGGTTGATACTGGTAGAAATAAAGAAGAATGCTGGTTAAGAATCTATCGTAAAACAGTTTGTCTTTGTAACATTGAACTTCTACAAAATAAATCGGTTCGGTGGTAGTTGTATTTAATGAATTTAATGTGATAAATATACCGTCAAGTCGAAAGCTGGTTTCTTTAATTTCTTGACTTTTAAATTCATATAAATTTGATGTAATAGGTGGTTTTCCAATCAATTCAAAAAATATCTCAGGGAATTCACCAAACAATTTGTAAAAAATTTTATCTGTTTTCATGTTTTAAGTAGATGCATTATTATATGACAAAAAAATATAATATCATATTAGGTAAATTCTGTAGCGCTTACCGTGTGGAGAACGCAGAGAAAATAAAAAAATAATTAAAGTTTGTATTTACAATTCAACTACACAATATTGGATACCATTTTCAAAAATTCTGACTCCACCACCTTCTGCAACTGTTTGTCTTAAATTTGGTAAGTTAGTAACTTTAACTCCCGCTAAATAATCGATTCCTAAATCTTTTAAATCTGATAACCAAGGAACCGTTGGTCCCATTAAAACTAATTTAGAATTCTTCGCTAATTCAACTAAACGAGGAAAGGTTTTATTCACAATCGAAGTTGCAGTTAGAAACACCCATTCGGCTTCTGGAAGTAAAAACTCCGAAGCTGGTGCGGGAAAATCTTCCGCTCCCGGTTGAAGTTCTATTACTTTGATTTGCATTTGTGAAGAATATTTATTTAATCCCGGATAGCGTCCAATTACACAAACATCTTTGTTACGAATTTGAGGTAAAAAATGTTCAAATACCGCTAAATTCGCGGAACCATCAGGAGATAAAACTGTACCACTATCGGGTAAAGATGATGAAGAATTTATTACAGAATTAATCGCTGCCATTGCGATAGTTGCTTGATAATTATCCCAAGAAAGTAACCAAGGTGTTAACTCAGAAATTGATTTATTTACCAAAGTTCCTGACCAAGGTAATGTGCGAGTAGCTGTTCCCGGACTCATGCATAAACCAGTACCTTCTGCTGTACACAAAGTCCAAGTTAAACCAATGATTATTTCTTTTACTTGAGTATTTGTAGCGCCATAATCTAACATTAAATCATATATTTCACGGGAATTAATCATAGTTATTCATGGTCTGATAAAATGATGATTTTAATTATTAACTAACACTTTTTTCCCAACTTTAATGTAGTTATTGGCGCAAAATGCTATCTTAAGAAGAAATACTTAATCTCATATGATACTGTTTCTTAGCCCAGGTTGTCGGGCTTTGTTTGTATAGCCCCAGACTTCTAGTCTGAGGGAAATATAGCTGAATCTTAATTAACTAAGACACTCAGAGCGATGCAATCGGGGAAGCAACTATTTCTTAACAATAGCTACCAGATTTACGATGTTCTAAAGCCGTTAAACCTTCATTTTCCAAGACTTCACAGTTATCTACTATGGCTTCTCTTTTACGGTTTGTGGCTGTAGTAGTAGACATAATCAATTTTGAGTTTTAACAACGGATGCTTTTGTTTTAAATTTTGGATTTTGGATTGGGGAGATGGGGAGAAATTTTAATTTATAACTCCTGCCTCCGAACACGGATTAAATGGATGACACTGATGACACTGATTAATAATTGTTAACTCCGGTGGTACTAACTCCTAACTCCTACCGCCCATTACTTTCGACTAATTCCGATTTAACTCGACTTTTATAGCGTTCAGCTATTGCTTGTTCGGGATCGATGCCATTAAAGGTGGGGGGTAGCCAAACTCGCAGAACTAATAGTACTCCCAGCGCTAATAAAAAGGCACAAGTTGCTAAAACTTGACTCCAATTTATTTCTAGAACACCTTTGACGATAATTTCTCGCAATGCGGAAACGATAGAAACTTCAACAGCTACCCCGATAGATACTCCCAACTTCCATTATTTATGGCAGCTAGATATATTTTTCTTGCACTTGATCTTGGAGGTAAATCTGAACAAGGAACAATATAATATGCCCATCGCTACTTGTCGATATTATCAAAAATATGCTGATCCATAGAATCATAATTAACTGCTAGCGTTTATTTGCGATCGCGTTTATCTTTGAACTGGCTGTTTTTTATAACTTACGTATGAACGCAACAACATTTTCACCTCAAGAAGTTCTCAATCAACTACAATGGCGTTACGCTACTAAAGAATTTGACTCTAGTAAAAAGATTCCAGAAGACGTTTGGAAAGTATTAGAGCAAAGTTTGGTACTCGCTCCTTCCTCCTTTGGAGTACAACCCTGGAAATTCTTCGTAATTCGCAATCCCGAAATACGTCATCAACTGGTAGAACATTCCTGGGGACAAAAACAGGTTGAGGAAGCTTCCCATTTGGTAGTTTTAACGATTAAAGAAGATGTTAGCAGCGAGGATGTTGATACTTATCTTCAGCGGATGTCAGAAGTCCGAAATACCCCGGTAGATAAACTCCAAGGGCTTGGTGATATGGTTAAAGGTTTTCTCAAACAACCACCCTATCCCCTTGATAAAGATGCATGGTCTACCAGACAAGTTTACATTGCTTTAGGGTTTTTTATGTTTACTGCGGCAATGTTAGAAATCGATACCTGTCCAATGGAAGGTATTAATCCTGCTAAATACGATGAAGTTTTGGGATTGAAAGACAAAGGATATCATACAGTCGTAGTTTGTCCAGCTGGATATCGATTACCTAGTGATAAATACGCAACCATGCCGAAAGTTCGGTTTGAGACGCAAGATGTAGTGGAATATGTAGATTAAGAGTTTTGTTGGAGATAAAAATTATTTTCTTATGGGGCGGGCATCCTTGCCCGCTTATTTTTATAAGTATAATTATTCATTTAGCTTTTACGAAAATAATTGTAATGGAAATTAACCAAACCACCGCATCAAAACTTATAAAATTAGTTCTAAACTGTGTCGAATGCGAGTATCCTCACAGTAATATCTACTGGCTTAATAGCGACGAAGATGTCAAACCACCCCGCGAATTGACTCCTGTATTTTACGGTTGTTTAGATTGGCATTCTTCAGTACATGGACATTGGTTGCTTGCACGTTTGGCTCGTTATTTTCCCGAAGTAGCTTTTAGTTTATCAGCCAAGGAAGCTTTAAATAAAAGTTTGACTCCCGAAAAGATTGAGGGAGAAGTTGCTTATTTTAAACGTCATCCTCGGTTTGAAGTTCCTTATGGTGTCGCTTGGTTATTACAACTTGCTGCGGAATTTCACGAATGGGATAATGATCAAGCTAAACAATGGCAGATGATATTACAACCCTTGGAAACCCAGATTAAAGATAATTTACAGCGGTGGTTAGAAAAACTGACGATTTGCGATCGCGCTGGGATGCACAAACAAACTGCTTTTGCGTTGGGTTTAATCTTAGACTGGGCAAAAATTACTCAAAACACCGATTTTATTAACTTAATTGAAAATAAAACAAAACAATTTTATCTAGATAATAACAACTATTCTTTAAGATTTGAGCCGTTAGGATACGATTTTCTCTCACCAAGTCTTGCAGAAGCTGATTTGATGAGAAGAATTTTAACTAAAAGTGATTTTGCTGACTGGTTAAATCAATTTCTTCCAGATATACCAATAAATAATTCTAAAGATTGGTTAAAACCCGTCGAAGTTAAGGATTCCGAAGATTATATGCAGTCTCATTTTTACGGACTAAATTTAAGTAGAGCTTGGATGTTAGAAGGAATAATTTCTGGATTACCCGATGAAGATACACGTATCAAAACATTGCAAAATACTGCTAATATTCATCGTCAAATTGGATTAGAAAATGCAGTCTGCGAACATTATGCTGGTAGCCATTGGTTGGGAACTTTTGCCGTTTATTTAACAACTTCTCGCGGTTTGAATATTTAATTTCCCATTAATTATAAAATTATTATGCTGCAAAAGAAAAAACCGTTATCCATCAACTACCTCGCATCTCAGAAACATTGTGGCTGCGACTTTTAGGTAAAGGAAACCCGACTTCTCAACTGGACAAAAAAAGATGAGCATAAATTGCCCATCTTACAATTTAAATTTATAAATCTTTACTTAATGCTTCCTTGAATTGCAGTAGCATCAATTGGCTTGATCAAGTATAACTTCACAGCTTGCCAACCGTTGGAAACATAATAGGGTAGCTTTTGGAAGATTTGCAAGAATTTTGGTGTATTAGAATTGGCGATCGCTCTAAGCTTTTCGTTATTTTTAACGCAAAGTTCCAAACGCTCGTAAAATTCCGGTGTCTTCACATCCAACATTACCGGGAATACCCTTCCAGCAGTATCGTTGGTTTTTTCAATTACGTCTTTATCATATTCCCGCGCATCTAAACCAATGGCAGCATAAAAATCTTGACGCTGAATATCGTTTAAATACATGGTGGCGAATACCGACAACAAGAAGAAGCGACACCATAACCGTGCTTTCCAATCATTTAAGGTTTGGGGTTGCGCCTGCATTATCGCATCGAAAAAGTCACCGTGGCGGTTTTCATCTTGACACCAGTTTTCAAAGAATCGGAAAATCGGATAAATCCGATCTTCGGGATGCTTTTCTAAATGACGATAAATATTGATATACCGCCAATAACCAATCTTTTCAGAAAGATACGTAGCGTAAAAGATGAATTTTGGCTTGAAGAAAGTGTATTTGCGACTCTTGGTTAAAAATCCCAAATCCAGCGACATATTAAAATCTGACATCGCTTTATTCAAGAAACCAGCATGACGCGCTTCATCCCGCGACATCAAATTAAAGCATTCAGCTAAAACTGGGCTTTTTCCTTTGAGACGACGACCTAATTCTTTATACAGCAAAAACCCGGAAAATTCTGCCGTACAAGAACGTTCTAAAAACTCAATAAATAATTGGCGAGTTTCCCCATCAATATGTTCCCAGGATTGCTCAAACTCTGCATCCCGAACAAAATGATGGCGGTTGTAATCAGCGCGAAACTCTTCGAGAATCGCTTGCAACTCGTCTTCATTAACTGAGATGTCCATTCGTGCCATCTCATCAAAGTCGGTGGTATAAAACCGGGGTGTCAACAAAGTTTCCTTCGCTGGGACTTTAATACCCGGACGTATTTCTTCAAAGCCTGGTTTTTGTAGGGAATCTACCATGTCCTGATTGTTATAAGTATCGGGTGTATATAGGCTGAACTAGTAGACGGGGCGTGCTGCCACGTCTAAAAATTGGGATACGAAAATATTGCGTTTAAGTATAAATATCAGTTTACCAAGGAGCAGGTAGTAATCACCAGGTGAAACGTTAAGAGTTGCAACAAATTAGATGGGGAGACAAGGGGAAAATTTTAACCTTTAACCTTTAACCTTTAACCTTTAACCTTTGACCTTTGACCTTTAACCTTTAACCTTTAACCTTTGACCTTTAATATACAGACCTGTAAATCTAAAATAAACCGGATTTATGGTGCTGATAGGCGTAAATGCTAAAAGTCAATGATTTTCCATTTGGTTTTCTAAATTTGATTTTAGTTAATAATTTGTAATCGAGGATTTTTGCGATCGCGATTCAGAGCCAGCAATAAATACTTATTATATATATAGTATATCGTCATGGATTCTATCGGATTTCATAAATAAAAATAAAAAAAAAGTTTTCTATTATAGCTGATTTTTATCAAGTTAACCAATTTGAGCGATATCTAAAAATACCAGATTCAAATTTGATTGTTAATATAGATAATTATTAACTAAAAAACAATTACAAAAATTCCAGTTACCTGAAGAGTTCTGTGGAGTTGAAATCAAATGAAGGTTGAAGTCAGAGATAAAGAAAAAGAAAAAGAGCGCCTCAAAATATCTTATATACTCAACTTGTTGGGTTTTTTAGGATTTACAGGTGGATTGCACCGTTTGTACAACGGTAAAATCGCCACAGGTTTGCTATGGATGTTTACCCTTGGTTTGTTCGGCTTGGGTCAATTTGTAGATTTATTTCTCATTCCTAATATGGTAGAAGAAAGGGAAATTAAATTAAGATTAAAAGCTGGTTTATCGCCTTTTGGTGTAGCAGAAAGTTATCAAGCTGTAGCATCAGAAATCTATCATTCTCCTCAAGAAACCCTGATGATAGAGTTGCTCAAAGCAGCCGAACGTCGCGGTGGTAAATTGAGCGTCACTCAAGGAGTGATAGAAACAGGTGCTACATTTTCACAGGTAGAAACAACTTTAAAAGAAATGCATAAATCGGGTTATGTAGACATAGGAAACAGCCCCGATAATGGAGCCGTTACTTATATTTTTCACGAACTTACTTAATTTCTTCCCAACCACTTCTGTCCGTTCAAACGCTGTACTACTCCAAATACCATTAAGTCTAGAGTAATTCTACGTTCGTCAATTAAAAACGATTCGAGAGTGCTGGGTTTTGTGCCTTCGTTACAAGAAAACGCTTTTTTCCCCTTAATATCTTCATCGGGAAAATAAACGTTAAATTGACGCAAGCCATTTCGGAATTTACCCAAAACTTGCCAGCATTCCGATTCTTTCTCGTACCCAGGAATGTTCAGCTTCTGCTTGGCAAAATCTAAATGTAAATCTTCCACACCTTCATCGGCGATCGCAGTAGCTAGAGCAGGTAAATAATCCTGCTGCATAAACTCCTCAAACGGTTTATCTTCCACCGCTGGGGGTTTTTCTTTCTTAGCTGCTGCGGGCTTCTTATCACCTGCTGCTTTGGCTGCGGGTTTAGCTTTAGCAGCTTTGGGATCGGGTGCGTTTGCAGATGGAATATCTGTGGTTTCGGGAGAATCTGTACTAGGAGCGTTTCTAGCGACTTCCGGCGCTTTTTCCTCTACAGTACTAGGAATAGCGTCTCCTGCTTCATTTTTATTGGTTTCTTCTGCCATTGCTTGGATTAATCCTTCAGGTTTCGGTCATCTTTATTTTACATATGATGAAGGATTGGGGATGGGGAATCGGGAATTGGGAATGGGATGGAGACAATTTATTTTGCCTAAGTCAAATCGATGGCAAAATATTTTCTTAATCAAGCTGTTCCACCGGAAGCTATTGTAGGGAATTGGAACGTTGATTGTCATAAAAGCAACATAGCTGAAAATAATAAATTAACCCAGATAGAAAAATAAGTAATGATTATACTGACAAATCCTGGTAAATGCTTGATAATACTTCCATCTGCCAGTAAATATACAGTCATGCTCTGTTGCCTCAACCCAGCTTGTCATAATCCTTCCGTACCTGATGGTACAAAATATTGCCCCAATTGCCATGTTCCCTTAGTAATACTGAGAAACCGCTATCGTCCGGTTAAATCCTTGGGTGGTGGTGGTTTTGGCAAAACCTATTTGGCAGAAGATATTGACAAATTGGATGAAAAATGCGTTATTAAGCAATTTGCACCACAAGTTCAAGAAACCGCAGCACTACAAAAAGCAACAGAATTATTTGAAGAGGAAGCGAGAAGACTACAACAGTTAGGAGAACACCCACAAATTCCCGCGCTGTTGGCTTATTTTCAAGAAGATAGCCGTTTATATTTGGTGCAGCAATTTATCGATGGGCAGAATTTACTCAAGGAATTGAAACAGCAAGGAACTTTCAGCGAGGGAAAGATACGGGATTTATTGCAGGATTTGTTAAATATTCTCCAGGTTGTACACAAGCAGAAAGTTATTCATCGAGATATTAAGCCAGATAATATAATTCAGCGTGGAGATGGCAAAATTGTTTTAATTGACTTTGGTGCATCCAAGCAACTTACAAAAACAGTGATGACAGCAAAAGGAACAACAATTGGAACCTTTGGTTATGCACCGTTGGAGCAAATGCAGGATGGAAAAGTTTATCCAGCCAGCGATTTATATAGTTTGGGTGCTACTTGCTTTCATTTGTTGAGTGGAATTCATCCTTGGCAATTGTGGAAAAGTCAAGGTTATGGGTGGGTGAGGAATTGGAGACAGCATTTACAGCAAGCAGTGAGTGAAGAATTGGGGCAAATTCTGGATAAATTGTTGCAGGAAGAATATCAGCAGCGCTATCAGTCGGTTGGAGAAGTTTTACAAGATTTGAATTTCCAGCCAGTAATTGCAACCCCAGTATCACCTTTAGCTTCTACCGTAATTCCTCATTCACCAGCATCAATATCAACAGCACCACAAGGACTATTAAAAAAGCTATCTAAACAAAATTTTAATTTCAGAAAAATATTACTGCTGGGTGCTGCGATCGCATTAGTTGGAACTCAAATATATGGCTTTGTTCGTTATGGCTTGTTTCCAACTAATCCGATATCTATAAATACCAGCATACCAAGCACCAGCATACCAAGCAGAATTTTATTACAAAAAACCCTCACAGAGCATTCTGACTGGGTTAATTCCGTCGCCATCAGCCCAGATGGCAATATTCTTGCCAGTGGTAGTTTTGACAACACCATCAAGCTGTGGAATCTCGCAACCGGAGAGCTAATCCGCACCCTCGCAGAGCATTCTGACTGGGTTAATTCCGTCGCCTTTAGCCCAGATGGCAATCTTCTTGCCAGTGGTAGTAGTGGCGGCACTATCAAACTGTGGAATCCGCAAACTACCCGTACCCTCGCCGGGCATTCTGACTCGGTTATTTCCGTCGCCATCAGCCGAGATAGCAAAATCCTTGCCAGTGGTAGCTTTGACAAGACAATCAAACTGTGGAATCTCGCAACCGGAGAGCTAATCCGTACCCTTCCTTTGGAACGCTACGCGAACACAGGGCATTCCGCCTCGGTTCGTTCCGTCGCCTTTAGCCCAGATGGTAAAACTCTTGTCAGTAGTGGTTTTGACAAGACCATCAAAATTTGGCGGTTGAAGTAGTAAGTGCTGCGATCGCAGTTTCGATTATTGAGGTAGGTTTGGATTTCTATAGCAATTGACAATGCTTTAATCCCGTGTTTCATTAAAAGGATTAAAAACCACAATTTCTATCCCCTCAAAATCCCTTTCATTACGAGTC